>NZ_JBNKVP010000053.1:0-25744 GCF_050299255.1 Vibrio sp.
TGTCGACCGCGACCGCAGTGAAAGCGGTTGAAGCTGGCGTGGATATCCTGGACACCGCTATTTCTTCAATGAGCTGCACTTACGGCCATACCCCGACTGAAACCGTGGTAGCGATGTTGCAAGGCACTGAGCGCGATACCAATTTACAGTTGGACCAACTCGAGCCGATCGCCGCTTATTTCCGTGAAGTGCGCAAGAAATACGCGAAGTTTGAAGGCCAGCTAAAAGGTGTCGATTCGCGCATCCTGATCGCCCAGGTTCCGGGAGGCATGCTGACCAACATGGAAAGCCAACTGAAAGAACAGGGCGCGGCGGATCGTATTGATGAAGTGCTGGCCGAGATCCCACGTGTCCGTCAGGACCTGGGCTATATCCCGCTGGTTACGCCAACGTCACAGATTGTCGGCACCCAGGCGGTCATTAACGTCTTAACGGGGGAGCGCTATAAGAGCATCACCAAAGAGACGGCGGGCGTGCTGAAAGGCGAATATGGTGCGGCCCCGGCTGAATTGAATGCTGAATTGCAAGCGAAAGTCCTGGATGGTGCAGAGCCAATTAGCTGTCGTCCTGCCGATCTGCTGGCAGCGGAAATGGATCAACTGACTGAAGATCTGCTGAGCAAAGCTAAACAGGAAGGTATCTCTCTGGCAGAAGATACCGTGGATGATGTGCTGACTTACGCTCTGTTCCCTCAAGTGGGACTGAAATTCCTCAAAAACCGTCGTAATCCAGAAGCATTTGAACCTGCTCCTAGCGCTGAACAGGCAGCGCCAGTTGCAGCGGCACCAGCAACAACAGGTGCGATTGAAAGCTACAGCGTCAAAGTGGATGGCCAGGTTTATGATGTTGAGGTTGGTCCTCAGGGACAACTGACGTCGGTTACCCCAGCGGCGGCTGCCAATAATCAGCCAGCGGCTGCAGCGGCCCCAGCCTCCGCTGAAACAGAATCGGTTCCGGCACCGCTCGCGGGTAACATCTTTAAAGTCAATGTGCAGACTGGCGCTCAAGTAGCGGAAGGTGATGTGTTGTTGATTTTGGAAGCAATGAAAATGGAAACCGAAGTGCGCGCAGCGCGCGGCGGTGTCGTGCAGGAACTGCATGTGAAGGAAGGCGATGCCGTAATGGTAGGTTCTCCTTTACTGAGCTTAGCGTAAGGGAACATCATGGAAGGTTTATTGACCCTTTGGTCCGAGACGGGAATTGCTCACTTTCAGCTGGGCCAGCTGTGCATGATACTGGTTGGCTGCCTACTGTTGTTTTTAGCCATTCGCAAAGGTTTCGAGCCGCTATTATTGCTGCCGATAGGATTTGGTGCCGTACTGGCTAACATCCCCAATGCTGGATTCACTGAGCCCGGCGGCCTGCTCTACTATGTGTACCATATCGGGATTGAATCGGGCGTGTTCCCGCTGCTGATCTTTATGGGCGTAGGGGCGATGACCGATTTTGGCGCGCTGATCGCAAACCCGAAAACACTTTGGTTAGGCGCGGCAGCCCAGTTTGGTATCTTCGCGACTCTGTTTGGGGCCATTTTGCTCAACTTCGTACCGGGTATGGAGTTCAATATGGCGGATGCCTCCTCTATTGCCATTATCGGTGGTGCAGATGGCCCGACGGCGATATTCCTCGCCAGCCGGTTGTCGCCGGATCTGCTCGGGGCCATTGCAGTAGCAGCATACAGCTATATGGCTCTGGTACCGATCATCCAGCCGCCAATCATGAAGGCGCTGACTAACGGCGAAGAGCGCCAAATCAAGATGGCGCAGCTCCGTCACGTGGGCAAATTTGAAAAAGTGCTGTTCCCGTTGGTGGTATTGCTGATGACGATTCTGTTCCTGCCTTCAGCGACCCCGCTGGTGGGGATGTTCTGCCTCGGCAACCTGATGCGTGAAGCCGGTGTAGTGGAGCGTCTGTCTAAAACGGCGCAGAATGAGCTAATCAATGTGGTCACCATTTTCCTTGGTCTCGGCGTTGGCTCTAAGCTGCAGGCGGACAAATTCCTGAATCTGGAAACCTTAGGGATCCTAGCCCTCGGTGCGGTGGCATTCAGTATTGGTACCGCTGCCGGTGTCTTGATGGCCAAGATGCTGAACAAGTTCTCCAGCGAAGACATCAACCCGCTGATCGGCGCGGCCGGGGTATCGGCGGTTCCGATGGCTGCTCGTGTGGTGAATAAAGTGGGTCTCGAAGCTAATCCGCAAAACTTCCTGTTAATGCATGCCATGGGACCAAACGTGGCAGGCGTGCTGGGTTCCGCAGTTGCCGCCGGTATTCTGCTGGCACTGGTGGGTTAAGCGGTACAACCAGCATTAGCCAAAGTGCGACAGTACGTTTAACTTGTTGGCAAGAAATGGTATATATTCAAAGGGATGCTTGATGCATCCCTTTTTTACATCTATAGGGAACCTGAACATGGAAAACAAACAAATCGCGATTACACAGTTTGGCGGCCCCGAAGTGTTAGCCATTCAATCTGCACCGATTCCACAGCCACAAGCGGGACAAGTGCTGATCAAAGTGGCCTTTGCCGGCGTTAACCCTATAGACGTAAAAACCCGTGCCGGGCTAGGCTGGGCGGCTTCCGAGAATGCCGACAAACTGCCCTGGGTGCCCGGTTATGATATTTCCGGTCAGGTAGTCAGCTGTGGCGAAGGGTGTGAACGCTTTAACCAGGGTGATAACGTGGCTGGCTTTGTCGGTTTTCCACTTCAGGGCGGCGGTTACAGCCAGTATCTGTGTGTCGCTGAACAGGAATTAAGCCTGGTGCCGGATTCGGTGACCCTCGAAGCCGCGGCGGTGTTACCGCTGGCAGGACAAACTGCAGCTCAGGCGTTGAATAAAGCCGAAGTCAAAGAAGGTGACCGGGTACTGATCCTGGCCGGGGCTGGCGGGGTTGGCCATCTGGCAGTGCAAATTGCCGTGGCGGCGAAAGCCGAGGTGTATACCACCTGCGGCGAGAGCAACCTCGACTATATGGCCACTTTAGGTGCCCATGCGATCAACTATCATTTTGCACCCGCATCGGAACGGATAGACAATGTTGACGTACTGATTGATCTGGTCGGCGGTGATGCGGCGCTGGATGCTCTCAAATGCCTTAAAGATGAAGCTAGGGTAGTGACTGTGCCGACCATTACCGCTGAACTGATTTGCGAAAAAGCCAATATGTTAGGCTTTGAAGCCACCGGCATGTTGGTCGATCCGAATCCCGAACAGTTGGACACCATGCTCTACATGGTCAGTGTCGGATTGTTGAAAACGGAAATCCAGCATATTTATCCTTATCCGCAGGTCGCTGAGGCACATCGCCAGATTGAATCCGGCCATACCCGGGGCAAGGTGTTGCTTGATATGCAATGCTAGCCTATTTCGATACCTTGTTTGCCGAATCAGCACACTGGTTTTCTGATTCGGCGCTCTGGGTACTCTTTTTTACCGGTTTCCTGAGCGCCACGCTGCTGCCCGGCGGCTCTGAAGCCAGCCTACTGGCCACCTTATCCCTTAATCAATATTCCCTACCGGCTATTATTTATGTTGCGACTTTGGGCAATACCCTGGGAGGTCTGACCAACTATTGGTTAGGTTGGTGGCTGCCAAATCGAACTCAAGACGAAAAGCATGGTCATAAAGCATTGCAATGGCTGCAAAAATACGGCTATTGGTCTTTGCTTCTCAGTTGGCTCCCTGTGATTGGCGATCCGCTTTGTCTGGCCGCAGGCTGGCTAAGGATGCGTTTCTGGCCTTGCAGCATCATGATTATGTTGGGTAAAGCAATCCGCTACGGCGTGTTAGCGGCGATGTTTTACGGAATTGTTTAAAGGATACGTTATGAGAAAACTCTGGATTGGTGCGCTTTCTCTGCTGCCTCTGGTAGGTTGCAGCTCTTATTCACCTTCAGTGCCGTTCTTTTCTTCACTGCCAGAAGGCGTTGCCCTGGTTGAACAGGTTGAAGCTAAGCCTGGCAAGGTGATGATCCCTTATTCCAAATATACCCTGGACAATGGCCTGACGCTGATATTGTCTCCCGATGACTCTGACCCATTAGTGCATGTCGACGTCACTTACCATGTCGGCTCGGCCAGAGAGGAGATCGGCAAATCGGGCTTCGCCCACTTTTTTGAACATATGATGTTCCAGGGTTCTGAGCACGTCGGCGATCAGCAGCACTTTAAGCTCATCACCGAAGCGGGAGGGTCGCTGAACGGCAGTACCAACCGGGATCGGACCAACTATTTTGAAACTGTACCGTCCAACCAGCTGGAGAAAGTGTTGTGGCTGGAATCAGACCGGATGGGCTTTTTGCTCAATGCGGTGTCGCAGCGCAAGTTCGAGATCCAGCGTGATACGGTTAAAAATGAGCGGGCTCAGAACTACGACAACCGTCCCTATGGTTTGATGTGGGAGAAAATGGCCGAAGCGATGTACGCTGAGGGTCATCCTTATTCGTGGCCGACTATTGGCTATGTCTCCGATTTGGATAAAGTGGACGTGAACGACCTCAAGGCGTTCTTTTTGCGCTGGTACGGGCCGAACAATGCCGTTCTGACGATAGGCGGCGATATTGATATTGAGCAGACGCTGGAGTGGGTGCAGAAATACTTTGGTGCGATTCCTGCCGGCCCGGCGGTGCAAAACGCGCCGAAACAACCGGCCCGTTTGGCTGAAAACCGGTTTGTCACCCTGGAAGACCAGATTCAACAGCCGATGTTGGTATTGGGCTGGCCGACCGGCTTTGGAGGTGATGATAACGAAGCCTCGCTCGACGCTCTGGCCAAAGTGCTGGGACGCGGTGCCAACAGTGTGCTGTACCAGAAACTGGTGAAAACCGAAAAAGTCGTTGATGCCGGTGCGTTTCACGATTGCGGTGAGTTGGCCTGTACGTTTTATGTTTACGCGATGGCAGATTCCGGTGATGACAAAAGCTTAGCCTCTGTCTATCAAGAGTTGCTCGATACGTTACAACAGTTCGGCCGTGATGGCGTTCAGCAGCCCCGGTTAGAGCAGATTTCCGGCATGGCTGAAGCCAATGCCGTGTTTGCCTTGCAAAGTGTTCACGGCAAGGTGAGCCAGTTGGCCTCCAACCAAACGTTTTTTGGTCAGCCAGACCGAATCGAGACCCAGCTGGAAGAGATACGTAATGTCACCACTCAATCGGTCATGGAGGCGTATCAGCGTTTCATACAAGGCAAAAACAAAGTAACCCTGAGCGTGGTACCGAGAGGCAAAGCGGAACTGGCGGCTAAAGCGGCCAACTTTACTTCGCCAGAGCGGGCGCTGCCTGAGTATCAACCCGTCGATGAGCAGCAGCTGGCTTACGTTCGTCCGGTCGATGAATTTGATCGCAACAAAATGCCCCCGGTTGCGGGTAGCGTATCGGCGCATATGCCGGATTTGTACGAGATCTATTTTAACAACGGTTCTCAACTGCTGGGCACCAGAACCAGTGAAACCCCGACAGTACAACTGGAGTTTCGCCTGCCTGCGGGTGAGCGCCACGTTTCTCGGGGTAAAGAAGGGCTGGCTAATTTGACCGCCGCTATGCTGGAAGAAGGCAGTACACTTCGTAGCGTCGAGCAGATCCAAGCTGAGCTGGATAAGCTGGGCAGCGTGATCAGCGTTAACGCCAACCAGTATTCAACCAGCGTGTCGGTGTCAGCGCTGGAGAAAAACCTGCCGGAAACTCTGGAAATTATGCAAGAGGTGTTGTTTAAGCCCGCCTTTAAACAGCAAGATTTTGACCGGGTGAAAAGAAAGGCGCTGGAAGGCATCGTTTACCAACATCAGACTCCAACCTGGCTGGCCTCGCAGGCGACGCGACAAGCGCTGTTTGGCAACGCTATGTTTGCCCGCGCCAGCGAAGGTACCGAATCATCGTTAAATTCGATTGAGCTGGAAGATGTTAAACGTTTCTACCGCCGTCACTACACGCCAAATGGAATGCAGATTGTGGCCGTGGGCGACATCTCTAAACGTGAACTCAGAAAGCAACTGGCGTTTGTTGAACAGTGGCAAGGAGAGGCGGCACCGATCATACGGCCTCAGGTGGTTTCCCCTCTCACCGAGCGGAAAATTTTCCTGGTCGACAAACCGGATGCGCCGCAATCCATCGTGCGCCTGGTCCGTCAGGGACTGCCGTTTGACGCTACCGGCGAGGTGTTTCTGACCCAGTTGGCTAATTTCAATCTGGCAGGGAATTTCAACAGCCGGATTAACCAGAACCTGCGTGAAGATAAAGGTTATACCTACGGGGCTTCCGGATACCTTGCCTCAAACCGCGAAGTGGGGGCGATTGTATTTAACGCTCAGGTTCGGGCCGATGCCACGCTAGCGTCATTACAGGAAATGGAGAAAGAACTGGCTCGTTACAGTCAGCAGGGTATGACAGATGAAGAGCTCAGCTTTATGCGTCTGGCTGTTGGCCAGCAGGATGCGCTGACGTATGAAACGCCGTCGCAAAAATCGCAGCTGTTGAGCAGTATTTTGATCTATAGCCTGGATAAAGACTATTTGCAGCAGCGCAATCGGATCGTTGAAAGTGTCTCAAAAAGTACGTTAAATGCGATTGCACAAAAGTGGTTTGATCCGCAGCAATATCAAATTATTGTGGTGGGAGACGCCAAGCGGCTGAAGCCAGAATTAGAAAAATTGCAGATTCCGATAGAAGAGCTTGAAATCATCCGTTAGAGTACACATCTATAACAGCAAACAGGGCAATTTTAGATTGCCCTTTCACCATTACACAGCCAGTGTCGGAACTCTGCTCTGACACCCGAAAATAAGTGAATTGCATTTTGACAGATTTTGCTGCACGACTCGAGGCGGTTGCTCGTGATCCTCAAGTCTTTCAACAGTTTGGTCGTGGCGTTGAGCGAGAAACACTGCGTTATCAAAACGATGGTAAACTGGCCACCACTCCTCATCCACAAGGTCTGGGTTCTGCCTTCACCAATCAATGGATTACCACTGACTTTGCTGAATCGTTGTTGGAGTTTATTACTCCGGTGTCGCACGACATTGAGACCTTACTGGCGCAGCTGGAAGATATTCACCATTTCGCCCAGCTCAACCTGAAAGACGAACGTCTGTGGCCGCTGTCGATGCCTTGTTACGTTGCCGACGAAGATGATATCCAGTTGGCGAATTACGGCAGCTCCAATTCCGGCCGGATGAAAACCTTGTACCGGGAAGGGCTAAAACGCCGTTACGGCAGTCTGATGCAAATTATCTCCGGAGTGCACTTTAACTTTTCCTTTTCCGAATCGTTTTGGGACGCCTTGTTTGGCGAGCAGGATGAACAAAGCCGTAGTGACGCTAAATCCGCTGCCTATTTTGGCCTTATCCGCAACTACTACCGCTTTGGTTGGCTGATACCCTATTTCTTTGGTGCCTCTCCGGCGTTGTGTCCGTCATTTATTCGTGGCAGAGAAACCGCGCTACCGTTTGAGAACATTGGTCAGACACTTTATCTGCCACACGCCACCTCACTGCGATTGAGTGATTTAGGCTATACCAACAACGCCCAGAGCAGCCTGAAAATCGGTTTCAACAGTCTGGATCAGTATCTTGACGGGTTGAACAGTGCCATTCGAACGCCATCTGAGCAGTTTGCCAAAATTGGTGTCAATGTTGATGGTGAGCATCGCCAGCTGAACAGCAACGTTCTACAGATTGAAAACGAGCTCTATGCACCGATACGGCCAAAACGGGTGGCGCAAAGCGGTGAGAAACCGTCGCAGGCCCTGGCCAGAGGCGGGGTAGAGTATATTGAAGTTCGCTCGCTGGACGTTAATCCTTTCAGTGCTATCGGTATCAGCGACCAGCAGGTGCGCTTCCTGGACCTGTTCCTGATCTGGTGTGTATTATCGGATTCAGAGCTAATGGACGACTGCGAGTTGACCTGTTGGCGTGACAACTGGAATCGGGTGATCAGCGAAGGTCGTAAACCCGGGCTAAACTTACAGATCGGTTGCCATGGCGAAGTGCTGACTTTAAACGACTGGGCGCATCGTGTATTTGACGATCTGGAACAGATTGCCCGGATGATGGATGATGCCAGCGATCTGCCAACCCGTGCGTACAGTGAGGTTTGCCAGCAGCTACGACGCTGGATAGACCAGCCCGAGCTGACTATTTCCGGTCAATTGCTGGCGGAAACCAAACGCCTGGGTGGATTAATTCAGGTGGGTAATACACTGGGAGAGCAGTACCGTACTGCCCAGGTGCAACAGCACTATCAGTACTTTACCCACGAACAGATGGAGCAGGAAGCCAAACGTTCGGTTGAGGCTCAGCGTGAGGCAGAACAGGCTGATACGCTCAGTTTTGACGACTATTTAGCAAACTATTTTGCTTATCTGCAACCGTCTGAGTAAATAGACATAACTGTCGGCAGAGACGCTGCCGATTGTCAGATGGCCGTTGAAGTAATGGCATCTGAACGTTACTGACAAATCATTATCACCAGCATTTGACTGGTAGGGGAAATACAATGCCTTTATTAGATAGCTTTACCGTCGATCACACACGGATGCACGCACCGGCAGTACGAGTCGCAAAAACCATGACCACACCTAAGGGTGATACCATTACGGTATTCGATCTGCGCTTCACTGTGCCAAATAAAGACATTCTGTCCGAAAAAGGCATTCACACTTTGGAGCACCTGTTTGCCGGGTTCATGCGCGACCATCTAAACGGCGATTCGGTCGAGATTATTGATATCTCTCCGATGGGGTGTCGTACCGGTTTTTACATGAGCCTGATTGGCACGCCAGCAGAGCAGCAAGTGGCTGATGCCTGGTTGGCGGCGATGCAGGATGTAATCAAAGTGGCCAGCCAGGAAAAAATTCCTGAATTGAATGAATATCAGTGCGGGACTGCCGCGATGCACTCACTGGATGAAGCACAGCAGATCGCTAAGGCGGTAATTGAGGCGGGTATCAGCGTTAATAAAAACGATGAACTGGCTTTGCCAGAAGCGATGCTAAAAGAGCTGAAAGTCGATTAATAGCAATCGCTCAACAAAAAAAGAGGAAGCCTGGCTTCCTCTTTTTTTGTTACGTCTGAGTTACTTCGCTTTTGGTAGCACGACCACTTTGGTTTTGGCCCAGATGTCCTGGAAACCCCGCTTACGAGGATCGAATGGCACCACCAGATTGGCCAGGCCAAACGCAGATGTTGCCAGCCGAATTAAAGCCTGAGTCACGCTGATGGGGGAATCGTCCTCGCTACGAATCTGAATTTTCCAGGCGCGCATTCCCAATGTCTGACCGGCTCGGGTCCAGAAAAACACAAAGAAGTAGATCCAAATAACCACCAGGTAAAGCGTGAATAGCGGGCTCCAGATCGGGTGATGGCCGAGCATATCGCTGACGTCCATATAGCCGCCATAGTTGATTAGTCCGGCAGCGACCAGCGCTTCCAGAATGGCAATAACAATGCCTGCCGCCATCATCTCAATCGCGATGACGACAAGTCCATCATAAATTAGTGCTCCCAGGCGACGAAACAGGCCGGCTGGTGGCAAAGTGTTTGTTTTAGTCATGACTGCTCACTTACCAAAAAATTGCTGCTCAGGATATAGTGTTCAAGCCAGGCTGAAAAGAGAGCCAACGCACAGCTTGTCTATTGATGGCGAAAATATCGGCAAACAATTGGCATTTCTGGATTTTGTTCTTGCGCAGTCGATCCAGTTACGTATAATGCCAACCATCAAAGGGCAGCTGCCCAAGATGCCGGTGTGGTGAAATTGGTATACACGACGGATTCAAAATCCGTTGCCTTCGGGCGTGGCGGTTCAAGTCCGCCCACCGGTACCATACATAGAAAGGTCGCTTTTATAGCGGCCTTTCGTCGTTTAGACCAGCGAGAAGTGATTGTTGTATCCGAGTGGCGGCCGGGATGCCGGACCATCAAGTCTGCCCACCGGTAGCCAGTTCTTCAACCCGAACCATAAAATTGTTATGGATGATGGCTATCAACACGTGGTGAAGGTACATTTCCCCGTTATAGCCTTAATAGGAATGACGACATTGTGTTGTTACGTGAGTGAATGGTTTCGAATTTGCCCATCTCTGCCTGGAAGTGCTTCTCTTTCGATCTTCGCGTTAAAGTATTTTTTTCAGAAGGTATCGGGTATCTATTAAACAGAGCGACAAGCATAATAAAACATTTTATGGAGATAGTGATTCTGCTCTGGAATGGTGTCCGGCTGTTGAGTTAGAAAAGGTGCGAAACAACGTTGGGGTTGCTCCATACGACTCTTTGAATTTCTTACAAAAGTATGAGGTACTGTTAAATCCACATTTGTCCGATATTACCGAAATAGACAGGCGGCTATTTTTAAGTAAGTGAGCCGCTTTAGCCATTCGCGCGGTAGAAAGTAACTCTGATAATGATGTTTTTTCTTCTTTAAGTCTTCTGTATAGGGTTGTTTTAGATAGGTAAAGGACACTGCAGACATCTCCAATCTCCCACTTTTTCTTTAAGTCTTTTCTGATTACACTAAACACTCTTCCAGAATAAGAGTTGTCCGACACCCGGTTTCTATTGAACAATGAACTTCTTAGTTTGTCATACAGAACTTCAATAATAACCTGCTTTGAATTTAGCTCAGCCTCTTCCACTTCAGAAATAGCAGCAATAATGTCATAATTGAGTTTCATGAAAATATCCTGCCTAATACCCTCCAATCTGAATACCTGAACAGAAAAACCAATTTCATTGAGAGGTTTTAATGCACAGTGAACCAGACTGTTCTTAGGTATAAGAATACTCCCTTTATGTGGAATTTTTACCACGCACCCTGAATAGGATAAATATCCAATTGCTCCCTTTATTGAAATAACATGATAACGTTTTGAAAATATTCTAAATTTAAAACTATTATTGTTGATTTCGATTGTTCTAGTAAGTAGCATTATTTTTCTTTTGACTGAGTTGAAATTTTTCTCTGAATGACTCTAAAGTCTTAGGGTAGGAATAATAATATCCTTGTCCTAATATATTATTGTTTTTTATTAAATTATGTTGAAATGAGCTTTCTATACCTTCAAAAATCAAACCATCTTTGCAGAATGGTTTAAGCACAAAACATATAGATTCAATTAAGGAATGACTATCTGAATTATAATGAAGTATGCTTTTATATATCTTAATTCTATCCCAGGGAATTAATCCAAATGAAAGATTTGCATTATTATATTCATGGTAGTAATCATCCAACCAAAACTGAATTCCGGCTTTCTGCAATTTTGTTATATTTTCATATAAGATATCGCTATCAACATTCTGACACACATGATTTATTTCTATTATAAAATTCTTGATCTTGAATTTTAATAATTTACACACAAATGCATCATCAAATAAAGATGACATAGTTAAGTTAATGCAGAACTTTTTTTCAATGTTTTTCTTCTGGAAATAACAAATCTGGTGTAGTGATACCAGCTTGATAAATTCATCATCTATGTCACTAAAGAAGTCTTCACTTTCCAGTCTTTCTCCCGAATGTTTGCTCACGCGAGAGAGAACCTCAAAGTACCTTATTTCCAAACTGATAGTGTCGACAATAGGCTGCACCAGGAAATCTAATTCGGCATAAGTTTCACCCTTTATGACGATTATTCCGTTTTTTATATTTTGAACTAAAAACATGACGAGCCCTGCTGATGCTTAGTTTTTTTATTATGAGCTCATAGTATCCATCAAGTTGATGCATATCCATACAAGGTAAAAGGATTTCAATAAATTGAAAACTATTTTACATAGATTGCCTGAGTGTCAATAAACCGTATCTTTCCCCAACCTATTGTCACAGCAACTTTCCACATGTTTAGTAATAAAAACATAAAAAATAAACTTAGCCTGATATGCGATTGATCACGCATTGAGGGGGATCCTCATGCTCGGCAACTGTCAATAGGCTCTGATTGTGATTTTTGTGAAATGTATCACTTTTTTGTTTTTGTAACAATTACTTGTCTTGCTAAGTGAGAGAAAACCCATTCGAGCTTAAAGCACCCTAATATTAACAGTTGCATTTGTTTCTTGTTAAATGAGCATCAATTAGACAGGAATGATGAATTAGAGTAACTGATTGTCAGATAAGTATTTTATTGTTCGCGTGTCCTCAAATTCTCCATGCTCCCTTAAGGAATCGAACAAGTTATCAATGTGGTGACATCCAATTGGGAGTAATACCTCATGTTTGATCTCTATAGACTCCACCCCCGATCTGTCTACACCGAAAGATAGCTATCTTATGTAGTGGCTTTACTGTGTATACCGCATGGATTACCTGAACAGGTAATGTCTTTTTGCATTACTTAATCTTAACATGAGTGTAACTTTTCATTTGAACGGACATTGTGCATACCGACGTCGGAACGGTAGTGTGTGTTCAATTGGAAAGTCCCCTTACATTAAAGGCAATTTATCCTCTCCGGGATTGTGCTATCAGGCCGGTCAGGGTACAAAATAATAAAATGCCAGTGCCAACTTTTCAGTCCAACCCTGTCGCCTAAGGGACGCCAGACACTGAAACGACAGTTGGCAGAGGCTCAAGGAGGTAATGTTTTGGAAGGATTATACGAACACTCAGACTGGGTTTTGATGGGGTTAGGTGCATTCCTAGTGGCCATGCTGGTTATCGGCTGGTATTCCTCAACCAAAATCAACGGGGCTGAAGACTACCTGGTAGCCGGACGAGGCCTGGGACTGTTTGTCCTGACAGGTACTATGTTTGCTACCTGGTTCGGTGCCGGTACGGCAATGGGGGGCGCGGGTTACGCTTACCTGTTTGGTAACCAGGGTATCATTTTTGACCCTTGGGGAGCAGCTGTGGTACTGATTGTGGTCGCGCTGTTTTTTGCCAAGTTGCTGCGCCGCGGCCGCTATCTGACCTCTGTTGACTTTATTCAGATGCGCTATGGGAAGGCTATGGCACTGGTCTCAACCATCATTTTAGTATGCGCTGATGTCGGCTGGTTAGCTGCAATCATCTTGGGTGGTGGAAGCATCCTGGCTTACTTCTCAGGCTTAGAGATGGCAACTGCAGTGACGCTGGTGACTGTCATCGTTACGGCTTATACCCTGATGGGGGGGATGTGGGCCGTCGCACTGACCGATGTCTGGCAGATGATCATTTTGTTGGTCGGCATGGTACTGCTACTGGTATTTATGCTTGACGATATTCCAGGCGGTATGAGCGCACTGTTTACCAATGATACGGCCAACTGGAGCCAGGTAAATCAGTGGGACTTCTTCCCAACTCCGGCTGAAAACGCCGTGACCTTTGAAGCAGGTACCGAAAACGAATACACCAATGAAGGCTTCATGTACTACACCGGACTTGATGGCTGGATTTACTTTGCCGCGTCCATCCTGACAATCGGTCTGGGTGTGATTCCTACTCAGTCGCTGATGCAACGTTTTCTTTCCGCTAAATGTGAGAAAACCGGTGTGCGCGCAGGTTACATTTCCGGCTTGATGTATGCCACTGTCGGGATGATTCCGGTAATGGTGGGGATGATTTACTTCAAGGTAAATCCGGACCTGAGTATCAACGACGCGATGAATAACATTCTGATGTACGCGTCGATCGAGTATTTGCCACCTGTGCTGACCGTACTGTTTATGATTGCGCTCTCTGCCGCGATCATGAGCTCTGCCGACAGTATCATTCTCGCTATTGCAGCTCTTATCGGTGACAACTTACTCAAGCTGGCCAAACCTGATGCAAACAGTGAGCAAGTGCTTAAAACCACACGGATTGCTGTTCCTGTGATTGCCGGTGTTGCACTGGTCATTGCGCTTAAGTTTGAGGCCATTTACAACCTGCTGGTCATGTCTGCACAAATTGCTTTCGTTGGTATCGCCATGCCATTCATCTTCGGTTTCTTCTGGAAACGTGCCAATCAGCTGGGCTCTCTGGCTGCTGTGGTAGCGGGTATCGCCATGTGGATATACGGCTACAATCACTACATTCCTATGACCAGCGAGATGAATACTGGTGTGGTTGAAGATGGTGTGGTTTACCAAGAGTGGGCGATGTGGGATGCAATCTATATGGCCGGTATCTGGGGAGTTATTGCCTCAATCATCGCTTTAGTAACGGTCTCACTGTTAACGCAGAAAATTGATGCGCCGAAACCGCTACTGGATATTGATGGTCAACCTCTGAAGACGGATAACTTCTTGGGTTTACCAGGCTTCTCAGGTAGCGAGGCATCTCATGCCAGCAAGTCGTCAGCGTATAACACCAGCAAAAAATCGGAACAAACTAAAGCGCAATAGCTGTAGGACAGCGGCGTAATGCTGACCGATGAATTAAGACCCTGGGTTAATCTTCAGGGTCTTTTTTGTTCAGGGAGCTGAGCAAATTCTGCCGCTGATGATTGCTTTTCTGGCAGGCCGTTGATTACCGTTCGGGCCATTTTTAGCATGCTAAACACGCCGTACCACCAATCGGTTATGTAGTTAGCAAATCTGTCTCGGTATGTTGGTTGTATAGCCTACAGCTGTTGGCCTACCCAATTTGAGTGTAATGGAAATGTTACCTTTGGTAGTGATACCCCTGATTTAAGGTATCCGTACGTCTGTACCGAGATCGGATATACCAAATGGAACTAAGTCAATTGATTGTGTCTCGGCAAACAGAACTGCACGAACACGTAAACAGGGAGATGTAACATGTCTATGACGAACGCCTTTGAGCCGGGTCGAGCGGACCTTACTCCGGAGGAGCAACAAATGGTCGCTCGTCGCGAGCGGTTGTTAGGGCCCGCTTACCGGCTATTTTATGAGCAGCCTGTGCATATGGTTCGAGGGGAGGGCGTGTGGCTCTATGACTCTCAGGATCAGGCTTATCTTGATTGTTATAACAATGTCCCCAGTGTTGGCCACTGTCACCCCAAGGTGGTTGAGACGTTGCGAGAGCAAGCGGGTATTCTCAATACCCATACTCGCTACCTGCACAACAACGTGCTGAATTATGCCGAGAAATTACTGTCAACTTTTCCCGAACCACTGGCCCATGTGATGTTTACCTGTACCGGCAGCGAGGCCAATGACCTTGCTTACCGAATTGCCAAATATCATACCCAAGGTACCGGCTTTATCGTCACTGATCTGGCCTATCACGGTGGTACCGATGTTATCGCGGCCCTCTCGCCGTCATTGGGCAAACACGTTGATTTGGGTGTTCATGTCCGGACAATTCCGGCTCCGGATGGTTATCGCGGCAATCCGGAGGTCGGCGAAACCTTTGTCGCCAATTTGCGCGCCGCCATTGCAGACATGCAGCGTCATGGTATTCAGCCAGCAGCCCTGATTGTGGACAGCATTTTCTCAAGCGACGGCGTTTTTGCCGAGCAAGCGGGCTTTTTACGCGAAGCCGCCGAGGTGATTCGGGCGGCTGGTGGTCTCTATATTGCCGATGAGGTTCAATCTGGTTTTGGTCGCACCGGCGACGCTTGGTGGGGATTTCAACGCCATGATGTTGTTCCGGATATGGTGTCATTGGGTAAAGGCATGGGAGCCGGACACCCGATTGCCGGCTTAGTGGTACGGCCAGAGCTGATGGCGGAATTTGGCCGCTCACGCTATTTCAATACCTTTGGTGGAAACCCGGTTTCGTGTGCCGTCGGTCAAGCGGTGCTGGAGGTGATCGAAAACGAATCTCTGATTCGAAATTCGGCAAAGGTTGGCGCTTATATGCAAGCGGGTCTGCGTCAACTGGCTGAGCGTTACAGCCTGATTGGTGATATCAGGGGTTCGGGTTTATTTATCGGCCTTGAGCTGGTCAAAGACCGTACGACAAAGGAACCGGCGACGGAAGAGACGGCCCAGGCGGTGAACCTGCTACGGCAGAAGTTTGTACTGATCAGTAGCGCCGGACCTCATGCGAACGTGATGAAAATTCGGCCGCCACTCACCTTTAGTAAGGACAACGCCGATCTGTTTCTGCAACGTATGGAAGAAGTGCTGGAAACGCTTTCTGTCAATTTTTAAGTCGGGGCGGATAACGCCCTCTTACTGGTGTTTAAAATGAGTATAGCGATGAACAAACCGGAAGTGGCTGACACGGCGGATGTATTGAATACTTCTGCCCCGGCCAACTCGATTGAATTTGCCCAGCGAGTTGCGAGTCAATATTACGGAATAGAGGCCACTGCAAGCTTGCTGGCTTGCGAGCGTGACCAGATCTTTTTGCTAAAAAATGCTTCAGGTGAGCGTTTTGTATTGCGCTTTACCAATCCCGCGGAAGATCGCTTGATTGCGAATTTTCAGACCGCGGCCATGTTGCATGTGGCCCAAGTCGACTCCGAGCTGCCACTGCCACGCATTGTAAAGAGCATTGACCATCAAAATGAGATCCTGGTCGAAATGGAAAACGGCCAGACCAGTCTGGTGCGCGTGATCTCTTTTCTTGACGGCCAGACATTATCTAAAGTGACGACCCGGTCAACGGAACAGCGCCGGGAAATCGCCCGCTGCCTGGCGCGGTTGGATCTGGCATTGCGGGGATTCTTTCACCCGGCGGCAGGGCACAAGATACTGTGGGACCTGAAGCATGCCGCCGAACTGCGAGAGTTATTTTCCTATATTGACGATGTTGAAGTGCGCGCCTTAGCGAGCAATGGACTGGATGCCTTCGAACAGTATGTCGTTCCGGTAATGCCGAAACTACGGGGGCAGGTGATCCATAACGATCTCAATTTCAGTAATGTGATGGTCGATAGCCAGGATCACTGCAAGATCTCCGGCGTCATTGACTTTGGCGATATGGTATATGCGCCTTTAATCAATGAGTTGGCTGTAGCGGCCTCATACCAATTGGACGAATCCGACGATCCCTTGTCCACGGTGGCAGAGTTTGTTGCAGCGTACCACCAGGTGGTGCCTTTAGAGCAGGCAGAGCTTGAGGTCCTTTACGATTTGATCGTGGCTCGTCTGGTCATGACGGTGGCAATCACCGAATACCGAGCCAAACGCTATCCACACAATCGGGATTACATTTTACGCAATAATCCGGCAGCAGTACGGGGGTTGCAGCGGCTGGCCCGCATCGGACGGGAACAAGGCCGCAACACGCTACTCAAAGCTTGCCTCAGTTAACCATCGAGCCTTGCTTCGTCGAAGAAGTAAGGCTTTCGCCAATGCCACCGGCTATTCCTCTCAAGCTGGTGGCCATCTTGGCTGGTCGCCATGTTGACAGGCCAGCACAGTTCTCATGCATCACCCGGCTGGAAATGTGAGTGCGCCGAAACTACTAACTATTGGTTAAGTATCTTTGCTCGGGATTAAATATACTTTGGCGAGTTTATTTCTGAGCCTTTTCAACCATGAGTATTATCAAATTAGCTTCCCGCGGTTGGTATCATAGTATCGGCAATGTCACTGAACAGCTGCATCAGAGCGGCTTTCCGCAGGCGTTGATACAGGCATTTCAGCGTGCGTTTACCTTCGATTCCGCTTTGATATTGATTTATCGACAAGACAGTGTGCCCGAGGTCGTGATTGAACAGGATATTTCTGGCCGGATTGAGAAGAAAGGCGAGATGAGGTACTACGTAGATGGTATCTATTTGCTGGATCCTTTCTACCAGCTGGCGATGCAGCAGCCCCAGCCGGGGCTATATACGTTAAAAGACGTCGCCCCCGATCACTTCATGCGTTCGGAGTTCTACCGGCGTCATTTTGTCTATTGCCATTTAAAAGATGAGATCAACTATTTAGTACCAATAGAGAATGTTGGTACCGTGGCCATCTCGATTGGCTCTGGCCGACGTTACAGTTCAGCAGAGTTGGAAAGATTCCGCACCATCGAACCCTGGGTAATATCGATAATCAGAAGTCACTGGAGTCAGCCGGTTGCAGAAAAAAACGCGGCCTCAGAGCGAAGCGACCTGCATCAAAAGTTGAGTGCTGGTTTCCAGAATTTTGGTCGTTCCCAGTTGACCGACAGGGAGTGCGATGTCGCCTATTTAATCCTGCAGGGGCATTCATCCAAATCGGCCGCTTCCAAGTTAAATATCTCTGATGAGACGGTGAAAGTTCACCGACGTAACATATACAAAAAACTGGATATTCAATCCCAGTCCGAGCTTTTCTCGCTGTTTCTTAGTGCGTTAGCGGCCTGGGGGGAGGGAGGTGATCCACTGGAAGACTACCACGCCCGGCCCCAGTAGCGGTGGTTTGAGACCAAAGCGCAACCATTGTGGCGATAAATCGCGCCACAATGGTTCGGTTTCAAAGTGCTGAGATTACCAGAGGTTCTCCGCTTTAAGCTTGTCGCCCGCCTTAATGATCGCCTTACGAAGTGTTGAGACGATGACATCACACTCTTCCTTGGTCAGAGTCAGCGCTGGTGACATAATATTAAGGTTAACGATAGGACGAACGATCAGTCCCATCTCATCCGCTTCATTGGAAACCCGTTTACCAATATCGAGCTCTTCCGGGAAGGTCTCATTGGTGGTGCTGTCTTTAACGAACTCCAGACAGGCCATAAAATGGGAACCGCGTACATCACCGACCATTTCAAGGTCACGTAGGGTCTGCAACTGCTCCATAAAATAGCTGCCTACCTCTTTTACATGATCGAGAATATTTTCACGCTCAATGATTTCGATATTTTTTAGTGCTGCTGCGGCACCGACGGCATGGCCTGAGTAAGTAAATCCGTTCAGGAATACTCGGCCGGCACCATGTTCACTGAGGGTATCCCAGATTTCATCAGAGAAAATACACGCTCCCATTGGAA
This sequence comes from Vibrio sp., assembly GCF_050299255.1. Lineage (GTDB taxonomy): Bacteria > Pseudomonadota > Gammaproteobacteria > Enterobacterales > Vibrionaceae > Vibrio. The sequence continues at coordinate 18,770 of NZ_JBNKVP010000053.1, forward strand.
TGTAGGCGGAGCTTAATCCTTTCGCTGAAACGATGATATCCGGTTGGATGCCGTAGATAGACTCGGAAACGAACCATTCACCACAGCGACCAAATCCGGTCACGACTTCGTCAGACCAGTAGAGAATATCGTTGGCTTTACAGTATTCCCAAACCTGCCTGATATAGTTGGCTGGTGGTGGCGCAACACCGCCCGCACCGGTAATCGGTTCCGCCAGAAATGCCGCCACTTTGTCGGGGCCACCCAGCTCTGCGACTTTGTCCACAAATTCCTCATACAGGTATAACCCGTATTCCATTTCGGTCATGCCTTTGCCGTAGCGGTAGTGGTTAGGTGAACTGACTTTATAGCTGTGAATCGCATTGGCACCTTCATCGAGGTAATCCAATTCGCTGCAACGGTCGCCAGCTTTGCCGCCCAGAGACATGGTCAGTAATGTGGTTCCGTGGTAAGAATCTTTGCGGGTGATGATGGCTTTTTTGTCCTGCTTGCCACGGATGTTGTTATACATCTGCACAATGCGATAGGCGGTATCGTTAGCGGTAGAGCCTCCACAGGTCAGAAAGGTGTGATTCAGATTTCCCGGTGCCAGCTCAGCCAATTTCGCACACAGCTTAACCACGGTATCGTTGGTCATATCAACGAAGTTGTTTGAGTAACTGCATTTAAGCACCTGTTCGTAGATGGCCTCGGCCATATCTTTGCGTCCAGCGCCAACGTTGTTACACCACATCCCGCCGACGGCATCCAGATATTTATTGCCGTCTGTATCCCAGATATAGGCCCCTTCAGCTTTTGCTATCGGTAAGGCGCCTTCTTCAGTAATGGTATCGAAAGAGTGAAAAGGGTGGAGGAAGTGTTTCCGATCCAAGTCGACGATATTTTGTGTTGTTTCGCTAGACATAACTAAGGTACCTCAGAAAAGGATGTATATACGTCCGGAGAGCTGCGTCTTCATTAAACTGAATGGGTTTAATATCCGGGATGGCTGCTGCTTTGGTCATTGATGAACGGCTGATGGCAGCGCGTCCAAGGAAAGCGCGATGAATACCATTCTGACTGAGTTGATGTGAACTTATATAACCGATTGGGGGTAATCGAAATGGACTGAATCCTATATGCCATCATCTGACAGGCCGTTTTCTATCAATTTTTCTTATCTTTTTGCTGGCGGATATCAAGTGGATGATGGGAATGTTATCAACACGAAATAAGGTTTATTTTTGCTCATATCACAGCGTTACCAATAAGGATCTGTTGTATTTGCATCAATATGCTTGTAATGGCATAATTCGCGCGCATGATTTTTGAGCTTAATGTCACAATATTTCAAAGATTGACATTATTATTACTTATCAGCAAATAACTAAAAATAGCGCTTTAAGCTTCGATTTTACGTCAGTTTGGTTCGTCAAAAATAAGGAAATGTTATGAGGTTATGGCTCATACCGTTGTGCTGTTTAGCCATCAATGCCTTTGCCCATCCGATTAAAAGTACTGATAGTTCGGCAACTATCGAACTTGATGACAAAGGAAGTTTGATTATCGAGAGTGATAGTTTTAAGCAACCTGATACCGTCACGCCACCATACTATTCCAGCCTGGGGATGCGATTCGTCTGGATAGATTGTGATGGTCAGAAAAGCAGGGTGTTGGTGAGTCGGTTAAAAGAAAGCATCGACAACAAATACCAGGCGTTTGCCAGGCAACATTGCGTGAAAGGCTCCAGCAAGAAAGTATCGATCTCGATCGGAGAACAGCCGTTAGTCTTCTTGGTAGCACAATAGGGCCGGAACTTAGCGGGTAGAGCCCGATATGTTTGCTGGTTCCAGCGTCGTTCACCTCTAAGGTATCATCGTCTCTTTAGCGCCCCGTTATCCGGTTTATAGCCATTTTCTTAAAGCCTCGAATTTAGCCGGGGCTTTGTTGTTTATAGCGATGCACCGAATAGCTTTACCAAGCCACCCTTGATTGCTCACGAAAGTTCTAAGCTCCCGCGTCAAAATATGCTACCAGTTTGTTAATTTTTTGGTTTACAACCTAATTGAACGGGGTTAGCATGCGCAACAGTTGGCATATTTGGCGGAGTTTTCTTCGTCAGAATAAAGAGCTAGGTCGAGTAATAGAGTGGTTGTGACACATAAAACGACGCGAATGTTCGTTTGGGGCACATTTACCAGTTTATTGTGGTACTCGGATTTCAAGGTGAATACTCAGTCGACAAGGGCTGAATTACAATATTAAAGGACCATTCGATGAAATACGCATCGCTTTCCGCATTATCACTTGCTGTTATTCTTACTGGTTGTGCTTCAGATCCCGGGCCGCGAATGGCGCAGGAAAAAACCGTTGAAGTCGACGGTTCGGTACTTAAATTCGGCGGCAGTTATCATGATAAGAAAAACGTGTTGATCCTGACTGTTAATGGCGATCCGATCATGCAGGGTCAGTTCCCTCCATATACTCCGACCCAAAACTTGAACGCCAACTACAAAAAACTGGCGGTACGCAGCCACTGTTACTTTGGTTCTGTATTGGGCAAACAGGGTGGAGCGTTTGGAGCTATCGCCAATATCGTTCAGTCGGCAAAAAGCAGCACCGCTGACAAGTGTGAACTGTATGTCAACGACAAGCTGGTTGATAACCTCTATTTTTAACTAATCTGAATCGAAAAAATCCCCAGCCGGTTTCAGCCTGCTGGGGATTTTTTTATTGCTGGCAGTTCCCGCTGGTAAACCAGCAGTGCAGCGGCAAAACGGAGAATCAGATCAGCTTAAAGGTTGCCACCTTGGCATTTAAATCTTCTGCTTGCACTTTTAACTGATTTGATTGCGCCAGCGTATCTTGCGCACCAACGACTAGATGATCAGTGACGTCTTTCATCGAGGTGACATTTTGGGTTATCTCACTGGTGACGTGAGTTTGTTCCTCAGCCGCAGTCGCAATTTGTGTCGACATATCGCTGATCAACGCAACCGCTCGATTGATCTCATCCAGAGCGACGGTCGCTCTATCGGCATCTTCTACAGTGCCGAGTGCCAGAGCTGAGCTACTGACCATCAGCTCGACGGCATGCTGTGTAGTGTGCTGCAGTGTTTCAATGGTGGATTTGATCTCTTCGGTTGAGGTATGGGTTCGCTGCGATAACACCCGAACTTCATCAGCGACGACCGCAAAGCCACGGCCCTGTTCTCCGGCGCGGGCTGCTTCTATTGCAGCGTTCAGGGCCAGCAAATTAGTCTGCTCTGCTATATCGCGAATGGTGGCAAGTACGGTGGAAATATCCTGAGCGTGTTGGTTCAAATCTCCGATAACCTGACTCGCCTGGCTAATTTCAGACGCCAGGTCGTTGATCGAGCCCTTAGTATGCACAACCAGCTCGTGACCATTTTGGGTATTGAGTGAAGATTCTTGCGCTGCTTTCGCGGTTTGCTCCGCGTGGGAGGCAATCTCCTGGGTCGCCGAGGCCATCTCGGTCACCGCCGTGGCGACCATGGTGATTTCCTGTTGCTGGTGGTTCAGTTCACTTACGGATTGATTTGCTCTTGAGGTTCCCTGTTCAGATTGCTGGTTGAGCTGCTGTGCTTGATGGCGGATGTGATCCAGCAATTGTTGCAGGCTGGCGACAAACTTATTGAAGTTCTCAGCCAGTTTTCCGACTTCGTCATGATTTTCAATTTGAATTCGTTGGGTGAGGTCGCCGCTGCCGTTAGCTATTTGAGCTAATGCCTCAGAGACATTATGTAAAGGTCGGAACAAAATGTTGCAGAGCAGATTGAACAGCATGGCACAGAGTATAACCACAATCCCTGTCGCCAACATTTGCCCCCAGAAAGCACTGTATAAAGGTGCAACCAGAGACGCGTGGCTGATGGCAATCACGGTAGAGAGCTTGGTTCCGCCAATTTTCTGTGCATATAGGACGAACTCTTGCCCATCTAAGGTCATGATACGGCTTTGACCTGCATCGGCAATGTCACTGATTTGGTTGAAATCGATCCCCAGTTTAGTTACTGGCTGATTGAGTAGTTGAGTATCTGGGTGGGTAAAAATGTTGCCCTGGTCATTGGCGATAAACATATAACCATCACCGGGCAGGGTGACTTTATTCATGCTATTGAGAATGTCGTCGATTTCCACATCGGCGCCGAGCACAATTTGCTGACTATCCAGTTGCCTTGCCACCCCAAGCGAGACAACGTTCGCTCCTGTTGCAGCAGCGACAGTCGGGTTATCCATAAATACCTTACCGGGTTTCGCGACGGCATTTATGTACCAACCCCATCGGCGTGGGTCATTGTTGTCCGCCGGTAATATCACCCCGTTAGCATTTTGCTGGTTGCCATCCGGGTAGGCCAGAAAAACGTTGTCGAATGCTGCTGAGTCACGCATTTGTTGTAAGTGCTCAATCAGAGCCGTTTTATCTACCTGCGTGGGTAGTGCGGTCAAGGCTCGCTGTTTCGAAGTCAGCCAGTCATCGACATATTGGCTGTAGGAAGCACTGGTGCTCGCCAGACTTTGTTCGACTTCAGCATCAATTCTCTGCAAGGAATCTCGGAACGATAATCCCTCGACCAACAATCCCCCGATGATGATGGCCATGCTGGCAGAAATCGCCAGTTTATTTTTTAATGAGAGTTTCTTTAACATTGGAAACCTGTGTAATTTTTAGTTATTTGAATCATTGTGCAATTATCGATTGCGTGGTGATTATATTTCATAGCTCAAAATAAATACTGATCTAGCTCGGCAGATGAATTAATAGTTTGATTTTATTTACTTATGGGGTCATAAGAGTGTTGTTGATGGGTGCTAATCTCGTATTGGCACATAAAACGCTGTGCAATGATAAGCGAATAGTGAAAAGGTCTTTCTTTCCGGTAAAGCTATTTTTATTCAACCTGTTAGCAGATCTATTCTCTCGTCTGCACTATGTTTTTAGAAAAGAGGAGAATTAGCATGTATCAAGTGACCCCTTATCTGTTTTTTTCTGGCCGATGTGCAGAGGCGATCGATTTCTATCAGTCCTGTTTTGGCGCCGTGGTAATCAGCAAACAAAAATTTAAAGACGCGCCACAGATCATCGAAGGCGCAAATCCTGAATGGATCATGCATGCCGAACTGGAAGGGCATGGTATGCATTTAATGTTGTCAGATGGAGTTATTGCCAAGGAACTCAGTGGCAATAATATTGCGTTAGCGATTGTGATGGATGACTTGGATGCCCAAACACGACTTTTTGACAAATTGGCTCAGGAGGGAAGGGTAATGATGCCTCTGGAGCCGACGTTTTGGGGCGGGCGGTTTGGTAAAGTGGAAGATAAATACGGTGTCCGTTGGCTGATCAACTGCGATTTAGTGGAATGAGTATTGTCTTTGATGAGGCATGCGGCATTTGACGCTGTGTGACGTGGAGTTATTGACGCCGGTGAATCCACCGGTACAATTATTTTCGCTAACAATAAAATCAATAGCTTCAGAAGGTTTGTTGAAATGGGTGGTATCAAAATTACCGTTGATCGTCTTCAGCCTGGTCTGCATATCCGTCTGCCGTTAAGCTGGAACCAACATCCCTTCCTTTTTAATAGCTTTAAGATTAAGTCCGAGCAACAAATTCGCATGATTCGTCATTTAGGAGTCACGCACGTATTTATCAACCCCGGCCAAAGTGACACCCAGCCATTGCCAGCAAATCAAGATGCCGTTCAACAAGATGATTCGAATGAGAACTCTAACGTTGACCAGCAAGCAACAGAGCTTTGGCAGGAGAAACAACAACGAATTGAAAAGCTGGCTGCTTATCGTCGTCGGGTACTGCAGTGTGAAAAAGAGTACGAGCGCTCTCTGGCGAGGATGCGCTCGGTCATGAACAAAATTCGTAGTCGTCCTGAACAGGCTGCCGTGGAAGCCATGTTACTGGTCGATGATATAGTCGATAAGCTGGTTAGCAATGACAGTGTGACACTGCACCTTATTAATGGCAAAAGCGAATTTGAAGATGTCTATTTCCATTCACTGAATGTAGCCGTCATTGCCATGATGATTGCACAGGCAAAAGGGTTGGCAACAGATAAAATCAAAGATGTTGCATTCGGTGCCATGTTCCACGACATGGGCAAAACGAAAATCCCGGCAGCTATCGTGCGCAAGCGGGTCCCGCTTACCGAGCCAGAAAAAAACTACCTGAAGCTTCATACCAAATACGGTTTAACTCTGGCGGATCAAATAGAACATTTCCCCGCTAATGCGAAAAAGATCATTGCCCAGCACCACGAGCTCAAAGATGGTTCAGGCTACCCCGAAGGCTTATGTGAAGATCAAATTGACGAACTAGCTCAGATTGTAGCGGTGGCCAATGCATTCGATAACTTATGTCATCCGATGATCGCCACTGAGCAAAAAATCCCATATGTGGCGCTTTCTTATTTATATAAGAACTGCAAGCATCTCTATAACAATGAGCACCTCAATATCCTGATTAAGTTTATGGGAGTCTACCCGCCAGGAACTGTGGTGCAACTATCGAATGACGCTATCGGCCTGGTAATATCGGTTAATGCCAATCATATTCTTTACCCTAACGTCCTGCTGTATGACCCAAGCGTACCGAGAACCCAGGCGCCAATAATCCAGTTAGCCGATGAAGGACTGAAAATTGTCAGTGCGATATTGCCAGCCAAGCTGCCAGATAAGGTACGCGACTACCTGAATCCTCGTTCGCGGATCTCGTATTTTTTTGATCATGATGAGTAATTATCCACAGCAAGCTGTGAATAATATGTGTTTTGGTTGGAGTTAAATTTGGGATAAACACCCGCCCGGTCAAATAGTCAGCAAACGACAACAAAATGCGAAAAAAACGTTGCCTTAATCAAGCCTGTCTCTATAATGCGCTTCCACTGAGTTAGCCAACGCTATCAAGCGTTTAATGAGCTGACAATTCAGTAGGTCAACAAGCAAAAATAAATTGAAAAA
>NZ_JBNKVP010000054.1:0-25502 GCF_050299255.1 Vibrio sp.
GGTCAAAGGCCGATTCGATCACATCGCCATATTCCCGGGAAAAATCACGGTACAGCCCGTCGAGAGATTTGCGAATTGCTCGCAGGTCACCGCGCTCCATTTCCGGGAAGCTGGTTAACCAGTTTTTGTCAGACATCTTGATATCCTTACCATTCCGCGGAGCCACCGATTGGCCGCTCCGCAATACGACATGGTGGCTCTTAGCGAGCCGCTGTTGTTGACAGGATCAGGCAGACTTACAGCGCCTGCTCAATTTTGTCTGCCACCTGTGCCGGTACCCAGCCTTTCCAGATTTGCGGGTAATCTTCCAGGAAGTGATACATGGTTTCTTCGCCATCGGCCTGGTTGTCTTCCATCCACGCCAGCAGTCTGTTCATGTCCGCATTGGTGAAGCCACGTTTGGTGAAATAAGCGTACGCTTCGGGTGCACGGGAGGCAAATTTCTCAGTGGTAATAGTATGCACTGGTGACGGTGGGTACATGGTGGCTTTAGGGTTGGCGCAGTCAGTCTGGGTGGTGCAGTTCATAAACTCATCCTTGTTTACGCCACTACCAAAGTCCACTTTGACCATCTCATATTTGCCCAGTACCGCAGTGGGTGCCCAGTAGTAGCCAAACCAGCCTTGCTTACGTTCATTCGCTTTGGCAATGGATCCAGACAGACCAGCGCTGGAGCCTGGATCCACAATCTCGAAGTTGGCTTTGTCCAGTTGCAGTGCGCGGAACAGATTACCGGAACTGATTTGGCAGTTCCAACCAGCCGGACAGCTGTAGAATGCACTAACGTCTGGATCTTCAGGGTGTTTGAACAGCTCGGCGTGCTGTTTTACCCCTTCAATGGTGGCCATTTCCGGGTATTGGTCCACCAGGTATTTAGGTACCCAGAAGCCCTCTTCGCCACCATCCACTAATGATTTGCCGGCGTAGCGCAGCCGTTTTTCTGCCACACCTTTATCCAGCGCCTCTTTCATGCTGTTGCTCCACAGCTCGGGCGCGACATCCGGCTGGCCTTTTTCGATCATTGAAGTGCCGGTTGGCATCGTGTCACCCGGGATCAGTTCCGCGTCACAACCATAGCCATGTTCCAGGATAAAGCGGTCGACATTGGCCATCAAACTGGCGGAGTTCCAGTTCATTTCTGCGATGGTCACTTTGCCGCATTCTGCCGCCTGAGCCTGAGTCGATCCCAGGGTGAGAACGAACAGTGCGGCCATTTTGAATTTCATATTTAGCGTCCTTTCTAATAAATGCGTTATTAGAGTAAAGCAAATATATTTAGAGTTCAAATTGTTGAATTGCAGTGATATTTACTGTTGATGCGCTTTTTTTGGCAGTTTTAGCTCGTTTGTGACGGTTTTATCTACTGTCTATTGCTGAGGTTAATGGGTGTTGGCTGGCATTAGCATGACGCGGAATGCAATACGATTCGTCTTCGAATCTTTTTATACGCAATTGCTTGCTTTTGATACGGGTTGTTGGCTATATGGTAAAAGTTTGAAGCGGGTAACTTTTTGTCTAAAAACAGGAGAAAATTATGCTGCAAACAACTACGTCCGTGGTGGACGGTAAAACCATCGATCAGTACCTCGGTGTCGTCGTCGGCGAGGCCATTCTTGGAGCCAACATCTTTAAAGATATGTTTGGTGCAATTCGCGATGTCGTGGGTGGTCGCTCCGGGGCCTACGAACGTGAAATGGGGCGGGCGAGAGAAATAGCCTTCGCGGAAATGGAAGAGAAAGCCAAAGAGCTTGGTGCCGATGGCATCGTTGGTATCGATATTGACTATGAAGTGATCGGTAGCGGTGGCAGTATGATGATGGTCAGTGTCAGTGGTACCGCGGTACGTTTCCGATACTAGAGTGGGTTGCCATCTGTCGTAAAGACTAAACAATACGGCACCGATAAGTAAGTGTTAACTCACTTTCGGTGCCATTATTGATCTAAGCTTGCGCTGGTCAATCAGCTCATGTTCTGGTTGGCGGCAATCTGATCAGCCATTTCTATCAGGCGGTGCAAAATACGTTCACCGTCAGCACGCAGACCGTTGTGCTCGTATTCATTGGTGATCCAGGCCTGGCTGTGCGGAATGTGCGCCAGAGTTTCCCGGCTGTAATCCATTTCAACAAACATATCATCGGCATAAACGGCGCAGGCGACCGGAACCGGGTTGTTGGCCAGTTGGCTGGCATCGTACAAGGCTGGCCAGTCAGTTTTGTTGGCCAGCAGCTCAGCACACGCCTGCAGCGGTTTTAAGCACTGGTACTGCTCGAACATCCAGGGGAACACCATTTCGCCGGTAAACAGGAACGGTTTGCCCTTTTGGTAGTTGAACGGCTGCAACTGCTGACGAATCCGCTCAGCGCTCCAGTTAGAGGCAAATCCCTGGCAGTAGATGGATTCATGCAGCAGCGCATAGAGCGGATTGGTCTGGAACGATTGGTGTTGCAGCATCTCGCTGAGAAACTCATAGCGCAGTTGCGGCTGACCGTTTACTTCGATCAACGCGTGTTCCAACTGATAGTAAGTGGCGAGAAACGTATCGCTGACGCCAAACTGGATACCAATCTGCTGGAATTGTTCTACGGTGAATCGCTGACCATTGGGCAGCCTTTCATCGTGGTCGAGCAGGTGATCGGCGATGGCCTGACACAGTGCCTGCGCTTTCGGGAACTGACGGAAAAACGCCTGGTTTTTATCCTGCGTACGTTTGAAGGTTGCCTGGTAAACATCATCCGGATGGCGACTGATGGAAGGTACACCGCCGGTGATATAGCAGCGGTTCAGGCTGGCCGGGAACATAGACAGATAAGTCAGGGTGCAAAAGCCACCAAAGCTTTGTCCCAGCGTCGACCATTTATCGATGCCGAGCTGGCTACGAATATATTCAGCGTCGCGGATGATGCTGTCGGCCCGGAACAGGCTCAGATAGTCGGCCTGTTGTTGTGGTGTCATGTGCGCCAGCGTCTGATGATTGATCACACTGCTGTTGCCGGTGCCGCGCTGGTCAAGCAGTAACACCCGGTATTGCTGCAGCGCCCGTTTCATCCATCCGGCCGTGCCGTTCGGCCGTGGTGAAGCAAAGCCAGGTCCGCCCTGAAAATAGACTAACCAGGGTTTGTCTGAGTCGTCATTCACCAGCCGCAGTTCGCGGGCAAAGACGTCAATGTGACCTCTGGATGGGTTATGGTGATCGAGCGGAATTTGAAAGGTATGAGGCTGGTGAACTACCCCAGCGTCGATGAAAGCTTGTGTGAGCATCGGCGGCCTATTATTTATAGTGACTGTTTTGCGCCATACTCTAGCGCAAAACAGCCCGATTCGCTGCCGATTATGGCCAATGTTTAGCGTAAAGTTTTCACCGAGTCCCGTTTCACCATCGTGGGTGAGTAGCAGTGCGGCACGTTATCTTCCAGTGCATCACTCTTCGCCAGTTGCAGTGCCAGCTGCGCCGCTTTCTCTGCCATCATCTGAATGGGATAGCGCACTGTAGTCAGCCTTGGTTTGACGTAGCGGGCAATCAAGCCGTCATCGAAGCCGATGATGGAGACTTGTCCCGGTGAGTCGATGCCATTTTCATCCAGAATCGACATCGCGCCGGCCGCCATGTTGTCGTTGTAGGCGACCACGGCGGTAAAATCGATCGCTTTCGACAGTAGGTTGGTCATGGCGGTTTCGCCGCCTTCACTCTCTGGCGCGCCGTATTCAATATAGGTTTCCGGCAGATCGATATTGTGTTCCTGCAAGGCACGTTTGTAACCAGCGATCCGGGCGCTGGCATCTTCAATATTGTGGCTGGATGCAATACAGGCGATTTTCCGGTGGCCGTGACGAATCAAGAATTCGGTGGCAATAAAAGCCCCTTTTTCGTTGTCGAGCGAAATACAGCGTTCGGCAATTTCGGGGATATGACGGTTGATCAGCACCATGCCTTTGGCCACTTTCGCGAACTCGATCAGCTCCTCATCGGGGAGCGCTTTTGAGTGCACCACTAAGGCGTCGCAGCGGTTGTTGATCAACAGCTCAATGGCCTGACGTTCATCTTCCGCGCGGTGATAGCCGTTGCCGACCAGAATGTGTTTGCCGTTGTCGTGTGCGACGGTATCGACCGCTTTGACCAGGGTGCCGAAAAACGGGTCTGATACATCTGAAACCAGCACGCCGATGGTGTTGGTACTCTGGCTGACCAGCGCCCTTGCGGCTGCATTTGGCCGGTAGCCCAGTTCGGCCATGGCTTTGGTGACGGCTTGAATTGACGACTGGCTGGCTTTGGGGGATTTATTAACAACACGTGAAACGGTAGCCACTGATACGCCTGCGGCTTTGGCAACATCCTTGATGGTGGCCATTAAAAAGAAACCTTACTTGCTAATTTGTCTGAATTAAACACCCTTCACTCCGCGATGGCAAACACTGTCCCGGTTGATTGTGAGATCAAACTGTAAATCCGCCATAAATAACGGTGAAAGGTGTAAACGTTTATTGTTTCAGGGCGACTCTGGCGTGGAAAGCTGGTGAGCTGTTGGGCGTCAGGCGCTGGCGAGGCGATAGCTCAAGTTCTTGATAATGAGCGCTTGATTTTTGTCTCCTCAATGACGGATTATAACGTGTATTATGTGTAAACGTATACAATTAATGGCTGAGCGTAGCACTATGGTTTACCTGTTGGCGGTGAGTAGCGAAACATTGCAGCAACCTCCGAAGGGCGCCAGCCACACTATCTTCAAATTAAATTTGAAAATAAATCAATCATTCGTGGCTGTACCTGCCGGTGCTAACTGGGTACATTTGCCCCCTGATTTTATTTAAGATGCCCGTTCGGAGACCCTGATGTCATTACTTCACGCAGCCCAATCACGCTATGCAACCAAAGCGTTCGATCCAGAGCGTCGTATTAGCGAAGAAAAAATAGAAAAGTTAAAACAAGTAGTTAGGCTTAGTCCTTCCAGTGTCAACTCCCAGCCATGGCATTTTATTGTTGCCGGTACCGAGCAGGGAAAACAGCGGATTGCCTCTGCAACGGCGGGGGATTACGCCTTTAACCAGGCCAAAGTATTGAACGCCTCGCACGTGGTTGTGCTTTGCGCAAAAACTGAGATTGACGATAACTACCTGCAGGCGCTGCTGGAAAATGAACAGCAAGATGGCCGTTTTCCTTCTGATGAAATCAAAGCCACTGTCTCCGCCGGCCGGCAATATTTTGTCAATAAACACCGCCACGATCTGAATGACGCCCGCCACTGGATGGAGAAGCAGGTCTATCTCAATCTGGGCACTTTACTGTTGGGTGCGTCGTCTCTGGAAATTGATGCGGTGCCGATTGAAGGGTTTGATGCCGAACTGCTGGACCGGGAGTTTGACCTGGCCGCCCAGGGCTACACTTCTGTGGTGCTGGTGGCGCTGGGTTATCACAGCGAGCAGGATTTTAATGCCAAGTTGCCGAAATCCCGCTGGCCGGAAGCGCGCCTGTTCACGGAATGTTAGTGAATGCGTCAACGGTTTGTATCCTGGTTAGACGTTGATGCCAGGATACGCTGCTGATGTTGCTGACACTGCTGCTGTAAAAAGGTCTGAAATGCCCGGATCGTCGGACTGATCAGCCGCCGGTCCGGGTAGACCATGTACAAAGGAGCCAGCTCGCCTAACCAGTCGGGCAGCACCTGAACCAGTCTGCCTGCCAGCAGATCCTCACCGACATCGAGTTGCGATTTATTGGCGATGCCTTTGCCTTGCAGCGCCAGTTTGCGTACCAGATCACCGTCGTTACAGGACGGACTGCCTTCCACTGTCACCGTGACCATTTCACTGCCTAGCGACAACGGCCATTTGTTGTGCAGAGTGTCTGCCAGCATAAAACAGAGACAGTTATGCTGACGCAAATGATCCGGATGATGGATGCCAGGCTGGGCTGCCAGATATTCTGGCGAAGCGCACAGTATACGCCGGTTGTTCAGGCATAGCGGCATGGCGATCAGGCGTGAATCGGCTGGCTGCCCATAGCGGATGGCGATATCGACCGGCTGGCTGTATAAGTCAGTCAGGCTGTCTGACAGACTCAGTTTGATGGTGACATTACGGTGACTGGCCATAAATTCGCCGATCCAGTCGAGCAACAAATTGCGGCCAAAGTCTGACGGTGCACTGAGATAGATCTGGCCTGCCAGTTCGCCCCTTTGCTGGTGGATCTGATCAATGCCTTCCTGCAGCGTTTCCAGTGCCTGGCTGGCAGAGTCCAGCATCACTTCCCCTTCATTGGTCAGCCTCAGGCTGCGGGTCGAACGCACAAACAGGGCAAAACCGAGTTGCTGTTCCATCCGCTTGATACTGGCACTGACGGCGGCAGGGGTAAGATTCATGCTGTGAGCGACTCGGGAGAAGCTACCCTGGCGGGCGGTTTCGACGAAAATTTTCAGGTCATTCAGTGCTTTCATGGCAGATTCAGGTCAGAACTTTGCCACTATACTGAGATAAATATCCGTCTGGTCAAGTAACAAAGTGAGCAAAACAGAACTCAGTCAACGAACTTTATTAAGTAAACTAAAATATTTACTAATATTAAATTACGGAGTAGGGTAAACCTATCAGCACCAAAAAGGAGCGTAGCCATGAACAGTATCAACGGTTTTCATCAAGCCACTGTTGCCAGACGAACCGATTGGAGTGACGGCTTATACAGCCTGACGCTGTCGGGCGCGCCACTGGATTTTTTGGCCGGGCAATTTACCAAGCTGGCGCTGGCCGACGAAGAGGGAAAACCGATCAGCCGGGCGTATTCGTTGGTCAATGCTCCGGATAGAGATGGCAAGCTGGAGTTTCTGATCGTCAATACGCCAGAAGGTAAACTCACCTCGAAACTGTTTGACCTGCAGCCGGGCGATCAGCTGTATGTCGGCTCGACCGCCCACGGCGACTTAATCTGGGACAGCGTGCCGGATCAGTGTCAGGACCTATGGCTGCTCTCTACCGGTACCGGCATAGGCCCGTTTCTGAGCCTGATCGAACAGGCTCAGCAAGAGCCGTTAACCCGCAATATTATTCTGGTTCATGGTGTGCGGCATGAATCCGATCTGGCCTACCGGGAACAAGTCAATCAATGGCTGCAGAGCCATGCCGGTCAGTTGCACTATATTCCGGTTATCAGCCGGGAAGCGCGGCCAGGAATTCTACAAGGTCATATCCCAAAACTGATTGAAACAGGTCAGCTCACCCGTCATGCCGGCATTGAACTGAGCCCAGAGCGCAGCTTTGTGATGTTATGCGGCAATCCCGCCATGATTAAAGACACCCTGCAGGTACTGCAGCAGTTCGGCCTGGAAAAATTCAGACGGGCCACCGGTGGCCATATCCTGCACGAACGCTACTGGTAACTGGGTAAAGCTAACGCTGATGAATTGCAGCGTTAGCTTGAGGGTGCTAGTTTTGAACCTGCTCAGATTGCCACTGTAGCAGGGTTTGTCTGGTGTTATCACATCGGCCATACAAGATCTGATAGGTAGGATAAGGATCGCCAATGTAGCTGGTACGGATCATTTCGCTGGTAACGATATTGACCTGGGTTTGTACTCTACCAAGGAAGTTTTCAAACAGTACAAACTGCGGGCTCTGGTAGACCTGCTGCTCCTGGTAATACCAAAAATTATCCGCCGTTTCTAGCAGGCGGCATTTTAGCGCAGTTGCTGCCGGATCCGCGCCAGCAACTGCAGTCGTGACCAGCAGCGTGATGAATGACAGCAAACGCATACCGGTATTCTCTCGTTAAGCCACACTTGTTAAGTATAGTAACTACCGTCAGCGCTATAAGTGCTTAAGGTTACTGGGCGCGGGCCCGTCGCTGCGCCAGAATCTGTTTCGGCGAAAAGCCGGTCACCAGCATAGTGCCGGTGAGTACCAGAACCGCGCCGGATAGCATACTACTGGTCACCGGTTCATCCAGAATCAGGTTGCCCCAGAAAATGCCAAATGCCGGGATCAAAAACGTCACGGTCAGGGTCGAGGAGGCGCCGATATCCTGCACCAGCCGAAAGTACATCAGGTAAGCCAAGCCGGTGCAGATCACGCCCAGAGCCACCACTGACGCGATCTCGATGCCCGTTGGCATAGCCCGCATCGGTACCAATGCCAGCAGTGGCAATATCCAGATAGTCGCTGCCCACATGCTGCCGTGGGCGCTGTCGAAGCTGGACATCGAAGGGGCGAGCTTAGTGTAATTGGTGGCAATGCCGTAACAGCAGGCCGCACCGGTGGCCGCTGCAATGGGCAGTATCGACTCTCGGGTAAGCAGGCTGGGATCCAAGCCGACAATCACCGCCACTCCGGTTATTCCTATCAGCAGGCCGAGCAGTGCTTTTCTGGTCAGTGGTGTCTTGAGCCAGAAAAAGCCGATGACCGCCCCCCAGATAGGTGCGGTTGAATTGAGAATAGACAGGGTCGAGACCGATAAACTCAGTGCCGCGTAGCCAAACAGCAAAAATGGTAACGCACTGTTAAACAGTGCCAGCAGCATAAAATGACGCCAGTGCTGACGAAATGGCAGTGACCGTCCCAGCATGCTGGCCATGATGAGCAGACTGAGGGCGGCCAGGCCCACTCGCGCTTCGATCAGATAGGCGGGGCCAAAACTGTGGGCGGCCAGGCGCATAAATAAAAAAGAGCCGCCCCAAATGGCAGCCAGAGTGAGTAAGCGTAAAAAACTTGCCGCGGACATAGGTCGCTCCCTGTAGCACGTACGCCCATAATGTGCGGCAATAACTAGATGAGATCAATCGAAAATTTTTCGGCTATCCGATAGCACAGCGAAAAAAAGGGGCCGACCGGCCCCTGATAGAAGAGTTTATGCTGCTGGCTTAAGCCACTTTATTTTGCAGCGTTTCGTCCGGGGTAAAAAACGCCGCGTGCAAAGCACAAATCGCCGCTTGATAGTGGCTGTCTTCAACCACAAACTGGGCATCAACATTGCGCATTGATGTATGAGCAGCAATCGGCGTAATTTCCTGCCCCAGCAGCGTTAACATGCCTTTGCTCAGAGCGGTATTGGTATTGATCGAAGCACCAATGACATTGATCAACGCCACCATACGGCCACTGATTTTCGCTCTCGGGTAACGTTTTTCTGCCTTGTACAGCACTTTGTTCAGGCTATCGGCGGCACCGTTGAGGTAATACGTGATCGAATTGGCGTTCATCTCTTTACCCACCAGGCTTACTCGGGCATCGGCAATGATCTCCATCAGGTCAAAGCTGACATTGTCGACCTGACCGACCATAGCCTGGTCAAAGATATGCAAAGCGAACACTTTATTTTTGCCGGCGATGATTTCAATTTTTTCATCTTCAGGCTGGTAGCTTTGAGAAATCAGCGTGCCCTGATGCTCCGGTTCAAAGGTGTTTTTGATCCTGAGCTCAATATCACTCTCACGCAGGCCTGAGGCCGCATTCGGGTGAATGGCTTCCATTCCCAGGTTCGCCAGCTGATCGGCGACGTCAAAGTTGGTACAGCCCATTGGCAGCACCTTGTCTGGCCCGACGATACGCGGATCGGCAGAGCTTAAGTGATACTCTTTATGAATAATCGCCTGGTCCGCTTTGGTCAGGCAGGCAAGGCGACTGAAAGTCATCTCGCTGTAACCGCGGTCATAGGTTTTCATCAACCCTTCATCACAGTAGGCATAACCGGTGACGATAGGTAGAGTGGTACTGACGTCAATGTCTTCAAAGGCGCTGCGAATCACGTTGTCCAGATCGCCGCCATGTTTGACATCCCAGCCTGACAGGTCAACAAACTGGCTGTTCACCCCTAAGGTTTTCAACTTTAACGCGGTATTGAACGCGCTGTGGGCTTCACCAATTGAAGACAGAAATTCGCGGATCTGTGGCAAATAGTGACGCATGGAAAACTGGCCGTACTGGCAAGTTTCCATGATGTTGCGGATACAGTTGGCCGCTTCACTCAGACGTGAACGAATAAACTTATCCGCTCGCATTCGCGTCATAGGATCGGCAAACAGATTGTCGTTAATCAGCAATAAGCGGCGCTCCAGATCAGTCAGTGCCTGCTGCCAGTTGTCGTCGCGCTTGGCCACCAACTGGTAGATGCCCGGCTTACCGGTGCGTTTGCATTCCAGCAGGGCGTCAGTGACGCCGCCATAAGCAGAAACCACAAACGCGCGGTTATAGGGGTTGCTTGGGCGTAAAAAAATATTATCGATGACAGCGTCAAAGGCTGACATCGAAGTTCCTCCGATTTTTTCAACGGTATAGGTCATGAGATATCCTGTGTAGTTTGACTTGAAAGCATAAACGTGTGGTTTGTTGCCGGTCAGTCAACTAACGGGTAAACACCATTTTCATCATGAACTTCCGCACCGGTGATCGGCGGGTTAAAAACACAGGCCATCACCATATCGGCATCTTTATACGCACGCAGATAGTGTTCATCGTGTTTGTCCAGCACGTACAGGGTGCCGGGTTTGATCGGGTAGGTTTCGCCACCGACCACTTCAATCTCACCTTCACCCGACATGCAGTAGACGGATTCCAGGTGATTCTGGTAGTGAATATGGGTATCGGTTCCCTGATAGATGGTGGTGATGTGGAATGAGAAACCCATCTTATCGTCTTTAAGTATCATTCGAACGCTTTCCCAGTTATCTGAGACCACTCGGCGTTCGCTGTTTTTACATTCTTCTAGTGTTCTTACAATCATGTTGTTTTAATTCCTTACGAAGCTTTTTTAATCCAGTCAGCAGCAATGGCGTCTACCGCTTGGGCGAAAATTGACAGTCCCTGTTGCAGTTCGGCCTGGGTGATCGTCAACGGGCAGAAGAACTTGACCACTTCATCCTGTGGACCGGCGGTTTCAATCACTAAGCCCCGCTCAAAACATTGCCCGGCAATGTCACCGGCAATATCGCCGTTCTGACATTCAATCCCCTGCATCATGCCGCGGCCTTTCGCCTGGACAAACAGTTGCGGATAACGTTTTAGCTGCTGCTCGATAGCCTGGTTGACCTGATCGGCACACTCATGGATATGAGTAGAGAAATCATCAGTTACCCAGTAGCTTTCAATCGCTTTGGTCGCGGTAACAAAGGCGTGATTGTTGCCACGGAAGGTGCCGTTATGTTCACCCGGCTGCCATTGGTCCAGTTCCGGTTTCAGCAGCACTAATGCCATTGGTAAACCGTAACCCGATATCGATTTAGACAG
Organism: Vibrio sp.; assembly: GCF_050299255.1. GTDB lineage: Bacteria > Pseudomonadota > Gammaproteobacteria > Enterobacterales > Vibrionaceae > Vibrio. The sequence goes on from NZ_JBNKVP010000054.1 coordinate 11,203, forward strand.
GGTGACGATGTCTGGCTGAATGCCGGCTGGTTCAAAGCTGAAAAAGGTGCCGGTACGACCACAACCAGCCTGAATATCGTCGACGATCATCAGGATGTCATGCTGCTTACAGATGCGTGCCAGCTTTTGCAGCCAGGCGTTAGAAGCGGCGTTTAAGCCACCTTCGCCCTGAACCACCTCCAGCAGAACCGCAGCAGGTTTGTCCAGACCACCGGAGTTGTCATTCAGCAGGGTCTCAAACAGGGCCAGACCGTCAACGCCAGCGTAATTTTCGTAAGGCAGGCGGCTGATGCCTGTCAGTGGCAGACCGGCGCCACCACGGTGGTGCTGGTTACCTGTAGCGGCCAGCGCACCGCTGGTGCAGCCATGGAAGCCGTTGGTAAAGGCAACGATGTTGCTGCGTCCTGTCACTTTGCGTGCCAGTTTTAATGCGGCTTCCACGGCATTAGTGCCGGTAGGCCCAGTGAACTGTACTTTGTAATCAAGCTCTCTTGGGGTCAGGATATGATTACGAAATACGGTTAAGAATTCGCGTTTGGCTTGCGAATGCATATCCAGACCGTGGGTCAGACCGTCGCGGTCAATATATTCAAGCAGTGCTTGCTTGAAAATGGGGTTGTTATGGCCATAGTTCAGTGAGCCTGCCCCGGCAAGAAAGTCGAGATAGCGTTCGCCGTTTTCGGTTTCTAGCCAACTGCCTTTTGCAGTGGAGAAGACCACTGGAAAACTGTTGCAATACGAGCGAACCTTCGATTCATGCTGGTTAAAAATATTCATATTGGCTTTTTAATACTCCTTGAGATTATTGTTCAGTTGATAGCGGAATGTGGTACAGGTATTCCGTATCGTGTTTGCCTTTAAAATGGGCGTCTTCATCCAGAAAAGTGCTGACAGAACCACGGCTACCATGGGCTTTATCGAGCTTTTTAAACAGATTCCACGATCCCTGGTTATCTTTAGTGATGGTGGTTTCCAGCGCTTGCACGCCGCTCAGCTCTTCACGCAGTAGTAACTCCTGCAACATGTGATAGGCCAAGCCTTTCCCACGGTGACGCGGAGACACCGCAACCTGCCAGATAAACAATTCCCGCTCACTGTTCGGTTTTAGGTAACCGGAAATAAAACCGGCGATTTCACCGTTACATTCAGCCAGAACACTGGTCTGGTTGAAGTGCACCGACTGGAGAAAGTTACAGTAAGAAGAGTTGACATCCAGCGGAGGACAACTGGCAATCAACTGATGGATATTGTCACCATCAGTGATGGTCGGGGCTCGAAAACACCACTCATCCTGTTTGGTGTTTAAGATTTCTGGGTACATGACCCAGGGGGCTGAGGTAATCATAGTGCTCCACATAATGATTAGAGGTCTAACTAATTTAGTGGGAGATCATACTGACTGAGAGATTAATATCAACCCCAATATTATTACTATCTTGTGAATGTTGCGTTTTTGGAGTGGTTCTTGAAGCTAACTTCAATGGTTTGATGTGAAATAATTAGAGTTGTAACTTTTTACTTGTACAGGCATCACAAAAAAAGCGAAAGCACGCCAGGGCGGCTTTCGCTGTGATAGTTAAGTGCAACGAGTTTGGAGACTAAACGTGGTCAGCTCGTTAGCTCAATAAGTCGTACAAATTAACGCTGAGTGGGAACTTAGCGTTAATTTCACTCTGCGGGGCGATACCGGATTTCTGCCGTATGGCGGCATGAATATGACCCGGTGACAACACGATACCGCCTGGCGACAGTTCCAGGGTATTGGGATCCACGGCTAATGCTTTAACCTGATTATCGGTGCCACCGATCACCATGTTGCCAGCTATTGATTTACTCCAGACCATCATACTGCCAATACTCCAGTGATCTTTACCCTGACCACTGTTGTAGTATGGGGTCCGGCCAAATTCAGACCCCATGACGATAGTGGTACGGTCAGCGATACCCTGATATTCCAGCTGAGCAATCAGGTGATTGATGAGTTCAAAATAATTAGGAACTTCAATTCCTTGGCGCTCATCGTTATCACTGTGGGTATCAAAAGCACCCAGGCCAATAGATGCAGTGGTAGACAGGCCAGCGGCAAACGAGGCGGCGGCAATTTCTGCGCGCAATTTGCTGCCGCTGGACGTTGACGTTGGCATGTAATCGAGCAGCCGGTTGATATCACCGGCATTGCTGTGGGCATTGCGGAACTGCGTCAGTGCCAGTAGCTCGGCATCATTCAGTGAACCGCTGGCATAGCTGTCCAAGGCTGCATTGTGTTCAGCACTGACCATATCCAGTATGTCTTGCGGCAGGTAACGCTCGGTATCTGCCATAGTGCCAATGCGTCCCAGATCATTTAGCCGTGCAGCTTGCACCAGACCTGCCGTTTTACCGTAGCCTGAGCCCAGATAATAGGGCATCAGGTACTGGCTTTGCGTCAGAGACGCAATGACAGCCGGTGTGGTCGGATAGGCTGCCGATTGGTGCCCGGTAGCAAACGCTCTTACGCCAGCATCGTGACTATTGGTGCCAAAATCCAAGCCGTTAAACACCCTAAGGTGGCTGTATTGGGCACTGAAAAAGTTGCCCAGGTGGTCAGGGCCGCTGTAGCTACTTTCCAACATAGGGGCAATGTTAAAATTGCCCACTTTACGGATAGCAGTAGTGCTGTAGTTGTTGATTACTCCTCGGCTACTGCTGTACTCAATATCACCCTTAGGGTCGCAAATTGAGGTGGTATCCCAGCCTCCATCAGCACTGACAAACACCCAGTATTGCTCAGTCGGGAAAGTGGTATTGGCCAGTGCAAACCGGCTGCAGGCTGCAACTGAAGTCAGTGCGGCCAGGCTTTTTAAAAATTGTCGTCTATCCATTATTTACTCCTTGCAGCCTGTTAGTGATAGAAGAAACGAACGTCTTTCAGCATATAGCTGACCATCGCCTGCCAGGCTCGGATGTAGAAGAAGTGGTCGTTGTTTGTCATGTGTGGATACTCGACGCCAGAGACGGCCACATTGGCCGGTCGGCACGACGTATCGACGCTGCGACCGAACCCTTCGTTGATAATGCCTTGTTCGCCCCGGCTCTGGATCTCTCGATAAATGCGTACAGCATTGCTGATCTGCTCATCATCCAGGTCCAGTAACTCCCCGTAGAAGGCATAGAACATTTCGCGTAGCGCTGTCTTCATCGCCAGATCAGTCTGATCAATATTGCGCAGGAACAGACTGTCGATAGTGGCATCGCTGAAGCCCATGCCTTTCAGACGCAGTTCATAGCTACCTGGTGCCAGGTAAAAACTGCTACTTTCGGCTTTGCTCCAGGTATTCCATGAACCGGTAGGAAGAACTTCAATGTTGTCCGCAACCAGTTGATTGTCGACATACAGCTCAAAGTAGACCGGATTCGCGCGTCCATTGGCGTAGGGCAGGATCAGCTGATAATTACCCGCCTGAGTCGTGGTTAACGTGGCAGTAATTTCCTGGTCATCTTCCGCGGTAAAGTCAAACACATAATCTCCACCGTAGGTGGCGGTGGCATTGCTGTTGAGCTTTAGGCTACCGTTGTCGAAGGCAAACTCTTCCGGCGTGATGCGCACACCCACCCCTTCCGGCTCAAGGCCACGGGCGATCAGGCGATCGCCTTTGTCGCGGGCCATTTGGCGTGGGCCGACTTCACAAGCTAGTTCAACGGACATTATTTTCTGCACTGCCGCACCGGTACCGGACAATACAGGGTTGCGCTCCAGCACACTCTTGTGGTCAATACCGCCGTACATCAATTGGATTGAGTTGTCGCTCAGCCAGTCGTTGGAACCGCTGTCCCACTCCCGCCCAAACAGAGCACGGATCTTGCGATCTAATGCTTCAGGACTCAACAGCTGTTTTGTGCCGCCCAATACGTTGTTGCGATGGGCATAACCACTCAACAGCAGATCTTTCACCAACGGCTTAATTAAGTAGTTGGATGAACGGAAGCGATTGGCAAGGGTGTTGATATCCTGTTGCTGTGACGCGTAACGGGACTTGTCACTGTCGCTGGCGGTCTCCAGCGGTTGCTCCAGAAGCGGGTAACCGGTGATTGGCTCAAACAGTGTCCGTACCACAGAGCGGGCAAAGCGTGGGTCTTGCACGGCTTGTTGTGCTACCCACTGCAGTGGATCGACTCCGGACAGCGGGGCAAGTACACCGTTAAAGCCAGCCGGCAATATGCTGTTATTTGGCCAGCTATAGGTGGCCTCATACCAGTTTTTGTTCCAGTACTTGAACGCGGAAGAGACAGGGTCCATCACCTCATGACATCCGGTACATGACGGGTTGGTCAGGGTTGGATTATCGCCGGCCAGATCATCCGCTGATGGGCGCTCACCTGCCATAGCCAGAATGTCGGTGTCCAGGAAGTTCTTGTAGAACTTGTAGGAGCGATGACGGTTAAGGTTGGTTGGTGTAGTCGGATAAATTGACATATAGACCGGATTGGTCATCAGGCCAGCCTGAGGTATTGGCAGTTTCACCGGCTGATAATCTTCCGGATCCCACGGGAATTCGGCAACCTCTGGATTTTCCAGTCGACGGAAGTTGAGCAAACCCTCCACGCCATAACTGCGCGCATTGTAGTAGTTCACCATGGTGTAATCACCGGCAATGATGTCTGAGAACGGCAGGTCATTGCTCACCAGGTAACGCACCAGTTCCGTCGGCTCACGTCGGTGCGCTTCGACACTCATGGTCCAGGCATGATTGCTTTCCTCCGTACCACTGACATAGTCTTCTTTGTACCAGTTGGAGGAACCTCCGACGATTTGAGAAAACTTATTGGTGCCGTTAAGTACCCCTTGCATGACTTTGGTGTGCAGTACGTCGTGATAAATTTCGGTGATGCGCTCGGCAAAAGCAGGCTCATCCATCAACTGATCGAACAGCGCCGGTAACACGCTGGCACCTGACTGTTCCACCTGGTCGAGCTCGCTCGCCGTCGGCAGGCGGGCTGCCAGATTCAGTGCCGCTTTATGCAGCAGTTCCGCAGCATAACCGTCGCTGATTGGTGCATTAAGTACACTGACATTTTCAGGCTCGCTAGGCGGATTTTCGCCGTTGACGACAAATTCATCGTACATCCAGTCGTACAATTTTTCCGCACAGGTTTGATCGCAGCTACCTGGGTTGCCGTAGGGCATGGTGTCACGAATCAAATCAATGATATCAGTACGGAATAATGAATCGACGATCGGCGTGCTGCCCAGGCCATCGTCACCGTGACAGGAGGCGCAGTTGAGTTGGTCCCATAGCTCGCTGCCGGTCATGGTTTCACTGTCGATGGTACCGGAACCGGTGCCGCTATCAATGCTACCAGCGGTCGGGTTAAGGTATAACGTCATCACTTCATCGGCACTCAATGTCCGTTTGTAGATCCGCAACTCATCGATTAAGCCTCCGTCAAATTTGGCCAGCAAGAATTGATCGATAGGTGCGGCGGCTGCATGCTGGGCCTCACCTTGCAACTGGCCGTCAATGTAAACCTGGACGTTACCTGAGGTATCGCGTACATACGTGGCCATAACCCATTGATTTGTTGGGAACGAGTTGACCTCGGTACTAAACTTATTGGTGCTACCACTGCCGGTAGTAAAATGCAGGTTAAACTCACCGTCGCTTCTGACATAAAAGTCAGAGTTGCTATAGGGGAACAATTTATATCGGCTATTGAGATCGTCTGTTTGTACTGACTTCAACCAGAAATTGAGGCTGAAATCGGTCTGCGACATATCAATTTGTTGTTCTGTGTTCAATGACAGAGAAGCGGCATTGTTACCTTTAGGTAGGAGTGCATTCCCGGCAATGGCGTCGGATACATATTCAGTATCATTAAGAATAAGGTCCAGGCCATTGCCCGACTGATCAAGCACTCTCCCAGGAGTGACTTCGTCAAATGTCCAATGGATATATAGCTGATCGGTAATGAGTTTCCACAGCCCTTTGTCTGTCAGAGTTACTTGTGCAGTATCCGAGTAGCTGACACTGCCGTTGCTGTCGGCGGTTACCACTCTAAGCTCAATATCGCCACCAAACTGCGGCTGAATTTGACTGCTAAGCGCCTGATTGACATCGGCACCGGCTTGCCACTCACTGGTGGTCGGTTGCAGGTAACGGTACTCCACATACTGACGTGCCACTGAAGCCGGTACGCCGGTTTCGCCGTTAAACGACCAGTTCACTTCAATGGTGTCGGCATCCAGCACCAGCACGTTACCGAGCTGAGCGGTTGGCGCCGGGCCCTGCGGTTCAGGCTGCTCCGGGTCCGGCAGCGTTGGCGCGCCAAACTGGGCCCATTTGTCCTGCCACAGGTAACGGCCGACCTGCTCGGCGCAGAGGCGGTCACACGCCAGTGGCATGCTGTCGATTTTGTTCACCAACTGGTCAAAGCCGGCCGCGATCCAGCGCTCGGCGATGTCCTGGGTTACCAGGCCGTCCGCCTCGCTGCCGTGACAGGCGCTACAGCTCTGGTCGGCCACCTGTCTGCCGACATCGGCGGTAATGAGGTAATCCAGCGACAGGTTCACTTGCGGATCCTGCTCGGTGACGTTGATGGACTGAGTCAGCGGGGTAGGAATGCCGCCCCATAGGTAACCAAATTCCAGCTGGTAGCTGCCGTAGGACAGCTCAATCGTCTGGCTCTGGCCCCAGGCCAGCGGTACGGTTTGGGTAGTGGCGCCAATCAGGGTTACGCTCGGCGTATCACTGCCGCTGTAGCCGGTCGGTTTGGCGGGCACGTTAACAATCAGCTCGCCACTGACCCGGTCTTCCACATACTGCCAGTTCAGCACTGGGTTTGGATCGCTGGCGCTGATGGTCAGCGGGTAACTGGTCTGCTCGGGGATCCAGCCTGGCAGTGGATCCATGGTCACCGTATACGTGCCTGGCTGCAGACCCTGGATTTGGAACTGGCTTTGCGCCCAGTTAACGTAGAAGCGGCGCTCCACGCCCATCGCATCGGTAATGCGGCCGCTGATCAGCTCGTTGGTCAGGCTGAGATCGGGCTTAGGCGGTACGTTGATGGTCAGCGAACTGTTTTCTGCCGGGGTCTGGTAGTTGACCCGGTAGATCACGCCGGCTTTGTCGTCACTGAGCAGGAACGAACCGTCACTCAGGGAGAGCATTTCCACCGGGCGGCCGATACAGGCGGTGCTGAGACAGGCGTATGACTGCACCGAGTCGATGTCCTGCATCCAGCCGTGTACCAGCGGTTGCTCCTGGGCGACCGAACCGTCGGCGTTCAGTGTCAGCATGCGCAGCTCAAGGCCAGGGCGGATCGATTTCACTCCGTTGGCATGGGTAGCAAACAGCAGGTTCTGCTGGTCGGCCGCTTTGGGGAAGTTCTGCCAGAACATCACCCCGAGCGGGGCGCTGTTGGATTCAATTTCAAACTCCGCTGGGCGGTAATCGGCGACATTGATGTCAGCCGGGGCAATGTCGGAGACCACCGCGCCGGTCGGCACTGGCGCATTTTCGGTGCCGTTGTATTCCCCTTCGGTGATGCCGATGATCTCTTTACCGAACACATACGGGAACCCGAAGTGCTGGCCCCAACTGGTGACGCGGTTGATTTCATCCGGGTTAATGATGCCCTGGCGGTTGTTGTCCGAGAACCAGATCTGTTTGCTGTCAGGGTGCCAGTCAAAGCCGACGCTGTTACGGATCCCTTTGGCGACGATCTCGGTCTCTAAGGTATCCAGGTCGAGGCGCAAAATGGTGCCGTAACGTTCATCGGGCATCACACAGATATTGCAGGGATTACCGACCGCGGTGTAGAGGCCGTTATCGCTGGTATCCAACGGGTTGAACTTCAACGGGTGTTTCTGGTGCCAGTAGCGGAAGCTGCCGGTTGTCGGCGTGCTGCCGTTGGCCGGGTAGGTGAAGATTTTTTCATAGCCGGGCAGCGAGCGGTAGCGGTTGTCGATGTCACTGATCTTATACAGCTCACCGACGGTGGAGAAATAGAGGTTGCCGTTGCGATACGCCACGCCGTGCGGCTCTTCCAGGCCACTGGCGACGACGAAAATATCGGTCGGCGCACCGGTGTCCGGATCCAGCGGCAGGGCGTAGATCAGCCCGGAGAGGCCTTCGTTATCCAGTGGGATAGCGCTGGAGCCGACATAGAGCACATTATTGCCCATCACCATCTGGCGCGGTTGGAACAGCCCCTGGGCAAACAGCTCGACTGACACGCCGGGCAGTGGCGACAGCTCGTTGACCTCGATCGGCGCGCGGTACTGGACGCTCTGTTCGCTGGCCGGGTTGCTGGCGGTGAGATTGATCACCTTTGGCAGCATGCGCGGTAGGTAGCCGTCGACGCTATCCAAGGTGAGCTGATACTGGCCTTCGGCCAGATTATCCAGCGTCAGGGTGTCGCCCCAGCTACCAGAAAACGGAATCCGAGACTGGGAAGCAAAATGGTACAGCGAACCGGTCACCGGAGTGTTGTCGACCTCGCTACCGGGGCTGGTGGGCAGGGTGAGAGTTATTTGGCCGGGCAAGTTGCTCTCGGAACCATTAAATAATTCCAGTGCTTCCTGGCTGGTCAGCGGCCTATCATAGACACGAAACTCGTCCAGGCCACCGGTGACCTGAGAGCCATCGGCCAGGTTTTTGCCAAACTCGACTTTGAAACTCCACCAGGGGTTGGCTGGAGGCGCAATCCCGCTTTTTTGTGCTACTTGCTGGCCATTTTGGTACACCGTTAGGGTGTTGCCATCGTAGCTACTGGTCCACTGGTTCCACTGATCCAGTGGCTGAAGCTGCTCGCTGGTGGCCAGTTCGATTTGCACTGTAGAATCAATGACCAGTTTGACGCGGTTTTTACTGTCAACCACAAAAGAAAATCGGTCCCAGCCACTACTTAGACTGGTGTAGTTAGTGACGCCGTCGGCGTAATCGAGTTTCATCCAGAAACTGATCGAGAACTGGTCGGCCTGCCAGCCGGAGAAGTCATGTTCGATCCGGTCGCCGGCTCCTTGTATAAATACGGCATTACCCACTGCTCCTGGGGCAACCTGGTAAGCCCCAAGGGTATTAAACGGCGCATTGCCGGCCAGTTCACCGGTAAATGACGTTCCGCTGTCCTGCTCAAATTTATGCCATGAAATCAAATCGGCATTGATATCTGCCAGTGCGGTCGGTGGTAACACGACGGCAAGCGACATCAGCAGCTTTTTCATAAAGTGCTCCTGTTGTTCATAAAATAGGCGTTAAGAGTGTTGGATTTATAAATGCGGCAATTTGATCATGCGGCACTACTAACATAATCACCTATATGGAACGCCATACGTTTGTTTGATTTATTTATGTGTGATATCGCTTCGAATAATTAATGTACAAATATGGTTCATACATCAGTTGATATGTGCCATTTCATAATCAAGATAATGGCGAGGGCAGGTGTATATTCACTGAATCACATAATTGTTAGCGGAATATAAAGTGATAATTAAATTAGTTGATTATATAATGTTTTACTAATTAACACGCCAATATGATATGTATTTTATAATCACTTAATATGAAAAGATTTCTGACTAATTTATATAAGTTAATTTATCATTCTGGTGTATGTTTTTTATTGGTTATTACTATTTTCTGGTTATAAAAAAGCGGATGGGCACTGCCTCATCCGCTTGAGTATTTGAAGGTGTATTTATCCTATTAGCCTAATACGTCCACAAAATTCATCCCGAGTGGGAATTGAAAACTGATATGGTTATTTTCATCAATGCCCATTTTTTGCCTTATTGCCAGATGCAGGTGCCCCGGTGTCAGGATTACCCCATTTTCTGAAGTTTCCAGAGTATTGGGATCAACGGCCAGAGCATTGACCTGATTATCAGTGGCACCTATTTGCAGGTTTCCGCTGCTCTGTTTACTCCAAATCATCATACTGCCGACGTTCCAGTGGTCTTTACCGTTATCGGGATTGTAGTAAGGGGTACGGCCAAAATCAGAACCAATGACGATATTGGTCTTATCCGCTATACCCTGACGCTCCAGTTCACTGATGAGATGGTTTACTACCTCAAACAGATACGCGATCTGGTAGGCTTGCTTCTCATCATTATTGCTGTGGGTATCAAAGCTGCCAAAGCCCATTGAAGCGGTATTGGAAAGCTCTGCCGCAAAGGATGCCGCGGTGATCTCAGCGCGCATTTTCATGTAGTCACTGGATGGGCTGGTGGGCAATCTATCCTGCAAACGCTTCAGGTCGCTGCCATTAGCGTGTGCGCTGCGATAGTCGCTGATTGCCTGCAGCTCAGCATCAACAGTACTGTCGGACATGCTATCCAGCTTTTGTTGATTGCGTTGATTGATCGCGTCGGTCACCGAGCTGGGTAAAAATCGGTCCGGATTAGTAAAGTCCTGCAGCCGGCTGAGGTTGTCCAGCCGTGACGCGTTAACCAAACCGGCGGTATTCCCATATCCAACAGCCAAGTAGTAAGGCATCAGATATTGCTCTTTATTTAGCGAGGCAATGATCGCGGCCGAAGTCGGATATGACGCGGAATGGCTTCCTGTTAACGATGCGCGCATCCCTGCGTCGTGGCTGTTGGTGGCAAAGTCCAACCCGTTAAATACCCTAAGGTAGGCTTGTTGCTGACTAAAGAAAGTGGCCATATGGTCCGGGCCGCTATAGCTGCTTGTCAGCATGGGTGCCAGTTTAAAATTGCCCACCTGGCGTATGTCCGACTGGTTGTAGCGGTTTATCACACCATGGTTGGCACTAAACTCAATGTTACCTTTGGGGTCGCATATGGAGGTGGTATCCCACCCCCCTTGCGCGTTAATAAATACCCAGTACTGCTCACTGGTAAAACTACTGCTTGCCAGTGTCAGGCGGCTGAATGCCGCCAGTGAGGCGAAAGCAGCGGCGCCTTTGAGAAATTGTCTTCTATCCATTTTTTCGTCCTCGCTGCTCAATTAGTGATAGTAGAAACGGAGATCTTTCAACATATATGTCATCGTCGCCATCCAGGCCCGGGTATAGAAATGTCGATCGTAAACATCTTCATACGGATAGCTCTTGCCTGGCTTCTTGTGGTTACTTACCTGGCAGTCTCCTTCCAAATTAAGCTTGGCTTGATCGTTTTCTACCGCGCTCAGACCGCTGGCAAGCGCTTGTTGATACAGGGCAACAACATCAGATATTTCTGCATCTGAAGTCGTTTTGTTTTCGCCATAGAACAGATAGAACAGCTCCTTAATATTTTCGCGGATCTGTTGATCGGTGCGGTCAATATCGCGGAAGAACAAGCTATCGATGCGTGTAAAGCTAAAGCCTTTACCTTTTAGCCGGATTTGATGGCTACCAGCCGGCAGGTAGAAACTGTCGCTATTGATATGGGTCCAGCGCCACCATGCCTGGTTGGTAGAGGCAAGCTCCAGATTATCGGCGACCAGTTGGTCATTAATGTACAACTGCATGTAAACGGGATCGGCATTGCCGTTAGTGTATGGCAGAACCAGTTCAAAATTGCCGGCTTGGGTAACATTCAGCGTGGCGCTGATTTCGTTGTCGTTGCCCCAGCCGAATTCATACACTTCGTCGCCACCGTAACCAACCGAGATATTGGCGCTGCTCAATAACTGCCCGTTATCAAAGCTAAACTGGCTCGGTGCAATTCGAATGCCCACCCCTTCAGGATCAAGTCCTGCCGCGATGTAGCGCTCGGTTGCCGGTTGTGCTATTTGAGCTGGCACAATCTGGCATGCCATATCGTTGGCCAGCCAGGTCTGCACCGTTGCACCGGTACCCGAAAGCGTCTTGATCCGTTCCAGTACACTTTCGTGGTCCAAACCGCCATACATCAACTGAGTGCCGATTTCATCCAGCCAGTTGAACCAGTCGTATTTCGACCAGCGCTGACCAAATACCGCCTGAATTTTACTATCCAGCTGCTCAGGTGTGAGCAGACGCATAGTTCCGCCAAACGGGTTATCACGCTGGGCATAGGCACTGGTCAACAGGTCTTTAACTAGGCCGCGAACATCGTAGTTGGACAGCCGGAAACGGGCCGCCAGGTTATTGATATCCTGCTGCTGAGAGGCGTAGTAGGATTTTTCAGTCTCAGTCGCACTATCCAGCGGTTTGGTTTTTACCGGGTAACCGGTAATAGGTTCAAACAGGGTTTTCACGACTGACAAAGAGAACCTTGGGTCAGCAACGGCCTTTTGCATCAGCCATGGTAGCGGATCGCTGTCGGTAAACATGGGCGCCAGTTCACCGTTAAAGCCAGCAGGCAGAATGCGGTTTTCAGGCCAGTAATAACCACTCCAGGTATCTTTTGGCATCTTTGCAATATAAACGTTGTTCGATTGCCAGTGCTGGAACGAAGAAGCAACCGGATCCATGACAAGGTGACAGCCAGTACAGGCCGGGTTGGTCATAGTCGGTAAATCACCCGCCAGATCATCTGCCGTCGGACGCTTGCCGCCAATACTCAGAATGTCGGTATCCAGGAAGTTCTTGTAGAACTTGTACGAACGGTGACGATTGAGGTTGGTTGCCGTAGAGGGATGACGACCCATGTAAGCCGGGTTGGTCATTAGACCAGAATGACTGATGCCCAGGTCAACCGGTTGAAAATCATTGATATCCCATGGATAGTCTGGCCATTCAGGATCGCTGAGTTGACGGAAGTTAAATTGACCCTCAATTCCGTAACTGCGTGCGGTGTAATAGTTCACCATCGTGTAGTCGGCGGTGAGAATATCACTGAACGGCAGACGGTTTTTAACCACATATTCGATCAACTCTGTGGTTTCTGCCTGATGTGATGCAGTGGCCGTTTTATACAAGAAATTATACAGATCAGTATTGCCTGCCCCGGCAGTTTGGTACCACTTGGAACTGCTGCCTCTGGTTTGGGCGAAATAGTCCACCTGATTGAGTGCATCACTCAGGCCCGCAGTATGTACAACATCCTGATAAATCTCAGCGATACGTTCACTAAAGGCGTCATCATTTAGCAGTTGATCGAGCAGATCAGACAACGCGGATGTACCTTGTTGCTGAAGTTGCTGCCGCTCCTGTTCAGTTGGCAGGCGCCCATTCAGATTCAACGCCGCACGGTAGAACAGCTTGGCCGCTTCAGCGTCTGTGATGGTGGCATCAAGGCCGCTGATTGTTGCCGGTGGCGTAACCGGTGTACCGCCGCTTCCGCCTGAGCCATCAATGAACTCGTCGACCATCCAGTCGTACAGTTTTTCCGCACAGGTCTGATCGCAGCTACTCGGGTTACCATAAGGCATGGTATCGCGCAGCAGGTCGATGATGTCGTCGCGGAACAGGGCGTTGAGGATGGAGGAACCTTGAGCATTACCGTCACTGCCATGACACTGGGCGCAGTTCAGCGCTTGCCATAGTTCACCGCCGGTCATGGTTTGACTGTCGATGTCGGTTGGTGCTTCAGGCACAGTGCCAATCGTCGGGGTGTTATACAGTGAGGTAATTTCCTCACCACTGAGTGCACGCTTATAAATACGTAGCTCATCCAGATAGGCACCACTGAAACTGTTCAACTCTAGCGTGGTTATCGGATTACCTGCCGCGTGGTTGCCTTGATAGCGTAACTGCCCATCAATATAGATAGCCACTTCACCACTTTGCTGACGGACGTAACTGATCATCTGCCAGCGGTTAGGGATCAGGGTATTGGCCTCAGAGATCCATTGGTCCTGCCACTGGTTCTGGGTCATAAACTGTAGTTTGAAATCACCGGCACTGGTAATAAACAGCGAAGAATAATTACCGTCCGGGAACAGCTTGTAGCGTCCCCAACTGTCGTCAGTGAGGGTGGTTTTGATCCAGTAGGACAAGGTGAAGTCGGTATTGGCTAAATCGATCTGCTGGGCTGAGTTAAGCGTAAGCGTCGCAGACTGATTATTGTAAGGAGCCAAAGACAGACCGCTGATGGCGTCATCGCTGTAACTGGATGAGTTAAGCGTCAGATCCAGGCCGTTACCGGATTTGTCTGCCACCTTGTTGCTGACGATGTCGTCAAAGTTGTAGTGGATATACAGGCCGTTAGTGGAGACATTCCACAGCCCTTTGCCCGGCAGGGTGACCTGCGCGGTAGCTGAGTAGCTGACACTGCCGTTGCTGTCGGCGGTCACCACTCTAAGCTCAATGTCGCCACCAAACTGCGGCTGAATTTGACTGCTCAGCGCCTGATTGACATCGGCACTAGCCTGCCACTCACTGGTGGTCGGTTGCAGGTAACGGTACTCCACATACTGACGTGCCACTGAAGCCGGTACGCCGGTTTC
>NZ_JBNKVP010000055.1:0-22543 GCF_050299255.1 Vibrio sp.
AATGGAATGGCAAAAATCAGGCTGTAAGTACTCGCACGAGTCTGCCAAAATAATACGGGCACCAAGCTAATAACGAACAGTAGATACTGGACTTTTTGTGCTCGGGTATGGAGTACAAAAATCGATAGTAGAGGCGCAACAAAGCTTAACAGAGCAACCCAACTGCTGGGTTTTACTGTATCCATATTCAGCTTATCCCAAAGAGATACCGCTTCGGTGACATGATTTAACCAATATTCAATAAGCAGGTTCGGATAGTTGTGGAACGGACTGTGAATTACATTCGGAAAACGTAATAAAATCGGTAATGTCAGCACCACAATAGTAAGAAATAATGGCCAGATAGTATCGGTATCGCGGTGGAACCAGCAGCTTAACCCTGCCACAAAAATCAATATAAACAGCGGGTAAGAGGCGATATCAAACTGTGGAGTAAGTACATACTCGACAGGCTCCAGTGTGAACAGCCCAAATAAGCCTATAATGCCGGCCGACATCGCTATGTAAGCAAGGGTACGACGCGAATAGCGTTCCGGGGGATACTCGTTATATAGTAGTGCGGTGAGCAAATAGCCAAAATAAAATGGCAATGACTCTAGCCCTATCAAAAGTGAAAGTGCCAGTATCAACCCGGCGAATAGTGCTTTTAGGTCAGTAACTTTATCTAACCGGTGGAATGGTACCAAAGCAAGAAAACTGGCGAACAACATCAACTGCAAATTGTGATGATCAATACTGCCGGGCATGAACTTACTGTAACCTACAGTAAGAGGCAAAAAAACCAGCGCCGCTAAGGCAACCTTTCGACTGAACATAAGCGCGGTATATTGAGTGATGGCGAATAAGAATAGCGCCCCGTATAGCGCCGGTACTATCGCCACGGACCATAGCGTTGACTGGCTATGAACCATCACCTTATCGAGTAACACAATCATACCGGCGACCGGTAAATCGGCTAAACGAGACCAGTGAATAATTCGCCCGTCCTGTGGGTTAAAATCGGCGAGTGGCTTTTGAAACCACTCGCCGTTTTGCAGGAATAGGGCAATCTGGTGAAGCCTCATAAAGTTATCGTTATCACCAAGATCCCAATCGGCAAGGCGAGGATACTGATTGTAGACGGTAACAATCGTCACTATTAGCCATAGTAACAGGACA
The DNA here is from genome assembly GCF_050299255.1 of Vibrio sp. Lineage (GTDB taxonomy): Bacteria > Pseudomonadota > Gammaproteobacteria > Enterobacterales > Vibrionaceae > Vibrio. The sequence continues at coordinate 1,159 of NZ_JBNKVP010000055.1, forward strand.
TATCGTCCCAGATGCTGTGGTGTCTTAGTCTCAGAAATGGCACTCATTATATTCGTTATCAATATGTTAGTGACGTTCTATTCAGTGTAGATGACGATATGAAATTCGGCGCAAAAAATTGGAATCAAAGATGCAGGTTATAAGGAAAGAGGTATAGGCATAGAAAGAAAAACCGGGTAGTGCAGTGCATATCCGGTTTTAGTTAAATTGAATGGTTAATGTTTTGCTGGCTGGCTATTAAAAACTGGCCTCTACCGTCATTCCTTCAATCCAGTAGTTTTTCGCCAGTTTCTTATCCAGAGTCAGGTTAACTTTTAGGTATGCGGGTTGGCCTTCAAACGGGCTGACCAACTGGCTGGGCAGTTTACTGACAATCTCGATCTCCTGGGAGACAGTGGCTTGCAGTGAGTAGCCGTCCGGGAAACGAACCTTGACCTTGTTGCCTACTTTCGCCAGCGCCAAATGCTTAGGATCCAAATAGGCGACAACCTGAGGCACTTCGTTTTTGGCTATGGTAATTAGCTCATCTCCTTCAGCAACACGCTGCCCTTCAGTGACATGGATTTCCACAACTCGTCCGGGATAAGGGCTGGTGGTCACCAGAGCTTGCTGCTGAACACGCCGAGTGACCAGTTCTTTCATTAGCGCACGCCGCTCTTTGGTCACTGGCCCTGCCAATACCCGCTCACCCACCTGGCGCTTGGCTTCACTATAAGCTATCAGCTGATCGTTTAGCTGGCTGTTGACCGTATTGCTGATACTCAGAATCGACGCATAGTCGACCACCGATATCTGATTCTTATTTTTGTACTCTTCAAAGCGCCTTTGAATATCCTGGATTTTCTCCAGATTGGAGCGCGAAGACTGGATTGAATGCTTGTACAGATTGTCGAAGTCGCTGGCGTTGTTTTCGAGCTGGAGCAGTTCATCGACAATAAAGTCGACCTGTGCTTCCAACTCGGCATTGTTTTGCATCACCAAGGTTTGACCGGCTTCCACAACAGTGCCGACTCGGGTTGGTACCGGGCCAATAATTCCGGTGTTGGTAGCGGTAATGGTCACTGGCTGAGAAGTGATGATCGCCGGCGCGATAACCAGGATATTCGTACGCAGAAAATAGTAGGCAAAAAACAGCAGCGGGCTGATAACCAGCGCCAGAATAAGGTACCAGCGTAACCGGTATCCACCACGCTTGGCTTGACCATACAACACTTTTACGCCGCCATCAGACTGCGGATTCTGTTTTTTGCCCAGATGAAAATTGACTTTCATAATTAGAATTTTTTCCCTCGTTTCAACACCCACCAAGGAGCCATACTGGATTCCTCATGACTGCGGCGAATGAGCTCGTTGACCATGGATACGGAGGTCACCTGACGCATAAAGAACTGATAAAAAGGATAAAACGGCAACCATATCGCCATTTTTAGGTCATCACGACGCCGCTCGGAAATCAGGCCGATATAGACGATATACAACAACAACACAAAACCGATATACACGCTGTACAGCAGCATAGTGAGAGCAATAACAAAGCTGAACGGATAGAAAATCAGCAAGTACAGGGTAAACAGGGTAACCAATAACGGCAGCAATACATTTTGCAGGATCCCGTATGCCAGGATAAAAATGAAATTACCCCAGCCGAGCAGTTTTGGCGTTAACCCTTCGTTATGTTTACGCAGGTAGAGAAACATTAGGTCGCCGTCCCAACGCAGTCGCTGCATGATTAGGCCTTTCAGGGTATCGGGGACCTCGGTATGACCAACGGCATGTGGCGTGAAGGCCAGCCGCGAAGCCGGGTATCGACGCTTGTACTGCTTCAGTCGGATGGTAAGGTCCAGATCTTCTGCGGTATGGGTATCCCAGCCGCCTACCTGTTTCAGAATGTTTTTGCGAAAAGCACCAAAAGCACCGGATATGTTGTTCAGTACCCCCCATTTGGCCATACCGGTTTTACCGGCTTGCATCGACAACATATATTCGAGTGTCTGCATTCTGGTCAGCAGGTTGGTTTTGACATTTCTAACCCTCAGCGCTCCGCCAGCGGCAATGACATTCGGGTCGGCGAACTGGGCCATCATGTTGAGGACCATATCGTTATCGAACGAAGTATCCCCATCTACGTTGATAACAAAATCGCCGGTAGCCTGATCCAACCCGGCATTCAGCGTTGATACGCGCCCGCCACGTTGCCATTTAGGCACTACCCGTACGATACGGTTTTTGATCCCCTGATATTTTTTGGCACCATTGACGGCAGCCTGATAGGTGGCGGCGTTTTGCGTTGCACCATCCACTACCGCCAGGATTTCGATTTGCCCAGGATAGATCTGTTCTACCAACGTATCTATAGTGATTTCTATAGCGTCGCCTTCACCGTAACAGGTGATCACAAAGCTGATGGTCGGATAAGAGCTTAACTGCGCCTGATTGTCGTAGTAGCCAAAACGCAAAATACCGGTCAGCACCAGAAAATAAAGCGGTAATTCCACCAGGATCATCATAGGGAACACCAATAGCCAAAGCTCACTGTGTTCACTTAACATGCCATAAAGTAGCTGCAATAAGCTAATGCTACTGGACAGCATAAATTTCCCCGATGTTACGCTCCATCCAGGCTGTTGCGTCTATCGTCAGCCCCTCGTCCGGCATCGGCCAGGAGAAGACGTTTAGACTAAAGTCATCGTCTTCGATCAAGCTGGCTAAATACTCAATCTTGGACTGAAGTACCGGCAAACTGCTGATATCTGTTTTGGGCATAAACACCAGCAGAACGTCATTTTGGTACTGACAGCAGATGTCGGTATCACGAAACAGGCCGTTAAATCGGTCGGTAATCTGCTCGGTTAGTGCAAACATTTTTGCATCACCAAAACGGTTGGCATATTCGACTAGGTTAGTGAAATGGAGCCCCAGCAGCAGATGGGTTTCTTGGTGGCGTATCGCCATTTTGTTTACCCAGGTCAGCAGATTGATAAAGTAGGAAACATCCACGTTACCGCTAAGTGCTAGTTCTGGTGCAGTAGGGCGGTTGCCATGTCGCAAGGTATATTCACCGAGAGCTCCCAGTTTCAACTGGTAGATCTTGCGGACTATCAAGTCGCTGATAGCGGCCTCTGAGCCGCAGTCAAAACAGACTGCCATCGTTTCGGCTTCAACAAAGCTATGGGAACAGTGGTTGCAGCTATGAGTTTCTAAAGGCCGGTCATAGTCCACACCAATATGCCTTAAACGGGTAAGACACTTGGGACATTCCAGCTTATTATTGCGCTTAAATTGCTTCTGGTCCGCGACGTGGCCACAGGTGAAACAGTGCAGCGACACTTTTTCAGTGATGTCGATATCGTGGCAAGAAGGGCAAACTTCAACGTAGTTAAGGTGTCCACTGTTGCATTCGCCGCATACCCGAATTCGGTCAACCAGTTGATCGGCTTCCAATACATCCCTTTTGATCTCAGACATCAGAAAGCGATAACTCGAAGTGAGCTCAGGATAGTAAATATCGATCAAAGGGTAGTGATAGATATTATTAGACTGAACGTTTTTCATCGGTACCAGTCGGCGTCGGTTGTCGAGACCAAGCCAACCAACCATGGGATCTACATTGTTACAGTCATGCACCATAGCCAATGCTTGCTGATGTTCACGCCATTCGTTGAAGCTGGAATTAGCATCAAAAATGCCATCGCTCAGGATAGGAGACAGTTTGCTATCGTGATACACATACACTCGCCACGACCAATAGTGGCGCAATTGATGCAGCAGTGTTAATTGCAGATCTTGACATTCAGCTTCCAGATTAAGCACCAGCAAGCCACCAGGTATTTCCGGCAGTTGCTCGACCGAGTCAATAGATACAAATCCATAATCTGGCGTCAGATCTGTGTCCTGTTCACCTATAAAAAACACGCGCTCGTTGTTAACCACGAGTTACCCTCTAATGATTTAAACTTTTGAAATAAAAAACAATTGCAATTTATTTTGCAAAAATAAATATGCGCTGTATGCGCTAGCCAATCGGTCGCTGTGTTGTGGTTATTAGTTTTTATTTATATAGATTCTCGTGATGTGTTGTTGGTTTTGTATTCACGAAATCAAGGCGGCGGGTATAGTAGCAGTAAAAATTTGGGATGCAAATATACCTATTCAAGGTAGGGGTGTTAGTTGAATTAGATGTTTTTGTAACCATTTTAATACATTATTGTTATCTAATATAACGTTCGGTTATTATAATCAGCGGCCTGAAGAGGGTTTTTTGACTGTGATGCAGCTTCCAGAACCTGGTTGCATAAATGTTAAAAGCCATATTTCTTGTCATAAATATTTACATATTTGAAATGTTAAATTGTGATTTTGATCAATTTGCATTCAGATTGCTGTGGAATTGGCCGAATTTATGTGTCAGCAGGCTTCGAATAGGTAGCGTGTCTCTTGGTGATGGCTCTCTCCTCCGGTGTGTTCTCCCTTTCATCTCTTGTTCACTGATTGTATCTCTTTGATATCGGCCTACTCCTTTCGAGTGGTTAAACGGTTTAATCACAAACTTTTTAGTGACTGTAATTGACGTTGCATAATTCTTTTGAATAATATCGCATTTATTTATTCGGCAGTTATATGGTATATGGCAGGTAAACCGAGACCAACAAGCCCACTATGCCGGATTGAATAGTGTTTTATACAAGCCAGAACCGAATTTTGTAGTGATACCGGCGATTGGTCTTTGACCAGGGTCAGAGTGTTGCCCCAGAGGCTGCGTTTCCCGGACATTGTTTGCTTTCAATCATATTCGGTTTGCATTTGGTGCTAAGGCGAAAATCAGAATAAAAACGGTTACTAATAAAAATAGTGGTATTGAGTATGAAAGCTAAAATCGCCCTTGCATTCATGTTTGCAGGCTTTTTGTCGCACCCGGCAGTTGCCGATGAAGTAAAAATATATACATGGGAAGAGTATTTTTCCGAGGACGTGATCGCTGAGTTCGAAGAACAGACGGGGCATCAGATAAAACAGATCTATTTTGACAGTGAAAAACTGCGAGATGAAGTAGTCACAACAGAGCGGGTCAATGCCTATGATTTGTTCGTGATGGATGGATACAGCTTAAATGCCTACAGTACCATTGGACTCGCCAAAAATCTTACCCGGATAAAACTGGAAAACGGCAAAAATATAGACCCCATTGCCATACAAAATTGTGGTGAGTATGGGATTCCCTATTCTTGGGGGACGATGGGAATTGCATACCGTGAGACTCGTTTCCCTGAGGGTATATCATCATGGTCTGAGATTTTTGAACGGGCTGCTGCCAATAGCGCCAACCTGATCATGCCGCTTGATGATATCGATACTATTGCCGTTGCCCTGCTTGGATTGGGATACGACCCAATGTCAAACGATGAAAATCAGTTAAAGCAGGCTTATCAGGCACTGCTAAACATCAAGCCAAATGTCATCGACTTCAGAACGGCACCGGGCTATGTATTGGAAAAAAGAAAGCAGTCTGAAATTGATCTGGCGGTATTGTACACCGGAGAAACTTATCTGATCTCGGAAGCTACGGGTCAAGATGACTGGCGTTATGTCGTACCAGAAGAAGGAACTCTTATTTGGTACGAGTGTTTTGCAGCGCCTGCAGACAAACCGCTGAGCCAGGCGACGTTGTCTTTTTTAGACTTTATTAATCGCCCGGAGATCGCTGCCCGTAACGCTGAAGAGGTGTGGCTCGCGACTACCAACAAGACGGCATTGAGCTTGGTAAGTAAAGAGTATCTTGATGATGTTGAAATAAACCCTAAACTGTCGAATGACCAAAAAAGTTATTATTATCAGGGGATTGAAAACCCTGCAATGAAAAAAAGAGCCAGAATCGTTTCAATACTAGGCAACTAGGGCGCAATAGATAATGAAATTGTCGCTTAGAATTAACTATATTCTGCTGCCGGTTATTGTGGTGATATTCGCGACTGCGGGTTGGTATGCTTATCTTCATCAGCGAGGGCTGATAATAAGTGCGGTGTCAGAAAAAATGAAATATACCGCGCAGTATCTGATAGCGGACATTCATAAAAATGCTCAGGAACTTCAGCGTCTGACGGAAAATTTCCTCAGCAGCAGTGAGACGATTCACTTCCTTAATAGCCAGCAGTCAATCGCAACCACGTTGGCGTTGGAAACACAGCTGATACGGTATCTGGAAGGATTCCAGCTTTCTTACGGCGAACTGGAAAGCGTGAGTCTGATGGATGAGGGTGACCAGTTTATCTTCCATTTCGATAAGAATGATCCCTTCGCTCAACCCGCGATAGACAGCGACCTGATCAAGCATCAAACAGAAGTTCGCAAACAGCTTAAGAAAACCGGTTCGACCCAGGTTCAGCCAGTGGCGTTCAAATTCCAAAACAATGGTGAAAGCCATGTGACCTTGATGGTGTATAGAACGTTTTCTCCCGAGCACCCGATTTCCAGCGATCTGTTTTCAGACAGTATGCGCTTTTATACCGCGATCATTGACTCCAAACTTAACATCAGCAACCGATATTTAAAGCATCTGCAGGATAGCTTTGATAAGAACATCAGTATGTCTTTGGACCCGGTGGCTGTGGTGAATAATCTGGATGAGATGTTTACCTTCAGCGAAGTCGAGGAGAGTGGCAACGAACTGAGCATTCACTCCAACAGCCGGTTAGTCAAACTGGAGCTGTCGGTTACAGAAGAGTATCTAGCAACGCTAACCAAACCGTACCTGCGCACGATCGCGCTGTTGGTGCTGACCATCAGCCTGTTTACCTTCATGATATTAAAGCTGCTAATACAAAAGCAGATCATTTCACCAATCGTATCGCTGACTAAACTGGTGGAGCATGCCAGCAGAGGGAATGCCGTTAAGCTGGACCGTATCGATGACGTAGATGAAATAGCGCAACTGAATAACAACTACGTATTCTTATTTGAAAAGCTGAACAAAATGGCCAAGTTCGACAACTTAACCGGACTGGCGAATCGCGCCTTGTTCAATGCGTCAATGCAACGCTTGATTGGCTATTCACTCAGACACGAAGCCAGAAGTGCGCTGCTGTATATCGATCTGGATAATTTCAAAAGCGTTAATGACACTTACGGTCACCATGTTGGTGACAAACTATTGCGAGAGTTTTCCCAGGCATTAACACAACTGTTTGAAGAAAACCGGTTTGCCGGATTGGAAAAAAACGAATTTGAGATAGCTCGTCTGGCCGGTGATGAATTTACTGTCCTTATTGCTGATGTCGGTAAAGTAGATGCGGTTGGTCAGGTCGCGCGTAATATAACCAACCTGTGTGCCAACGGATTCAGCTTAGACAACATCATCTGTGACGTGAAAGTGAGCATAGGTATCGCCGTTTATCCTGACGATGCATCATCACCCGATGAGCTATTGAAATGTGCCGATTCGGCTATGTACCAGGTAAAACGGACCGGAAAAAATGGATTCCAGTTCTATTCTAAATCGCTGGATGAAGAGCGTCATCGACATGCGCAGATAGAAAGCGAGATTAAATCGGCACTCAACCAGCAAGAGTTCTACTTAATGTGGATGCCGGTCTACAGCTGTCGTAGCGGAGAAATTGTTGGTGCAGAGGCACTGATCCGTGCGGATACGCCTCTGCTCAGAGACGTTGGCCCGGCCGAGTTTATCCCGGTGGCTGAAAGTATTGGCCTCATCAAAGATATTGACTATTGGGTGATAGAGTCTGCGGTGTGTAAGCTCAAAGACCTGATTGATAACCATAGCTTTGATGGCGTCATTTCGGTCAATTTTTCTGCCTGGGAGTTAAGAAATGAAGAGTTTGCTGACTATGTTGCCGGTCTGATAAAAACACACCAGGTCCCCGCAGAACAACTTGAGCTCGAAATAACCGAAACCTGTCTGGTGACAGAAGTCACCGCCAGTATCAGTTTGTTGCAGAGACTGAAACAGTTGGGCGTCCGGTTGGCGCTGGATGATTTTGGTACCGGATATACGGCGTTTAATCAATTGGTGGACTATCCGGTTGATACCTTAAAAGTCGATCGCCGGTTTGTGAACGTTATCAATGAGGCTTGTGGAACAAGCGATAAGCTATTGGTGGAGATCATCGGCGAACTGGCATCCATATACAATCTGGACGTGGTAGCTGAAGGGATCGAAACCGAGTTGCAACTGGAGTACATTCGCAAAATTGGTTGTGACCGCGCTCAGGGATACTACTTATCAAAGCCCGTTTACTGGCGGCAGTTTGTTGACCTATACAGAAGTAAGTATCAGAACTATGAGAAGTTCTCCTCCTACGAAGGTGAGCAAAGGCTGGAATTCAAATCGTCCAGTGGCAGCGTCAATGTGATCACCTCTTCCCGTATAATTACCTTAGTGTATAAAGGGGCCCCAGCGCTGGAGCATGTCGATTTCTTGATCAAATCATTACCTTCCTGCATTGCACAACTGAATAACAAACAGTGGGGTCTGGTGATTGTAAGTGGCGATAGCTACGATATGTCGCTGGAAGTACAGCAGAGAGTGAAGGTACTGGCGCATCTGTGCCTGAAAAAAGGCTGCCTCGACAGCGCCTATGTGATCAAAAAGCGCGAAACCATCAAGCAGATACAAGCATTGAGAAAGGGCTGTGATCTCGATGAAGATATCAGTAACAAGTTGTTTGATACTCCTCGGCAAGCACGGCAGTACCTACAAAAACGCATTAACCGCAGTCAAACTCAAATGGAAAGCCTGGCGGTGACGCAATCCGACTCGGTCAGTATTGCCTGAGGTCTGCACGTTCCTGTTTGTTGATTAGTGATTTAAGACTAACAGCGTATCAGGCTATGCTTATTTAAAGCAGAGCCAACTGGCAGGACAGACAATGAAAACTCGGATTGAAACAGACTCTATGGGGCAGGTTGCTGTCCCCGCAGATTGTTACTGGGGAGCGCAAACCCAACGCTCGCTGGAAAATTTCAAAATTGGCGCCGATAGGTTCCCACACGAGCTGGTTCGGGCGTTTGGCATTTTGAAAAAAGCGGCCGCGATTACCAATGGTGAACTGGGATTGCTGGAGAAAGACAAACTACAGCACATCGTTCAGGCGGCAGAAGAGGTTATTGACGGTCAGTTAGACGACCAGTTCCCGCTGGTTGTGTGGCAAACCGGGTCGGGAACCCAAACCAATATGAACGCCAACGAGGTGATCGCCAATCGGGCTATCGTCTTGTCTGGCGGGGATATCAGCCAAAAAACCATCCATCCTAATGACGATGTTAACCGGGCACAGTCGTCAAATGATACCTTTCCGACCGCAATGCACATAGCGACCGCTGAGCAGATACATCACTCGCTTATTCCCGCGCTGACCAAACTCCGTGACCTGTTGCGTGACAAATCCAACCAATATAATGATGTGGTTAAGATTGGCCGTACCCATTTAATGGACGCGACCCCTTTAACCGTGGGACAAGAATTTTCGGGCTGGGCGCAGCAGTTAACTTATGCGATAAAACGCATCGAATCGACGTTGGAACGAATTTACCCGCTGGCACTTGGTGGTACAGCGGTCGGGACCGGACTGAATACTCACCCTGACTTTGCAGTGAAAGCGTCGCAACATATTGCCTCTATTACCCGGCTGCCATTTTGCTCGGCAGCGAACAAATTTGAAACCCTGGCCAGTCATGATGCAATGGTTGAAGTCAGCGGGGCGTTGAAAACCATCGCCTGCTCACTGATGAAAATTGCCAATGATGTCCGACTGCTCGGTTCAGGACCCCGGGCAGGTTTAGGGGAGTTGCAGTTACCCGCTAATGAGCCGGGTTCTTCGATCATGCCGGGTAAAGTAAATCCAACCCAGTGCGAGGCCATGACCATGGTTTGTGCTCAGGTGATCGGCAACGATACTGCGGTCGCGGTGGGGGGCTGTTCCGGTCATCTACAGCTCAATGTGTTTAAGCCGATGATAGTTTTTAATGTGCTCAACTCTATAAGGCTGTTAAGCGATAGCTGTAACAGTTTTTCTGATCACTGTATTGAGGGGATTGAAGTCAATCATCAGCGTGTGCAGCAGCATCTTGAACAGTCACTCATGCTGGTTACAGCCTTGAACCCCCATATTGGCTATGACAATGCGGCCAAGATTGCCAAAGCCGCGTTCCAAAACGGAACCACGCTACGTGAAGAAGCGATCAACCTGGGTTTACTGACTGAAGAACAGTTTGATCTGTGGGTCGACCCGACAACCATGACTTCGCCAAAATAAGCCAGGCGCAATCGCAGAGCCACTGAGGTTGCTCACTACAAATTGTTTGTGCCGGTAGGGTTATTGGTGCCGGCACTGCCGCAAATAACTAAGAGCTTTGGAGCAGTTAATCATCGTTGTCAATCAGGCTGGCGAGTAAGTCTGGCAGCAGAGGTGGGTGCGCCTGTTTGGGATACAGAAAATAGTAGCTTTTGCCGGAAGGCACCACCACATCAGATAGCGTTTGCAACCGGCCCATGGTCAGATCCGGCTCCGCCAACATTATGTCGCCGATGGCGATACCAAAACCTTTTTGTGCCGCGTTCATCGCCTGATCCAGAGTAGAAAAGTTCTGATTTCGTTGGCTACTCACACCATTGATCCCCTGGTGATTCAGCCACAGCTTCCAGTCACTCTGCTGGCTGTCCGCATGAAGCCAGGGGTAACGAGACAATGTACTAATATCTGGTGATTTCTTATCTGCCAGCATCTGCTGGCCCATTTCCGGGCTACAGACTGGCGTTAACAGTTCGTCAAACAGGCAGTGGACCAGAGCCGAGGGGTGCTTGGGGCGTTCGCCATACACAATCGCGGCATCGAACAGCTCGAAATTAGGCGTCACCTGGTGCTTGATGGTCGATGTCAGCTCGACTTCGGTTTCCGGATTTTCATCCTGAAAAGCCATCAATTTAGGTAGCAGCCAGGCCGTGGCACAGCTTGGGGCATTTAAACGAATCACATTGGGTTGATGAGAAACCGAAAGTATCGCGATGCGCAGTTGTTGGATGATCTCCTCTGCCTGGGGAAGAAACTGGTTGCCCTGAGGGGTAAGGGATAATCCCCTAGCATGACGGTAAAAAAGTGGCGCGCCAATTATCTGTTCCAAGTTCTGAATCTGACGGCTGATGGCTCCCTGAGTCAAATTAAGCTCTGCGGCAGCTTTCGAGAAGTTCAAATGTTTAGCGGTCGCGATGAAAGCTTGCAAGTTTTTGGTGGATGGTAAGTGGCTGGGCATTGAATTTACCTATGAAATAAAATCATAGCTAGTATGTGAATATTTCGATTCTTATTACAACAAAATTTTGCTTGAATGAATCAATAAAGAAATCCATAGCTGGTTTATTCAGGTGGCTGTCAATTTAACTGTTGGTTTATGTGTATTATAAATTCATTAAAAACAGTCAATTAAGTAGTAAATCAGCACGTTCGTTTTGTTGGGAATAATTATGCCATCACTCGCATCTCAGTTAGCTCCTGAGTCTATAAAAAAATTAATACCTTACCAGTCCGCCAGGCGCATTGGAGGTAACGGTCGTTTGTGGCTGAATGCTAACGAACTCGAAATGGCCATCAGTTTTGACGGTGATGAGGCGGGATACAATCGTTATCCGGATTTTCTACCACACGATATCGCCAAAGCGTACCAGAATTACTGTCAGACAGATGCGGAGGTTATGGCGGTACGTGGTGCTGATGAAGCTATTGATTTGCTGGTAAGAACCTTTTGCCAACCAGGGCAAGACAATATTCTTATCTGTTCACCCACTTATGCTATGTACAACTTCTGTGCCGATGCGTTTGGGGTTGGGACCATAGACGTACCGTTGCTGAAACCGAATTTTGCACTGGATGTTGACAATATCGCGCAGCAGAGCCAAAAGGCAAAACTGGTGTTTCTCTGTTCGCCCAACAATCCTACCGGCAATGCGATTCCACAGCCGCAGATAATCGAGCTACTGGAACGCACACAACAACATGCTCTGGTGGTGGTTGATGAAGCCTATATTGAATTCGATTCTGGTGAGAGCGCCGTATCCTTGTTGGAACGCTATCCAAATCTGGTGGTGATACGCACGTTATCAAAAGCGTTTGGGCTGGCCGCGGTTCGCTGTGGGTTTATTGTTGCCGCGAGCGAGGTGCTGGAATTCGTCGCCAAACTGGTGCCGCCATACCCAATGCCTGACTGCTCTGCCAGGATCGTACTATCGGCGCTGTCCGCTCAGGGCCTGGATACGGTTAAGTCCAGCACTGAAACTATTATCGCCACCCGCGATAAGTTTATAGAAGACATACGCCAGCTTAGCTGGTTGGAACAGGTTTACCCTTCGGCCACCAATTTTGTGTTGGTTAAAACCACTGCCGACGTGGATCTGTTTCAATACCTGATGTCGCACGGAATTGTAACCCGTAATCAGGGGCATGAACCGTCGCTTACTCACTGTGTTCGTATTACTATTGGCAGCCCGGCCACGATGCAGGAAGTGACAGAGCTGCTGTTAAACTACCCAAATAATAAATGTTAGAAGGACTTAACGAATGAAAAAACTACTGCTTAGTCTTGCATGCATCACTGGAATGGTCGCCATGCCGATTATGGCGAAAGAAGTGAAACTGGCGTCTGATTTCACCTATCCACCGTTTAACTACAAAAACAGTGATGGTGTGCCGGTTGGCTTTGATATTGAAATTGCAGATGCACTGTGCGCAGAAGCCAAACTTGATTGTGTCTGGGTTGCTCAAAGCTGGGATGCGCTGATCCCGAGCCTGTTGTCACGTAAATCTGATGTGATTATGGCATCTATGCGTATTACCGAAGAGCGCAAAAACAAAGTTCTGTTTACCAACAAGTACTATCAGACTCCGGCGCGGTTTGTTGCCCTGAAATCGGCACAATTCTCTACCGACAAAAACGGCCTGAAAGACAAAGTCATCGGCGTGCAGCAAGGTACGATTCATGATCGCTATGTGACTGACAAATTTGGTGATGTCGCTGAAATCAAACGTTATACCGGGCAGGATGAAGTGTATATCGATATGGCAAATCAGCGTCTTGATGCCACCTTCGGTAATGCTGACCAGCTGTCGCTGGCTTTCCTGGATACCGAGCAGGGCGAAGGTTTTGAATTCAAAGGCCAGCCGGTCACTGATAAAGCGTATATTGGTGAAGGCACCGCACTGGCGCTGCGCAAGCAAGACAAACAACTGGCGGAAAAATTTAACCGTGCAATTGTAGCCATTCGGGCCAACGGCACCTATGACAAAATCGCTGCTAAGTACTTTAACTTCGACATTTACGGAGACTAAGCCAGGCGACTAACTGGATTTCCTGTGAGATTGCCGCATTAAACTTTATATGCGTTCAGTCTGTTGACCTTGTTCGCCCCCGTTTCGGGGGCTTTTTTATGACTGGTTAAATAGCGATAAAATAGTTTCACGCAGCCACAAATTAGCTTTGTCCTGTTCGGCGCTGCGGTGCCAATACAGGTGCCAGGCAACCGGTGCAACTTCAAATGGCAGATCAAACATCTTCAAGTTTGGGTCTTTGGCCAGAGAACGAGGAACGGTCATCGCCAGGTTGGTTTGAGCTACCAGAGCAGATGCCACCAAATGGTGTTTTGTGCGAACCTGAATATTTCTTTGTTTACCTATGCGGTTGAGAGCCGCTTCTACATGACCGGTGCCCTGACGTCGGCTAGAAATATGGATATGCGATAGCTCCAGATACTGTTCCAGGGTTAACCCGTCGCTTACTTCAGGGTGGTCTGCTCTGACCACACAGACATAGGGCAGTTCTACCATTGGCAGATGCTGCAAATCAGGGTGATCAATCACGGGTATATCTATGGCTAAATCGAGATTTCCTGATGAGAGCTCTGTCACCAACTGATCACGTTTAGCCGGGTAACTTGACACCGATATATTAGGTGCAACCGACTGCATCTTTGCCAGCAATGCGGGCAGCAGAGTCGCTTCGTTGACGTCATGCATACTCAGTTTGAAGTTGTAATCGGCAATCGCTGGGTCGAAGTGATCGCCCATCTGTACGCTGGTGTTAAGTAGCTGTAGCGCTTCCCGGACCATATTGATCATGTTGTCGGCGACAGGAGTGGGCACCATGGCTTTTGGTGTGCGAATAAACAGCGGGTCACCGAGGTTATTACGTAATCGGGTTAAAGCATTGCTGACGGCCGGTTGCGTAATACACAACCTCTCTGCTGCTCTGGTTAGATTTCGTTCGGTATAGATGGCGTCAAACACCAGAAATAGATTTAAATCAACGTTGTTCAATCGCATCTGTTTCCCCTTGCAAACATACTACTCGGCTTAGGTGAACCGCTATAATTCATGTGAATAGCGAAATATAAGCATAATAAAGTGTGTTAATGCAAGAGGGGTTGTTATGATTTTGTGAACAGAGCAGTCGACCATGCCATTTGCTATGGATTTAAATGGTCAGGATTAGAATTAGTCGCTGAGCGACAGGGAGAATCAATCATGAAAGAAGCGGTTATTGTTTCCACGGCTCGTACCGGTATTGCTAAAGCATTTCGCGGTTCACTGAACTACACCAAGTCACCGACAATGTTAGGTCACTGTATTAAACATGCTGTGGAACGGGCGAACATTGACCCTGCGGAAATCGACGATGCTGTGATGGGCTCAGTACTGTGTGCCGGTACTGCTGGGATGAATATTGCTCGCAATGCCGTTATTGCTGCCGGTATGCCAAATACGGTTTCGGCGCAAACGGTTGATCGCCAGTGTGCTTCTGGCTTGATGGCGATTGGCATGGCCGCCAAGCAGATTATTGTCGACAACCAGCAGATCGTTCTGGCCGGTGGGCAGGAGAACATCTCTGCAGTTCAGGTACCTTATACCAAGTGGGTGGGTGAAGAAGTAGACCAGAATGCCATTGCCCATGAACCACACATCTACATGCCGATGCTGCATACCGCAGAACATGTTGCTGAAGTATACGGTGTCAGCCGTGAAGACCAGGATGCTTTTTCGCTGGAATCGCAGCGACGCACAGCCGCCGCTCAGGAAGCTGGGCTGTTTGCGGATGAAATCGTTCCATTTACTACCACCATGGCGGTGCAGGATCGGGAAACCAAAGAAATCTCATACCGAGAAGTGACGTTAGCTCGTGATGAGTGTAACCGTAGTTCAACGACTATGGACAGCCTTCGTGCACTGAATCCGGTACTTGAAGGTGGTGTGATTACCGCAGGTAACGCGAGCCAGTTATCAGACGGCGCCTCAGCGTGCGTGGTAATGGAACGCAAACTGGCAGAGCAGCGTGGCCTGCAACCTTTGGGTATCTACCGCGGCATTGCTGTTGCAGGAACTGCGCCGGAAGAGATGGGTATCGCGCCTATTTATGCCATTCCAAAATTGCTTAAACAGCACGGTTTAACGGTCAACGACATCGGCCTGTGGGAAATAAACGAAGCATTTGCGGTACAAGCTCTGTATATCCGCGATCATCTGGGTATCGATCCGGCTCTGTATAACGTCAACGGCGGCGGCATTTCCATCGGTCACCCTTATGGTATGACAGGCGCTCGTATCGTGGGTCACGCTCTGCTGGAAGGTAAGCGCCGCGGTGTGAAATACGTGGTCGTGGGTATGTGTATCGGCGGTGGCATGGGTGCTGCCGGCCTGTTTGAAGTAGCGTAAGTGACGCAGTTATGGCTGAACTTTATTTAGTCAGACACGGGCAGGCGTCGTTTGGCGCCGCCAACTATGATCAACTCTCCGAGATGGGGGCTGAGCAGTGCCGGCTGCTCGGTGAATATTTCCGTGAGCGGGGTCTTCAGTTTGATCGGGTGGTGTGTGGCAATATGCAACGCCACCACCAATCCGCACAGGCGATATTCCAAGGTTTGGGCCAGGGGTATGACTACCAGATCCATGCCGGTTTTAACGAATTTGATTTTCAGACCTTACTTAAACTGTTCAGCCAGCACGATCCGGAGCAGGGCATTAAAGACTGGCGCGACGCCCGCGAGGTTTACCGCGGCCTAAGGCAGGCGATGCTGGCCTGGTCACAACAGCAGTTCAGTGTCGATGGTGAAATGGAAACCTGGCAGCAGTTTCACCAGCGCGTGGCTGACGGGCTAGAGCTGGCAAGGCAGCCTGCCAAAGGCAAAACCCTGGTGGTCACGTCCGGTGGGCCAATCTGCATCGGGTTATCGCAAATGTTAGATTTTAACGCCCAAACCAGTATCAACCTCAACCTGCAATGCCTCAACTCGGCATTTAGCCACTGTTTTTATAATAAAGATTCCAGCCATTTGAGCGGTTTCAACGCGATTCCACATCTGGATACGCCAGCGCACCGACATATGGTCAGCTACAGCTAAAAGTTTTAGGAGCACAGTATGGATTTTGAATTCTCACCCAAAGTACAAGAGCTGCGTGAACGCCTGATGGCATTCATGGATGAACACATCTACCCTAATGAACAATTATGGGATCAGCAGGTTGCAGAAGGCGATCTTTGGGAGCCGCCTGCATTACTGGCTGAGCTGAAGGAAAAAGCTAAAGCGGCTGGCTTATGGAATCTGTTTTTGCCAAAGGCATACGGTGAATACAGCCCGGGTTTAACCAATTTAGAGTATGCCCCGCTGGCTGAAATCATGGGCCGGGTTTACTGGGCATCTGAAGTGTTTAACTGCAGTGCGCCAGATACCGGCAACATGGAAGTGCTGGCCCGCTACGGTAACGAAGCACAACGTAATGAGTGGCTAACACCGCTGATGAACGGTGAAATACGCTCTGCATTTGCGATGACCGAGCCGGAAGTGGCTTCTTCGGACGCAACCAATGTGCAAACGTCTATCGTACGTGACGGTGATGAATACGTGATCAATGGTCGCAAATGGTTCTCCTCTGGCGCGTGCAACAATCATTGTAAAATCTATATCGTGATGGGTAAGACTGACCCAGACAACGACAACAAATATATTCAGCAGTCTATGATTCTTGTCCCGGCCGGCACGCCAGGCGTTACCGTGGTGCGTCCATTGAAAGTGTTCGGCTATGACGATGCTCCAGAAGGTCACGCTGAAATTCTGTTCGAAAATGTCCGTGTTCCTGTCAGCAATATGCTGCTTGGCGAAGGGCGTGGATTTGAAATCGCGCAGGGACGTCTTGGCCCTGGGCGAATCCACCACTGTATGCGTACCATCGGCCTGGCGCAGCGTGCATTGGAACTGATGTGTACACGTGCCGAAACCCGGATTGCCTTTGGTCGCCCGCTGAGCAAGCAGCAGTCAGTACGTGAGATGATTGGTTTGTCGGCCTGTGAGATTGAACAGGCACGGCTGCTGACACTTAAAGCTGCAGCCAAGATGGACAAAGGCGGCAATAAAGAAGCGAAAGATCTGATTGCGATGATCAAAGTCGTCGCGCCAAACATGGGCTGCAATGTGATTGACCGGGCGATACAATTACACGGTGGGGCGGGCGTCAGTCAGGATTTCTTCCTGGCACGTGCTTACACATTGGCTCGTTCAATTCGACTTGCTGATGGTCCAGACCAGGTACACTTAATGCAGCTTGGCCGCAACCTGGCTCGTAATCTGCACGCCGCAAGCAAAGCAGGAGAATCCAAATGAGTCGCGCAGTAGAAAGTCTTGAACTGGACAAACTGGTTCCGTACCTGGAAGCCAATGTGGCAGGGTTTTATGGTTTGCAAAGTGTCGAAAAATTCTCTGGTGGCCAGTCTAATCCAACGTTCAAAATCAATGCCGATTCTGGCACTTACGTACTGCGCCGCCAGCCTCCAGGTAAGTTACTGAAATCAGCACACGCGGTGGACCGCGAGTACCGTGTACTGAAAGCCCTGGAAAATACCGATGTGCCGGTGGCCAAGGTGTACCACTTATGCGAAGACCGCGATGTAATTGGTTCAATGTTTTATGTGATGGAGTTTTTGGAAGGGCGCATCTATTGGGATGCGGCACTACCGGAAGTGAGCAAGCCAGAACGCACCGCCATCTTTGATGAAATGAACCGCGTACTGGCGGCACTGCACTCTGTCGATATAGAACGCGCAGGATTGTCTGACTACGGCAAACCGGGCAACTATTTTCAACGTCAGTTCGAACGCTGGAGTGCTCAGTACCGCGCCTCCGAACTTGAACGCATCGAACCGATGGAACAGCTAATCGAATGGCTGAGCAACAATTTGCCAGAAGACGATGGCCGGGTCGCTTTGGTTCATGGTGACTACCGCCTGGACAACCTTATGCTGCATCCAAGTGAACCGAAAGCCGTAGCGCTGCTGGATTGGGAGCTATCGACCTTAGGACACCCTTTTGCTGACCTGGGCTACCTGTGCATGTTGATGAGATTGCCAAAAATTGGTTCAGTTGTAGGTTTGAAAGGTAAAAATCTTGATGAACTGGGTGTCCCATCCGAAACGCAATACGTGGCTACCTACTGTGAACGTATGGGTATCGACAGCATTCCCAATTTCAGCTTCTATGTTGCTTTTGCCTTTTTCAGGCTGGCCGCCATTATTCAGGGCGTGGCCAAACGAGCGCAGAACGGCAACGCCTCTAATACCAATGCGGCATCTCTCGGTCAACATGTTGGCCCTCTGGCAGAGCTGGCTCTTGTGGCCATTTCTGAGCAGCAATAACGACATCCTACTGACAACACTCACGACTACCAGCTAAGCGGCCCAACCGGCCGTCTTGCCTGAGATCAAGGAGGACTTTGTGACTCAACTGACCGATTATCAAATAGAACGTGGCATCGCGGTAATTAGCATGAACCTGGCTCCAGTCAACAGCCTGGGACTGGCTTTGCGTCAGGCTCTTATGGCGGATATAGCGCGAGCTGAGCATGACCCAGAAGTGGAAGCGATAATCCTTACTTCAGCACAGAAAGTGTTTTGTGGCGGCGCAGACATCAGCGAATTTGAAGCCGGCACGTTTGCCGAGCAGCCCGATCTCCCGCTGGTATGCAATACCCTGGAGTTGACCAATAAAATAGTCGTTGCGGCCATTAACGGGCTGGCTTTAGGCGGTGGCTGTGAATTAACTCTGGCGTGTGATTACCGTTTTGCCTGGCCTCAGGCAAAACTGGGTTTACCTGAAGTTCACCTGGGCATTCTGCCAGGTGCTGGCGGTACCCAACGTTTACCTCGTCTGGCGGGGGTGAAAACCGCCTTGGATATGATTACCAGCGGTCGACCGGTTGACGCTGCTACATTAGCGCAGAATGGAGTGGTCGATTACCTGCATCCGCAAAAGCAAACCGACCTGACGCCAGTAATTGAGTACACCAGACAATTACTGGCCTCCGGCGCCGGCAAACGACCAAGCGCCGAGATACAGGTAGAAAAAGACAACCTGCCTAGCGATTTCTTTGCCCACTACCGTGCTGCAATTGCGCCAAAAACACGTGGTTATTACGCTCCAGAGCGTTGTATTGATGCGGTGGAAGCTGCATGTACTCTGCCTTTGGAACAAGGTCTGGCACGTGAAAATGAATTGTTTATGCAGTGCCTTAATACGCCGCAAGCCCGTGCCCAGCAACACTTGTTTTTTGCCGAACGTAAAGTCGCAAAAATTGACGATATCGACGCCAAATCAACGCCACTTCGCAGCATTAAATCGGTTGCTGTAATTGGCTCTGGTACTATGGGCGGCGGTATTGCGATGAACTTTTTGAATGTGGGTATCCCGACAACGCTGCTCGATCTGAGTCAAGAAGCGTTAGAAAAGGGCATTGGTATCATCAACAAAAATTATCAACACACGGTCAACAAGGGGCGCCTTTCTGAGCAGCAGATGCAGCAGCGTATGGCACTTCTGCACAGCACCACCGATTACGCTGACTTAGTGGATGTTGATTTGGTAATAGAAGCGGTATTTGAAAATATCAACATCAAAAAGAAAGTGTTCGCGAGCCTGGACCAGCACTGTAAACCCGGTGCAATTCTGGCGACCAATACTTCAACTCTCGACGTCGATGAAGTGGCAGCCAGCACCTCCAGGCCACAGGATGTGATTGGATTGCACTTCTTCAGCCCGGCGAATGTAATGAAACTGCTGGAAATCGTACGCGGCACCAAAACTGCAGACGATGTGTTGCTCAGTGCCGTCAAACTGGCTCAGGGAATCAAAAAAGTGCCCGTCGTATCTGGAGTCTGCTGGGGCTTTATCGGCAACCGGGCCACTGAACCTTACTTGCGTGAGTCCATGGCCCTATTACTTGAAGGAGCCACACCAGCACAAATCGACCGTGTTCATACTGAGTTTGGAATGCCAATGGGCTTACCATCGGTGATTGACCTGGCCGGTGTGGATATCGTCATTCAGACCAGGGAAGAGCGCAAAGCGCAGACCATAGACAGAGATCCGAGTTATTGTGCCGTGCCACGAAAACTGTTCGAATTAGGTCGATTGGGGCAAAAGTCTGGTCGTGGTCTATTTATCTATGAAGGCAGAGCTAAGTTTGATGATCCTGAAGTAACGGAACTGGCAACGAAATTGGCTAAGCAGTTTGGCATTCAGCAACGGGAGATTTCTGACCAGGAGATCCTGGAGCGGACTATCTATCCGATGATTAATGAGTGTGCTTTGATTCTGCAGGAAGGAATAGCGCAGCGCTCTAGTGATATAGACGTGGTACTTGCGTATGGTTTTGGTTTCCCAGCCTATCGTGGCGGACCTCTGCAATATGCGGACGAAATTGGTCTGGATACGGTTTTAGCCGGGCTAGAAAAATACCGCCATCAACTGGTCAATGGTGAAACCTGGTATCAGCCTGCGCCCCTGTTGCAAAAGCTAGTGGAGCAGGGTACGAAATTTCGCGATTACGTACGTAATTCATAAAGTATGTAAATAACAAGCGAGTATTGTCATTAAATCAATGCCGTTCACCTGATGTGAACGGCATTGTTCTTTTCGCTAAGCCGATACGCAGCAGTCTGGCAGACATAAAAAAGCCCCCGCGATAGCAGGGGCTTTTGAATGTGTTATGGGATTAACTACACTGGATAAATTTAGGCGTTGTGATGGCGTTGTGTGCCGCTTCTGACAAGTCTGAACATACAGGTTTGTCGCCTACTTCAACTTCGGTGAAGTTAAATTTAATTTGCTGACCTTCATACAGGTCTGAGTATACAAAGTCACCGTTTTGCAGGTTGTACTGGGTGGTGAAGAAGGTAGGGAATACACCCGCATCTTCGCCGATCTTCGGACCATCAACAGTTGGCGTCTGGATTGATTGAGGAATTGCTACCGCACTGTGGAACGCCATCAGTTGTGCCGCCATCGTTTGCTGGTAGGTCATGCCTTCAAAAGTTTGGTTCTCAGCGTGATGCAGACCACGAACGTAAC
>NZ_JBNKVP010000056.1:0-22380 GCF_050299255.1 Vibrio sp.
CAACAGCGTCAGTGCCCAACTCAACTGAGGCTGATACTGTTTTAATTTAACTAGAGGGTCGAACCCTAGCTGCGGGTTCAAAGTAATCCGGCTCAATCGTCTGTCCCTGGTTGATCTTTAGGTTAAGAATCACTTCTTAAACATGCGAAATATGAATAATTACCTGTAAAACTAATCACTTGCAAGTAAGACTGGTGAGTGTATCAGTTTAGTAATCTATTTATTTTGATATAGATTCAATATACCACAGCCCTGAACTGACAATTGTATAACATTGTATTTTTCGATCTCGCTTGAAAAATCAGCGCTGAGTCACCATTGTTACCACATCTATTATGGCAGCTAAATGCAATCTGGTTAGAGGTTTATTTTCAAAATGGGTTCCAATGCCGAAGCGGTTCGACTGGATAAATGGCTGTGGGCCGCTCGCTTTTACAAAACTCGCTCACTGGCGCGTAATATGGTCGATGGCGGTAAAGTCCATTATAATGGTCAACGCTCCAAGCCGAGTAAAATTGTTGAGTTGGGTGCCGTGATTACCCTGCGCCAGGGTAACGAGGAAAAAACCGTCGTTATTGAGCAAATCTCTGCTCAGCGGCGCGGCGCACCAGAGGCGCAAACCTTATACCGCGAAACCGACGAAAGTGTCGCGAAACGCGAAGCCCATGCGATGCAACGTAAATTGCACGCTCATAATCCAAGCCCAGACCGACGCCCGGATAAAAAACAGCGTCGCGACATCATTAAGTTCAAACATCAATAAGCTGGAGTGTCCGAAATGGCAAACAATGTTTTAAATCGCTACTTGTTCGAAGAATTGTCCGTACGAGGCGAACTGGTGCAATTGAGCGATGCTTACCAGCATGTGATTGCAAATAAAGATTACCCGCAAGCGATTGAAAAACTGCTGGGCGAATTGCTGGTCGCCACCAGCCTGCTGACCGCCACGCTGAAATTTGAAGGTTCGATCACCATGCAGCTGCAGGGAGACGGCCCGGTGTCACTGGCTGTTATCAATGGCGACCATCAGCAGAAGCTGCGCGGAGTTGCTCGCTGGGAAGGCGACATCGCCGACGATGCCGACCTGCATCAACTGATGGGCAAGGGTTACCTGGTGATCACCATTGAACCTAAACAAGGCGAGCGCTACCAAGGTGTCGTCGGCCTGGAAGGTGACTCACTGGCAGAGGTTCTGGAAGGTTATTTCGCCAAATCAGAGCAGCTGAAAACCCGGCTGTGGATTCGTACCGGCAGCCATCAGAATAAGGCCCATGCGGCCGGCATGATGATTCAGGTGATGCCTGATGGTACCGGCTCGCCGGATGATTTCGAACATCTGGAGAAACTGACTGACACTGTTAAAGACGAGGAGTTGTTCAGTCTTGAAGCTCAGGAATTGCTGTACCGCCTGTATAACCAGGAAAAAGTACGCCTGTTCCCTGCCCAGCCAGTCGAATTTTACTGCGGCTGTTCGCGCGAGCGCAGTGCGGCCGCCATCGTTACCGTCGATAAAGCGGAAATTAATGACATCCTTGCCCACGAAGGTCAGGTTTCACTGCACTGTGATTACTGCGGAACCACCTATAGCTTTGACCAACCTGAAGTAGAACAGCTGTTTTTGCAGACAGATAGTGGCAACAAAACGGTGCATTAATTTATACAAATTATCAACCACGTAATTTACCCACAAAAGGCCAGCATGATGCTGGCCTTTTTGTGATCTGTACGGCTTTTATCGCCGCATTCGTCGTAATTAAATCACGCCTTAATTTTAGTCGATTAATAATCTCTCCGGCCCTAGCAGAAAGGATTCCGCACGCGATACACTAGCCAAACCACAGTGTGACGGGTAAGCAGTAACCACAATCCAGGCATGGTCAAATTTTGAACTAACTCCCTGTTTTGTCCCCACCCCGTTGCTAGCATGGTGAGCAGATAACAAATTAAAAATATTAAAAATCCCTACAAAATATCCCTACAAGGAGCACCTATGACCGTTATGGAACACACTAAGGCTGCAACACTCGATCTTACCCAACACGGGCTGACTGACGTCGCTGAGGTTATCCGTAACCCTAGCTACGAGCAGCTATTTGAAGAAGAGACCCGACCAGACCTGGAAGGCTATGAAAAAGGCATAGTCACCGAGCTGGGTGCTGTCGCTGTCGACACGGGCATCTTCACCGGACGCTCACCAAAAGACAAATACATAGTATTAGATGACACAACCCGCGACACTCTGTGGTGGACATCTGATTCAGTGAAAAACGACAACAAACCTATCAGTCAGGAAATCTGGAATGATCTGAAACGGCAGGTCACCAAGCAGCTGTCTGGCAAACGGGTGTTTGTGATTGACGGTTACTGTGGTGCTAACCCGGATACGCGTCTTGCGATTCGCGTGATCACTGAAGTGGCCTGGCAGGCACATTTCGTCAAAAACATGTTCCTTCGCCCAACCGACGAAGAACTGGTCGATTTCAAACCGGATTTTGTGGTGATGAACGGTGCAAAATGCACTAACGACCACTGGCAGGAACAGGGGCTGAACTCGGAAAACTTCACTGTGTTTAACCTGACCGAGAAAATGCAGCTGATCGGCGGTACCTGGTACGGCGGCGAGATGAAAAAGGGTATGTTCGCGATGATGAACTACTTCCTGCCGCTGCAGGGTATTGCGTCAATGCACTGCTCTGCCAACATGGGTAAAGACGGCGATGTCGCCATATTCTTCGGCCTGTCTGGTACCGGTAAAACCACCCTGTCTACCGATCCGAAACGCGCGCTGATCGGCGATGATGAGCACGGCTGGGACGACGACGGCGTGTTTAACTTTGAAGGCGGTTGTTACGCGAAAACCATCAACCTGTCGAAAGAAGCTGAGCCAGACATTTACAACGCGATTCGCCGCGATGCACTGCTGGAAAACGTCACTGTACGCCCTGATCATTCTATTGACTTTAACGACGGCTCCAAAACTGAGAACACCCGGGTTTCTTACCCGATTTACCATATCGATAACATTGTTAAACCAGTATCCAAGGGCGGTCACGCCAACAAAGTTATCTTCCTGTCAGCGGATGCATTCGGCGTACTACCACCGGTTTCTAAACTGACTCCTGAGCAGACCAAGTACCACTTCCTGTCTGGCTTTACCGCCAAACTGGCCGGTACTGAGCGTGGCATCACTGAACCAACGCCAACCTTCTCTTCCTGCTTCGGCGCAGCCTTCCTGACCCTGCACCCGACTCAGTACGCAGAAGTACTGGTGAAACGAATGGAAGCCGCTGGCGCAGAAGCCTACCTGGTGAATACCGGCTGGAACGGTTCAGGTAAACGGATTTCAATTCAGGACACCCGCGGCATCATTGATGCAATTCTGGATGGTTCCATTGAACAGGCGCCTACCAAGCAGATCCCTATCTTTAACCTGGAAGTGCCAACGGCTCTGCCTGGCGTTGATCCGGATATCCTGGATCCTCGTGAAACTTATATCGACCCACTGCAATGGGAAAGCAGAGCCAAAGATCTAGCCGAACGGTTTATCTACAACTTCAACAAGTTCACTGATAATGACGAAGGTAAGGCACTGGTTTCAGCTGGCCCACAGCTGGATTAAGTGACCCGCACGGAAAAATCACGTCAAGCCCCTCTTTTGAGGGGCTTTTTTATTGAACCCACCCATAAATTGTTTCACTCTTAAGCCCTAAAGTCTGATGAGAGAAATGCCGCGTGAAAAAAATCGTAATCATCCTGTTGTCACTGTCTGCCATCGTTATTGTCGCTATGGCCGGTGTGGTGATTACCTTAACCACTCCCGCTGCAACATCCATGGTCAATCTGGTTTTGCACCACTCCGGGATGGAGAAGGTTCGCATTGAGCAGGTGCGCTATCAGTTCCCCTGGCACCTGACGCTAAACGGCGTCTCGATTCAGCTACCCAAACCAGAAGTATCTCAACAGCCAACATCAGACAACACTTGGTATCTGCCGCAAATTGACCTATGGGCCAGCCCCCAGGTTTGGTCTGCCGGCCGCTGGCAATTAAACAGCGTGCTTGTCGACGGTGTTAATCTTCGCCAACTCCCCGCGCTGGGCCAACTGACTGACCAAATTGAAGTAGAGCAAATCGCGCTCAGGCATTTTGACCTGGCCATCGGCGATGTCGTGCTGCGCGACGCCAACCTGCAGATCCGCCAGCCCGAATGGCAATCGGCTGACCAGAAGCTGCCGTATGGCGCGATACAACTCAGCAGTGAACAGCTGTATTTAAGGGGGCAAGCCTTCAATAAGCTGCTGATCGATGGCCAGTTTAAACCAGCTGACAGCACCATTTATGGCTTTTCTTTCCAGTGGCGTGGCAGCGAACTGTCTGGCCAGGCAGAGCAGTATCCGGACGGCTGGTCACTGATCAACGTCACCGCCAGCAAGCTGAAGCTGGATCAGCAAGCGCTGACGCTGCTGCAACAGAGTCTGGCTGAACTCAACCAGCGCGTGCAGCACATCAACAGTCTGGATCTGCTGTCATCCAGCCTGCAACTCGGTGAGCTGACGGTAAATAACCTCGATGCTTCTCTGGAAAATATCACCCTCGACCACTCACTGTGGCAACAGAGCGACGGCTACCTCTCATTTGAAGCCGATAACCTGAACTGGGGAGAATTGCAGCTGGTTTCCCCCAGGGCACGCCTGAGCCTGGATGGCGGCATTCACATTGAAGAGTTCGATACCGACCTGTTGCAGGGACGTCTGCAGTTGAGCGGGACAATTACGCCAGAAAGTATCGGGCTAAAGCAACTCAGTCTGGATGGAGTTAAATGGCTTGGCGAGCCGGCTGAACTGCCCGAGTTACCGTTATCACTGCCAAGCCAGTTCACCGTTGACCGACTGGATGTGCACAACAGCCAGTTTATTCAGCTGAATCAGTCACCCTACTGGCAACTGTCGGGGCTGTATATTGACGGCCAACAGCTGGAACTGATTAGAAACGACCAGCCGGGCCTGTGGCAGGGTAAAGCGGAAATCACCGTTAACAGCGCCAGCTACGACCAGTGGCGGGCAACCCAATCGGTAATGGAAAGCCATGCGGACAATGGCGATTGGTATCTGGACAGGCTGATGATCCCGCTGGAGCAGGGGTATCTGGATGCCTCCGGACACTGGCAGCGCGGTCAGGCCAACCAGCCTTGGCAACTGGATCTGCATCTGGATGGCTTCCCGACCGAACTGGTGAGTAATTGGCTGCCGGAATACCTCGAACTATCCGCCCTACTCGACCTTGAAGCCAGCGGAGCGGGCTTTTCGGGCAATTACCCGCTGTTCGCCCATTCGCTCAATGGCAAAGCGACCGTCGGCCTGCGTGAAGCCACACTGATCGCCCAGGACAGCCAACCGCAGCTCACCCACAGCCTGGTGCTGCCGCTGGAGCTGGATAGCCTGCAGTTGCGCGCCAAACGCGGGATGATTACCGCCAGCGGCGGCAATATCAGCGGGCCGGAATTGACCGGCCAGTTACAAATGGCGGTTGATTTGGTGGAGCTGAGCAGCAGCCAGGTGCAACTGAACATAAAGCAGCCCTGTCAGCTTCAGCAACTGGATCTGCTGACGGGCACTATCACCGCTGAGCCACTTTGCTCAGATCGCGAGTGACCGGCTACTCGGTGCCGATCATGCGCTGATAGTCCGGTATTAACATATAGGTGCCAATAAACTCCACCGCCTCGACGTCTCCACTGGCAATTTTGACGTTGATGACGATCCTCGCTTTGCGCCCCTGAGCCAGCCGATCCAGATCGCCGCTGATCCCATCCAGTGAGGTAGACGCGATCGGGCTCTGCTCCACCGGGTGACGGTAGCGGATCCGGCTGTCGGCCAGTACGATGTCCCCGTTCAGCCCGCGTTCTTTCATCAGCAGCCAGGTCATCCCCCAGCCAGTCAACGTTGCCAGGGTAAAGGCAGAGCCGGCAAACATGGTATTGTGCGGATTTAGATTCGGGTTGAGCTGGGCGCTGCACTCAAACTGGTAACCGTTGTACTGGTTAATTTTAATGCCCATTTTGTCACTAATCGGGATCTGCTGTTCCCAGCGCTGTTGCAGCTCGCTGCACCATTCCGGCTTGCGCAGCACGTTGGCCATCGGGTCGAGTTGCTTGACCATCTGCTGATGGCGCACCGGCCCGCGTTCATCAGTCAGCGATCCGCGGCGCTCAAAGCCGTTTTTGCTGTAAAAAGAGATGGCATCCTCGCGGGCGTTACACACCAGACGTTTGGCGCCCTCCTGATGCGCCAGAGATTCCAGCGCCACCAACAGCAACGAGCCCATGCCTTTATTGCGCTGATTGCCTTTCACCGCCATAAAGCGGATCTGGCCCTCATTGTCCGGGGTGATATACAAACGGCCGATCGCCAGTGG
Source organism: Vibrio sp. (assembly GCF_050299255.1). Classification (GTDB taxonomy): domain Bacteria; phylum Pseudomonadota; class Gammaproteobacteria; order Enterobacterales; family Vibrionaceae; genus Vibrio. The sequence goes on from NZ_JBNKVP010000056.1 coordinate 6,413, forward strand.
CCGGCCACGACCATCCACTATCATCCGGTGGTGGCTCATCTGATCGTATTCATCGCGCTCTGAACCGATCGGCATCCGCCACGGCTCACGCAGCATTTGCCAGCGAAAATGGAAATACTTGTTGAGCTGATTATCTGTTTTCGGTGTGATCAACTTAAGCATAGATGTTATCCCTAACCTAGTCGGCGCCGGTCACCAGACCAAACGCCCGCTCTGTTGTTATACCTGAAGCCAAAATGTCACCGGTCCGTCATTGACCAGTGACACTTTCATATCCTCGGCGAATCTGCCCCGTTCCGTTGGCAAGACTTGCGCACATAAATCTGAGAAATAGTCATACAGGCGCTCGGCATCGGCCGGGTGCGCGCCACGGGAAAAGCCGGCCCGGGTACCCTTTTTGGTGTCTGCGGGTAAAGTAAACTGAGAAACCACCAGTACTTTACCATCAACCTGCTGTACATTGAGGTTCATTTTTCCTTCCTGGTCCTCAAACACCCGGTAGGTTGTCACCCGTTCCATCAAACGTTTCGCTTTAGCTTCGTCGTCGCCTTTTTCAACGCCGAGCAGCACCAACAGTCCGCGTTCTATTTCCCCTACAATTTCACCTTCAACCTTGACGGCCGCTTCGCTCACTCGCTGAATCAGTGCTATCACTCTGACTTCCTTTACTCTGATGTTGCTGGTCTGGCGCAGAGTGTACCACTTTTGCTTCGCCGCTCCACTGTTCCCGTTCCCCCAGGGCAGCCGTCACTTCGGCCCCCAGCAGTACAATTATCCAGGACAGATAGACCCAGACAAACAGGATGGGAATCGCCGCCAGGGCACCATAAATCATCTGGTAGGAAGGAAAGTGAGTAATATAAGCGGCAAATCCACGCTTACTGCCTTCAAACAACAGCGCGGCGACCAGCGCCCCAAGCATGGCGTGGGAGAAGCGAATTTTCTTATTCGGTACCAGCAGATAGAGGCCGACGAAGGCAAAAAACGATAAGATCAGCGGTAACCAACGCAGCAACAGGTTAAACGCCCCGGTGAGGGTTTCGCTCTCCAGCATTTTCAGGGACGTCAGATAAGAGGTGGCGGCGATGCTGGCTCCGACCATGATCGGACCCAGTGTCAACACCATCCAATACATAGAGAAGGAAAATACCCGGCGGCGTTTGGTTTTCACCCGCCAGATAAAGTTAAGATTACTGTCGATATTGGAAATCAGCATCAGCGCGGCGACAAACAAAAATGCACCGCCGACGGCCGTCATTCGGCCGGTATTGGCGACAAATTCCGTCAGTGCCTGACCGACCGCTTCACCGGCGGCCGGGACAAAATTATTAATCACAAAATTTTGTACCACTTCACTGACGTTCTCGAAAATGGCAAATGAACTCAGTACCGACACCAGCACGGTTAGCATAGGCACGATCGATAGCAAAGTTATGTAGGCCAGATAACCCGCGCTGATGGTGATCCTGTCGTGGCGAATTCGCGCCAGCAGATATTCAGCATAAGCCACAGTCAGCCGGGCAAGCAGTTCCAATTTCAACTTGTAACTCCGTAATAAGTGATTCATCCTAACTATTAATTGATTGTAATAAAAAGGAAAGCCTAATGCGCTATTTGCTGGTGATTGCTCTCTCAATCCTGACTTTAACCGGTTGTCAGTCGGCTTATTACTCCGCAATGGAAAAAGTCGGCTACCACAAACGAGACATCATGGTCGATCGGGTCGAAGACGCCAAACAGTCCCAGCAGGATGCCCAACAGGAATTTTCCAGTGCCCTGGAAGCCCTGAGCGAGTTAACCGGCTATCAGGGTGGCGATCTGGAAGCCATGTATGAGCGGATTAATGATCGCTATCAGGACAGTGAAGCGGCAGCACAAACCGTGCGCGACCGCATCGCCGCGATTGAAGATGTGTCTGAGGCGCTGTTTGACGAGTGGCAGTCTGAACTGCAACTGTACACCAATCGAAGCTTGCGCCGGGACAGTGAGCGCAAACTGACCGCTACCCGCAACTCGTACCAAAAAATGTTGCTGGCAATGAAACAGGCCGAACAAAAGATGACCCCGGTGCTCAATACCTTGCGAGATAACACCCTGTATTTAAAACATAACCTTAATGCCCGTACCGTTGGTGCGCTACAGGGAGAGTTCAGTAATCTGGAACGGCAAATCCAGTATGCCATCAGTGACATGAATCAGGCGATTGCCGAATCCGATAAATTCTTAGCTAAGCTCAACGCGTCTTGAGTCTTTGCGGCGCCCGGCTTGCAAGCTCAATTGTCGGCCCGCACGGCCGCGCGTTTACCCAGCGCGTAGCCAAGTATTAATGGCGCTAAAAAGATTACGATAAAAAAGGCGATAAAATAGATGATGCTGCTTTTCACCAGTTCGATCAGCTTATCCATCGCCAGGTTAACCAGCTGTTGAGAGAGGCGATCTAAGTCTTGGGTCAGTTTGTCTCGCTCGCTATCGATAATCTGGGCGATTTCACTGCGCTCGCGCGCAACCATAACTTCCAGCGCCTGACGTTCTTCGCTCAGTTGCGACAGGTGCTGCGAGGTTTTCAGATCGATATCATCCACCAACGGCTGCAGGCTAACGGCCATCTGTTCGGCTAAATTGGCCATATACTCAGGATTGTTATCAATAAAATCCTTTAACGAAGCAGAGGCAACTTTGAGGCTGTCCAAGGTAGAATTGAGTTGCTCAATGCTGTCAGAGCTATGTAGCGCCAGCAATTGCGCTTTCCAGGTTATGACTTTCGGCATCTGCTCAGAGGCCAGACTCAAGCGGTCCGACATATCCCCCATGGCTTCCGGCATGGTACCGTGGGTGGTTACGACATCCTCCACGCTGAGTTGGTTGGCTTCTAACCAGGCTCGATATGCAGGAGCCCGGGCCATACCCAAGTCCTCAAACGGATTACGCTGCACAAACTGGGCGACAAACTGCTGGCTGTTTTGGTACACATCGCGTTCTAACACCGATTGAGCCAGCTTGTCGATCTCCTGATTCAAATGCAGCGCCACCTGCCAGGCTTCAGCGGAATCAAACAGCGTCTCACCGGCACCCTGGCTGTAAAACTGCGCCATTTGCTGACTGAACACCCACGAATCAATCAACGATGCCATCGGTGAGACCTGATAGGCGGAAGACTGCATCCCTTCAAAGGCATTGATTTTCCACAGCAGAATATACGACTGCTTGAGAGTGTCATTGGCATCATACTGATCTTGCAATGCATCGGCGGCCAGCTCCACCTGAGCAAAAAATTGCTGCGCATAGTCTCGCGTCAGAGTACGCATATTCAGCTCTTGTTTGGTCAGTGGCACGGTTTGGCTCTCGATCTTCACTTCCAATAACGAGCAACCCGCCAGGCCAATAACCAGATAAACCCACATCAAACGTTGCAGTCGGTGCATGTACATTACTTACCTTAAGTCAAAAAGTTATCTCGCTCCTCTATAAGAATAAACTCAGTTTTGTACTTAGGCTGAAAATCCCGTTAACCAAACGTCACTCACTGTTCACTGGTTGTTGATTGCTGCCACCTGGCAAACAAATTCAACCCGCTCAGGCACCGTGCCCCAAGGTATTTCCACCACTTGATAACCCAGTTTGGTGTAGACGTTAACTAAGCTATGGTGGATTTGCAGTGCCTCCTCAAAACTATGGGGGCGCACCGCATCCTGGACGTAAATCGAAGCTTCGGGTCGACAAGCAAGCACCTGGCGGTGATAGCCGGCGCTGGCCTCAATCATACCTGGCAACGCCTGACATCCGCCCAGCTCTAAGTAAGCCAGGATGTCAGGAATAGCCCGATCGACAAACGCGACCTGATACTGGCTCGCACTACGCTTCTGCTCCGCCATCAACGCCAGACATAACCTGGCAAATTCGGGCAGATTGGTCCAGGGTAAAATGCCGTGCTCCAGCGAACTTTGTTGCTCTATCAGTGTTCGTGAGCCTTCTGCAAAAGTCGCGTAACCCAACTGACCTAACGCGGTAAGGAGCGTGGTTTTCCCCGCCCCCGGCCCGCCGGTAATGACAATTGGCTGCATATTACTGTTCCCTTATCGATCAAATACAAAAAGCCCCGAGCATGACCCGGGGCTTATAGCTAATCTAATCCGTTAACGCAGATTATTTCGCTGCACGTGAAGCACGCTTACGGTCGCTTTCCGTCAGGAATTTTTTACGAATACGGATGCTTTCCGGTGTAACTTCGACCAGCTCGTCGTCATCAATAAATTCCAGCGCTTGTTCCAGCGTCATGGTGATTGGCGGAGTCAGAACCTGCGCATCATCGGTACCCGATGCACGAACGTTGGTCAACTGTTTACCTTTCAATGCGTTTACGGTCAGGTCGTTGTCACGGCTGTGAATACCGATCACCATGCCTTCGTACACTTCCACACCGTGACCGATGAACAGACGACCACGTTCCTGCAGGTTAAACAGCGCGTTGGTTAGTGCTTTACCGGCAGCGTTGGCGATCAGTACGCCGTTATTACGCTGACCTATGTTACCGCCTTTGTGAGGACCGTAGTGGTCAAAGGTATGGTACAGCAGGCCAGAACCGGAAGTCAGGGTCATAAATTCCGTCTGGAAGCCGATCAGACCACGAGAAGGCATGCTAAAGTCCATACGTACGCGGCCTTTACCGTCTGGAGACATGTCTTTTAGCTCACCTTTACGCAGGCCGATGTTCTCCATGATGCCGCCCTGGTGCTCTTCCATCACATCGATGGTGACCGTTTCAAACGGTTCCATCAGCTGGCCATCTTCTTCTTTGATGATCACTTCCGGACGAGATACCGCCAGTTCGAAGCCTTCACGACGCATATTTTCGATCAGGATTGACAGGTGAAGCTCACCGCGGCCTGATACGCGGAATTTATCCGGATCGTCAGTTTGCTCAACGCGCAGGGCCACGTTGTGTACCAGTTCTTTTTCCAGGCGCTCAAGAATGTTACGTGAAGTGACAAACTTACCTTCTTTACCTGCGAATGGTGAGGTATTGACCTGGAAGGTCATGGTTACAGTAGGTTCATCAACCGACAGCGCTGGGAGTGCTTCTACGGCGTTCTGCGCACAGATGGTGTCAGAGATTTTCAGCTCACCCAGACCGGTAATGGCGATAATGTCGCCCGCCGTTGCCTGGTCTACGTCATGACGCTCCAGACCCAGGTAGCCAAGAACGGTACCGACTTTACCGTTACGGGTTTTGCCATCGGCACCGATGACGGTAACCTGTTGGTTTGGTTTCACCGTACCACGCGTTACACGGCCAACGCCGATAACGCCAACGTAAGAGCTGTAGTCCAGCTGAGAAATCTGCATCTGCAGTGGGCCGTCCAGGTCAACGTTTGGTGCATCCACCACGTCGACGATAGTCTGGAACAGCGGTTCCATGTCTGCACCGGTTTCGCCCTCTTCCAGAGAAGCCCAGCCATTTAGCGCTGACGCGTAAACCACTTGGAAGTCGAGCTGCTCGTCAGAAGCACCCAGGTTGTCAAACAGGTCGAACACTTGGTCCATAACCCAGTCAGGACGTGCGCCCGGACGGTCGATCTTGTTGATTACGACGATAGGTTTCAGACCGTGTGCAAAAGCTTTTTGGGTAACGAAACGGGTTTGTGGCATTGGGCCGTCAACCGCATCTACGATCAGTAGCACGCAGTCTACCATCGACATAATACGTTCAACTTCGCCACCGAAGTCGGCGTGTCCAGGAGTATCCACGATGTTAATGCGGTAATCGTTCCAGTTGATGGCGGTGTTTTTCGCCAGGATAGTGATGCCGCGCTCTTTCTCGATGTCGTTCGAGTCCATGACTCGCTCTTCAGCTTCACCGCGAGACTCTAAGGTGCCCGATTGCTGCAGCAATTTATCCACCAGGGTGGTTTTACCGTGGTCAACGTGCGCGATGATCGCGATATTTCTCAATTTATCAATCTGTGGAGTCGTCATGGAATTAGATTCACTCGAATATAGAAGTCGCCCTATTTGACTACCGAGTCAGGGGCATAACTTTGTTGATTAAAAAAACGGTCAATAATGTACCAGATTTTGCCGAAAAACCTAGAAATATGTGATCTGAAACTCTGAAAATTTGCCGCTGTTTGATTATGGCACAGAGTTGATATAGGGCAATTTATAACCAACCAGCTAAAAAACATGATTGACAAACTTCCCCCAGATCGTGCTGAATGGAAGCCGATTTATGATTCATCTTGGTGCGCACCTTATCAATTGCACCAATATGATGCAGTAAAGATCCAAATTGGTGCAAACGATTGCCCCAAAACAGACAGTTTCTTTTTAATACATTGATATTAATGGAATAATTTTTTTGGCACGGTTTTGGCTATTAAGTTATCAAGCATCGATTAATTAAGTTTCAAACCATTAATCAATGCCGGAATTAATTTAATCGTTCTGGCCGTTACCGCTTTTTAAACACTGGAGGTTATCCAAGATGTCAGTAGAAAACGTTTTATCGCTGATCCAAGAAAACGAAGTTAAGTTTGTTGACCTACGCTTCACAGACACTAAAGGTAAAGAGCAACATATCTCTATTCCTGCTCACCAAATCGACGCAGACTTCTTCGAAGAAGGTAAAATGTTCGATGGTTCATCCGTTGCTGGCTGGAAAGGTATCAACGAATCAGACATGGTAATGATGCCAGACGCATCATCTGCTGTGCTTGACCCATTCACCGAAGATGCAACACTGAACATCCGTTGTGACATCTTAGAACCTGCAACTATGCAAGGTTACGACCGTGACCCTCGCTCTATCGCCAAGCGCGCTGAAGACTACATGCGCTCTACCGGCGTTGCAGACACGGTTCTGATCGGTCCAGAGCCAGAATTCTTCCTGTTTGACGACGTTAAATTCGCAACAGACATGTCTGGTTCTTTCTTCAAGATCGACGACGTAGAAGCGGCGTGGAACACAGGTTCTGATTACGAAGAAGGTAACAAAGGTCACCGTCCTGGCGTGAAAGGTGGTTACTTCCCAGTAGCTCCAGTTGACTCATCACAAGACATCCGTTCAGCAATGTGTCTGATCATGGAAGAGATGGGTCTGGTTGTTGAAGCGCACCACCACGAAGTAGCAACAGCTGGTCAGAACGAAATCGCAACTCGTTTCAACACTCTGACAACTAAAGCCGACGAGATCCAAATCTACAAGTACGTTGTTCACAACGTAGCACACGCGTTTGGTAAGACTGCGACCTTCATGCCTAAACCACTGGTTGGCGACAACGGTTCTGGTATGCACGTTCACCAATCTCTGGCGAAAGATGGTGTTAACCTGTTCGCTGGCGACAAGTACGGCGGTCTGTCTGAAATGGCTCTGTACTACATCGGTGGTATCATCAAGCACGCTCGCGCGATCAACGCATTTGCAAACCCTGCAACTAACTCATACAAGCGTCTGGTTCCTGGCTTTGAAGCTCCAGTTATGCTGGCTTACTCTGCCCGTAACCGTTCAGCGTCTATCCGTATCCCAGTGGTTCCTAGCCCTAAAGCGCGCCGTATCGAAGTTCGTTTCGGTGACCCAGCAGCGAACCCATACCTGGCATTCGCAGCTATGCTGATGGCTGGTCTTGACGGCATCAAGAACAAGATCCACCCAGGTGAAGCGATGGATAAAGATCTGTACGACCTGCCAGCAGAAGAAGCAGCGGAAATCCCAACTGTTGCTTACTCACTGAAAGACGCACTGGAAAACCTGGATGCAGACCGTGAGTTCCTGACTGCTGGTGGCGTATTCTCTGATGACTTCATCGATTCATACATCGCTCTGAAATCACAAGACGTACAACGTGTAAACATGTCTACTCACCCACTAGAGTTCGAATTGTACTACTCTGTATAAGTTTAGCTTTAGCTATATATCAGGCTCGCCTCGCAGGCGGGCCTTTTTTTTTGCTCTCAAGAAATAGCCGACTACTAAGCTATCTCGTAACTGTTCATTTCCCTATCGAGCGTCACTTGAAGCTAATCCTACTGCTTATCTTACTGCTTTGTATCGCAGTACCAGCCAGCGCGCAATGTCAGACCATCTACCGCTGGACGGATGAATCCGGCGTGCACCATTTTAGTGATGTGCCACCACAGCATGCACGTTTTCAGACGTTACAGATCGCCGATCCGCCAGTACGGTCTGCGGCCGCAACGGCAGTGACGGCGGCCGAAGCAGAGAATACCGCCAGCAGCGCGCTCTCGATTCAATTTGAGCAGCCCAGGCATGATGCCACCCTACGCGATAATACCGGCTATATGCTAGTTGTCGCTAACTTGTCACGCCCCTTAAACAAAGACGAGCAATTACAACTACTGCTAGATGGCCAACCATACCGTCAGCCTGACACCGCTAGCCAGTGGCAAATAACCAACCTGGATCGCGGCAGTCACAGCCTGACGATTCAATTACTAATTAACGGCAAGGTTATTGCATCTACCAGTACAATAATGGTGCATATGCATCGAGCCTCGATCCGATAAAGAGGTGAACTGCCGCTATACGGTCTTTTCAGTGACTTTTTCTTCCACCATGGAATAGGTTGCGCCATACTGACAATTATGGTTGCACCAAAATAGTGCGCAATATTGACACCAAAGCAAGGAATGGCCAGTGACTACCGATTTAAGCAGCACAATTCTGAATAATTTAGTAACGGCGACCTTAATTCTCGACGAAGCCCTGATCGTCCGCTATGCCAATCCGGCAGCGGAACAGCTGTTCTCGCAAAGTGCCAAACGGATTGTTGAGCAGCCCCTTTCTCACCTAATCCAGCATGCCTCGTTGGATCTGGCACTGTTGTCTCAGCCGCTGCAGAGCGGCCAGAGCATCACCGACAGTGACGTCACCTTTGTCGTCGATGGCAAGCCACTGATGTTGGAAGTGACCGTCAGCCCGCTGTCCTGGCAGCGCGAGCTGATGCTGCTGATCGAGATGCGCAAAATTGGTCAGCAACGCCGGCTCAGCCAGGAGCTCAACCAGCATGCCCAACAACAGGCGGCCAAACTGCTGGTACGTGGATTGGCCCATGAGATCAAAAATCCGCTGGGAGGGTTACGTGGTGCGGCTCAGTTACTGGAGCGGATGCTACCGGACCAGAGCCTGGCTGAATATACCCAGATTATTATCGAGCAGGCGGACAGACTGCGTTCCTTGGTGGATCGCCTGCTTGGGCCACAAAAGCCGGGTAAGAAACAACCGGAGAACTTGCACCTGATTTTGGAAAAAGTGCGCCAGTTGGTTGAGCTGGAAGTCGGTCATTCGGTGATTATTGAACGTGACTATGATCCAAGCCTGCCGGAAATCCTGATGGACCCGGATCAGATCGAACAGGCGCTGCTCAATATCGTCAGCAACGCCGGCCAGATCCTGACCCAGCAAGAGAGCGGTAAAATCACCATTCGCACCAGAACGGTGCACCAGGCCAATATCCATGGTCAGCGCCATAAGCTGGCGGCGCGCATCGAAGTGATCGATAACGGCCCGGGTATCCCGATGGAACTGCAGGACACCCTGTTCTATCCCATGGTCAGTGGCCGCGAAGGAGGCACCGGGCTAGGACTATCTATCTCACAAAACCTGATCGACCAGCACCACGGCAAGATTGACGTCGAAAGCTGGCCAGGTAGAACTATTTTTACCATTTATTTACCAATTTAAAGACTTGTTGCCGAAAGGAAATAGAACATGAGTAAAGGATACGTTTGGGTTGTCGACGATGATAGCTCCATCCGCTGGGTAATGGAAAAGACCTTGTCGTCGGCCAACATAAAATGCGAGACCTTTTCCGATGCGGAGAGTGTGTTGTTAGCCCTTGAGCGGGAAACTCCCGATGTGTTGGTCTCAGATATTCGTATGCCCGGCATGGACGGAATCAGCTTACTGAACCAAGTGCATTCCAACAGCCCTGACCTACCAGTAATCATTATGACCGCACACTCAGATCTGGATGCGGCCGTGAATGCTTATCAAAAGGGGGCATTCGAATATCTGCCGAAGCCATTTGACGTCGATGAAACCCTGACGCTGGTCGAGCGCGCCATCACCCATAGTCAAGAGCAGAAACGCGAACAGGCCAAAGAAGACAATGTCGCCCAGAACGCACCGGAAATTATCGGTGAAGCACCGGCGATGCAGGAAGTATTCCGCGCCATTGGCCGCTTGTCCCGCTCTTCCATTTCGGTGTTGATCAACGGTGAATCCGGTACCGGTAAGGAACTGGTCGCACACGCGCTGCATCGTCATAGTCCGAGAGCCAGTAAGCCCTTTATCGCGTTGAATATGGCCGCGATCCCCAAAGATCTGATCGAATCCGAACTGTTCGGCCACGAGAAAGGTGCCTTTACCGGTGCCAATAATGTTCGCCAGGGCCGTTTTGAACAGGCCAACGGCGGTACCCTGTTTCTGGATGAAATCGGCGATATGCCGCTGGATATTCAGACCCGCTTACTTCGCGTGCTGGCTGATGGTCAGTTCTACCGCGTCGGTGGGCACTCACCGATCAAGGTTGATGTCCGAATCGTTGCGGCGACACACCAGAATTTGGAAAAGTTGGTGCATAAAGGCGATTTCCGAGAGGACTTATTCCACCGCCTGAACGTCATCCGTATTCAGATCCCGGCTTTGCGTGAGCGCCGCCAGGATATTGAAAAGCTGGCACTGCATTTTCTCGCCCTGGCGGCAGAAGAGTTGGCTGTAGATGTCAAAACCCTCCACGCCAGCACAGTCGACGCACTCACCCGATTGGACTGGCCAGGTAACGTACGTCAGTTAGAAAACATTTGTCGCTGGTTAACTGTGATGGCCAGCGGTAGCGAAATCTTACCTTCTGACCTGCCCGCAGAATTACTGGAAGAGAAAAACAGTCAGGTATTCACCGACGAAATCACCTGGCAGCAAAAGCTTTCACACTGGGCCAGACAGGCGTTGGCAACCGGGGAAACCGAGCTGCTGTCCTATGCTCTGCCAGAGTTTGAACGAATCCTGCTGGAAGCTGCGCTGGATCACACCAAAGGGCATAAACAGGATGCGGCTAAAGTCCTTGGATGGGGACGCAATACTCTAACCCGCAAATTGAAAGAACTTTACTAGAGGTCAGTTGGCATTTCCGAGTAATATATCAATAAGGGAATTAAAAAAAAGCTGTAAATACAAAATGATTGGAAGTTCAGTCAGGCTGACGCTGCGTAGCGTCATAATACTGCCATTTGTGATTCTGTTTATTCTGGCGATGGGCATCATCGGCTATGTCCAAAGCTTAAATTATGAAGCCATGATCCAGGATATCAGTAGCAAACAGTTAAAAGCACTGGCTGCTAACGTCAATTTGGAGCTGAAAGATTTCTTAAGTCAGCCGTATGAAGCCAGTCTGGCGATGAGCCACAGCATAGGGTTTAACCAACTTTATCGCAGTGGCGATACCCGCCAGATTGAACGCTACTTTCGCTCGAGTTTTCTGGAACTGTATCCCCAGCTTCCCCAGTTGGATGTGATCGGTTTTGGCGGTATCGGCGGCGAATACGTTGGTTTTCGAAAGGAGCATGATGGCGACCTGACCCTGATGCTGCAAGACGACCGCACCCGCAATCGACTGGTCATCTTCCGCAACGACTCTGAGGACAGTGAGCCATTGTCGATTATCGACAACTACGATCCTCGTACTCGCCCCTGGTATCAACCCGTGGCGGAGCAGTACAAGCCGATGTGGTCTTCCATCTACGCCAATGTCGATGAACGGCAGGAAATCACTCTATCGGCATTAACTCCGATGTTCGACAAACAGGCATTTTCCGGAGTAGTAGTCACCGATATAAAAATCGATACCTTTAACCACTTCCTGCGACGGCTGAAGCAGCGCTCGAATGCGTTGATTCATGTATTTGACCGAAAAAACCGCTTAGTGGCCCACTCCAGCACCAGTAGCATCGTCTCCTGGGGCACTGAGCTTACCGATCAAGGTGAGCGCTTACTTACCACTGAAAGTGCCAATCCGGTGATAAAAGCCGGCGCGGAATATCTGCAAAACCAGCAACTGCCGCTGGACGATTTACCTCTGCACTTCAACTACTACTTTGACGGTGAGCGGTACTTTGCTTACCTGACTGAGTTTAGTGATCCATTCGGCCTCAATTGGTATATCGGTGTAACTCTGTCTGAATCCGATTTGGTCGGCAAAGTACGCGAAAGTCAGCACAGCAGCTGGATCATCGGCCTTGGTGTGAGCGGACTGGCGATTCTGCTCGGCTGGTTTGCCATCAACCGCATTACTACCCCGATTAGGGCTACCGCTAGCGCCGCCAGAAACCTGGCGAATGGTGACTGGAACAGTACCCTTCCCAAAACCGGCCACATTTCGGAGCTCAACATCCTAGTGCGGGCTTTCAACGAAATGACCAACAACTTACAGACTTCGTTCAAAGCGATGCGCAGCCAGCTGCTCTACGACTCAGTGACAAAGCTTTACAGTCGGGAGGGACTGATTGAACAGTGCAACAAACTCGGGCGCCTTGAAGGCCATCTGATTGTAGTGGGCATCAACAAATTTCGTGATATCAATGACAGCTTAGGCTATGACCGGGGTGATCAGCTGCTGACTTTAGTCGCCGACCAACTTAAATCTCTCTCTGGTCCTGACGCCATGCTGGCTCGCATCGGAGGCAACGAATTTGCCATTTACATGCCAAAGCCACTGGCGGCCGAACAGATCACCTTGTTTGCCAATCAGATCATGCAGGTATTTGCTTCTCCATTTTCTATTCATGGTGATAGCGTAGTGGTCAATGTCTCAATTGGACTGGTTCAGGAAGAAACTCACGACAATATGACCTTGTGGCTGCGCGATGGCAGTATTGCATTGAGTAACGCCAAGCAGAAAATTAGTAGGATCAGCCGCTATCGACCAGAGATGGCTGATGTTTCTCGCCAGCGAACCCAGATGCAGGCGCGAATAAAAGACGCCCTGGAGCAGCAGCAGTTCGTTCCTTTCTACCAACCCATTGTCGATCTGACCACAGGAGAGATTACCGGAGCAGAGGCCCTCGCCCGCTGGCTTTCCACCGATCAGGGCTTAATCCCACCACTGGAGTTTATTCCCATCGCTGAAGAGCGTGGCCTTATTGGCAACATTGGCGAACAGATTCTGCGTCAGGCTTGCCAGGATGCCGTGGCAGCCATTGCCATCGGCAAATGGCAGAAGGAATTTGAGCTACACGTTAACTTGTCGGTCAACCAGTTAATGACGCCTGACTTTACCGACAGCTTGCAATCAATACTCGAAGAGACCACTCTCCCGGCCCGAAATCTGACCTTGGAGATCACCGAATCCCGCCTGGTGGATAACGATGATGTGATTATCCGTAATATGCAGGCCATTCGTGATTTAGGGGTAAAAATTGCAATTGACGATTTTGGTACCGGGTACAGCTCTCTCGCCTATCTGCACCGGTTGCCATTCGATTGTCTGAAAATCGATAAAACCTTTGTTGATAAGTTGAATCGCCAAGATTTACATCAATCGATAGTGGCAGCCATCATACAGGTCACCAGAAGCATGGATATCAATTTGGTTGCGGAAGGGATAGAAAATCAGGATCAGGCAGAAATGTTAACCGAGTTGGGCTGTCCTAATGGCCAGGGCTTTCTATATGGTCGCCCGATGCCATTCGAACAATGGCCAACAAATTTGGTTAACATGAATTAAATAAAACCAGTTATCGGCCTTTTTAGCCGTTATGCCCGCTGACAGTTGCATGTTTGGTTTTTATACTTAGCCAAATAGCTTCAGCGGGATGATAAAGATGATTACCAAGAACTTACCATTAACCGATTTACACCGTCATCTGGACGGCAATATTCGCACCCAGACCATCCTGGATCTGGGACAACAGTTTGGCATTGCTTTACCCGCCTATGATATCGAGTCGTTAACACCACACGTTCAGATTGTTGAAGCTGAACCATCGCTGGTTGCATTTTTGTCCAAGCTGGATTGGGGTGTCGCGGTACTGGGTGATCTGGACGCCTGTCGACGTGTCGCATACGAAAACGTCGAGGATGCCCTCAACGCCCAAATCGATTATGCCGAGCTGCGATTTTCACCTTACTATATGGCTATGAAGCATAAATTGCCCGTTGAAGGTGTGGTCGAAGCGGTCGTTGACGGAGTTCAGGCCGGCGTACGTGACTTCAACGTGAAAGCCAACCTAATCGGCATTATGAGCCGTACCTTTGGTACTGACGCCTGTCAGCAAGAATTGAACGCGATTCTAAGTCAGCAAGACCATATCGTCGCAGTCGACCTGGCCGGTGACGAACTGGGTCAGCCAGGTGACCGCTTTGTCAGCCACTTTAAACAAGTTCGTGATGCCGGACTGAATGTCACCGTACATGCTGGTGAGGCCGCCGGCGCCGAAAGTATGTGGCAAGCGATTGAACAATTGGGCGCGAGCCGAATTGGCCACGGGGTAAAAGCGATTCACGACAGCAAACTGATGGACTACCTGGCCGAACATAAAATTGGTATCGAATCCTGCCTGACGTCCAATATACAAACCAGCACTGTTGATACACTGGCCAACCACCCGCTGAAAACCTTCCTGGAACACGGGGTGATGGCATGTATCAACACGGATGACCCGGCAGTCGAAGGCATTGAACTGCCTTTCGAATACGATCAGGCAGCCCCAAAAGCCGGCCTGTCCCAGCAGCAGATTCGCCAGGCGCAAATCAATGGCCTTGAGTTGGCGTTTATTTCTCAGGCAGAAAAACAAGCACTTAGAGATAAAGTCGCAGGACGAAGCTAATTCGTTCAAAACAGTAAAGCCGATGCACCAAGCATCGGCTTTTTCTTACTAGCCGTTTACCGTTAATGTCTTAATGAACTTACCTGTCTAAACAACCTGATAAATGCCAACATCATCAGACCAACCATACCGAGTCCGCCACCACCGCTGCCATTATCGGTGCTGGCCGTAGTACTGGCAGTTGTGTCGCAGCCCAGTACGGTCTCCACCCCGTCAATCACCACCGTCAGGTTATTTTCGCACTCATCGACCACGGTACTGCCATCGGTCGTGTTATCTCCACCGCTACCGCTGTCTGTATTATCAGTGCCATCGGAACCATCAGTCTGGCTCTGATCATCTGCAGTCATAAAGTCCGGCTTGATGATCACCTCTTCAGGCGGCAGAGCTTCACTGGTATAGCTGTCTATCCACTCAAGGTAGGTATTTACGTTGGTGTACCAGGTAGGGAGAGTTGCTGAGCTACAAACAGAATTGATAATCGGGCTAGCGCTAATAATCCCAACTTGAATGACTTCATTCATACCAGTGTCGGAATTGAACCTTTCAAAAAGCAGAGGGCCACCCGTATCACCAACACAAGCACCGTTACCATACAGTTGGTCTCCTACCGGTATTATTTCACTAGGTAATGTGCATAACTTAGTCACATCGACGGAAGAAGCAATGTATTTTGGTAATGTCTCGGCGGTTTCAAGTCGTGTATAGCACTCAGACAAAGGCAGCAAAGCAATACTGGTTCGTACTAAAGGTACACTATTACCTATTTCACCATCCCCCCAACCCGCAACAGTTACATTTTCTTTTCGAGTCGCAGGATCCCATTCGTCTTCAAGAGCCAGTAGCTCACTGTAGATGCTAGAATCAGGTAGCTTAATTGGAGTATTAGATAGGTCCCGGTCGAGGTACAACAACGCAATGTCACTTTGATATGCGGTAGTTTCTAGCATCTTAAAACCATTACTGTCAGTACTAGTAGTATTTAAGGGGTTGTATTCAGGATGTATAACTACATGAGTGACTGTAAATAAATTTTCTGCTTTAATATTTTCATCAGCTAAATCTAACAAATTCGCTGTAATTGAAATTTCTTTTGGTTTAGCCACATCATAGAGCGTAAAGTCATCCGG
>NZ_JBNKVP010000057.1:0-21896 GCF_050299255.1 Vibrio sp.
AGTTCAGGCTCTGGATATCGGCTCAGCCGGTACTCCTTCTGCTGCAATGGACGCACTGCAACTGGCTATCAATGATATCGGTGCAGCACGTGCCGGACTGGGTGCCACTATTAACCGTCTTGACCACACGATTACCAACCTGGGTAACATGGTTGAGAACACCTCTGCTGCGAAAGGCCGTATGACGGATACTGACTTCGCGGTTGAATCTGCCAACATGACTAAGAACCAGATGCTGATGCAAGCCGGTACTTCTGTTCTGCAACAGACTAACCAGCTGCCTGGCATGGCAATCTCTCTGCTGCGTTAATCACTTTTGGCAAGCATTGCTTAAGCCTCCCAATGGGAGGCTTTTTTATGCTCTGGTATTGAAGCGCTGCGTTTTTTTGTCGCCAGACTCAGATTGGCTGGCCGGTGAATTGCGGAAGCCAGATCTCACTTCCTCGGCCGCAAGCGCGCGGCGCTAAATCTTCTTCCCGGCGCGGTCGCCTGTTAAATGAGAAGCCTCGTAACCAGGCGAGGAAAGAGCGGAATCGCCCTAGCGGAAGCCAGACTTCCGCCGAGGTAACCGGATTTATTTATTTAATTGTTTTTAAAAGAATTTTTAAATGGCACGCATATTGCGATTGTGATGGCACTGTTCAATGTGTTCTGTTCAAAGCGCTGGCCATTGACCACGATTTACCAGGAGTAAACCAATGAGCTCACTCGATCCGATCAGCATGGCATCTCAGCTGGCCCAGTTTGAAATTCAGTCGTTTCAAAGCCGCTACCAGATGCAGGCGGATAAATACAACGCCCAACTAACGGCACTGAATAAAATTGAATCGGCGATGCGCGACTTTCGCACCGCGATTGAAAGCCTTAACGGCTCGTCCAGTGGCATCATCCAAAACGGCGCGACGCTGAGCCAGGACGGCTATTTCACTGCCAGCGCCGGTGCCAACGCGCTTAGCGGCAGCTATCAGATTTTTGTCGAGCAGGTGGCCAGTGCGCACCAGCTATCGACCAGTATGCCGGTCGATATGACCGCCGATACGGTGATTCCGGCCACCGGCAGCCTGGATTTCACCATCAATGGCCAGGCCCTTAACCTGGATCTCTCCACGGTAGACGCAGACGGCGATGGCAGTGCCACCATGCAGGAACTGGTCAACGCCATCAACAGCAATCCGGATAATCCCGGAGTGAATGCCACTCTGGTGCGCTCCAACGGCCAGACTCACCTGATGCTGGCCAGCAGTGAAACCGGGCTGGCAAACCAGATTCAGGTCAGCGCCAGTGGTACCGGCCAGGCCTGGTTTGAAGATGCGTTCAATAACACCAGTGAAATCAGCGCGGCCCAGGACGCGGTGATCTGGCTCGGCGCCGAAGGCAGCGGCCTGCAGCTGACTAACGCCAGCAACACCTTCAGCGACGTTATCGACGGCGTTGATATCACGGTCAGCAAAGCCCAGGTGTCCGGTGAACAGCCGATTGGCCTCAGCATCGGTGCCGACAGCGAAGCAACCAAAGAACAACTGAACCAGTTTATCGAGGCTTACAACACGCTGGTCACCACCATCGACCAGTACACCTCGGTCGGTAAACCGGGAGAAGACGGTCAGAAACGCGGCCCGCTCGCCAGTGACCCGACCATACGCTCGATCGAAAGCCAGCTGTCTAATCTAATCCGCAAAGACTTTGGCGGTCTGCGCCTGGCCGAGGTTGGTATCACTTTAAACCGCGACGGCAAACTGAGCCTGGATGAAGGCAAATTCTCCGAGGCGCAGCAAAACAATGCCGCCGGACTGGAAGCGCTGTTTAACGGCGACGGCAATCTGCTCGATTCACTCGATGCCATGGCCGAACCGTTTTTGAAATTCTCATCGGGTACCTTCTCGTCACGCAAAGACGCCCTGCAGCAGAATCTTTCCCGTATCGACGACAAGCAGGCCACGTTAGAGCGCAAGTACGACATGGCATACAACCGCTACATCAAACAATTTACCCAAATGAACGCCATCATGTCACAGATGAACCAGACCATGACCATGTTTGGCTAACCGTCCAAGGAGAAAGATATGTTAATGGACTCGGGATATGACTCTTATCAACAGGTGGACTTAGACGCCCAGGCCGCGGCCGCCAATCCCCACCAACTGGTGGTGATGCTGATCGATGGCCTGCTGGATGAGCTGACCCGCATTCGCGGTCATATCGAGGCCAAACGACTGGAGCACAAGGGGCTCGGCATCAACAAGTGCATGAATATCCTGGTCGGCCTCGACAGTGCGCTGGATCTCGATAACGGCGGCGAGATCGCCGACAACCTGCACCAGTTATATGACTACTGCCAGCTGGAGCTGTATCAGGCCAGCGTACAGAACCAGACCGAACGGCTCGACAACGTCGAGCAGGTGATGAGTAACATTCGCGAAGGGTGGTTGCACTTTGGTCAGCAAGCCTAACAGAGTGGTTTCACCCGCGGCATTGGCCACAGAGCTGCGCCGGCTGGACGCGCAGCTGCGTGACACCGTCGACCAGCAGGACTGGCCACAGCTGAAACGCTGTGACCTGGAGATCCGCCGCCTGCTGCAAGCGCAGCGTGCCCTGCTGCGCCACCCGGACGTAGTGCGCGATCTGTTGACCCTGAAGCAAACTCACCAGGCAGCCCAGTCGGCACTGGCCAGTGCCACCGAACTGTTACGGCAAAAAATGAACAGCGCCAGTGAGCAACAGGAACGCAACCTGGCGTATCAACTGGCGATGACGATGGAGTACTAATGCAATGAATGCATCGGCGATATCCCTATCCTCTGCGACAAAACCGGCCGGCAATGCCGCCAAACCGTTTCAGGTCAACCAGGCCAGTACCTCGGACAGCGCCAATCCTCTGGGCGGTTTTCAGCTACGCCAACCGGATTCCAAACCGGGCCAGCCTGCTGGCAGCGGCGATGTCACGGCGATTGGCGAACAGCAAACCTCCAGTGATGACCCTTTGCTGAACCCTTTTGCGCCGCTGAGTCAACTAAGTGAAGCCTTGCCGGCCGGACAGCAAGCCGGTTTTAACCCGGCGCCGCTGACCGACGCAACAGCCAGTCTCAGCGCGGTCGCAGCCAAATTTCAGACGGAGGCTAACCGCCTGGCAGGCCAGCCACAAGCAGCAGGCGAGCCAAACGTCGGATTAACCCCAGCCAGTAGCAACAAAGCGGCAACGGAATCGGTACCGGCCAGCGGTGCATTGAGCCTGGCGGCGGTGAAGGAGTTATTTAGCGCCCAGGGCGGGCAAACCAGCCCGGCAGTCAACATAGACAACCCACTGGCGTCTGCCGCCAGTGCCGATGCCAGGACAACGACTCTGCAATCACAACCGGCAGTGGCCGGACAGCCCGCTCCTCAATGGGCCAGCCTGAAACTGGATGGGAATCCCGGCCAGTGGGGCGAACAGATGCTGCAGGTGCTGCACGACCGGGTGACTCTGCAGGCGCAGCAAAAATGGCAGCAGGCCAGCATCCGGCTCGACCCGCCGGAGCTGGGTAAGCTGGATCTGATGGTGCGCGTGGAAGGTGACAAGCTCAGCGTCCAGATCAACAGCCAGGTGGCCGCCACCCGTGAAGCCCTGATCCAGGTCTCGGAGCGGTTGCGCGCCGAACTGCAACAGCAGAATTTTGTCCACGTCGAAGTCAATATCAGCAGCGGCGACCAGCACAATCAGCGCGATGGTTATTCCGGCCAGGCCAGCGATGGCGTGATTGCGGCCGCACGCGAATCGGCAGACTCAGAACAACGTAGTTTCAATTCAGAACACTGGCTAAGCACTCAGGCCTAGTGACTCAACAAGGAAATCGGTTATGAACAAACAACCTTTTATCGCCATGCTGATGCTGGCTATTGTGACCAGTGCTCTGGTATCGGCATTAACCGTGGTCGGTGGGGTCTGGTATCTCCAGCAGAGCCAGCAGGATGATGGCAAAGGCCTGTTCAGCGGCTCGGCGCTCTCATTTCTCAGCCAGCCGGAAGCCAGTAACAGACCCAGTTTTCATTCACTGGAAAAACTGGTGCTGAGCGTCAAGGGCAAAAAGATGACTCACTTTGTCATGCTGGAGCTGGCGGTGGAAACCCGCAATCCGGAAGGCATCAAGGACATTGATGACTATATGCCGGTGGTACGTAATTCGCTGGTCAAACTGTTCAGCAACAAGCATTACGAGCAGTTACAGGGCGAAGGCGCAGTTGAGTCGCTGCAAAATGAAGTAAAACAGACCATCTTGCAGGCATTTGCCAAAACCGATCTGGTACGTGATATCGATGACGTATTGCTGACCAAATACGTAGTGCAATAGAGAGAGCGGCCTATGCTGGATATCAATGCCAATCAGAGTTATGGCGAGCAGCCGAGTATCAGCGCGCCCGGACCGGCCATCGATGAAAACCGTCTGCTGCAACAGCATCAGCATCTGGTGAAACGCATTGTCAACCAGTTGCGGGTGCACGCCACCACCCACTGCAGCATCGAAGACATGCAGCAGATTGGCCTGATTGGCCTGCTGGAAGCGGGGCGGCGTTATGGTGATATCGATGACGCCCAGTTCCCCGCCTTTGCCGTGTGCCGGATACGAGGAGCAATTCTGGATGAGTTGCGCCGTCTGGACTGGCGATCACGCAAGACCCGTCAACAGGCTCATGAGCTGAACGATGTGACCCGCGACCTGACCCGAGCCCTGGGGCGGCCACCCAGCGACGCAGAAATCATTAAAGCGCTCGGTACCGACGAACAGGACTATCAGGCCCGGCTGAATGCCTCAATCAGCGGCGAAATGCAGAGCCTGGATCAGCTCATTGAAGCCGGAGCTGTCGGCCATCTCGGCGACCAACAGGACGCCATCGGCCATGAACATATCCGGCGCAGTATCGAAACCGCCATTCAACAATTACCCAAACGGGAGCAGCTACTGCTGACCCTGTTTTATCAACACGAACTCAACCTGCACGAAATTGCCCTGGTACTTGACTTAACGCCCCCGCGTATTTGTCAGTTGCACAAGCAAGCTCTGCAGCAACTCAATCAAATTTTGTCCTGATAGGAGTCTCAGATGCAAAAGTTTCTTGGTGCCATCATCATCCTGATGTGCGTATTCGGCGGCTACGTATGGGCCGGAGGCAGCCTGGTCGCTATCTGGCAACCGGCCGAGTTTATGATTATTGGCGGGGCTACCCTCGGCTCGCTGATCATAGGTAACCCACCCCAGGTGCTGAAAGAGATGCGCCGTCAGGTTGGCGCGATCATTTCACCCCGCCGTAATGAGCCGGAATTCTATATGGAGCTGATGGCACTGTTGCAGGTATTGCTGGAAACCGTGCGCAGTGGCGGCTTCAAATCGCTCGACAAGCACATTGAGAACCCGGATCAGAGCCCACTTTTTAACCGCTATCCGCTGGTGAATAGCGACTATCGCCTCATTTCTTTCATTACTGATAATTTTCGTTTAATGGCAATGGGACAAATGTCGCCTCATGAACTTGAAGGACTGCTGGAACAGGAAATCGAAGCCATTCAAACCGACCTGCTACTGCCATCACGCTCTATGCAGCGTACCGCAGAAGCACTGCCGGGATTCGGTATCCTCGCCGCGGTAGGTGGCATCATCATCACCATGCAGGCCATCGATGGTTCGATCGCTTTGATCGGTTATCACGTAGCTGCCGCTCTGGTCGGCACATTTATCGGTATTTTCGGCTGTTACTGCTGTCTCGACCCAGCCAGTAACGCCATGGCTCAGCGCGTTAAACGCGACATGTCGGCTTTCGAATGCGTCCGTGCCACCCTGGTGGCGTATGTTGCCAAGAAACCGACCCTGCTGGCCATCGATGCCGGGCGTAAACACATTCAGCTAGATATCAAGCCAACCTTTAACCAAATGGAGAAGTGGTTAGCTGAACAGGAGGGATAATGCAAAAACAAGAGCAGGTAGTATTTAAACGCTCAGCCAAGAACCATGATGAGGTCCATCATGGCGGTGCCTGGAAAGTGGCCATGGCTGACTTTATGATTGCTCTTATGGCCCTGTTCCTGGTGCTATGGGTGATGCAAGTCGTCAATCAAGAGGAAAGGCAGGCGATCGTCGCCCACCTCAATAGCGCCAGTATATTTGGCCGCAATGCTGGTAACCCTTTCGATACCTCACAAAGTATCTCGCCTATCGATCTCGCGTCTGCATCGTCGGTGCCAAGCACCCACGATGCCAATCATACCGTCACCTCATTTTACAAAGGCAACGGCAACGGTCCGGAGCTGGATGCCCTGATCCCGGGCAACTTTGATACTCAGGAACAGCTGATGGTACTGGCTAAAGTCATCGATGAGATGGTGCGTCAGATCAGCGCGGAAGGTAACGTGGACATCACCATTACCCCGCAAGGCCTGCGTATTGTGCTGCAGGACGACTACAAACAGTCGATGTTCCGTCGCGGTGGAGCCGAACTAATGCCCTTCTTCCAGGATCTGCTGCTGGCACTGGCGCCGGTATTTGAGCGGGTACATAATCCGATGATCATCAGTGGCCATACCGACTCGACTCCGTTCAAAACCACCTTTGGCCGTACCACTAACTGGGAACTGTCCACCTCTCGGGCCAACGCTGCCCGTCAGACTCTGGTGGCCGGAGGCATGCCTGGCCAACGGGTAATGCAAGTCACCGGTATGTCAGACCGGGCACTGCTCAACCCTGACCAGCCGAGTTCGAGCGAAAACCGCCGCATCGAACTGTTTGTGCTGACCACCCCGGCAGCCCTGGTTCTGAACACCCTGTTCGGCAACCAACCCGACAGCGAACTGGAAAAAGCGCGCAGTAAAGCCCGCTTCAACCAGCCGGTACTGCGTCAGGAGACCATCGGCTACGCCATGCCTGCTGAGCCAGCCGAAACGCCAACCCAGGATTTATAACCGGCACCCCGTTGTTAGTCTGGCGTGCTGGAACGAGAAAGCCGCACGCCTTTAGGGTGAACTGATTGTTACACGCCAAGCGGCTGAGGCCAGCGCCAAACACAGCCGAGCAGTAAGGCAAATTTATGCGTCATTTACTAGTAAGTGGTTTAGCCATGCACGATCCTTCACAGCACATTGTCCGGGAAAAAACCGATGGTCTGCGCAAGGCCTTTCTGTGGTTGATCATCGTCGATTACGCCTTACTGACGTTCTTTCTCAGCCAGCTGACCAGCCTGTCACTGACCGGCGGCACCGCTATCAGCATGTTGCTGGTGGTCTACAACGTGCTGCTGACTTTTCTCTGTTTTCAGCGTACCGGCCATCAGGATTCGTACATCATCTACCCTACCCTGTCTGCCACGCTGCTGGCGTTTGTCTGCTTCCTCTATTTCTTTTTCCTGGTCTGAGCACTAAGCGCGTAGCCGGCGACTTGCCGTTCCTCGTCACTTCACAGCCCCCTGAGTTAAGCCATTGCGCCAAGAGGCGCAACCAACGCGCCATTAGCCCTTACCTGCCGGCACAGTAAACACGCCGGAGGTGCCATTGGCAGCGCTGACACAACACATGCCGATATCGCGGCATCAGCCAGCCAGACATACTCAGCTGGCCAGCTTATTGAGGCCATTGGAATAACGATGTGGCAGATTGAGCCAGCTGGGTAAGCCGACAACAATGCAAAAAAATCCCGCCACCAGGGCGGGAAAAGGTAAAAAAATACAAAGGAGTTTCTTGTTATTCAGCCGCGTGGCGATTGTCCTGGGCCACGCTGCGGAATGATGTTTGCCGGATTGGTTACCTGGCAAGTTGTGCCATCAAGTGGCTTGCTGCACAACGCCGCTTATTTCAACAGCGCCACCACCGTATGGCGACGCACGTTGGCCTGAGCGGAAATAGCCTGCAGAGAGTGGCTAAAACCAGGCTGCGGCCGATTGACCTGGGCCAGACGAGTGTCCAGCTCTGTCGCCGACAAACTCTGGCTTGGCACAGAGTAACGGTTGACCTGGCTGGTCAGTTCTCCGTGTAGCAGGCGGGCATCCTGCAGGCTCTGTTGAGTCTGATGCAGGTGCTGGTTCACTTTGGCGATCGACTGCTTGATGCCGTTACGGGAGCTGAGGTCGAAATTCAACTCGGCAATACCGTCTGGCCGGGATTCAATCGACACCACATTGGCCTGCCCGGCCGGGAAACGATGACCCTGGCCGGTCACCCGTACCTGCTGCTGCATTTGCCGGTAGCTGTCTTCAGCCACTTGAAACAGGATTGTCCCGTCGTCGGCCAGGCTGGCACGCATGCCGAGCGCTATCAGGTTGCGGTCGAGCATTTTCACCGTTTTCTGGCCATCGGCCTGGCCGTCAAACTGCAACATCACCGAGCCACCCTGGGGAAAATCGAGCCGAACCTGCTCGGCGCGGTCACTAAGACGGTGGATATTCAGTCCCGGGATAGCAAAGCGGCGGGTATCCTGCTGACTGAGATTGAGTTTAAGTTCGTTATCGATCAGCCGCTGACCGTCATAGCGCGCCTGCTGCAGAATGGTTTCCACTCTGGCTTTGCCCTGAGTCAGCTCCTGCTGCAGACTGGCTTTCGGCTGACCTGGCTGGTTTAGCGCCTGACTCAGACCACGTTTGATGGTGGTCAGTTGCTGGCCTACCTGCTGCAGCGCCCGGGAGGCAATCTGCACCGAAGTGGCGTGCTGCTGGCCCTGGCTGAGCAGAATATTGGAGACGGAATACGCCGAGGTCGGTTCAGCGTGGCTGGTCAATCTCGGCGTTTGGCTGGTGCCGCCGCTTTGGGTTGAGTGCGACGGAATGATGGCGGCGCGTTCGTGGCCGGTCAGTCGCACTCCGTGCGGCCTGACCTCAACCGTGCTCATAGCCATGATGCTTACCTATCCTTACAGACGATCAAAAAGAGACAAATCTTGAATTTTCATATAGCTGGCCTGAGTTGCCTGCAGCGCCGCCATATAGTTACTGAGCCGCACTGATGCTTCGCCGTAGTCCAGTTGCGACAAATCGCTGTCAACCTTATCGACAAACAGCTGGTTTTCACCATGAGCGCCGTCCATCAGATCCAGGTTATTGTGCCGGCCACCCAGTTCGGTCATCGCGCCCAACACATTGGCTGAGGTGGCATCGATCGCGGCCAGGGAGTTGTCTACTTCCGCCCTGAAATTGGCGGTGGGATTGCTAAATTCCGCTATCAGGGTATCGATCTGATTGAGCACATTATTCCCACCACCGAGATCGAGCATCTCCTGGGCGGTCATATTGGCTTCCATCGTGACCCCTTTGGCCACGGTGACCACTCGTTTGTCGCTGTTGCCGTCAAGCTGGTAACCACCGCCCGGGTTCGACACTGAAGGTACGTCGGTCTGGGTACCGGAAAACAGGTAGTGGCCCTCTTCATCCTGGGCGTTAAACGAGGAGACCATCGAATCACGCAGGCTTTCCAGTTCAGTAATCAAACCGGCCCGGTCTTCGTCGGTCAGAGTGCCGTTGGCGCCCCACAGCACCAGGTCGCGCATGCTTTTCAGGCTTTCATTGGCCCCGCTGAGATACACTTCCTGGCTCGACAGAGTGGTTTTAACGTTGGCGATATTACGCTGATACTGGTCGATGGCGCTGCCTTCCCGCTCCAGGTTGAGCAGCTTGATCGAGGCCATCGGGTCATCAGACAGCTTAGTCAGCCGGTCGCCGGTTGCCATCTGCTGCAGCACTTTGCCTAAGCCGGCATTGTTAGACTGCAGACTTTGCAGCATCAACTGGCTGAACTGGGTATCACTGATTCTCATCCTGACTCCTTAAAATAACTGCAAAACCGAATCAAACAGCTGATTGGCGGTACTGATCACTTTCATGTTGGCGTTGTGGGCATTGGCGAACGTCATCAGGTTGGCCGCTTCTTCATCGCTGTTGACCGCGCTGACATTGTCGCGCGCCGCAACGGCCTGTTCGTTCATCGCCAGGTTGGCCTGATAATCGGATTCCGCCTGGCGGGCTTTGATCGCGGTGTCGCCGACCATGGCGGTAAAGGCATCGTTGAGCGACACATTGCCGAATCCACTGATCGCCATCGGTTTGTTACTCAGGTCGATCAGATCACGCAGGTTGTCACTGTTGCCCGGAGTCCCATCGCTGGAAAACGCCAGTTGGTCTGGCGGCAGCGAGATGACATCCAGGCTGGCCGCCGGGTTAGCCGGGTCATAGCTGAACAGCGGCGCACCCGGATTGCCGTTCAGGTCCTGGCCCGCCGCCAACACGGCGTTAAATTCGTCCGCCAGAGAACGTGCCATGTCATCGATGGCGTTCTGATAGGGTTTCAGCACTTCCAACTGGTAGTCGTTCAGTGAACCCAGTTGGGCACCGACGCTACCGTTAATAGCAAAGCTCTGGTTGCCAAACTGCACATGCAGGTCAGCCATATACGGGTCATTCGGATCGGGAATCGCTTTCAGCTCACCGTAGTCTTTACCCATCACCAGCGGCTGGCCGGAGGTCAGGGTGACCTGCAGGCCGCCATCTGGCTGGTCAGTGGTTTTAATCTCGATCACTTTGGCCAGTTCACCGACCAGGGCATCGCGGGTATCGAGCAACTGGGCCGGATTGCCGCCGGTACCCTGCATCTCGACGATCTGTTTATTGAGATCGGCGATATTGGCCATCAGGCTGTTGGCGTGGGTTACCGCCGCCCCGCGCTGATCATGGATATCTTTATGCTGGTTGTGCAGCGAATTGGTCAGGGTGTTAAACCGTCGTGCCAGCGCGCGGGATTCGTTGATCACCTGCTGGCGCAGCGGCATGGATTCGGGCTTGGAAGTCGCGTCGTGTAGCGAGGCAAACAGGCTGTCCAGGCCGGTCGACAGATTGAAACCATCAGCACCCAATACGTTTTCCAGCTGGCTCATCGCCGTGGTGTACTGGGAGGCATAAGAGGCGTTGCTGTTGGTCGACCAGGTCTGCTTGACCAGGAACTGGTCGGTAATGCGGCGAATGCTGGTGACTTCCACCCCCATTCCGGCGCTCAGCTTATCAAACTGACCACCGGAAACCGACGCCATCAGCGCCTGCTGGCGACTGTAGCCCGGGGTGTTCACGTTGGCGACGTTTTGCGCCGTCACATTCAAGGCAACGCGGTTGGCATTCAGGCCCGACAGGGCAATATTAACCATGTTCATAGCGTTTCGCGCTCCATTGTTCTAATCAGCGGTTGGGCGAAGGCACTGCTGTTGCCCACCTGTTGCAGGGTATTGTTAGTTAAGGCGACCACCTGGCCGGTGGGATTTACCGGCGATGACTGCAAAGCGGTATCGACGCCTTGAAGTTGTGATGTCGCTTCCGGGCGCGGCTGATGGTTGGTTCGGCGCAGCGGGGTAACGTTGCTTTCCGGTGAGGCAGGGCCAAGCTGTTTGACCAGCATCTCAGCGATGCCCGCCTGCTGCTTGCCGCTCATTTCGATCGCCAGCTGACCGTCAAACATATCGCGGAACACGCCCTGATTCTTACTGGAGAACGGGCTGTCCTTATCGGCCAGCACATCGCTGCTGCTGCGCATCTGGCGCAGGACCATCTGCAGAAACATCGCCTCAAACTGGCCGGCAACGGTTTCCAGCGCCTGCTGCGGGTCACTGCTGTGCTTAATGGTTTGCAGCGCACTGTTGTCGTGATACATCACGCCATTGAGCGCCACATTGTCTGAAATTGAGTCTAACTTCATCAATCCCTCCTACAGCACGACCAGTTCGGCGCTGAGAGCGCCGGCTTCGTGCAGAGCCTGCAATATTGACATCAGGTCCGTTGGTGTCGCGCCCAGGCTGTTGACCGCATTGACGATAGTGTTCAGTTCGGTGCCCGGTGGCCAGATCACCATCTGGGCCTGGTCCTGTTCTATTTCGATCCGTGAGCGGTCCACCACTGTGGTATCGCCGTCGGCAAACGCGTTTGGCTGGCTCACTTGTGGCGTTTCGGTGATGCTGACGGTCAGGTTGCCGTGGCTGACTGCGGCCTCACCGACTTTGACGTTCTGACCGATCACCACCGTACCGGTACGCGAGTTGAACACGACACGCGCCGGCTTGCGGCCTTCTACCACACTCATCTCTTCCAGCATCGACATCATGGTCACCCGCTGCTGGGTATCCTGGGGCGCCTGCATCTCCACCCGGGCTTTGTTCACGGCCACCGCAACGCGCGGACCAAAGGTGTTGTTGATCTCACGGGCAATGTGTTTGGCGGTGGTAAAGCTCGGCGTACGCAGGTTCAGCGTGATCACATCGCGCTGGTTAAAATCGGTGGCGATCTCCTGCTCCAGGGTGGCACCGTTGGGAATCCGGCCGACGGTCGGGGTATTAACCGCCACTTTCGAGCCGCTGCGGCCTTCGGCCGACACACCGCCGACAATCACGCTGCCCTGGGCGACGGCGTACACTTCACCGTCGATACCACGCAGCGGGGTCAGCAACAGGGTACCGCCGCGCAGGCTTTTGGCGTCCCCAAGGGATGACACGACTACGTTGAGGGTCTGTCCCGGTCCGGCCATAGGATCAACCGTGGCGGTGACACTGACCGAGGCGACGTTGCGCAGTTTCGGGTTCATCGAGTCATCGATCTGCACGCCGAACTGACGCAGCATGTTGGTGACCGACTGGGCGGTGAATTTCACCTGGTTACGGTCACCCTGACCGTCCAGGCCCACCACCAGACCATAGCCCACCAGCTGGTTGGTGCGAATGCCCTGCACATCGACCAGATCCATCAGCGGTGTGGCCACTTCAGCACGGGCGACGCTGCCGACCAGCCAGGTCAACAGCAGCAATAACTTGGTCAAATATTGAGTGTTCATTTTCATCAGAACGGCATCCATGGACTGGTAAAGAATTGCGACAGCCAGCCTGAGGCGTTACTGTCGGCCAGGGCACCACGGCCGGCGTAAGTGATCCGGGCGTCACCTATGTATTGGGACGACACCTGGTTGTTGCGGTTGATGTCATCGACCCGCACGATGCCGGTCAGACGGATAAATTCATCGCCCTGATTAAGGCGAATCCATTTTTCACCGCTGATGCGCAGCACACCGTTAGGCAATACTTCGTGTACCGTCACGGTAATGGCGCCTTTCAGTTTGTTGCCCTGCGAGCTGGATGCTGTGCCATCAAAACTGCGGTTCGCATCGATGCCTACCGCCAGCCCATCCAGGGTACGACCGCCGATATTCGGCGCGGCAAAATCGATGTTGGAGCCTTTGCCATAGCTGGTATCGGCTTTTTTGCTCGACTGAGTCTCTTCAGACAGGAACACCGTCAGCATATCGCCGACCCGGTAGGCTCGACGGTCCTGGAACAGAGTCATGGCGTAACTGTTGCGATACAGGCTGCCCGATTTAGGCTCCGGCAGCGAGTAATCCAGTTTGGGCGGCGCATATTTGGCCTCGTCCGGCGAAGGCGGGACAAATTCCGGCCGGGCAGCACACCCCGCCAACAGCAATACGCACAGTGCGCATCCAGTCGATAGCCATTTCATCATTCGCCTCCCCCGTTACACTGCCTGAGCGACAAATTTCAGCATGTCATCCGCCGCCGAAACCACTTTGGCGTTCATCTCGTAAGCGCGCTGGGTGGTGATCATGTCGACCATCTCTTCCACCACCTGGACGTTAGAGCCTTCCAGTGCACCTTGCTTGATGGTACCGGCACCCTGTTCACCGGCGATCATCTCTTCGGCCTGCCCACTGGCTTCAGTCTGACGGAACAGGTTGCCGCCAATGGCTTCCAGGCCGGCCGGGTTAACAAACCGGGCCAGGGTGATCTGACCGATATTCTGCGGCGCGCGGTCATCGGCGCTGGTTGCGGTGACCGTGCCGTCGACACCGATCGACACCGACAGGGCGTTGTCCGGGATCTGCACCTGCGGCTCCAGTGGCAGGCCCTGGCTGTTGACCATCAGGCCTTCCGAGTTAACGTGAAACTGGCCGTTGCGGCTGTATAGGATCTGGCCGTCGGAGTTTTCAATCTGGAAGAAGCCCTGACCCATCACCGCCAGATCCAGCTGCTGACCGGTATTCTGCGCGTTGCCCTGGGTAAACACTTTCTGGGTGCCGACCACCCGCACACCGCTACCGAGCTGAACACCGGTCGGCAGTTGGTTGACCTGGTCAACCTGAGCGCCCGGCTGACGCTGGATGCTGTAGAACAGATCTTCAAAGACCACCCGATCGCGCTTAAAGCCGACGGTGTTGATGTTGGCCAGGTTGTTCGAGATGGCGGTCATCTTGGTATCCTGGGCGGCCATACCGGTCTTACTGACCCATAGTGCTGAATGCATTGCTCTCTCCTTAGCTGACCGATAGCCTGAGGCTATCAGCCGTTAATCAGTTTGTTGCCCGCTTGGGCCAGGGTTTCGGCGGTTTTCATCATCCGCACCTGCATTTCGAAATTGCGCGTCAGTGACATCACGCTGACCAGTTCGTCAATGGCGGAAACGTTACTGCCTTCAATGTGTTCCGGCGCCAGTTGCACGCTCTGGTCGGCGGCGAACGGCTGACCATCGATGCTGTGCAGCAGGGCGTCGCTCTGTTTCTGCACCTGGGTCATATCCGGATTGACCAGCTTGATCTGGCCCACTTCCAGCTCCGCGCCACCACCGGGTGGCACCACGGAAATCCGGCCGCGTTCGCTGATCTCCACTTTCTGGTATTCCGGCAGCACCATAGGACCGTTGTCCCCCAGCAGGGCGAAACCGTTAATGGTCAGGGCGCCGAAAGAATCGGCGCGGATGTTACCGGCACGGGTGTAGGCTTCGCCGCCATCCGGGGTCTGCACCGCCAGATAGCCGTCGCCCATGATGGCGACGTCCAGCGTGCGACCGGTTTTGACCACATCGCCGGAATCAAACCGGGTGGCGGCCGAGTTGGTCACCACCATAGTGCGGCCATCAAAGCCCGAGCCCTGCAACGGCACGCTGCTGACCCGTTCCATATCGGCCCGAAAACCGGCGGTATCGGCGTTCGACAGGTTGTTCGAACGCACGTGCTGCGCTTTCAGTACCCGGCTGGCACCGGAAGTGGCGGTAAATAGCAAGCTATCCATGGCAGCCTCACTACACCGCGTTAAACAGCGCTTGGGTCAGTTTGTCTGACGTGGAAATCGTTTTGGCGTTAGCCTGATAGTTGCGCTGAGCGGTCATCAGGTTAACCAGCTCGCTGGTCAGGTCGACGTTGGAACCTTCCAGCGCGCCGGGCGTTAAGTCACCCAGTGTGCCACTGCCGGGAATGCCGATCGCCGGAGCACCGGAGCCATAGCTTTGTGTCCATGCCGTACCGGACACTTTGGCCAGGCCTTGTGGGTTGGCAAAGTCCGCCAGCACCACCTGGCCCTGCAACTGCGCCTGACCATTGGTGTAAGTGGCGTAAACCATGCCGTTGTCTTCTACCCGGATCCCCGCCAGCTCACCTGAGGTGTAGCCATTCGGGTTATTGCTGCTGACGCCGAATGCGGCGCCAAACTGAGTACTGCCGGCCAGGCTGATGTCGATGCTGACACCGTTCGCCCCGGCGGCTGGGAAAGCAACGTTAAAGGTACCGGTTGGCGATGCCAGGGTACCGTCGGTATTAAAGCTGACCGCCTGGGTCTGCACCGCAGTCGCACCACCGTCGACCTGGACGTTCACTTCCCAGGTGTTATCGGCGGTTTTGGTAAAGTACTGGGTGACGGTGTGCGAGTTGCCCAGTGAGTCATACACCTTGGAGGTGTAAGACGAGTTAAACGAGTTCGGGTCATTGGGGTCAAACGGGTTAGTGGTCTGATCCACCACCGACGCACTGGCGTCAAAGTTGGCGACAAATTCCAGCGAATCGGTCGCTCGGGCCTGCAGCTGGGCGGTCGAGATCTTGATATCGCCCACCGCGCCGGTCAGCAGGTTGTTGTTGCTGTCCGCGCTGTAACCCTGCAAGCGGGCACCGGTGTTACCGGTGACAAAGTTGTTCTTGTCGGTGCCAAACACGCCAGAGCGGGTGTAAAGCGTCTGGCCCATGTGGTCTTTGGTGACAAAAAAGCCGCGGCCGTTGATCGCCAGGTCCATCGCCCGACCGGTACCGGTCACGGAGCCGTTTTTATCGAAGTTCTGTGAAATCGCGGCCACTTCAACCCCGCCCGGCTGCATACCGTTATAAACCGCTGCAAATTCGGTGCGCGCGCCTTTAAAGCCGTAAGTCGAGGCGTTGGCGATGTTGTGACTGATGGTGTTGAGATCCTGATTGGTGGCTTCCAGGCCACTGAGTGCAATATTAAAGCTCATAAAATCCTCTGTTGTCCTGAACGCTTAAGCGCCAAACTGACTGATAAGATAGAAAGGCACACTGCCGACACCGGCGATGTGTACCATAGGCGCGCCGCCGGTCGGCGGAATACGCACCTGCTCAACTTGCCCGGCCAACAACACATTCGGCGCGGACTGGCCCTCCTGCAGTTGCACTGACAGGCTATATTTACCCGGCTTCAGGCCCAGCTCTTCCGCGTTGATGTTGAAATCCACATCGCCTGCCGGATGCGCGCCGAGCGGCACTCTGGTCACCTGGCCGAACTCATCTTTAATTTCCAGCGTCACCTGGCTGGAGCCGTGTTCCAGATTGATTTTGCCGCCCTGAACACCGTCTTCTCCCAGCTCAAACTGGTCACCGGCCACGTACACGGTCTGACCGACCAGGCCAGCGGTGCTGAGCACCTGCATGTTGTCCAGCAGCACCATGCTGTTTTGCATCAGCGACGCCATATTCTCGCTGCTTTGTACCTGGGAAAACTGCGCCAGCTGGCTGACGTATTCGGTACCATCGAGGGGATTGAGCGGGTCCTGATTCTGGATCTGCGCCACCATCAACGAGATAAACTCGTTCTGCAGCGAAGAAGCACTGTTCATGTTGTCCTGAATATTCGGCGTGCCCGCGCTACTGCTGTTGACTGCGCCGCTTGGTGCATCGGCGCTCATCGCGGTGTACTGTGCTAAGCTCATCCTCTGCCTTCTCCCAGTTTCAGCAGCCCCTGCTGCATGCTTTTCACATTGGCCAGCACTTCAACGTTGGTTTCGAAGCTGCGCGTCGCCGACATCATGTCAGCCATTTCCGCTACCACATCAATGTCCGGGTAATAGACATAACCTTCGCTGTTGGCCAGCGGGTTACTTGGCTCAAATCGTTTGTCGGCCTGCCCCTGGTGCTGTACTACGTCGACAATTCTCACTTCCGCATTCGGGTAGACATTGTCGCCAGCGCTCAGCTGGGTTTTGCTGTAAACGGTGGCAAACACCGGCTTGAGTGCTTTGTATGCATCGTCCGGGTTGGCAGATACTGCGTCTGCGTTGGCCAGGTTGCTGGCAACGGTATTCAGGCGCACGGTTTGCGCCGTCATCGCCGAGCCGGCTATGGAATAAATATCGCTAAATGCCATAATTAACGTCCTTCTATCGCCTTGGACAGACCATTGAATTTCATATTGAGAAACGTCAGGCTGGTCTGAAAATCCATGCTGTTCTGGCTGAACTTGGCTTGCTCCACACCCAGCTCGACCGTGTTACCGTTATTGCTGTTCTGATAAGGAATGGCGTACTGACTGGCAATCTGCATCTTGGCGACCGGCTGGTGAACACTGCCGGCCCCGGTCTGACTCATCACGGTGGAAAAACTCAGGTCACGGGCCAGATACCCCGGGGTATCAACATTTGCTAGGTTACTCGCCAGCACTTTGGTACGCTGAACGCGAAAGTTCAGCGCGTCCGGGTGAACTCCCAGTGCCTGTTCAAAACTGATCGCCATGCATCCATCCTATGCGGTTATTTCAACTAGACAGGATAGAAACAAGATGCGTGCCATAAAAATAAATGATTATTTTCAATGAGTTATAATAAAGGTAGGAAACGGAACTTCCGCTTAACGGAAACACCACAGGCCAGGAGGAAGTGGGCGCTGCTGGCCGGTATACTGATCGCCAGCGTCAGCCTCCCGGTGACGGCCGGGGCCGACCAGCGCAGTGTGATTCGCCAGGCCACCGAGCAGGCGATTAAAGCCCAGCTTGCCCGCGTTGCCGAGGCGCAGCAGTGGCCTGACTATCAGCTGCAACTGGACAGCTGGATCCCGGCTTCAGCCGAGCACTTGCCTGCATGCCCGCAGCCGCTCGGCATCGTCGGCCGAGATAGTCAACGCTTACCGATCGGTCAACTGAAACGGCTGGTCAGCTGCGAATCAGACACAGTGAACTGGCGGCTGAATGTCAGTGTCAAAGCCGCCATCAAACTGCCGGTACTGGTCGCAGCGCGGGGTCTCAACCGCGGTGAGCGACTGAATGCCGGCGACATTCGCTCGGAAACTCGCACCCTGCAACGGGCAGAAACCTTTTTTGCCCGGCCGGATCAGGTAGCCGGGATGGAAGTGCAGCGGCGGATCCGCCCCGGGCAGATGCTGCAATCGGACTGGCTGGGCAAACCGGCACTGATCGAAAAAGGCAACCAGGTGGTGATCATCGCCGCCAAGGATGGATTTGCCGCCACAACCAAAGGCGTGGCCCTGGAGCAGGGGCAGCGCGGCGAACAGATCGAGGTGCAAAACTTAACGTCGCACAAGGTGATACGGGCCGTGGTGACGGGGCTGAACCAGGTTCACACCCAGTTTTAGCCAGCCTGTGCCAAGCGCCAAGTTTGGGCTCAAGGTATCAAATTTATCAATTGCCCCTCGAACTGATCGGACAATTTCGAGTACAAAAGTTCTCGGGTGAGGATAAAAATCTCGCCACCTGATTTAATTCTGTCTCCGACAGCGTCGCCCTATATTGGTAAC
This sequence comes from Vibrio sp., assembly GCF_050299255.1. Taxonomy (GTDB): domain Bacteria; phylum Pseudomonadota; class Gammaproteobacteria; order Enterobacterales; family Vibrionaceae; genus Vibrio. Next base: position 18,785 of record NZ_JBNKVP010000057.1, read on the forward strand.
CACCAAGATTCAAGGACCACATTGCAATGAAAATTGACAAAGTCGCGGGCGGTCATGTCCCACATACCCAGTTAAAACAGACTCGCAGCCAAACTCAGAGTCAGCCGTCTGTCGCGGGCAGCAGCGAGACTCAAATCAATGCCAATACCAGTGCCATCGACCGGGCCCAGGCTCAGTTAGCACAAATGGCCGATGTGGATATGGCCAAGGTGGAACAGGTACGCAACGCGTTAGCCAAAGGTGAAATTCGCCTCGACAGCCACAGCCTTTCACAGGCGGTAATGCAGTTCCATACCGGTCATGAGTCCTAATCGGCGGCTGGTCGCCCCAAGCACAGGAGTGAAGCATGGCGATATCTAAAACCCAGTCGATTCAGAACTTTATCCGCACAATTGGCCAGGATATCCAACACTATCGCCGGCTGGTGCCCCTGCTGGAGCAGCAGCAAAAGTTGTATCTGCAATTTGATGGCCGGGCACTGAGCGACAATCTGCGCCGCCAGACGCCTCTGCTGCAACAGATGCAGCAAACCGCCAGCCAGCGCAGTAGCAGTCTGCGCCAGATCGGTCTGGCAGCCGATGAAAAAGGGGTGCAGCGATTACTGAATGCGCTACCGACACCGCTGAAAAACCAAGTGGCCAATCAGTGGCGCGAATTGCAGCGCCTGGTCAGCCGTTGCCAGCAGCTCAACCAGCAAAATGGCCACAGTTCGGCCAATTTTCACGAAATGCTGGTCAATCTGACTCAGCGTGATGTCGATACTTACCCGGACAGCCAACCGCAAGTGGGCTAGATGAGGTTGCGGCGCTTCAGGCGATGGACAGCGATCTTAACCGCCGGGCTATTGATCGCGATAACACTGCCCGCCGCCGCCAGGCCCGACCCGCAATATATCGCCCGTCAGCTGGCGTTATTATCTCCTTATCAGGGCCAGATCCTGCGCCGCCTGCAACAGCAACAAAAACTGATTATTGAAATCCAGCGCCAGTTGCGCCAGTCCGCGCTGCCGGACAACCTGATCCTGCTGCCGATGCTGGAGTCTTCTTATGACCCGCAGGCGGTTTCCCACGCCAAAGCGGCCGGGTTGTGGCAACTGATGCCCGACACCGCCCGCCGTTATGGCCTGCAAGTCGACCAACAGCTTGACCAAAGATTTGATATCGAGGCCAGTACCCGCGCCGCGGTGCAATACCTGACTTTTCTCTATCGCAAATTTGACCGCGATATCAGCCTGACCCTGGCGGCCTATAATGCCGGAGAAGGCCGGGTCAGCCGGGCGCTGAAAAAAAATAGCCAGGCGACGTTCAGCCAGCTGTCACTGCCAGCGGAAACCCATCAGTATGTCAGTCGTTATTATGCGCTGTTGGATCTGATCGATGTGAAGCGGCTGGGCCAACGCCAGCCGAGAATGTGGTTGTTTGGTCGCGGCGAGGATGTGCTGGTTGACTTACGCCCGCTGCCGCCACTGGTGAAGTTATAAGTCGGAATCGGTTTTCGAATAGCGGATCGCGGTCACCCACCACTCTTTGTCACCTTCTGGCGTGCGCACAGTAAATTCATCGTCGACCTGCTTTTTTAATACCGCCCGCGCCATCGGCGAATCGATGGAAATATAGTCTTTCACATCGCCGTAGATCTCTTCCGGGCCGACGATGCGAAACGACTTCACCTCGCCCTGGTCATTTTCAATTTCCACCCAGGCACCAAAGAACACCCGGCCATCCTGCTGGGGCGAGTAATCGACGATGGTCAGCTCAGGTAAAATTTTACGCAGAAAGCGCACCCGTCGGTCTATCTGACGCAGCAGACGTTTGTTAAAGGTGTAGTCGGCGTTCTCAGACCGATCGCCCAGACTGGCGGCCCAGGTGACAATTTTGGTCACTTCCGGCCGCTTCTCATGCCACAGGTAGTCATGCTCCTGCTTCAGTTTATTGTATCCCTCTCGGGTGATCAGTTTGGTTTTCACCGTTATCTCAACTCACTAACCGTATTTCTGCCCGCACAGTATCGCGTTTTTATCGCTATGAACAGCCGCTATGCGCACCATCAGTCACTCAGCAGGTAGTCCTGGTCACTGCTGACCAGCACCCCATGACGCAGGAAGTTCTTACCCAGAATCATGCTGTACTCGAAACGGGAACGGTCGAGCAGGTTGACCCGGATGGTGCGCTCCAATTCACCCAGTTTAACCTGCATCTGTACCACAGGTCGTGCGGTCGCTTTTTCGCCTTCGCGGGCGCGCACGCGCATTTCGTCCACCACCTCACGGGTAAAGCGGCGCTCATCTCCGGTGCGGTTCTTGTAGGTAAAAGTCACCATCGGCTTGCCATCCTGTTCAAACCGTTTGATATCGAGCGCATTGAGCGAACTGACGTCGGCACCGGTATCCAGTTTCACCGGGAAGGTCATCCCGGCCACCTGGGCTTTTTCGATGTGCCCGGCGGTAAACAGAGGCAACCGCTCCAGCAGATTGCTGGTGCGCAGGTTGAGTATCACCCCACCCGGCACGGTTTTGCGGCCAATAACAAAATAGGGCTGCGGCTCATTGTCATCCAATACTTCCAGCGCAAATGGATGCTGCTCTATGGCATCGCCAAAGTCGAACACCCCTTCCACCACCGGGCGGACGGAATCGCCGACGCGCAGTTTTTTCACCACCGGCTTGACCAGCCGCTCCGTTTTTCCCTCAGCGTTGGTCAGGTAATAGACCACTTTATCCGGTTTGCCTTCCTGCAGTTCAAACGATTCCACTTTCAGCATCGGTGTTTTGACCGAAAACGAGGCTTCCGCGCGCAGCTCAATTCCGTCCAGATTGACCGATTCCTCTCCCGACACCACCAGCGGGTTGTTTTTCAGCGCCACGCTGTAAGTCCGCTGGCTGGGAAACAGGTTTTCCGCATCGGTATCGATCACTAAGTGTTGCGTCACCGTGTCCGTCCCCACTCTAAGCTGGGTGCTGCGGCGGCTGCGATCAGTCAGGTACACCAACCAGTTTTGGGTAATCTCCGGGCTGAGCTGGACCGGCAGGTAGACCATAGGACGTGGTTTGCCGCTGACTTTAAGGCTCTTCACTACCGGCAGAGTCAGCGTATTGGATTTGCCGTCAAAGCCT
>NZ_JBNKVP010000058.1:0-21830 GCF_050299255.1 Vibrio sp.
ACCGAAGTTTCGAATTTTGATTATCATCAACGAGTGCCCACACAGATTGATAGGTTTATATTGTTAAAGAGCGTTGCCTTTCGGCTTCTTCATTTAGTGACCTGGGTCACTTCGGAAGAGGCGGCCATTCTAGCGAGATAAACTTGAGTGTCAAACACTTTTTTCAATTTATTTTGCTAGCCGTTCTGGCCTTCACTAATCAGGTTCAGCTTTGGTTGAAGCCTTGCCCTGTCAGCGAGGTGGCATTATAGGGATCGCCATCACATTAGCAAGTGCTTTTTAAGAAAAAATGCAAAAATAACCGTTAAATTGTCATTTTTTATTCAAACCCTTATTTATCCCACTTTACCCAACACCAACCCACACATTAACCACAGACTTATCCACATTAATAAAAAACCAGCTTGTTTAAAGCTGGTTTTAGTGAAGTCACTGAGACGTTATAACTCCGAAACGTTATATTCCCGAGCCATCTTTTTCAACACCATCGTCTTCATGCAGGCCACATTCTCGTTTCAAGCCAAAGAAGCGGGTATCTTCTTCCTTCATACCGGGTTCCCATTTGCGGGTAGTATGGGTATCACCGACAGACAGATATCCCTGCTCTCGCAACGGATGATAAGGTAGACCATGTTGCTCTAGGTAATAGTGCACATCTTTATTGGTCCAATCGATCACTGGTAAAAATTTGAAGACGCCATTTTGAATCGACAAGATTGGTAAGTTAGCACGCGACTGTGACTGCTCCCGACGTAGTCCTGAAAGCCAGGTACTGACATTGAGTTCATCCAAAGCACGACGCATAGGTTCCACTTTATTCAGTCGATTGTATTTTTCTATGCCGTCGACGCCTTGTTCCCATAACTTACCGTAACTGGCCTCCTGCCAAGCGGCGCTGTGCTTGGCACGGTACACTTGCAGATTCAAACCTAGTTGCTTATCCAACTGATCGATGAACTGGTAAGTCTCCGGAAACAGATAGCCAGTGTCGGTCAGGATCACCGGAATATCGGCTTTTACCTGAGTGACCAAATGCAACATTAACGCGGCCTGGATACCAAAACTGGACGACACCGCATGTTGACCGGGAAGATTATCCAGCGCCCACTCCACCCGTTGTTGAGCCGTCATCTGCTCTAACTCCATATTAATTGGAGTGAGCTGAAGAATCTGCTCGGTCTTGGTCAGACTCAGCAGCTTTTCCAGTTGTAACTCTGATGCTAGCGAATTATGCATGGAAATCCCTCTTGGATATGACGACTTCATCTATGATGCCGGCACGGATAGTAAAATCACCAAAGCCTTCACCCTGATGACGCTCTTGTGCCCAGCGACCGACCAACTGGTCGATTTCATCCAGGATCTGTTTGTCGGTGATGTTCTCTTTATACATCTTAGGTACCCGGGTCCCCGCACGGTTACCACCTAAATGCAGGTTATAGCGACCAGGTGCTTTGCCGACCAGTCCAATCTCCGCCAACATAGCTCGGCCACAGCCATTCGGACAGCCGGTGACCCGCAGAATGATGTTGTCTTCTTTCGGCAGCGAATATTTTTCCAGAATGCCTTCGACTTCAGTGACAAACTCTGGTAGGAAGCGTTCAGCTTCTGCCATCGCCAACGGACAAGTCGGGAATGCTACACACGCCATTGAATTTTTGCGTTGCTCACTGACGCCATCGTCCATTAAGCCATGGTCACGAGCAATCTTTTCAATCTTCGCTTTCTCGCTTTTTGGCACGCCAGCAACAATCAAGTTTTGGTTGGCTGTCATACGGAAATCACCCTGGTGAATTTTTGCAATTTCAGCAACACCCGTTTTTAGTGGCTTACCTGGATAATCTAGTAGTCGGCCATTCTCGATGAACAAGGCTAAATGGAATTTACCATCAATACCTTCCACCCAACCAATGCGATCACCACGTTCAGTAAACTCGTAAGGACGGCTGGCCTCAAATTTCACGCCAGCACGCTTTTCTACTTCAGCTTTAAACACTTCAGTACCAACACGATCCAACGTGTACTTGGTCTTGGCATTTTTACGGTTAGAACGATTACCCCAGTCCCGTTGTGTGGTGACCACGGCCGCGGCCACGTCCAGAGTTTTCTCCAGTGGAATAAAGCCAAAATCATCTGCTCGACGCGGGTAAGTAGACGTATCGCCATGCGTCATCGCCAGGCCACCACCTACTAATACATTGAAGCCCACCAGTTTGCCGTTATCGGCAATCGCCACAAAGTTAAGGTCATTGGCGTGTACATCGACATCGTTCTGCGGCGGGATCACCACCGTGGTCTTAAACTTACGCGGCAGATAAGTACTGCCCAGGATCGGTTCTTCGTCAGTTGTTTCGACTTTTTCTCCGTCCAGCCAGATTTCCGCGTAAGCCCGGGTCTTAGGCAGCAAATGCTCACTGATTTTCTTCGCCCACTCGTACGCTTCCTGATGCAACTCAGATTCAACCGGGTTGGTAGTGCAGAGCACATTACGGTTGACGTCACCTGCGGTTGCTATCGAGTCGATGCCAATACTGTTCAAAGTCTGATGCATCAGTTTAATGTTTGGTTTCAACACGCCGTGAAACTGAAATGTTTGTCGAGTGGTAAGACGAATACTGCCATACAGGGAGTGGTCAGTGGCAAATTTGTCGATAGCCAGCCACTGTTTCGGTGTAATCACACCACCTGGCATACGAGCTCGCAGCATCACATTGTGCAACGGCTCCAGCTTCTGTTTGGCCCGCTCATTACGGATATCGCGATCGTCTTGCTGATACATGCCGTGAAAACGGATCAGCTGGAAATTGTCTGCGCTAAAGCCACCGGTGATACGGTCTTGCAAGTCTTGCTCTATCGTACCGCGCAAAAAGTTACTTTCTCGTTTCAGACGTTCGTTATCAGATAGTGGTCCTAACTCTTCGCCTAATACAACCTGCTTCTCACTCATTAGTACACATCCCTTTGGTAACGTTTCGCTTTACGTAGATCGTTGATAAATTGTTCGGCATCTTGACGGGTTAATTGCCCTTGCTGCTCAGCCACCTGAATCAGTGCATCATTGACATCTTTTGCCATGCGGTTGGCATCGCCACACACATACAGATAGGCGCCGTCCTGAATCCACTGCCAGACTTGCTCCGCCTGCTCAAGGATTCGCTGCTGCACGTACACTTTCTCTTGTTGATCCCGGCTAAACGCCACATCCATTTGAGTCAGCAGTCCAGATTTGAGGTATTTCTGCCACTCGACCTGATACAGGAAATCTTGGCTAAAGGTCCGGTCGCCAAAGAACAGCCAGTTTTTCCCTTCCGCATCACGGTTTTCCCGCTCCTGGATGAAACTGCGGAATGGTGCGATACCGGTTCCAGGACCAACCATAATGATCGGCGTATTGTCATCTTGTGGCAGTTTGAAGTTATTGTTGTGTTCGATGAACACCTTCACTTCACCGCCCTCTTCTAAACGCTGAGTCAAAAAGCCGGAAGCACCACCAACACGGGTTTCGTCCCCTTGCGGGTATTCCACCAGCCCTACTGTCAGATGGACTTCATCTTCCACTTCCTGCTGACTCGACGCGATAGAATAGAGTCGCGGAGTCAATCGGCGCAACAAGCCGGTCAACTGTTCAACGGTGAGTTTGGTTTTCTTTTCTGCCAGTACATCAAGGATCTGCGTGGTGGTGGCATACTGGCGAAGTTTATCTTTATCATCCACCAGCTTTTGCAGCTTTTTGCTGCCGGAAAGCTCGGCATATTTTGTCACCATCTGAGGGTTGGCGGCCGTGATTTCATATTTGCTCACCAGGGCGCTGTGCAGTGACAGACTTTCGCCATCCACCTCAACACTTTCCACTCCGGATAGCCCAACCTGAGTCAGAATCGCGTTGGCCAGTTCGGCACTGTTTTGATACCAAACGCCCAGGGCGTCACCCGGCTGATAATGCAGACCGGAGCCGTCCAAATCAATTTCGATATGACGGACATCCTTACCTGAATCCCGACCGGTGATTTTCTGGTTGGTTAACAATGTTGCACTGAACGGATTCTGTTTGCTGTAGGCATTCGTTGCCGCTGCCGCCTGGCCGACCGGAAGTTGTACCACTTCCGCTTCATTGCTCGCTGCAGCCAGATCGGCCTGGACAATATCCAACGCCGACTGGCGCCAGGCTGTTGCCGCCGCTTCATAATCAACATCACAATCAACCCGTTCAATAAACGCCGTAGCGCCCTGCTTGGCCAGGAAGGCGTCGAAATCTTTACCGGTTTGACAGAAAAACTCGTAGCTGGAATCGCCCAGACCGATCACACCGTATTTCAGGTTGTCCAGTTTTGGCGCTTTTTTAGATTGAAGGAATTCATGCAGTTCCAGAGCATTATCGGGAGCTTCGCCCTCACCGTTGGTAGATGCCACGATAATAACATGCGTTTCTTTGGCCAGGTTTTTACCCTTGTAATCGCTGGCATCAAACAGCTCAACCGCAATACCTGCGGCATGAGCCTCTTGCTCCAGCGCTTCAGCCACGCCTTTGGCGTTGCCGGTCTGAGAAGCATAAATGATGGTCAGTTTTCCGGCTGGCTTTGCCTGTACACTGGCTGCCGCTTGAGCGATAGGTGCCGCGGCACCGACTGGCTGAGCCTGACTCAATCCCCAAAAATAGCCGCTAACCCAAGCAAGCTGCTGAGGCGACAATTCAGCAACAGTCTGGTGTAACTGATTAAATTGCTGATCGTTAAGAGGACTGGCGATAGCTGGTATTTCTTGAAGTTTGGTGTTTCCGTTAGAAGACATTGTCACAGCATCCCTATTCATTGCGTGACGATAGATTAACCACTCTCTTTAATAACAAGAAAGAATAGAAGTGAATGTTTTATAACTTTTTGGAAGAAAAAAGGGCAACAGGACGTCGCCACTATTTACTTTCGATGCGAACCTGTTGAAAGCCCACAGCCATTGCTGATTTTGAGGCCAGATCCAAATCCATATAATGGCATTCTTCGCCGTGTGCATCGGTGAGCAGCACCAAGCCGCCTTTAGTATGGCGGAATTCCACGATCCATTGGCCCTCTTGAGATGACGGCTCAATGATCGCTTCGACCAGTTTATTCTCCCGATACAGGCTTCTGAGCTCGTTAATTGTCATGCTTCGCTATCCTTGTAGACACAACCTTGCCTATAAATGATGGTCGAATAACACCAAACTGCTAAATAATTCCCTTCCTTTATAAGTACTAGGTATAAAAAACGCCGCTAAAGAATGCGGCGTTATAAACAGCAGTCAACACTGACTAGAGCATCGGTCGTCTAAAACCGATATTCAGCGCCAACAAAGACGCCATTTACAAGCACAGAGCCATTTACCGCTTGTCGTTGATCTGCCTGAAAATCAGTAAATTGCAAATCAATGACCCGATAACCTAGCTTGGCGGTCAGTTGTCCATCACGTATCGGCCAGCGATACTGAGTCCCGGCGATAAAATCAGCCAGTTTCAACCCGTTACTCTTGCCGAAGTCGATTCTACTGAAGATGTCGAACTGGCTATTCGGTATGTTCAGGCTGGCATCTGCAAAGCCGTTAAACCACCAGTCGTCAAAACCAACCTGAGACTGATTGTTGTCCAGCGGGTAAGCGCTGTTATCAAACCGGGTCACCGTCGCCCCGGCTTCCAAATGCAATTGCTGCTCTATCCAGAGCGGATAAAACAGCGTGATATCGGTTTTATCAAAAGAGATGGCCTCGGCCGCGACAGAACTGCGACGGACTGAAACATTCGGTAGATAATCGACGCTGTGCCTCAAAGTTAACTGAGTCACAGGAACATTGGTTGAATCGCGGCTGATGTTGTCTACCTGAGTACTGCCACGCCAGTAATCGGCTTCAACACTGATGGTGTGTGTCTCTGCTGCCCAGACCGGCGGCAACATAATCATCATCAGTAACGCACTGCTACTTACCAGCTCTCTTTTGCTGGTTATATTAATCATTTCTTCTACTTACCTAAATCATGCAAAGAGATGCAAAACGGCAACAATACCACAGCCATCTCACTCATTCAGGAAAGTTTGCGTCAGGATTTAGGCTGGCATAACAGGTTACGATAGACCCAGATTCCCGCCAGAATCAGTAACAGCCAGGGAAGCAGTTTCAGCGCAATACCTATCATCCCTAAAACCAACATTGCCAACATGGCGATGGCAATCGCTGCCATTACGGTGACGACGGTAAATCCCGTCACCATCAAAGTCGCAATGACAATAACGATGAACAATAGCTCAAACATGGCTCATTCTCCTATCTAGTGTTCGTACTTCAGTTCAGTCACTAAACAACTGCAGTTTTCAGGCCAGCTAAAAAGGTTTAAACAACGTATTGTTTATTAAGTAAAAAAGGCGAGCCTCACTGGCTCGCCCGATTTAAGTGGTATATTTCGCCACTTCTTCCGGTGAAATTTACACATCTAGTGACTGAGGTATTTTCGCCAGCGCGGCCTGTACTACTTCAATCCCGGAACCTGGTTTATGGGCATTTTCACTAATATGACGACGCCACTGCCGGGCACCCGGCATATTTTGAAACAGACCCAACATGTGACGGGTAATATGACCTAAATAAGCACCCTGGCTAAGCTGCTGCTCAATATACGGGTACATCTCTTCCACAATCTGGCTGCGTTTTTTCACCGGCGTATCCAAACCAAAAATCTGACGGTCCACTTCCGCCAGTAAATACGGGTTTTGATAGGCTTCACGGCCCACCATCACGCCATCCAGATGGTTTAGATGCTCAAAACTCTGTTGCAGTGTTTTGACCCCGCCATTGATGGCGATCGACAAATGAGAAAAGTCTTGCTTGAGCTGATAAGCACGCGGGTAATCCAGCGGTGGAATTTCTCGGTTCTCTTTCGGACTTAATCCGCTGAGCCAGGCTTTTCTGGCATGAATGGTAAATTGCTCACAACCGCCCTGCTCTGACACAGTGGACACAAAATCGGTTAAGAACTGGTAAGAGTCCTGATCATCGATACCGATGCGAGTTTTGACCGTAACCGGAATAGCAACTTCAGCTTGCATAGCCGCGACACATTCTGCCACCAGCTCAGGCTCCGCCATTAAGCAGGCGCCAAATCGGCCATTTTGCACCCGATCAGAAGGACAGCCAACGTTGAGGTTAATTTCGTCATAACCACGCTCTTCAGCCAGTTTTGCGCAAGTCGCCAGGTCTTTCGCGTTGGAGCCACCTAATTGCAGCGCTACCGGATGTTCCGACTGGTTATAAGCCAGAAAATCGCCTTTACCATGTATGATCGCACCGGTGGTCACCATCTCGGTATACAACAAAGTCTGCTGGCTCAACAAACGGTGGAAGTAGCGGCAGTGTCGATCGGTCCAATCCAACATCGGCGCGACAGAAAAACGGTTAGCAAAGAATTTATCCTCGCGAGCGTTAGCCGCATTGGTGGTTGGTGGAGTCACTGTATCTTGCATGGTGGTACCTTATTTCGAACCGACTCGCGCCGCGTCAATATCCCTTTAAATTGCCGGCCGGCCATCAAAACTAAATTCATTTAATCACTGTCTATTTCAATGTGACAGGCTGTGCACGTTTTGAGCGCATAGCGACCTCGTGAAATAGCAGGCGATTCTACACCAAGTTACCTCCACACCCAACCAATGTAATGTTATGAGGACGAAGCAGTATCGTTTTATGTCAATTTACGGTAAATTATCTCGTTTCATTAATGATACCAATCCGCTTTGGCTTGACTGGACTGCTCAATTAACGGGCTCAACAGAAGAGCACTAATGAGATATCATTAATTAAAACTAAGTCCGCAACGAATGGTGAATAGATTGGGCAGTCCTTTAACTGAACAGATCGAACAAATATGTGCGGCAAGAGGGGTTAGACTCACCAAACAGCGCAAAATTGTCTTTACGCTGATTTGTGCCAGCCAAAAAGCCTGTAGTGCTTATGAACTGCTGGAAGAGCTACAGAAAACGGAGCCGCAAGCCAAGCCACCAACCGTATACCGGGCGCTGGATTTCTTGCTTGAGCAAGGCTTTATTCACCGAGTAGAGTCGACCAACAGCTTTATCTCTTGCTGCTCTTGCAATGCTAACAAGCACTATTCACATTTACTGGTGTGCGATAAATGTGGCAATGTCGTCGAAATTCAAGATGATAATTTGATAGCCTTATTATCAGCGAATGCTGAAAAACATGGGTTCGAACTGGCTAATCACGTGATTGAGTCTCATGGCCTGTGTCAATCGTGCCGAACAAACTAATTACACATAGAAACAGAAGAGTGTTATGCGCGCTGAATTTGTAAACCCGTTTTTGGCTTCATTAATGAATGTGCTGAAAACGATGGCTTCTCTGGAATTGAAGCCTCAAAAGCCTCGAGTTAAAAAAGATGAAATTGCTCGGGGGGATGTTTCCGGTCTGATCGGAATGGTGGGCAACCAGACCCGCGGCTCAATGTCGATCACCTTCGATGAAAACCTGGCGCTGGAAATTATGCAGAACATGTTGGGTGAAAAGCCGAACGGCCTCAATGATGAAGTCACCGACATGGTGGGTGAAATCACCAACATGGTGACCGGTGGTGCCAAACGGATTCTGGCCGAAAGTGGTTTTGAATTTGATATGGCGACACCTGTCGTAGTATCAGGCAAAGGTCATACCATCCGCCACAAATGCGAAGGCGCGATCATCATTATGCCGTTCAGTTCGCAGTGGGGAAATGCGTTTATCGAAATCTGTTTCGAATAAACCCGCCATTCATTTCAAAAAGCTTCCCATTCGGGAAGCTTTTTTTGTTACACCGCTATGATATTGCGTGCCCTTAAAGAAGACAGGCACAGCTCGACCAGCTCATCAATGCTGCCTTCCCCAGCAGGCAGATCCAGTTCTGGTGCCAGCGGGGATTCATAATCAGAGTCAATCCCGGTGAAATTTTTAATCTCTCCCGCTCGGGCCTTTTTATATAAACCTTTCGGGTCACGCTGCTCACACACATCCAGACTGGTGTTAACATACACTTCGAGAAATTCGCCTTCTGGCATCATTTCGCGCACCAGCTGACGTTCGGCGCGATGGGGAGAAATAAAGGCTGACAAGACGATCAGTCCCGCATCTGCCATCAACTTGGCCAATTCACCAATACGACGGATGTTTTCCCTTCGGTCCTGTTCTGAGAAACCTAAATCACTGCAAAGACCATGGCGCACGTTATCACCATCCAGCAGATAGGTGTGATAGCCGAGTTCCGCCAGGCGGGATTCCAGTGCGCCGGCAATGGTTGATTTGCCCGCACCAGATAAGCCGGTGAACCAAAGTACCGCAGGACGCTGCTGCTTGAGCGCCGCCCGCTGCGCTTTATCAACCTGATGTTGATGCCAGACAATATTTTCATCTGTAGGCGACTTAACTGCCGTCATAGTGAAATCCTTTTAAAATGGGAAAAAGTAAGGGATCAAGGCCAAAACCAGCCCCGAATAGACTACTGAGATCGGCACGCCCAATCTGAGATAGTCGGTTAACTTGTAGTTACCTACGCTATAAACCAGCAGGTTGGTCTGATAGCCATAAGGCGAAATAAAACTGGCACTGGCACCAAACAATACCGCCATAATAAATGGCATCGGGTCGACCCCATAGCCCACGGCAATCGAATAACCGATGGGAAACGACAGCGCCACAGCAGCGTTGTTGGTGACCAGCTCGGTCAGGATGAGGGTGATAAAATAGGTCGCCACCAGCGCTCCGTACACCCCCCAGCCGTTAAACAGTTCGATAAACATAACGCCAAGCTGATTCGATAAACCCGATGAGATCATTAACTGTGCGATCGATAATGCGGATCCTACGATCACTACGATATCGATCGGGAAACGGCGGCGTAATTCGTTCAACTGTACCACCCCGCTCAGCAGCAACACCATCAGGTACACCGCCAAGCCCTTGATCAGCGGTAACCAGCCCAGCAAAGACGTTGCGATCACGGCAGCAAAGCCGAGCAACACCAGGCTAGACTTATTGCCATCCAGTTTGGCACTGGAATCCAGATCGTTGATCAGGACAAATTCTTTACGGTGCGCCCGGCGCTCTGCGTCAAATCGCTTACCGGGCACCAGCACCAGGGTATCTCCGGCTGACAGAATGATGTTACCCAGCCCGCCTTCCAACCGCTCATGGCCACGACGAATCGCCACCACCACGGCGTCAAACCGGTCACGGAAATGGCTCGACTTGAGGGTTTTATTACAGAAGCTGGCCGATGAGCTCACCACCACTTCAACAAAGTTCTGGCCATTGAGATGGTGTTGACCGAACAGTGTGAGCCCCGGAATTTCCTGCAGCGTCGCGACACTTTCGACATCACCACAAAACAGCAGTCTGTCTCTGGCCTGCAGGACAAAATCCGGCTCAACCGACGGCATAGTGACGCCATCGCGGATCACTTCCGCCAGAAACAGCTTACGCAGTGCCCGCAGGTTGTTTTCACTGACGCTTCGCCCCACCAGCGGAGAACCGGGTTCTACCCTGGCTTCCAGAAAATAGGGTAAATCGTCGGCGTGCAGATCATCGTAATTAGGCAGCAGATAGCTCAGCGGGATCAGGATTAGCACCCCCCCAAACAGCACCGCTAAGCCGATTAAGGTCGGGGTGAAAAAACCCAGTCCCGGCAGGCCGGCATCTTCCACAAAGCTGTTGATGATCAAATTGGTTGAAGTGCCAATCAGGGTCAGGGTACCGCCAAATATCGCCGCATAGGAGAGCGGGATCAGTAACTTAGATGGCGCGTGACTACGGTTACGTTTAATGGCACCAATCAGGGACACCACCACCGCGGTGTTGTTAGTGAATGACGACAACAGCGCAGTAGACAAGCCCAGCTTGGCAACTACAGTCCCCAGCCGTCCTTCAGAAATGCTGTGGCTGACCCAGCTGATCAAACGGGTTTTTTCCAGCGCACTGGAAGCCAGAATCAGCAGTACCAGGGTCAGCAAAGACGAGTTAGTGAAGTTGGCCGCGATCTCACCCAGTTCAATGCTTCCAACCAGAAATGCCATCAAAGCCGCACTGGCGAAAATGATACTCGGCTTAATACGCGTGACAATTAGGCAAGTCACGATCGCCAGTAGCAGTGCCAGCACAAATCCCTGTTGCCACATAACTCATCCCCAGAAGAGGGAGCCAACAGGCTCCCGGACAGATTACTTGTTCAATAGTTGACTCAAATCTTTGGCATCCCAGTGAGGGAAATGCTTACGGATCAGAGCATTGAGTTCAAGTTCAAAGGCAGACACATTGCCAGCAGCCGTTTCGACTTCACGCAATGGCTGGCGAACCAGGCCGGCACCGACAGTCACGTTACTCAAGCGGTCAATCACGATGAAACCACCGGTATCTGCGCAATCAGTATATGGGTCAAATGCCACTGATTCAGTAAAGGTCCACTCGCACAGACCGATACCATTCAGCGGTAACTCAACCGCCGCATGGGTCGATAAGTTATTGATGTCATACTGATGGCGTATCGCTTCGATGCGACCGACAGTTTTCTTACCCGCCACCTTGATATCGTATTCCCGGCCGGGTTGTAGCGGATTTTCTGTCATCCATACCACATCGGCCAGCAGGTGGTTGCTGGACAAAACCGGCGAAGACTCATGTACCAGCAGATCGCCGCGGCTGATGTCGATTTCATCGCTCAGTGTCAGGGTTACCGCCTGTCCGCTCTGTGCCTGAGGCAGGTCACCATCAAAACTGACAATCCGGGCGATGGTCGACGCTTTACCGGAAGGCAGAGCCTTCACTTTGTCACCGACTTTCACCACACCGGAGGACACCGTACCGGCAAAGCCACGGAAATCCAGGTTGGGACGGTTAACGTACTGAACCGGGAAACGGAAATCACCGCTGCCTTTTTCCTGGTCGACGTCGACCGTCTCCAGGATCTCCAGCAGCGAAGGCCCCTGATACCAGCTCATACGCTGGCTAGCGTCGACCACGTTGTCACCTTCCAGAGCTGAAATCGGGATGATCTGAATATCGATTTCACCGTGCAGATTAGTTGAGAACGCCAGGTAGTCATCGCGGATCTGCTCGAACACCTGTTGTGAATAGTCCACCAGATCCATCTTGTTGACCGCGACCACAAAGTGTTTCAGGCCCAACAGGTTGGAAATGAATGAGTGACGACGGGTCTGATCCAGAATACCTTTGCGGGCATCGATCAGGATCACCGCCAGGTCACAGGTGGATGCACCGGTGGCCATATTACGCGTGTACTGTTCGTGTCCCGGAGTATCGGCGATGATGAACTTGCGCTGCTGAGTAGAGAAATAGCGGTAAGCCACATCGATGGTGATACCCTGCTCTCGCTCGGCTTGCAGACCGTCCACCAGCAGGGCCAGATCGGGACGCTCACCCGTGGTACCCACGCGCTGGCTGTCAGAGTGCACTGCCGCCAGTTGATCTTCATAAATCTGCTTGGAGTCATGGAGTAAGCGACCAATCAAGGTACTTTTGCCGTCGTCAACCGAGCCGCAGGTCAGGAACCGGAGCAAAGACTTGTGTTGATGTTGATGTAAATATCCTTCAATCCCAAGCTCGGCGAGCTGGGCTTCTACTGCACTGTTCATAGTCTGTTCCTTCGATCCTTTAGAAATAGCCCTGGCGTTTTTTCAGCTCCATTGATCCGGACTGATCATGGTCGATCGCCCGGCCCTGACGCTCACTTGAGGTGGCCACCAGCATCTCTTCGATGATGCCGGTTAAAGTATTGGCTTCCGATTCAATTGCACCGGTCAGCGGGTAGCAGCCCAGAGTGCGGAAACGAACACTCTTGTGCTCGACCTGTTCACCCGGTTTCAGCTCCATACGCTCGTCATCGACCATAATCAACATGCCATCACGCTCTACGACCGGGCGCTTTTCTGCCAGATAGAGCGGTACGATCTCAATATTTTCCAGATAGATGTATTGCCAGATATCCAGCTCGGTCCAGTTCGATAACGGGAATACCCGGATGCTTTCACCTTTGTTCACCTGGCCGTTGTAGGTGCGCCACAATTCTGGACGCTGATTTTTCGGATCCCAGGTGTGGTTTTTGTCGCGGAATGAGTACACCCGCTCTTTGGCGCGAGATTTCTCTTCATCACGGCGGGCTCCACCAAACGCGGCGTCAAAGCCGTACTTGTTCAGCGCCTGTTTCAGGCCCTGAGTTTTCATAATGTCGGTGTGCTTCGACGAACCGTGGACAAATGGGTTAATGCCCATCGCCAGACCTTCAGGGTTCTTATGAACCAGCAGGTCGAAACCGTATTTCTCTGCGGTGCGATCGCGAAACTCGATCATCTGTTTGAATTTCCAGTCAGTATCGACGTGCAGCAAAGGAAACGGGATCTTGCCCGGATAGAACGCTTTGCGCGCCAGGTGCAGCATCACCGAAGAATCTTTACCGATCGAATACATCATCACCGGATTATCAAACTCGGCGGCGACTTCGCGGATAATGTGGATACTTTCCGCTTCCAGTTGCTGTAAGTGAGTTAAGCGTTGTTGGTCCATTGGTTTGCTTCCTTTTTTGCTCGCTAGGCGAGCGATTTGGCGAATCTTGTTTGCGGCCCTTACTGTCAGCATCACTGATGTTCAGGCGCAAATTATAATCAGGCGCAGTGCCAGTGAGCGTTGGTTGCGACGTCCTCGAATGATTCTGACGAGTGTTGAAACCAGTTCAGTTTGCTGGCCAGTGCAACCACTTCACCGATCACGATCAGCGCAGGCGAACCGGCCTTGCTAGCCATGTCACTCAGTTGTGCTAAGCGACCGAAGTAACTGCGCTGCTGTGACTGAGTCCCACGCTCAATGATGGCCACCGGCGTGTCCGCACTGCGTCCATGTTGTAGTAACTGTTGCTGAATATGGCTGGATTTCATCAGCCCCATATAGATCACTAAGGTCTGTTGGCCGCGGGCCAGGGTCGACCAATCCTGATGGTCGTTTTCCTGTTTAAGATGACCGGTGATGAACATCGCGGACTGGGCATAATCACGATGGGTAAGCGGAATCCCGGCATAGGCCGTTGCTCCGGCAGCAGCGGTAATACCCGGTACGACTTGAAAGTTGATCCCGGCATCGGCCAGCACTTCCAGTTCTTCACCACCACGGCCAAACATGAAAGGATCGCCGCCTTTGATCCGCACCACCCGGTAGCCCTGCTGAGCAAAATCGACCAGCAGCTGGTTGGTTGTCTGCTGCGGTACGCTGTGGTGCCCGGCACGTTTACCGACACAGACGGTGACACACTCATCCGGAACCAACGCCATAATGTCGTCAGAGACTAAGTAGTCATACAGCACCACATCGGCTTGTTGCAGATATCTCAGTGCTTTTATGGTCAGCAGCTCCACATCACCCGGACCGGCACCCACCAGCGCCACTTCTCCGGCACGCAATAGGCTGTCACCTGGCAACGAGCGCTCAAGACGGTTTGCCGGCTTTCGTTGAATTGGAAACTGACGGATAGTGGTATCGCCTGCCATTGTCATCGTCCTTGTTAATCAGATGATGGCATTATGACCGCCTCCTCATATTACCTGAAATTCTAAAATTTCATTTTTTATTCGATTTACTGATAAGAATAATTTAAAACTTGGCCCGCACCGGTTGGACGTTTCTGGTCACTCAGTAGGCATTGCGATCCGGTACGCAGTTTGAATTCATTTCATCGATTAAAATCACACAGTTAGTGACTATGTAATTTTCATTACATGGTTTTTTGTTAGATTCATCACTCAAAACTATTCAAATATGGAGTCCAACATGAAGCGGATCGCCTCTCCCTTAACTCTGGCTGTTCTCAGTGGCATGTTAGCCATGGCCGGCCCGGCCATGGCTGAAAGCATCAAGCTGCGTATTATTGAAACCACCGATATCCATGCCAATGCGATGGATTACGACTACTACAAAGACAAACCCGCGGCGAACATTGGCTTAACCCGCACGGCGACTCTGGTCAAACAGGCCCGGGAAGAAGTGGAAAACTCGGTATTGGTGGACAACGGCGACCTTATCCAGGGCAGTCCCATGGGCGATTATGTCGCGGCCAAAGGGCTTAAACCTGGAGACGTTCATCCGGTGTATAAAGCGATGAACCTGCTAGACTACGATGTCGGCAACATCGGTAACCACGAATTCAATTACGGCTTGCAGTTTCTGCAGGAAGCGATCAACGACGCTGACTTCCCTTATATCAATGCCAACGTGTTCTCAGCCTCTGGTGAGCACTATTTCCAGCCTTACTTGATCAAAACCCACCAATTTAAAGACAGTGACGGACAATCGCACGATATCAAAGTGGGTTACATCGGGTTTGTCCCGCCGCAAATCATGGTTTGGGATAAGAAAAACCTTACCGGCAACGTCACCGCGCAAGACATTAAAGCGACAGCCGAACGGCTGATCCCGCAAATGAAACAGCAGGGTGCCGATGTCATCGTGGCGATTCCTCATTCGGGTATCTCATCGGACCCGTATAAACTCGGCGCAGAGAATTCCACCTATTATCTGGCGCAAGTGGCGGGTATTGATGCCATCACGTTTGGCCATTCTCACGCGGTTTTTCCGGGTAAAGGGTTTGACAACATCGATGGTATCGACAATCAGGCCGGCACCATCAATGGCGTGGCCGCGGTGATGCCGGGGCGCTGGGGTAGCCATATCGGCGTGATCGACCTGGTGCTGGAGCAGAATAATGGCCAGTGGCAGGTCACCAAAGGTCAGAGCCAGGCCAGACCGATATTTGATGGCAACCAGAAGAAATCTCTGGTGGAGCCTGACGCTGAAATCGTCCAAGCACTGGCGGCGGATCACGCCGGGACCCAGCAGTTTGTTAATCAGCCGATTGGCAAAGCCAATGATGTGATGTATAGCTTCCTGGCGCTGGTTCAGGACGATCCCACTATTCAAATTGTTAACCTGGCGCAGAAAGACTATGTCGAACGCTTTATCCAGGGCGACCCGGATCTGGCGGGATTGCCGGTATTGTCCGCCGCTGCGCCGTTTAAAGTCGGCGGTCGTAAAAATGACCCGGGGAATTTTACCGAAGTGGAATCCGGCCAGCTCACGTTTCGTAACGCCGCCGACTTATACCTCTACCCCAATACTCTGGTGGCGCTGAAAGTCACCGGCAAAGAAGTGAAGGAGTGGCTGGAATGCAGCGCCGGGCAATTTAACCAGATCGACAGCGGCTCAAGTGAACCTCAGTCGCTGATCGATTGGGACGGGTTCCGTACCTATAACTTTGATGTCATCGACGGCGTTGAGTATCAAATCGACGTCACCCAGCCAGCCAGGTACGACGGCAGTTGCCAGGTTATCGATCCCGATGCTGAACGGATCGTTGGTCTGACTTACCAGGGTAAAGCGATTGACCCAGCCCAGCCATTTATCATCGCCACCAACAACTACCGTGCGTACAGCAACCGTTTCCCGGGTACCGGCAGCGAATATGTTGCCTTTGACTCTCCGGATGAGAACCGCACCATCGTGGCCAATTACATCAGCCGGGTCAGCCAGGAAAAAGGCCAGGTAACCCCAAGTGCTGACAACAACTGGCGCTTTGCTCCAATCACGTCAAGCCAGTCACTGGACATTCGCTTTGAAACCTCGCCGAGTGACAAAGCCGGGCAGTTTATTGAGCAAAAAGGCCAGTACCCAATGCGGCGCGTCGCCAGTGATGATGTCGGCTTTGCGGTCTATCAAATAGATCTACAAAACTAACAGCGAACTCGCTACATTAATAAGCCGCTCTACCCGGGCGGCTTTTTTGTGGCGTACTTTTATGGAATAACGATGGATAACCGATTTCTGACCCAATTAACCGATCAAGGCTTCAGCCAAGAGCAAATTAGCCAGCTCCGCCGGGTGGCGAGCGAGCTGGAGTTGCCCACTCGCCATGTGCTGATCCAGCAGGGTGATGAACCAGAACATATCTATTTGCTGCTTGACGGTATCTGCCACGCCAGTTACCTGACCGAAACAGGCAAAGCGTTCAGTAAGGAGTTTTATTGGGAAAATGACTGGGTTATCGGCTATGAAGCGCTGATTAAGCAGCAGCCTTCCCCTTTTCTGCTGGAGACGTTAACCCCGGCAACTCTGATCTGCATTCCGATCGACACCCTAAGGCAGTGGCGGGCTGAGCAACATGCTATCTATTACAAGTTGCTGGAAACACAGCTAATGTACAAGGAACACAAAGAACGCTTTATGCTGCTGCATACACCTGCTCAGCGCTATACCCTGTTCAGAGAACACTACCCCGAACTACTTGACCGGCTAACCGACTATCAGATTGCGGCCTACCTGGGCATTACCTCGATTAGCCTGAGCCGAATTAAGAGCAGACTTAACAAAGGTTAATGTCCTAGTAGCGATTATCCGCTATGTTATGGGCCTTGTTTTCAATCTGGACTTTCCCATGATCCAATGGCAATGCCTGTCCTTTGACCAACTCAGCAACCAACAACTGTACGACCTGCTGCGACTGCGGGTGGATGTGTTTGTCGTCGAACAAACCTGCCCGTATCCCGAACTGGACGGCCACGACCACCATCCGGAAGTGATGCATCTGCTCGGTTATCAAGCAGGGCAACTGGTCGCCTGTGCCCGCCTGCTGCCACCCGGAATCACCTATCCCAATGCCAGTATTGGCCGAATCGCGACTCATCTCGACGTGCGCAAACAGAAGCTAGGCCATCAGTTGGTAAACAAAGCGCTCACTGTTGCTGAACAACAGTGGCCAGAGTCGGATATTGAGATTGGCGCGCAGCACCATCTGGTAGCCTTTTATCAGCAGCACGGCTTCAGCATCACCTCTGAGATGTATCTGGAAGATGGTATCCCCCACATCGATATGATTCGTCGAAGAGCCCGCTAACATGAGCCCGACTAACCTGGCAATCGTTCTGTTGGTGGCCGGTAATTTTGTCGCCGCTTTGTCTGATGTGGCCGTTAAGCTGTTAGATGGCGGAGTGCCGCCATTTCAGTACGTTTTTTTGCGCCAGCTGGTTGCTGTGATGTTGCTGTTGCCATTATGGTTGCGACTGAACCGCCAGCAGCGCCAACTGACCAACCCAGGCGCGACCCTGCTGCGCTCGCACCTGATTATCCTGGGTAGCGGTTGTATGATTGTCTCACTGACTTACTTACCCCTGGCTACCGCGAACGCCGTGTTTTATACCGCACCGCTATTGATGCTGCCGTTAAGTAAATGGTTGTTTGGCGAACGGCCGCCGGCCGACAAACTGCTGGCAACACTCATCGGCTTTGCAGGGGTGTTGGTACTGTTACGACCGTCGCAATTTCACTGGGCTGCGCTGTTTGCGCTCGGTACCGCGTTGACTGTGGCCCTGTATAACCTGTTGTCGCGTAAATTGCCCTTAGAGCAGCCTTTGCTCACGACGCTATTCTGGACATCGCTGCTCTCTTTACCGCTGTCATCACTGCTTGCCTGGTGGTACTGGCAACCGGTTGCAAGCGGGCAGTTAGGCCTGATTGCCAGCAGTGCGCTGCTTATCCTCACCTACAATGGCCTGGCGGTACAGGCATACAAAAATGAACCTGCGGCCAATATCGCCTTGTCAGAATATTCCGGACTGGTGTTTGTCGCCCTGTTTGGGCTTTGGTGGTTTGATGAAGTCCCGACCCCATTGAGTCTTGTCGGTATGCTGTTGATCGTACTGGCTATCTTTCCTTACCGGGATTGGCAGGCGCGCCGCAAGGCCCGGTCACTTGCTGCGACCGAAGCCTCCGTCCGACAGTCGGAAGAACATCACTGATCCACTGTCTTTTTCCAATTGCAGAATATCCAGTTGGCCGTCTTTGGCCAACTTGTAGCGCACTAACTGGCCCTGCTTTATGTAGCTGAGCGGCTTATCATTACCTTCAACTTTGACCAGGGCATACAGGTCGGTCATCGGTAAGCCCACATTGCGAAATACCTGGGCCAGAGTGTCGCCACTTTTCACCTGATATTCCTGCCAGCTGACAGCATTCTGCTTGCCTACACCACTGCCACCCTGTTCGCTGAGATTAACCGCATGGAGATCCAGCTGAACCCGCTTGGGTTCGGTTTGTACCGCCTGTTCGGGTTGTGATTCAGGAACCGGGAACAATGTGGCGCCAACCACCAAAACCAATAAGGCGGGTAACAAACGTCGATGCAATTTGGGCAACCTAAACCACAGTTCGGTCACTTGCTGACGTCGGGTTTGCCAGTCCAATTGTGTCCAATAACTGCGCAGTCTGTCAGAAAAATTGATTTGCGGCGGTTTGCGTTTACGGCGATTCATCGATTAACAGCTCCTATCTATAACGGCAACAGTATAAAAATAGTCGCCGCATCAGTATAGCCGGATCGGCGGTGCAAAGTCATGAATCGGTCAAAACTGTCCAAGTCACTGGGATCCCGCTCACGCATGGTCACCCATTCAGCGTCGGATCCCGTTTGTCGTTTAATCCTACCGGTAGAACTGTTATCCTTGACCATTCCACACACAAATCGAGATATCTAGATGTCTGAAGTAAAATTCGAAACCGTAGAGCAGAAAGCAAGCTACGGTATTGGCCTGCAAATGGGTCAGCAATTGGCCGGTAGTGGTCTGGAAGGTTTGAATGTTGACGCTATTGCCGCCGGTATCGCGACCGCACTGGTAGGTGAAATGCCAGCGATTGAAATTGACGAAATCAACCAAGCATTGCAGGAAATGCAGTCTCGCGTTGAAGCAGCTCGTCAGGAAGCGGCAAAAGCAGCGTCGGCAGACGGTGAAGCATTCCTGAAAGACAACGCACTACGCCCAGAAGTGACTGTGCTGGAATCTGGTCTGCAATATGAAGTCATTACTGAAGGTCAGGGTGAAATCCCGTCTTCAGACAAATCTGTACGCGTTCACTACCACGGTGAGCTAACTGACGGTACTGTATTTGACAGCTCAGTTTCTCGTGGTCAACCAGCTGAGTTCCCTGTAACCGGCGTAATCAAAGGTTGGGTAGAAGCACTGCAACTGATGCCTGTTGGTTCAAAGTGGAAACTGTACATCCCGCACGATCTGGCCTACGGCGAGCGTGGTGCTGGTGCAGCCATCCCTCCTTTTGCTGCCCTGGTATTTGAAGTTGAGCTACTAGACATCCTGTAAGGCAACTGTCTATACTTAACCACAAAAACAGCGAAGCTCAGTCTTCGCTGTTTTTGTCTCTACAACAATAACTTATCCATCCAAAACGCAAGGAAATCCCCATGAATAAACTGGTTGTTGCCCTTTTCGTCAGCTTAGCGATTACTGGCTGCCAATCCACCGGCACCAGCGGCACAGACACTGGCAGCTCAAATAATACCGTCCTCGCAACCAATGCACTATTAGCTGCAACTCAAATGTGGTCGGGAATGAATGCGACCAACCCTGTCGCCGATCAGTTGGCCCAGCAAACCAATGTCACCAATGAACAGGCTCTGGGTGGACTAGGCAGTATGCTGGCCCTGGCACAGAATTCACTCAGTGGCAGTCAGTCCCAGGAGTTAGCGGGCATGATGCCAGGTTATTCAAGCCTGCAGCAGTCAGGCTTGTCGGCGCTAATCGCCAGCCCGGAGATGATGAATACCGCGTTTAATGCCCTGGGGATGGATCCTAGCCTGGTCTCCAGTTTTGCCCCTATCGTATTGCAACTACTACAAACACAGGGAGCCAGCTCCACACTGGTAAATAGCTTAGGCGCTTTGTGGCAGTAGTCGCCAGCCAATCATTTTCCTTAAATTGCAGACACAAAAAAGCCGAGCATTACGCTCGGCTTTTCAGTTCTTACGAACGACTGATTACTCAGCAGCTTCTTCAGCAGCTGGGCGATCAACAAGCTCAATGTAAGCCATTGGAGCTTTGTCACCAGCACGGAAGCCAGCTTTTAGGATACGAGTGTAACCGCCCTGACGAGCAGCAAAACGTGGACCCAGTTCGTTAAATAGTTTTGCAACTACTTCGTTGTCACGAGTACGTGCAAATGCCAGACGACGGTTAGCAACGCTGTCAGTCTTAGCTAGTGTAATCAAAGGCTCAACTACGCGACGCAGCTCTTTTGCTTTTGGCAAAGTAGTCTTGATAACTTCATGACGTACCAGAGAGCTAGCCATATTGCTGAACATCGCTTTGCGATGACTGCTGTTGCGGTTGAGTTGACGTCCACTCTTACGATGGCGCATGACCTAATCCTTCTAACTAGTATCGATTAATCTTCAGCGATGGACGCTGGTGGCCAGTTTTCCAGGCGCATGCCCAGAGACAGACCACGTGATGCAAGTACGTCTTTAATCTCAGTAAGAGATTTTTTACCCAGGTTAGGCGTTTTAAGTAGCTCAACCTCAGTACGCTGTACAAGATCACCGATGTAGTGAATCGCTTCTGCTTTCAGACAGTTAGCAGAGCGAACTGTTAGTTCAAGATCGTCTACAGGACGCAGTAGGATCGGATCGAATTCTGGCTTCTCTTCTTTCTCCTCAGGAACTCGTACATCACGCAGATCTACGAATGCATCCAGTTGTTCAGCAAGAATAGTTGCTGCACGACGGATAGCTTCCTCAGGTTCCAGAGTACCGTTCGTTTCCATGTCGATGACAAGTTTGTCCAAGTCAGTACGTTGTTCAACACGTGCTGCTTCAACCGAGTAAGCAATTTTGTCTACTGGGCTGTAAGTGGCGTCTACAAGTAGACGGCCAATCGGACGCTCATCTTCTTCAGTGTGAATACGAGCTGAAGCTGGAACATAACCACGA
>NZ_JBNKVP010000059.1:0-21461 GCF_050299255.1 Vibrio sp.
TTACCTACGCGTTCTTAAAACAACCAGCAGAGCAATCGGCTAAAGTTGCAACGGCCTGATTTACCCGCCCCCTCGATTATGGGTATTGCACCTCCTTTCAGGAGGTGCTTTTTTATACAGAAATAGTTCATTTCTGTGTTACAACACGACTTTTACCTAACCCGTTCTGGCGCTCGACCACTTCAAGACCATACTTATATCACTGATATCAATTATATTTGTCTGCTTTGCGGCTAAACCATACTGTCTGTAGGTAGGGTCATGAAATTAAAGTCCAAACATTATGTTCAGTTTGTTACCGTATTTATCGCCTTGAGCGTAATACCTCTGCTTTATTTTGCCTTCGAATTAGCCAAAGCTGAACAAGAAGTCAGAGGGTCTATTGAAAGTACTTATCGGTCTAAACTGGAATTCAGTCAGTCACAGATAAATCGAGCCTTGCTCGAAGTAGAAGCTTATTCAAAGCAACTGTCTACCAATAGCCGCTTATTTAAAAAAACAATATCCCAACCTAATGCAGAAAATATCGGTATTTTGCAAGAGTTCTGGCATGCATTTCTAAGTGCTGAAGAGCTGTTTACCCACCTTCGCTATATTGATACTGACGGCAACGAACGTATTAGAGTAAATTATATTGAAGGTTCAGCCGAGCTGGTTGAGCAAGCACAATTACAAAACAAAGCCCACCGAGACTATTTTCGTTTGGCCCAATCTTTACCTGAAAATTCAGTAGGCATCTTTGGCATTGACCCAGAAATGGAGAACGGCGAAATCGTCATGCCGGTTGTCCCCGCTTTGAGAGTGATCATTCCACAAGATACTGATTCGGGTCGTCTCGGTTATTTTATCGCCAACGTCAGTCTCCAGCATATATATGATGATCTCACCTTTAACTCTAACGCGGCGTTTCGTCCTGAAATCATTGGTGAAGGCGGATACTACATTTTGTCCTCTCTGGGACACGGCTTATTGGGGGCAGATGTACGGCAAAATGCTGATGTTAATGTTAAAGCCCAGTTACCGGCCCTGTGGCGTCAGATGCAACTGTTTGACAGCGCCAGTGCATTCGAAAATGGCCATTGGTACATATTCCGCAAAGCACAATTACCCGACTTATTTACAAAACTTAACCTCTATTTGTATTTCCAGGTCGATCACGAATTATTAGATGCCAACATAGATAAACGTTACAGTCTGCTTTACAGCCAGGCGCTAGGCACCTTTCTGGTCACTTTTTTGTTAGCCGGTCTGTTTGTGACCTGGAATATCCGACACTCCAGTAACAGTATCGAGAGCAAACTGGCCAGAGCGGCGATGAACAGTGTTTCTGCGATGATGATCTGCGATGAAAATGCCAAAATCATCAAGGTTAACCCTGAGTTCGAACGCTTGATGGGTTATGACTCGGAGCAGGTTCGTGGTCGGACGCTCAATTTATTCGCTACTAATTTGAGCCAGAAAGCCTTTTATAAGATATACAAAGCGATTCGCGATGACGGCGTCTGGGAAGGCGAAGTTAACACCCTGCACCGTTCTGGTACGCCAATGACGCTATTGCTGCGTATTCAAACCGTTAAGGGTCGCAAAGGTTTACTTAAGTACTACGTAGCATCGTGTGTCGATATCACTCAGCGTAAGTCGTTAGAAAATGAACTCAAAGAGCTAAGCGAAAAAGATCCGCTGACAAACATATGGAACCGTCGTCGCTTTGATCAGGAGCTAACCCACTATTGTAATGAAGCTAAGCGCTATCAAAAGCAAACCAGTGCCTGTCTGGCCATTTTAGACATCGACCACTTCAAACAGATTAACGATGAATACGGTCATGATGTCGGCGATAAGGTTATCGTCGCTGTGACTCAGCAACTTAAAAGCCAGATACGTCAAACCGATTTTATTGCCAGAGTGGGCGGTGAAGAGTTTGCGGTAATAATGCCGGTGACAAATCTCGAACAGGCTGAAAACGTGGTTAACCGCTGGCTTAAAGCAGTAGACACCAATCCTGATATTGGTGTGACATTAAGTGCAGGTATCACTCAGATTAGCCCTTCGGCCGAGCAAAGTTATAAGCAAGCCGATATCGCATTGTATGAAGCCAAAGCTGCGGGTCGAAATTGCGTTTGGGTTTTTGCGCCGTTTGAGCTGGCCAAAGCGATCAATGATAGTGCAAGATAGCCAAGCTGTTGCTCGATAAAAGCGCAGAGTAAAGTTCATGGTTATACAGGCTGTTGATTTTGCATTCACTTACGCCTTGGCGCAATTCTTGTACTAATCTGATGATTACAATACAAGCTGCACAAGATTAGGGAGAATAGTATGCAAGATACACTCGCGGTTGTCCTTGCGGGGGGAATGGGTTCTCGTCTTAGTCCACTGACGGACGACCGGGCAAAACCCGCAGTCCCCTTTGGTGGAAAATACCGTATCATCGACTTCACATTAACTAACTGCCTTCACTCCGGCCTCAGAAAAATCCTCGTCCTCACTCAATACAAATCTCATTCGCTGCACAAACATGTGCGTGATGGCTGGTCGATATTCAATCCTGAACTTGGCGAATTTATTACCGTGGTACCTCCCCAAATGAGAGGCGGCGGTAAATGGTATGAAGGAACGGCCGACGCTATCTATCACAATTTATGGCTGTTAACCCGCAGCGATGCAAAATATGTCGTGGTCTTGTCTGGCGATCATATCTACCGGATGGACTATGCAGCGATGCTCGAAGAGCATAAGCAAAACCAGGCTGAACTGACAGTGGCTTGTATGGACGTTCCAAGAGAAGATGCATCTGCATTTGGTGTGATGGCTACCGATGCTAGCGGACGAGTTACCTCTTTCGCTGAGAAACCTGTCGACCCGCCTTCCCTGCCTGATGATCCTAACCGCAGCCTGGTATCCATGGGAATTTATATTTTCAATATAGAAACTCTTCAGTCAGCGCTGACAGAAGATGCCCGACTGGACAGCTCTAGTCATGATTTTGGTAAAGACATTATTCCAAAGTTAATTGAAAAACAGAGCGTCTTTGCCTACCAGTTTAGCAATGATAAAGGACGGGTAGCCAAGGATTCGTACTGGCGTGATGTGGGTACCATTGATTCGTTCTATCAGGCCAATATGGATTTACTTGAGCCCATCCCACCGATGAATTTGTATCAGAAAGACTGGCAAATCCGCACTTATGCGGCGCAGCTTCCCCCTGCTCGGACAGTCTCGTCAGGTTCAGGAAATGAAGGAATTTTTATCAACTCGATTATCGCTGGCGGTGTAATTAATTCTGGTGGTTCTGTACAACATTCGATCATTTCTTCCAATGTGCGCATTAATGATGGAGCGACAATAGTCGACAGCATATTGTTTGACAGTGTAAATGTTGGCGAAGGCTGCCAGTTGGTAAATTGTATTATCGATAAGCATGTTCAGATCCCGCCGAATACCCAAATAGGACTGAATCCAATAGAAGATAGTAAACGATTCCATATATCTGAAAATGGCATTGTGGTGGTACCGGAAAGCTACCAGTTCTGATGTGGCTTGACGGAAACCGGTGAACCTCTAACACGGGTACTAAGCTGCCGACAGAGATTTGTAAAAAAGGCGCATGTTGCGATCAGCATGCGCCTTATTTTTATGGTGTTGTATTAGTCAGTGATTACCATTTTAAATGGTACAGACTGTACTCCAGCTGGTATCACTGCCCGGCTCTGAACTTGTCCACCAGTTGGCCTCGTAAACCACACCATTATGGATAACCCGATCTCCCTGCAACGCATGGCTTGGATTGCCGGCATAATCTGTTTGTGGGAATTCTGGATAAGTCACCAGCCCATCGGTGTTGCAGTCACCTGTCGATGTTCCACCATCTGTGCCACCTGATGCACCGCTGATATCACCAATGGCAAGGTCTGGCTGCTCAAATTTAAAGGCATAGTCTACGCCATTTACTTTAACGGAGTAGTTTGCCGGACCA
Organism: Vibrio sp.; assembly: GCF_050299255.1. Classification (GTDB taxonomy): domain Bacteria; phylum Pseudomonadota; class Gammaproteobacteria; order Enterobacterales; family Vibrionaceae; genus Vibrio. The sequence continues at coordinate 3,974 of NZ_JBNKVP010000059.1, forward strand.
GAAATTGGCAAGTAGTACACCATGTCTAATTCATAGCTGTCTCCTGCTGGCAGTTCTTTCCAGCTAGGTAGTGTGAACGCTACCCGGTGCATGGTGCCGTCAAGCCCACCAACGTTGTTGCTACGTGAGTGGCCAGAGCTGATCACTTGCAAGCCGCCTCCTGACTGGTCTTTGGCATTATCTGGGGCTGATACCGGAATATCGAACTGGAACTCGGTACCACCAGGCAGTGCCACGCCTGTGTTATTGGTGAAGGTGATCTTTGGATTAATTGGATAGTTTTGGTCACCCACTTTAAAGCCACCAATCCCAACACTGATGTCCAGCGCTTCGGTTGGTGTTGCGGTAACCGCCAGCTTGTTACCATATGGAGTGGCAGACTTGAACGTTTCATAAATCGTTTTCGTCATGCTATTACCCATATGGTATTCACCGTTACCGGTGGCACAGGCCTGCTCAGTTTCATCAACTGCCGCACGCTCACCGTTTGCATCTAGCTGATAACAGGCATAGTCACCGGCTAACTCCCAGAACATAATACCACCGATTTCCTTGTCGACTACGTAGTCGGCTTTAACCGCAACAGAGGACTTATCTTCGGTTGACAGGAACACTCTCTTTTCAGCATTCCATAGCCAAGGTGCGACTGCGACTTCATCGTAGTAGCGTTTGTAACTGCCTGTTAGCTGATCGCTAGGGTCATTGACCGGGTCCAGTTTGTAAGCTGACGCGTAGGAGCCCCAAATCGAATTCTCCAGGTTTTTAGCATGCCACATTGGGTTAGAGCCGGCACCCATTTCATTCCCTTTCGGGTCGGTGTCATGCCACATATTGTCGATCCCAACCGCGCCATATCCACAGTTATTTTTTTCGCCCTCACCGGTACCGGCAGGACAATCGGCCTGGTTTGGTAGCGCCGCTCTGCCCCAAAGCCCGTTAGTACCACCGGACACACCTTGCCAGCCACGGGTATAATAAGGCACACCGATGTTGATCCGGCCTGCCGGCATTGAACCACGGAAATAGTGATATGCCCAGTCGGTGTTCAGGTAACCAATGCCGCCATAAGCCGCAGTACCGTAGACATTCCACTGTGCCAATTCTGAATCTTCACCAGTATCGTACAGGGCTGCATTGTGGCCAACGTGATCGTTCCATGCACCGTGCAGGTCATAAGACATGATGTTGACGTAATCGAGATACTTGGTGACGTCAAACGTTTCCATACCACGTAATAGATAACCGGACGAAGGTGCTGCGATGGTTAGCATGTAATGGGTACCGTCCAGTTCAGAGGCCTGGTCGAGTTTTTCGCGCAGTGTACGCAGCAGTTCCTGATAGGAAGCCCATAGGTAAGCCCGGCGGGATTCCATTACGTCTTTATCGTCTGGATTGCCAGCGCCGGCCATGGATGTTGGATACTCGTAATCGATATCCACACCGTCAAACTGATACTTGCGAATCATTTCAACTGCAGATGTAGCGAACTTTTCGATTCCGGCATAGTTAATACTGCCATCAGCATTGGTTGTCATGGTATAGAAGCCACCATCAGCAACCCTGGAGCCGTCAGTTGCGAAATGACCACCCGTTTCAGCCCAGCCACCAATAGAAACCAGTGTCTTGACATCGTACTTCTTCTTGTAAGTTGCCAGCGCGCCAAAGTGACCTTTAAAGCCCAAAGTTGGGTCAATTTCTACCCCATCCCACTCTTTGCCTACCGCAGCGTTATTAGGATCATTAACATCGCCGATATTCACTTTGCCGTCATCGCCGATGCTGACAAACGCATAGTTGATATGAGTCAGTTGCTGCCAAGGAATGTCTTTGACCAGATACGCGGCTTGCGGGTCATCACCTGCACGCCAACTGGTAAAGTAACCAATTACGCGCCTTGGGTGATCAGCCCCCATTTTCTCACGGCCTTCCTGGTCATAAACACTACAGTAAGGCACGGTGACACCCGGAGTCTGGAACAGGCCGTCCGGGCGACAGTCTGACGTAGCAAGGCTACCTGTAACCGTAATAGAAGTGTTGGCGGAATCTGTTGTTGCACCTTTGTCATCCGTTGCCCGCGCGTAAATAGCGACTGAGCCGGTTTGGTTTGCCGTAAATTCAATGCTGTATGGTGAGCTGGTTAAGGTTGCAACTGATTGACCTGCTACAAAAAACTCAACGCTGGCGACTGAACCATCCTGGTCTGCGGCATCCGCAGTAATAGTGACCATTTCACCTTGATTAACCGAGCTGGGTGACGCTGTCACAGAGACGGTGGGCGCAACGTTGTTACTTGCCTGAGCTGCAGCAATATCCAACGTAACGCTGCTGGCATTACTCACCGCCCCCTCATTATCGTATGCCAAAACAGAAAAGCTGTGTTGTCCAGCAACCGCCGTCCAGGTTGAGTTAAAAGGTGCGGCAGTTGACTGGCTAATGACAGTGCCATCGACCATAAACTCAACTCTGGCGATGGTTCCATCACTATCGCTGGCGTCCGCCGCCAGAGTAACAATATCACCCTCGGTTAGATTGGTTGTGGTGGTAGGTGACGTTAACGAAGCCACTGGTAGTTGGTTAACAACCGGGCTACCATCGCAACTTCCCAGATCCTGCCACTGAGCATATTCGCCAGAAAACTGGCTCGGATCATTATTCTGAGTCCAGTAGTTAGCCTGGTAAGCATTTCCCAGGTGCTGAACCTGATCACCGCCTGTATATACCGCGGCAGAGTCCCACTGCTGCAAATTATCGCAATCGACAGCCGCATAACTGTTGAATGCCACCATACAAGACGCTGCGAGGGTACTTAAACTAAATACCGTCCTTAAAGCGTATCCTTTGTTTGAACGCATAATCGTTCTATCCTTTAACATGTTGTTTCATTGAAAAATTTCGTTTCTAGACCACAAGAAAACTTACATTCTTGCGTAAAACAACTTTAGAACAGACGGTTATACAGGCACCTAGTTTTTATGAAATGTTACTTGTGACTCGCAAATTACCCTGTTTTTGTACATACAATACACACTTAATTTGCATCAATAACTAATTTATTTAGCGAGTGACCATGACGCATCTTTAGATAAAAGTGATGGATTTCAAAAGGAAAGCTACGGCTCCGTAATACGCGCATCAGTTGGTCATCATGTTGAAGATACCCTAGTGGAAGGCCGGATATAGGGAATGAGTCTGGAATTAGTACTGGTTGTGAGTCTCTCTTAGCCCCCGTTTGTATTGACCAGAGCTTTGCATCAACTCCATTAGTTGGCGCATTCGAGCTGGCAGCGATACTGCAAATCATCATAGACTTGATTACCGATTCGGTAAGCGTTTTTCTCTCGCTCAGCCAATTCAAAACCACTTTTTTCAAGGACTTTACAGGAAGCGACGTTACCGTCGGTCACGATCGCCGTAATTGCGGCTACGGGGAAATGATCCTGCACATACTGTTTTAGCCCGAGCAAAGATTCTGTGCCGTATCCACAACCATGAAATTCGGGTAGTAACAGATAGCCAACCTCGATTTCAGATGTCTCAGCTTCAGAAATACATAGCCCGGTTATACCTATGGCTTGTTCAGTCTGGCTATCGCGAATCACCAGGCACAACCAGTGTTCACTACCCCATCGCCACTGTGGCAAGCGGGAGTCGAACCTGGAGCGAATCTCCGCTTCGCTTGGTTGGTCGAAAGCATACCGAATCACCTCTTCTTCTTGATGAAGCCGTAGAAACAGCGGCCAGTGATGCTGTTGGATCTGCGACATTAACAAACGTGAAGTTTCGATATGAATCATTATGAATAGCCTGTAATTAGTGTGCTGCCAGAGGGGTACCATGCTAGCAGACTGACTTGGTCTGCTGAACCTTTTACCAGTCCCCCCTCCATTGGATTTGAAAGCGGTCACAGTTTATTCAAAGCCAGACGCATTGATAAAGTTAATGGTTATTTAGTATTAAATTAATCGATAAATCATTGTATTGTTGTCTTCAGTACGTTTAACACGTTTAAATTGGCTTCAACCTCGCTCACCGCTATAACTATGAGCCCGGCAAGGAGCAGAAAACAGAATTTGTTCACTTTTAGGGATATACGATGCAGACAACGACTCGCACCATGCCAGCAAATAAGAATGTTGCGCTGGTTGCACACGACAATTGCAAACCTGAGCTACTGCGCTGGGTTGTAGAAAACAAAGATAAATTGCAACAACACTTTTTGTATGCCACCGGAACAACCGGTACCATGCTCAGCCGTGAAACCGGTTTAGCCATCAAAAGTATGATTAGCGGTCCGATGGGAGGCGATCAACAACTGGGAGCATTAATTTCTGAGGGCAAAATCGATGTACTGATTTTCTTCTGGGACCCACTCAATGCCGTTCCCCATGATCCTGACGTGAAGGCACTGCTGCGTATTGCCAGTGTATGGAACATTCCGGTAGCCACCAACCGCGCGACGGCTAAATTTCTGTTCGAATCTCCGCTGATTGACAGTGAAGTAGTGATAGAAATCCCGGATTACAACGCCTATCTCGCTGACCGCACCTAACCTGGTGGGTTTATTCAAACATAAAAAGAGCCTGTGATAGAGCAGGCTCTTTTATATATGCTCGCAAGTCACGTCTATTTATTGCTAACCGCGTAGTGGCCATTCTTGAGTTCTTCAACAAAACTGGACCCCGCGCCGTTATAGGCAACCCAAACAGCCTGTTTAGCCCGCGTTAGTGCTACGTAAAATAATCGCCTTTCTTCTGCATGGGGAAACTCTTCGCTTGAGCGGGTCAAAGCTGAATCCAGGTGGAGCGAATTACGTTTGGTTGGGAACTGCCCTTCATCGACCGATAACACGACAACGTAATCCGCCTCTTTGCCTTTGCTGGCATGACAGGTCATGAAACTGATCGTTAAATTAGCGAACTGCTTTTGCCACTCGGACAGCAGTTCCGGCTGATGGTAATGATTGCGCGCCAATAACAGAACCTGCTTTTTGCTTGTTACTTTGCGGTTTAATTTGTCGAGCACCTTTTCCAGCTTCGACATAGCGACCAAATGCACCGCTTTGGTTTTCTGTTGCTTAACACTTTGTAATTGCTTAGGAAGCTGGCTTGGATTTTGTTGCACAAAGCGGTTTGCGACCTCACCAATTTGATTGTTAAACCGGTAGGTGGTGTCCAAATGATGAATGGTAGAATTGGGGAACCGATTCGCAAAACCAGTCGTTAAATCGACATCAGAACCGGCAAACTGGTAGATCGATTGCCAGTCGTCGCCCACGGCAAATAAGACCGGGCGTGGCTGTTTATCCTGGCTACAAAGCGCTTCAATCAAGGCCAGTCGCTGTGGCGAGATATCCTGGTATTCGTCGATCATGACGTAGTGCCAGCGCTTTTTAAATTTGCCTTGCTGAACGTATTTGGTTGCCTTGGAAATCATCAGGTTAAAATCAATCTGCTGCTGATCAGCCAAGTGTTGCTGCCAGGCTTGATAACAAGGCCAGACTAGCGACAGTTCGCTGTTTAAACGGGGGTAGTCTTCCAGATCAACTAACGACTCCTGGATCTGTTTTTTGCTGTGCCCCATCGACGCTAGCTGCGACAATTGCTGTTCCAGCCAGTTGATCAACTTCGGATTTTCGACATGGCTTCCCAGTTCATCATCGCCCACCAGGTACGCGATCGGCCATTTCGCCAGGTGTTTCTGCCAGCGTTTGAAATTGGTCGGAGTCATCCAGTGTTTTTTCAGCCAGTCGATACACCACGCCTGACGGAGCTTGTCATCCAGAGCCAGCGGTGAGATTTCCACCGGATTATTTTCCACCTCCCGGATAATTTGCAAGCCTAGTTTGTGAAAGGTTGCCACTTCCACCTGCGCCGCTTCCAGACCAATCTTGGACGTTAGACGCTGCTGCATTTCTTCTGCCGCTTCCCGGCCAAAAGCCAACAGTAGAATATCCGACGCGGTTGCCAGATGACTTTGCAGCAGGTAGGCAACGCGTGCAGTCAGCACACTGGTTTTACCCGAACCTGCGCCAGCTAACACCAGGTTACTGTCGTCGTTAAGTAACACAGCTTGCTGCTGCGATAAATTCAGTGGTGATGATTCTATTTGCGAGAAAAGAACCTCCCAGTTGTGTCGTTCCATCTCCAGCCAGGTTTGGTTGCGTTGCTGCAACTGGCCGTCGGTTTCTTCCAGCCAGGGACGTAATTGCCCCACTCTGGTGGGCATCCTCTGCTCTGCTTCATCCAGAGTAATGTTCATTTCCGTAAATTGGCTTTCGATCTTCTCAAGCCAGCTGTTAATGGCTGAATGCGACAAATAACTCGGCTGACGCAGTAATTGACGCAAATCCTGTTCCCATTCAGGTAGATGCAGATTAAGTTGCCGACATTGCTCTAAATGCCAGCTCTGGTAGAGGGCAACTGCTTTGTGTGCGAACTCCTGACAATCGGCCCAAGGGAGCCCCTGAATCAGCCAACTTCGTTGAATGCCGTTTTCCGGATGGGCGAACACGCGCAAGCTGCCCCAAAACAAACCACGTTTTATCTGCAGATCGCCGTTCCAGACTGAGAACGGAATTCTTTCTTCACGCGTCGTTGATGAGGCAACGATATAGTTATTATCGATTTCGACTTGGTGGAATTCTTTTTGAATCAGGTACTTTGCCGTATTCGTGGCGATAAGTTGCATATTTGAAAACCGGTAAATTGCTTAACAGCATGATAACCTAATCAATATTCAATGGGAAAATGTAGACATTAAATTCGGGGTATAACAGAGGTCCGCTTGGGAAAAACCACAATTTGCTCAGTGTATTATGGAGAACTTTGCTATCATAGCCAGGTTGAATGAGTATTGGAAACTTAGCAAAAGTGCATTTTATCGGTCGTTTAAGATTATATTGGTCTAATAAAACCATAAATTACTGTTTACTCATATTAAGTGCAATGCTGGGAGTGGTTATTCCAGCCTGGTTTTTACAGCTAAACAGTCTGATCGTACCGGTAATTCTTGGGATCATTGCCGCAGCTCTGGCAGAAAGTGATGATAACTTTACCGGTCGGCTCAAGACCAATTTACTTACGTTAATATGCTTTTCTATTGCGACAGTTTCTATCGAATGGCTGTTTGATTCCCCATTGCTGTTTGCCGCTGGGCTGTTTAGCTCCACATTCGGCTTCATCATGCTCGGTTCGGCTGGCCCCAGATACGCCAGTATTGCCTTTGGTTCACTGCTAATCGCTGTCTATACTATGCTGGGTGTTGAGCAGAGCGACCAAAACTGGCTACAACCGATTAGCTTGATGGCAGGATCAGCCTGGTACTACCTGATTTCCATGCTTTGGTATATGTTCTGGCCGATGCAACCTGTCCAGCAAAGTCTGGCCAATGTCTTTGAACAATTAGCCCGTTATCTGGATGCCAAGAGCAAGCTATTTCATCCGGTTCAAAACCTTGTCCCTCAACCATATAGGATTGCTGAAGCCAACCTAAACGCCGCAACGGTCAATGCGCTCAATGGTTGCAAATTCACCCTGTTGAACCGCTCCAAGCGTGGCTTTGTCGACGGTACCGGCAACCGTTTCCTCAATATCTATTTTATGGCTCAAGATATTCATGAGCGCCTCAGCTCAAGCCACTATCGTTATCAGGATTTGGCCTGCCATTTTCAGCGCTCAGACATTCTGTTTCGCTTTAAACACTTGTTGGAAATTCAAGCTCAGGCGTGCCGGGATATCGCAGATGCGATTCGGTTAGGTCGCGAGTATCAACACCCCTTCTCGGCGGTAATGGCACTCGATGAGTTACAAAACTCACTTGACCACCTTAAGCAGCAAAATCAACCTGAATGGCGCATGTTACTCGTTCAACTGGGGTTTCTATTCAATAATCTGGCTACCGTTGAAAAACAGCTATCCAATATGAATAACCCGGACGCATTACGGATAGAAGAAGGTCAGCTAGACGATACAGAGGCTCACAGCCTTAAGGTTATCTGGCAGCGGATTCGCAGCAACCTTAACCGAGAAAGCTTGCTGTTTCGTCATGCACTGAGAATGTCTTTGGCGCTTACCGCCGGCTACGGTGTAATCCAAAGCTTTGGCATTGAGCGCGGCTACTGGATTCTGTTGACAACCTTGTTCGTCTGTCAACCTAACTACAGTGCTACTAGGCAAAAACTGGTGTCACGGGTGGTTGGTACAATAGCCGGCCTGTTGATTGGCGTTCCCCTGCTGGCGGTATTTCCTTCGCTGGAAAGCCAGCTGGTGTTGATCGTTTTCTCCGCAGTAATGTTCTTTGCTTTCCGAATTAACAATTACAGCTATGCGACCGGTTTTATTACTGTGCTGGTGCTGTTCTGTTTTAATCAGCTTGGAACGGGGTACGCGGTAGTTATTCCGCGTCTCGCGGATACGTTGATTGGTTGTGCACTTGCGGTGTCCGCTGTTGTCTGGATTCTTCCTGACTGGCAATCGAGGAAACTGCATAAAGTGATGGCTGATGCGGTGCAATCAAATAGTGATTATCTCGATCAGATCATCGGCCAGTACCGGATTGGTAAAAAAGACAGCCTTAGCTATCGAATTGCCCGACGTAACGCACACAATCAGGACGCAAGTCTTACGTTCGCGATCAGTAACATGCTGGCTGAGCCAGGGCGTTACCACACCGCTGTCGATGAAAGTTTTCGCTTTCTGACTCTCAATCACGCCATGCTGAGCTATATTTCAGCGCTCGGCGCGCACCGGACCCGTCTCGAAGAAGAGCAGACTCACCTGTTGGTATTAGACTCACATAAAGTTATCCACCACCACCTGAAAGTTCTCTACACCCAGTTGCATGATCACAGTGAAGAGTGCGACACCAGTGAAGTTGACCACTATTCGATTGAAGCACGTCTGTGTGAATGGCGGGATGACGACAACAGCGCGGCCAAATTGGTATTGCAACAATTACACCTTATTTACCGAATGCTGCCAGAGTTGCATTCACTGGCACGTAAACTGGCCGTCAGAGTAAATCAATAAGTTACCCAAATTGTTGGTACCAACCGTTGATTTAGTTACAAATACTTGCACTTGTTTAAATTGTCCCTGACAAATTTCGGACATTCCCATACTGGTTATTGAGTAACCTTAATGAGAAGGTAATCACTATATTGATGGAAAAAATTAAATTTCTGTTGATTTTTTAGAGCCTTACAGATGGGAGTCGCAACCTCATGAGCCAACAACAGTTCGAAACACTGAAAAAGCAACTTAAATTACTGAGCCGTAAACAACTTGAAGCGTTACGTGGTGAAATCAACAGCAAGCTTGATATTAACAAGCGCAATTTACTCAGTGACGAAGAGGTACAAGCGCTCGCAGCCTTGTTTCGCTGATCCGTTACCTTGCGATAAGCACAAATAGTACTTACTCTTGTTAGAGCGAGGTACATATGACTATCGACTCCGTTTCTTCCCGTTATCCGATAATTGACCAATCTTTCAGAATGGCTGAAGAGGCTGCACTGGAACTTAACCTTGCCCAGCGCCAACAAGAAGCCAGACACCATCAAGAACTGATCGAACGCGACAATGCGACCAGTATGGATTTCAATAAAATTGATTTCCATCCCAAGTCCTCGGATCTCCCTGCCGAAACCGATCTAAGTGCCAGTGTAAAACTCACCCAGGCTAACCAGTACGGCCGAGTTGGTACCAATATGCTTCAACGTGATCAGGAAATGATTGGCAGCCTGCTCGACATTCATATCTGATAATTCGTCTTAAAATTGTGGCTATTTGTTGCAATGACAGATTTAACCATTGCCTTTCTCTACCGGGACACTAGAATCGCACCCTAAGTTTGCTCTACCCAGAACGTACCATGCCTAAATTTGACCTATCGACACCGGCACTTCATCCCTGGCTGGATAACAGCCATGAAGACAAGCTGGTTCAGCTGCAACCCAAGTACTACCCTGCAAAGGTCAAATTGCCTGCCAGCCGGCATATCAATCAACGCAACCTCAGTAATCGCTGGCAAATTCTTAACGATTTTACAGACAAACACAATTTACTCGATCCGATTACCGAGCAACAATGCCAGGTATACGCTAAGAACATTGAGCACTTTATTGGCACCGTAAAGATACCGGTTGGTATTGCTGGCCCGCTGAGAGTCAATGGCTTACACGCTAATGATGATTACCTCATTCCTCTGGCTACCACAGAAGCCGCTCTGGTAGCGTCTTATAAACGTGGTGCCCAATTGATCACAGCAAGTGGTGGTGCCAGTGCTATGTTACTGAGCGAAGGGGTATCGCGAACACCGTGTTTCGGTTTCGAACAGCTGGTACAGGCTGCTCAGTTCGTCTCATGGGCCGTCTCTCAATTTGACCAGTTCCGATCCATTGCTAACGCCACTACCTCGCATGGTCAACTGAGCGACATTAACCTTCATCTTGAAGGCAATCACGTTTACCTCATCTTTGACTACAAAACGGGTGACGCTTCCGGTCAGAACATGGTGACCATCGCTACAAACGCGGTATTTGAATATATCCTGGCGCATTCTCCTGTAACGCCGGAACACGCCTTTTTGGACGGCAACTTATCCGGTGACAAGAAACCCAACTCACATACCTTACGAAGTGTCAGGGGCAAAAAAGTTACCGCAGAAGTGACGATTTCTGCCAAATTAGTTCAGAAATACCTGCACACAACGCCCGACAAAATGGCTCAGTTCGGCCAAATGACAACGGTAGGCGCGCTGATGAATGGTTCAATCGGGGTTAATGCCCATTACGCCAATGCGCTCGCGGCGCTATATATAGCCTGTGGTCAGGACCCGGCCTGTGTAGCTGAATCTGCTACCGGGATTACCCGAATGGAAGTAACTAAAGATGGTGATCTGTACGCCTGTGTTACTTTGCCCAACATCATGGTTGGCACTGTGGGTGGCGGAACCGGATTACCCAGTCAAAAAGCCTGCCTTGATATTCTGGGCTTGTATGGCAATGGTAAATCTCGGGCGTTAGCAGAAGTCTGTGCTGCACTTTGTCTGGCTGGAGAACTGTCTATTGTGGGCGCATTTTGCGCCGGACATTTCGCTCGAGCGCACAAAAAGTTGGCGCGATAATAATCAGTTAGCCAATCAAACCACTAAAAAATGAGAGGTTTAGCCTTGTTTCGGCCAGAGCTACTGCCGAACTTTGGGGTTTGAATGTATAGTTAACTTATTATAAACATTGCCAATACCTCATATGTCTGCAGCAGTGAATCAATCTGTTTCTGATTTATTAGAACTGTTAAAACCCTCTACTCGGTTGTCGGTCGAGCTGGAGTTTGGCCCTCAGGATATATTTTCTTTTACCACGCAATATATCGGCTATAAAGAAAATGGTTTTATGATCATTGACTTGCCACTAAAAGCCAAAGAAAGCCTACTAATGCGTAAGCTCAACAATGTGTTTATCGTGGTGCGCGGCATTACTGATAGCCATTTTGGCCATATTGTTGCGTTTAAAACGTCGGTTATTTGCCAAACTTCCACGCCGAGCAGCATGCTGTTTTTACGTTTACCACAACATTTTGCCAGCAAGCCAATCCGGGAACACCAGCGTTATAAGCTCAATCTGCCGATCACCCTGACCTGCAATACGGTCACTTTCCCCGCTACGCTGGTCGACATTTCGATTTCCGGCTGCGCGCTGTATATCAGCGGTGAAAACGAACTGACGATGGAGAGCAAAATTGAAATCGAAAGTGACATCGACCAGTATCTGCCCGATGATATCCAGTTTCATATCGTCAGTATCGGTAAGCAAAAGAAAGGGCATAAGTTAGGCATTAAATTTGACCGGTCAATCGAGATGAATGACCAGCTAAAAAGCGCCCTGCTCACTTATATGTTAGATTCATCCAACCTGTAGTGATTATGCTTAAAATGTTGAAAGGCAATGTTTAATGCCCTTTCTTTCAGCGGCTTAACCAAAACATAATCAGCGCCTGCTTCCATAAAGGCGGTTTTGGTTTGCTGCATACCATCAGCTGTACAGGCATAAACCGGAATAGTTGAATGTAGCTCGTTGCGGATGATCCTGGTAACTTCAATCCCATCCATATTCGGTAATTGATTGTCCATCAGGATTAAATCAATATCCGGATTGTTTTTAATGAAATCAATCGCCTGTTGCCCCTCCTCCACACGAACGACTTCCATCCCGTACTTTTTACAAAATGCAGCGGCAATAAACGCATTGGTATGATTGTCTTCAACCAGCAAAACTCTAACCGTATGATCAAAAAGCGATTTTGACTGTAGGTCATAATGTTCTCTGTCAGGCAACTCGGCTGAAAGTTTTATCGGCAGTGCAAAGGCAAACCGGGTTCCTTCACCGAGTTTACTCTGAACGGATATCTGGCCATCCATAAGGTCAATCAAGCTCTTAACTATCGCCAAGCCCAGGCCACTGCCACCATATTCCCTGCTAATGGTTGGCTCAGCCTGTACAAATGGTTCGAACACGCTGCCTAGTTTTTCCGGTTCAATACCAATTCCGCTATCGGTAATGTCACATTGAATCCACTGTTCATCGTTTCTGTCGTCTACATTGAGCGAGACAGTAACATTACCTTTATGGGTGAACTTGACCGCATTACTCACCAGGTTAAACAGGATTTGGTTCAGCCTGACCTGGTCGGATTGAATGGTAGTGGTTTCATCAACATTGGATTCGATGTGTAATTGGATTCCTTTCTTCTCACACATCGGCCGATAGATATTTTCAATCACACTCAATACTTCGTTGAGACGAAAATCCGCGCGTTGAATATGGAACTTGCCCTGCTCAATTTTTGAAAAATCAAGAATATCATTCAGCACCGCCAGCAGGTGTTCGCCGCTGTTGCACAGCACATCAATGTGTTCCAGTTGCTTGTGATCTTTAATAGAAGTTTTAAGCAACTGAGAAATACCCAGGATGCCATTTAACGGCGTGCGTAATTCATGGCTCATGCGGGCCAGAAAGTCTGCCCGGACTTGAGCTGACTCTTCGGCCTGCTTGCGGGCTTCCAGACTTTGACGCTCGGCTTCAATCAAGCTGGTCACATCTTGTCCCTGGGTAATGATAAGAGTGGTTTCGCCATCGACCACGAACGGTGACAGGTTCCAGCGATACACTTTGTCGCTGACCTCGGTATTGATGCCTGTTAACGTTGCTCCAAACGCCGCCATACGGATCTGAGGGTACAGTTTAAGTGACAATAGTGAAAACTCTTCATTGCCGGTATCCGGATTTGAAAAACACCGTTCTGCCGCCGGGTTCATTTTCAGGCAGTTCCCGCGCGTATCCCATAGCAGAATTGGCGTTAGAGAGTGATTAAACAGGTCCTCAAACTGGCGTTCCTGGGTAATTAGCTGTTTCATTGCCAGCTCAATACCGTGACCAATAAGATCAAACTCTGCAACCTGAGAGCCAGGAAAAGATTCAAGATGCTTATGTTCTACGGAGTTTTTTGTATAGGACATCAAGCGCGATAGATCTTTATTAATGATTCTTTGCAGCCACACTTTACTGGCGACCACCACCATTAATATCAACATGATCGCGGTGCCAACCCAGATGTAGTGACTGGTTGTAAGCTGAGAAATACGCTGCGTATCCTGTACCGCATAGATATATAAAGGAGTCGGATCGCCATTTATCCGCAGTGCCAATCTGGACACCATGTATTCCTGATGCAGCCTAGTGTTACCAGCCCGGGTAATCCATTTACTGTACTGCTCTGTCGCATCTTTGGTGTTGGTTGCTATCAGATTATCTTTATAGGTTACGAACAACGATTCGACGTTGGCGGCCTTTTCAAATGATGTGATTAGCGCATAGTTGTCATCCAGGACCATACCGACATACAGGCTGCCGGAGACTTCCCCGGTAGTGATGTTCACCACGGGTGCGCGCCGAACCAAGGTATGGCGAGTGCCCAGAAGTGACGGTACTTCGAGCAGATGCCAGTTACTACTAAAGGTCATATTAGCCATGATGTTGTTTAAATGGCTGGAATTTATCCCAAAAAGCTGAATGTTGCCGTCGTCCCAGATTATCTGCTCTTCGGTGACCACAAACCTGAAGTCCGGAACAATATCCGGATCAATCTGATCCACTCCCAGAAAAAACTGGTCGAAATCAGTGGCACGGCGTGTATGTATGGCGGTGATCAGTGGTTCACTGCGACTATAGGCATCTTGCTGAATTTCCAGCGAAGAGATTCGATAGTTGAAGGTAGACTGGATTAACGCTGCGGTTTGTTTATTGGCCCGGGCGATCTCTTGCGAAGTGATTTGCCTATTAATTTCAAAGTTTTGAAAAAGTACCACAATGGTCAACACGAACATTGCAATAAACAATGGTCGTGTAACCAGGGCGGCAAAGTTTGTACGTTTCGGGCCAAATAGTGTCATTAGTCTGAGTATCTGAATGCTCTGAGTTTTAGCTGGTCTATTTTACTCGCTGGATCATCTTTTGTGATCAGCTCAAAATCGCCTGAATATACCAAGGGAACTGGCTTTCCTTGAATATCCCATTTGATAGCATCGGCCATGGCAACACCGGTATCATCATTCATTCGCATCACTGTAACATCAAGCTTACCCGCTACGATACGTTCCAGTTCGGCAGTACCACCACCCCAACCGTTTATCAACACATCGCCTTTCCCTGCTTCGGTCAAAGCATCCGAGGCTCCGAGAGCAACATCGGTGGAACAGGCATAAATAAACGATAGTTTATCGTCTTTAGCCAAGGCCATTTTGGCACTGTCATAACCGGATTGACGCGTTGCCTGTGTATAGAAAGAGGACGATAGCTGATAGCTGTCTTCACTGTTCATCGCTTCAATAAAGGTATTACCACGCGCATCGCTAACATACCCTTCAGAAAAATAGAGAACCGAATAACGCCCACCATCAGAGAACCTATGTTTGTAGTATTGCTGGAGCATTCGCGTCCCCATAACATGGTCAAACCCGACATACATAAACGGTTGATGCTCATCCCAATCTCTTACCGGAGTGGTAATATTCTGTAAGATAAGCTTTGTGTCTGTGGAACTTAGGATGTACTCGATCGATTTTCTGTGCCGCGTTGTATCTAACGTAAATATCAGGTAATCCGATTTACTTTTCATCGCTTCCATCAGGGAGAGGTTCTGTTGCCTCACATCTCCACTCGGGCGCGTGAACACTTGGTTGATTTCATAGGCAATACCCAGCTCATCCAGTCGACGTTCAAAAGCACGGATATTTCGGCTCCAATAGTCCGAAATCTGCTGACCCGGATAGATCACTGATATCTGAATCGGGGAAGTAAGTGGCTTTGTCATCGGAACCGCTGGTTTGCGAACACTATCGACCAACTGCTGTGTTAATTCTTTTTGCTGCGGATTTTCACTGAGAAATTCTTCGTACTGCCAGTACCCGCTGAGAACATGCGATGGCGCAGCATGGACACTTAAGGCGATTACTGCTGTCAATGGCAATGTTTTTGTTATATTCATCAAGCTACTCTAATTACTACCTAGCCATATGTGTAGTATCAAGTTTGTAAGTCAACGCCACTGCTTAGTAAACTTTGATTTTCTACTAGTTTTATTAGATTAATCTAATAATATTTAAATAACTGGAAAGATTTTGGAATCGTGATCTGCACAGTAACAACATGACATACCACAATCTGATTCGTGACTAACTCATCAACGCTTGCAGTGTGATTTCGCCACGAACCAACCTCTCTTTCACTATTTTGGACTGTCTTTTTATCAACAGCTCAACACGTTGGGCATCGCCGCGAGTGTTAGCCACCCTTTCATGCCAGGCAAGTTGCAAAGGCCCCTTGCCTTTTAACGCTTTTGCTCCAACTCCGCGGACATGTTCGGCAAATCGACGCTCAACATCTTTGGTAATGCCACAATAGAGGGATTGTTGGCGCGTACGCACAAGGTAGACAAACCAGTCGCTTCGCGCCGAAGCTAGTTCTGCCATCCGTTATATGAGCTGCTCGACAAGTTGACGCAATTCGGCCACTTCGGCTCTCAACTGTTCAACTTCGCTTTCCAAATGCTCGATTCGGGAAGGATTAGCAGAAATACCAGCTGAACTGTCTGGCTGATAGGCATCCAGGTCGACTGCGCCGCTAAACAGGTGCAAATAGCGAGATTCGCGCTTTCCGGGCTCGCGTGGCAACTTCACCACAAGCGCACCTTCTTCACGGGCGGCCATGGATTCGAGTACAGCTTCAACTTCTTTTACGTCAGTGAAATTGGCCAGCCTGTTGGTTCGGGTTCTCAGCTCACCGGGAGTTTGCGGGCCACGAAGCAACAAACAACAGACCAGCCCTTTTTCTTGTTCACTGAGTTTCAAATCACCAAATTCTGTATTGCAAAAGCGGTGCTGATACTTACTGGCCCGGCTGTTAAATCCACTTTCATCACTCACCAGACGCTTGGCGACCAATTGGTCAACGGTGTCCTGAACTTCTCCTTCACTCAGAGATAGAACGGGTTCTCGATTACTTTTCTGGTTACATGCAGTGGTTAAGCTATTGAGAGTTAGCGGATAGTAATCCGGGGTGGTTACTTCTTTCTCGATCAGACATCCGATAATGCGTGCTTCAGTTGGGGTGAGCTCAATATTCATTGTTCATTTTCCTTATAGTTATCAGCTTACTCATCAATGTTCTGCTAGCAGAGGGAGCTTAATGATTCTACCGGTTGGATCGACAACTACGACATTGGCCCGGCGGAGTTCGATGAGCTCCAATTCCTGAAGGCTGCGTTGTTGCTTATACGCTTTAGTAAGCCGGTCTGCCTTGTTGGGTTTACTGCCTATTTCATCTGGTTGTTTTACCACGATTTGGGAAAAACGCATGATACTGATGGTTCAAAGTTGTCATTACACTTTTGCATAATATAGCGGCTCAGTACAAAGTGACAAATCATTCGTGGCAGATTGGCTATATAGTAGCCAACGCCTCGACTTGATTGACTCAAACACTGTTATGGAAATCATTGTTGTGCTTTAATCGAAAGCAGTCATTTTAAATTAGGAAATGAAGTTATGAGTAGCGTATTTGAAATTGTCAGCCAGGCACGTCGTAAAAACAAACTGAAGCGTGAGTTGCTGGATAACGAAAAAAAGGTTCGTGACAACCGCAAGCGTGTTGACCTGCTAGAAAATTTGCTGGATTACATCAAGCCAGAAATGAGCCACGACGATATTGTCGGTATTATTAAAAACATGAAAGCTGATTATGAAGACCGCGTAGATGATCACATCATCAAAAGCGCAGAAATCTCTAAAGCGCGCCGCGAAATCAGCCGTCGAATCCGTGAACTGACCGAAGAATTCGACACCCTGTGACCATGCATCGGTTCCTGCGGCAAGGTCGGTGTCAGCGGGTCGGGGGCGGTCGATGTCATAGAGAGGCCTTGCGGGAGATTTCGGGG
>NZ_JBNKVP010000060.1:0-21015 GCF_050299255.1 Vibrio sp.
ATGAAGCCGGTGAAAAAATTGGTGCCAGCCGTACTACGGCCAGGAGATATCTGGAATTTTTGATTGCTTCGGGCGAACTGGAAGCCGATTTAAACTACGGCAGCGTGGGCAGACCAGAGCGTTGTTATCGACGCATTGCTCAATGAGAAATTGGGAAAGGGTAGTTGCGAAAGAAATAATTGGATTTCACCCTTTAGGGGTAGCCGGCTTTATTGATGTTGCGAAAAGTTAAGTGATAATTCAGAGGTTTGCTGGCCAGAACTGAATTAAAAAAGTATAAACAAACATCTTAAGTCGGTTGCGAAATCCAATTGCCTGTTATGTATCGGAGCAGGGACTACTTCGCTGCGTCTTTGAGCAGTTCGATCAGCTCTTGTTCCGTTTTAGGTTCGCGGCTAAGCTCCACTTCAGGAGAAGCACCACCTCTCAATACGTAAGCTTTGGTGCCGCAATGGTCATAGTGATACCAAAGGCCATCGATACATAAATCGGTGTAACATTTTGGGTCTTGTTTCAGTTCCATCGTAGGCTCCATATTTACGTCTGTGTAACAGTAATGAGGTTAGTGTGTTGTTGGAATGTAAAGCTTGATCTAGATCAAGAATGTATTTGTTATACAGATGTGAAATTGTTAGTGTGAAGTATCAAATGCACCACGTTGCAGGCGGAGCAGGCAGATTTAAGTAAAATATTACTGGTTGGATAGGGTTAGCTCGAATTTTGTTCATTTTTCTAAGAAAACGCTGTTTTTTTTAACAATAGATAGTACTGGAGCCGTTTAATTCAAATGGAAAGCATTTTTGTCATTGTACTCTTGCTGGTGGTGTTTTTTATCTTTGTTCAGAAGCGATTGATCAAACCTGACACGCTAAAAGAGAGTGAATATAAGGTAAAAGGGGCGTTACTCAATATGAAAGAAGGAGCGTTTTATAACGCTCTGAATGAAGCGGTGGGTCAACATGGTGTAGTAATGCCAAAAGTGGCGATGAGCCAGATTTTGGCTCCGGTAGCAAAAGATAAGAAGCAGTGGTTTATTGCCAACAGCCGTATTGCAAAAAGCTATTTTGACTATGTTGTCTGTGACCCTCGCAGCCTTGAGGTTCGGGTAGTGATTGAGCTCGATGATGGCCGGCCGTTGGAAAAGGGCAAACTGGAACGGCAGAAACTGTTAATCCATGTGTGTAAATCTGCGAATCTTCCGTTGATCGGGACCTCGATTCGCCACAGCTATCAGGTAAGCCGGTTGCGCCAATTGCTGGCGGCGCATATCGATTTAATTGAACCAGACAAAGAAGTGCGTTTCTGTAAAAAGTGCGGTAGTCCAATGGTGATTAAAACAGCCACTCAAGGCGAGTTTAAAGGACGGCGCTTTTTTACCTGCAGTCGCCAGCCTCACTGCAGTTATACCGAAAACTACAACGTGGTATATCAGGAAGAAATTTAGCCAATATTGTCAGGACCTGTCTGATGTGAAGAGACGCGCCATTGCTTGTGGGGCGTCTTTTTTCCACTGAATCCTGGTTTTCTGTTTGGTCATTTGGAGTGTGCTAATCGACCGGTTTCACCCGGTAGCGGAAACAGTTTGTCATAGGAGAGATTAAAGACAAACGCATAGCAGAGGGCGACCAGGACAAAGCCAATATCGGCAATTAGTGCCTGCCACAGAGTCATATCCAGCTGCCAGGCCAGAAATGGCACTGCGCCAATCAGCAACCCCAGTTCAAACAACAGTGAGTGCAATAGCCGTGCGCGAAACTCTTTGACTGTGTGGCTATAGAGTTGGTAATGCACCTTATCAAACAGGTAGTTAAACAGTGTGTTCCAGCCCACGGTAAATAATGTGATGACAACTGCCAGAAAACCGATAGCAACTATGTCGCGATCAAACACCCACATGGCCAGTGGGATCGTTATAAATAGCAGAAACAGTTCGAACAGGACGGCGTGTCGCATACGATCGAAAGGGGAGCGCATCCAGGCGTGTTGGTTATTTTCGGTTGTCATTGCAGTCAGTTGGTTAATTAAATAGAGCTCGATTGAGCATAGAGCCAGCCATTATCCATGCTGATATCCAGAAAAACTAATTAGAAACTATCAGATATATTCATAGATCCGAAAAATGATTCCGGCGAAAAAAGTAGAGATATGCAATAGCGCCGGATGTGTTCATATAACATGTCGTACTTATTCAAAGGGTTACAATATGCTGACAATTTGAGGAAAATCAAAAGTTAAAGTTCACCGGTAGGTGTTTAAATTGTCAATATATACTAATATTTGAAATGCGAAGAGATTCATTGACCGGAGTGATGCATTGAATATTGATCAGATTACCGCATTTGTCGCAGCAGCAGAACATGGCTCATTTTCAGCGGCAGCCCGACACATAAAAAAGAGCCAAAGCTCTGTCAGTATCGGAGTGAACAATCTTGAGCTCGATTTGGGTGTTACCCTGTTCGATCGTTCAACCAAGTATCCGCAGTTAACCCCACAGGGGAGAAGAGTGCTGGAACAGGCGAAACTGCTGTTGCGCCAAGCCGACCGAATTCGTAACTACTGTAATGCAAATTTAGAAGAGCTGGAAGATAGTCTGACTATAGGCATCGACCCCCTTATCCCGCTAGAAACTATCGATAGTGCCTTGGGTAAACTGATCGAAGAATATCCCTTTGTTCAGGTGAAACTGGAACGTAAGCAGTTGCATGATCTGCATGAAGGCCTGATTAAAGGTGATCTGGACTTGGGCTTTTCTATACCAGACAAGGGGATACCCAGGGGGTTAGAATTTGTCACGGTACTGGATGTGGAATTTGTATATGCATGTAGCCCGGACTCTAAATTGGCAGATATGGAATTGGTCAGTAACGAAAGCTTAATCAGTGAAAGACAAGTAATCTGTTCCAATTTGCTTGAGAACAACCTGTACAATGAAACGGCCATTGTTTCGCAGGATGTCTGGCAGGCAAACAACATGGACGATGTAATACGTTTAATTGAACAAGGCATAGGATGGGGAGTCGTACCATATACAATGTTCAAAGAACGAATGGAATCAGGCACGTTGGTAAAATTTGAGCCTGAGTATCTGAAATATGAAATTCGGGTAGAAGTCGATGCTCTCTGGAGACTGGAAACGGAACTAGGACCGATAGCAACTAACTTAATCGAGATGTTGCAGCAAAAGGTTTAAATTTCTATAACCCACACTTATAGGTCTGCGAATGTACAGTTTGTGAAGCCAATCACAAGCACAGATTATCCTGCAATGACATTCGTTGACCTATATCAATAAAACACCATTCGATTGGTTAGTGTTTAAGCTGTTATTCTTCATCTAACTGATTATTTTAACTGAAAAATCCTTTCAAATTCCCCACTCAAATATATTCGAAAAGTAGATGGTTACTAATTAGATAGTTAATAGTCATATTCTGTAACATAGCCCTGTCTTACCTATACATGAAACCAATACCAATATTGAAGGCAGGTGTTATATGCGCGTTAAAGTAAAACTGTTAGCTGCTACTATCCCGCTGCTACTGGCCGGTTGTAATGCCCCGGCTCCAGAAGAAACCACTGCGATTGTTCCTCAGGTTACTACCTTAAACGTGGAACTTAAAAATGCTGAACTGACCGAACGGTTTGTTGGTAAAACCGAAGCTATCGACAAAGTGGATATCCTTCCTAAAGTGGCGGGCTACATTATCAGCCGCAATTTCAAAGAAGGCGAAGTCGTTAACAAAGGTGACTTACTTTTCCAAATCGACCCAGTTCCTTACCAAATTGAAGTTGAGCGTTTAGATGCTCAATTAGCCGATATTACCGCGCAATATAACATCGCCGATAAGAAATATCAGAAAGCCAAAACACTGGTTAGTAAAGATGCGCTATCCAAATTGGAACTCGATCAAATCAAAGCTGAGCGCGACGCCATTGCAGGTAAAGTAGCGGCGGCAAAGGCAGATTTGAAACGTGCGCAACTAGAATTGGATTACACGCAAATCAAAGCGCCATTTACTGGCTTGATTGGTGCGTCAACCGTAAGCGTAGGCAGCCTGGTTGGCCCAGATTCTACTCCATTAACTCGACTAAACAGCACTGACGGCATTTACGTAAGCATCCAGGTAGATGAAAAAGAGTACCTGAATGACTTACAGAAAAAAGCCATGTCTGGCCATGAAATTGCAGAACCTGCTGTACATCTGGAATTGGCCAATGGCGCTGAATACAACCAGGAAGGCGAAGTTAACTTTATCGATAACCAGGTAGACAAAGCCAATGGTTCGATTCAGTTCCGCTTCAAGTTCCCTAACCCTAACGCACTGCTGGTTCCTGGACAGTTCGTTACTGTGGTAACCAGTGAAACTCAAGTAGAACCGGCAGTGGTTATCCCACAACAGGTTGTACAGGAAGACCAACGTGGCCGTTATGTTCTGACAGTCAATGGTGAGCAAGTTGTTGAAGCCAAATACCTGACTTTAGGCCAGCGTATTGCAGGTGACTGGGTAGTGAAATCCGGTCTGGAAAAAGGCGATCGTGTTATCGTTAAAGGATTACAGCAAGCACGACCAGGAAGCGTTGTTGACGTGGTTGATGCGGGGTAATTCACATGGCTGAGTTTTTCATTAGACGACCAAAATTTGCGATTGTACTGTCAATCGTCATGACACTGGCAGGTTTACTGACGCTGGCAAAAATGCCAGTGTCACAGTTCCCGAATATCGTTCCACCCTCTATCGAAGTTTCTGCGGTATTCCCAGGTGCTGACCACAACACCATTCGTGACACAGTAGCCACCACCATTGAACAAGAGATCAATGGTGTCGAAGGCATGATTTATCTCGATTCAAAATCAAATAACGACAACACTTACATAGCGTATGTCTACTTTGAGATTGGTACTGATCCGGATAAAGCCCAGGTACTGGTGCAAAACCGGGTTAACAAAGCCATGGCCAAGCTGCCTAACGAAGTTAAGCAACAGGGTGTAACGGTTGAGAAAGTTGCCAACAGCATCTTGATGACGGTTAACCCTTATTCCCCTGACGGTACTTATGACAACTTATTCTTGTCTAACTTCGCACAACTGAACTTAGTCGACTCTCTGCTACGTGTTGACGGTGTGGGTAAAGTTCAGGTAATCGGTGAGCAAAAATACTCTATGCGCGTCTGGTTAAACCCAGAAAAAATGGCCGCGAAAGGTATTGCTGCAACTGAGATTGCCAATGCGATTAGCGCACAGAACGCGACAGTTGCGGCGGGTAAACTGGGTGAACGCCCAGGAAAAGGTGGTCAGGTATTCCAGTACACCATTCAGACTCAAGGCCGACTGCCTGATGCACAAGCGTTTGAAAACATTATCTTACGTGCTTCTCCAGATGGTAGCTTTGTATACCTGAAAGACGTAGCCCGCGTTGAGCTTGGTGCTGAGCAGTATGCGGCATTGGCGACACTTAACGGTAACGAAAGTCCAATTCTGGCCATCTATCAGGCTCCAGGCGCTAACGCGATTCAAGTGGCTGAAGATGTCCGTGCTGAGATGGAAAGACTGTCAGAACGCTTCCCAGATGATCTTAAGTATGAAGTGTCATATGACTCGACTACCTATATTAAGATCTCAATGGATGAAGTGTTTGAGACTCTGTACATCGCTCTAGCGCTGGTAGTTGCAGTAACCTTCCTGTTCCTGCAAAGCGTCCGGGCCACACTGATTCCAGCTTTGGCAATTCCCGTGTCTCTGATTGGGACCTTTGTGGTTATGGCCATGATGGGTATCGATATCAATACCATTTCGATGTTCGGTCTGATTCTGGCTATCGGTGTGGTAGTGGATGCGGCCATCGTGGTAATTGAAAACGTTGAACGCTTGATGGAAGAAGAGCATCTGGACGCACCAGAAGCGACCTCTCGCGCCATGAAAGAAGTGACAGGCCCGCTGATTGCCTCGGCGCTGGTACTGCTGGCGGTATTTGGTCCGGTATCTGTAGCGCCAGGCATGGTTGGTAAAATGTACCAGCAGTTCGGTGTGACAATCTCTGTATCGACCATCCTGTCTACCATCGTAGCCCTGACACTGACTCCGGCTTTGTGTGCAGCGTTAATGCGCCACGAAGAGAAGAAAACTCGCGGACCTTTGGCGGCGTTTAACAAAGTTATTGACCGTGTAACTAACGGCTATGTGAAATCAGTAGGTTTCCTGGGTCAACGTCTGCTGGTGTCGACTGTGATTTTTGCCACACTGATCGGCGGTATCGTGGTACTGGGTAAAACAACGCCAACCGACTTCATCCCGGCGGATGACCAGGGCTCGTTCATGATTGACGTCAGTATGCCAGAAGCGACCGCGATGGACCGTACTGAGCCTGTTCTGGACGCATTAGTTGACCAAATCGGTGAACTGCCTGGCGTGAAACACGTTGTTGCAGCAAAAGGCTATAGCTTGCTGAAAGGCGCGGCATCACCTAATGCCGGTATGATGATTGTTGTGTTGGAAGACTGGCATGACCGTACCACCCCTGAAACCAGCGAATTTGCCCTGGTAGCTCAAGTGCAGCAGATGATTGATCAGTCGAAAGACCTGGTGGGTATGGCATTCTCTATGCCAGCAATTCCTGGCCTGGGTAACGCGGGTGGTTTGACCATGCAGCTGGAAGACTTACAGGGTCGCCCGGTTGAAGAGATGGCGCCGGCACTTGAAAACTACATGAACGAGCTGAACAACGCTGATGAAATCGCGATGGCATTCTCTACTTACAGTGCCAATGTACCTCAGCTTTATCTGGACGTAGATCGTGCCAAAGCCATGGCGCTGGGTATTGATATCCAGGAACTGAACCTGACACTGTCTGCGATGATGGGTAACTTGTACGTCAACGACTACACTAAGTTTGGTAAAAACTATCAAGTGAACCTGCTGGCAGAACAAGAGTTCCGTAACGAAGAGACAGACCTAACCCGTATTTATGTCAAAAACATCAACGGCGAGATGATCAAACTGTCGAACGTCGCTGAGTTTGAGCCACTGGTAGGTGCAGACAGCACCGCACGTTACAACCTGTATAGCTCTACTCAAATCATTGCAATGCCAGCCGAAGGTTACAGCTCAGGTGAGGCGATTGCGAAAATGGAAGAGCTGGCCAAAACCGCACTTCCAGAAGGTTACGCAACTGAATGGACCGCGATGACTTACCAAGAGCTGAAAGCGGGTAACTCAGCACCTTACCTGTTCGGTCTGGCACTGCTGTTTACCTACCTGTTCCTGGTAGCTCAGTACGAAAGCTGGTTGATTCCTCTGGCGATTGTGTTGTGTGTTCCAACAGGTGTATTCGGTGCACTGGCGTTTGTTGCCGCTATGGGTGGTACGATTAACCTTTACACTCAGGTCGCACTTATCCTGCTGATTGGTATGGCGAGCCGAAACGCGATACTGATAGTCGAATTTGCGAAAGTCCTGCGTGAAGAGAGAGGCTTATCGATTATTGAATCAGCCAAACAAGCCATCAAACTGCGTATCCGTGCGGTAATGATGACAGCATTTGCCTTCATCCTGGGTGTGGTGCCACTGGTTGTAGCAAGTGGTGCGGGTTCTGCTGGCCTGAATGCCCTGGGTGCAGCGAGCTTCGGTGGCATGCTGGCCGCTACCATCATCGGTTGTTTAATGGTCCCAATCTTCTTTGTCGCACTGCAGCGTCTGCGTGAGGCAAGAAAACCAAAGTCGGTAGAACAGACAGGCGAAGCTGAAGCCAATGCCTAATCTGTGACACTTGCTGTATAGGTGAGAAACCAAGCCCGGCGGTAACGTCGGGCTTTTTTCTGGGCTGTATATCATCTTTGCCTAGTCGGCTGGCCTTCAGTTCCTGTCCCTGTGCATAGTGCAGGTTTTTTGTATCTGAGCACAGGCAAATCTGTTCCAGTTGAGTGACTGGTTCTACCAAGTATGGAAGAGGGATATTCACACTGAAATCTTGATGACTTAGCGGTGGATAACAGTACTCATAGTGGCAGGGGCTGGGTTATCTATGCACAAATAAGCCCGGCATTGGCCGGGCTTATTATGTGTGGCAGGAATAGTCAATGTGGTCCAGTCCGGGCCACTAAACAGCTATGATTACCATGCACTGCCAAACTGGATGTATAGCGCGGTCTCTTTGGGGCCTTGCGCCACGTCTAAGCCACTGGTTATGCCCAGTTGGCGTGCGATGAGGTAACGAAAACCGCCACCGCCGGTAGTAGACCAGTTAGCATCGCGAAGATTTTTTTGATGATCATAAGCGGTGGCGATACCGGCAAAGGTTAGTACCGTCCAGCGGTCATCTATATCGTAACTCAGTTCTGCTTCCATCAGGGCAGCATTGTCGTTACGCATGGTCATCGCAGCAATACCGCGCATCTCTACATACGGAGAGGAGTAAAACGGTGCTTCACCATCGAGGGTTTTATAATCACCTCGTAATGCCAGCCCCCATTTGTCCGTAAGACGTTGGTAATTCTGCACGTAGGCGTGGTAACGGTTAAAATTGTGGTCTCCACCCAGTGTTTTACGGTGGCCATTCCACTTCAACCCGGCATGAGTTCCGGTTTTCGGCGCGATCTGGTTGTTACGGCTGTCATAAGTTAGCTTAAGAGACAGGTCGGCATCTTTGCTTTCAGGCGAGGGGATTTCACCTTCTATATCTTTCATATCGGTAAACGTGCTTACCGAGTTCATATAGGTGTAGCCCGCGCCGAAAAAGACGTTGCTGTCACCCAGCCGGATATCCAGCTCCTGGAAAAAGTAATTCCCTTCAGTATTGATTGACGCATCGGTTCCCAGGGCAGGAAAATTGTAGACAAGATTAACGTCCGCTTTAAACAAACCGCCCATATAGCGTACGCGATCATTCAGCCAGTTACCGGAGTGAAAAGCACCGTAGACCTTGGTTCCATTTTCGGTCGATAACCCAACTAACCCGGACACGCTGGCAGGAACATCTGCGACTTGTTCTCCCGCTTCGCGTCTCGCTTTACGCTCCGCAGATTCATGGAAAAATAGCAAGGCGCCACCGCCGCCCATACCCACAGCCGGGTCGGTGATCATAATCGGTACCGGTAGAAAGCCCGCTGCGTTGTCCAAAATAAACTGGCTCGCATCTAATCGTCCATCAACGGGATCGATAAACTGATTGCTAGCTACAGCTGGGTTGCTGATAAAAAAGCCGCCACTCATATACATAGCCACGAGTAGGCGTGATTTAGATAAATAACTCATTTTACCTCTGGTTGACCTTACCAGAGACCGGCAAACAGAGGCCCTGGAATAAAAAATAAAGTATTTATTCTAAATCACCACGTCATGGCACTTTAGTTATGTGTTATTTGAATATCGAATAGGTCGGTGGTGTTTGCCAACTGGCAAGCTAAATCGAGCCTTTTTTTGCCTGTTAGATGAGAGCAATAACTAAGCTAAAGACTAAACCTATGCGAAAACCGAATATTACTTAACTGTGTCAATTTAGCAGAAGTTTGCATAATGCACTCATTCCTCCACAAACTGGGTTTCATATTATGAAAAAGTCTCTGTTAGCTTTAATCATCGCCGCAACTAGCGCGGGTGCCATGGCTGCTGATGTTCAAGAAGAAAAAGTCAACTACGGTGATCCAACTGCTAGTTTCTCGATGCTGGGTGGCGCAGTGAACAAGGACAAAGTTCAGTTAAATACCATGTATGGTATGGGTGAACATATTTTCCAAGGTGACCTGGGTTACAGCACTGATAAAGATACCCCGTCTGACAAGAAATTTGACTACCGCGTACGCTACTTCAATGTAACTGATGGCCTGGGTTTTTCTGCTGACGTACTAGGTAACGCAGATAAAACTACTGCAATGGGTGGTATGATTTACAAATTTGATCTTACGCCTCAGGCGATGGTATTCCCAATGCTAAGCCTTGGTCGTCAGTTTGTTCATGACGGTGCAGACAAATCCACTCACGTTGGCCTAAATTCAGACAGCAACGTGGCGCAAGTTGGTGTTTACGCGATGTACGCGTTTGAAGCAGGCCACTGGCTGTATGCTAACCCTAAAACGACTTACGTGTTCGAAGCTGAAGAAAACATCAACCAAGTTGAAGTTGGTGGCGGTTACATGGTAGCTGACGCGGCATCAGTAGGTTTCAAAGTTGAGTACACTGGCGAAATCAAAGGTACTGCGAAAAACGGTATTGGCGCTGGCAACACTCAAAAAGAAGACACTGTTTTCTGGCTAAACGCTGCAACTTACTTCTAATTAGTACTAGTAAGTCATACGCCAAGAAAAATGCCCTGTCACAGACAGGGCATTGTTGTATCGGCAACCTGGAAAGAGAGTTAATAAGCCAATACTTAAAAACGGTTGGCAAAGCCAAGGATAACTGAATCGGTATGGTATGTAGCCCGGGTACTGTCCCACTCGGCTTTGGAATAGCCATATTTCAGGCTGAAATCCCAATCTGGATTCAATTCATAATTCAATCCAGTTTCAATCATCCTGACCTGGTTTCCCGTCAGTGTCTGGTATCGGGCCATCAAAATGGCCGATAAATCTCCAATCAGTCGATAGCTGGCTTTCCCTGAGATACTAGGCATAAATTGAACATCGCCTTCATTGGCATATAAGCCTCCGGTCAGGTAATCCGTTTCAAGCTCGACCCAGTAAGCATATAGCCCCGCGCCAGCGCTTAATTGTAGTCGGTCATTAATAGGGTAGTGATGGTAATAACTACCGCCTAAGCCCCACTGTTTAAACGCTACGTAAAGATCATCACCCGCTTGATACTGTTTACCGCCAACCTCTAACGGCGCGGCTAACGTACCAAAACGGCGAGTTTCATTGGGCGAAAACTCAAGTTCCAAAGAGTTTTGTTTATCTAACTGGTACTCGTAGACTACAGTTGAAAATGGTTGATGGTCATCCACCAGTTGAGAGTTCGGCATCAGATCTTTGGCACCGGCTTCACCAAGAGAGTCGGTCATATTAAAACCGATATTTAGCTCAAAGCGATGACGGTTCGGGCGGCGCAATTCACCATTTCCACGTTTGGCATTTTGATCGTACTGCAATGCGTTAGTGGGGATCGTGACTCCCATGGTAAAACCGCCGTCTTCGTTAGGGTAAATACCACCACTGATGCCTTCGTTGCTGTACGGCGAAACAAAATACTGATTGATCAGAAATGCGATCCCCGCACCGGCTAACACATCATCAGTATAGTGTCGCCGGCCGTGTACCCGGCTGGCTGCCACAAAAGTAGCGCCTAAATAGGCGGGAATGCCCCAAGCGCTGCCGTAACGAGATTGCAGAAAAGCTGCGCCAGAAAAGGCACCGGCAGAGTGCCCGGACGGGAACGACTTGTAACTGCCGCCGGCGATATCAGAATTGGGTCGATAGCGGCCAACGGTGTCTTTGGTTACTTCCACGATCCCCTGGGTGACCAAGCCCGATAGCGTTAGCTGTTTAGCCCCCTCAAAATCGTCGTGCAGCCAGGCAGCAAAATAGCCAGTCGCGGGGATGGCCAGTACCAATACGTCTCCGGCATCAACAATACTGTCGCCAATTGATTCATTAATGGCGTTGTATGGGGTTTCTGCCCACACAGCCTGACTGATTAAACTTGCCGCGAGAGCCGGCAGGTATATCCTTTTACCCATGACGAATCCTCCGGTTAATAGTGATTAGTTACTGAAATTACAATTGATTCGGTGTGGTATTGGATATTGGTTTTGTCCCACTTATTTTTGGAGGTATTGTATTTCAAACCCATTTCCCACTCTGGATTGAAACTATAATTGAATCCGCTTTCGACATTGTAAGCGTAGTCACTACCAATTGTCTGATAGTCACCCCGGACTCGTATTCCCCACTGGTCAGTTAAGGCATAGTCCGCCTGGAGGGTGATAGACGGCATCAGTACGTTTTCTTTATCAGAGCCATGACGGCCGCCATTGTCGAGGTCGCCTTCCAGTACCAACGCATAACCATACAAGCCTAAACCGCCGGTAAGGTTGAACTGCTCGGAAAGTTGATAATGGCGTAGATAGTTGGCACCGAGACTCCACTGACGCAGGGCGATAAACACGGTTTCTCCGGTTTGGTAGGTTTT
This sequence comes from Vibrio sp., assembly GCF_050299255.1. Taxonomy (GTDB): domain Bacteria; phylum Pseudomonadota; class Gammaproteobacteria; order Enterobacterales; family Vibrionaceae; genus Vibrio. The sequence goes on from NZ_JBNKVP010000060.1 coordinate 12,119, forward strand.
GCCGCCAATGGAAAAGTCATTGCTGACCAATCCAGAACGGCGGGTTTCATTTGGTGCGAAGTTCAGTTCAAAGGAGCTGGCATCATCTAACTTATAACCGTAACGGACCGCAGCAAACGGCTGACTAGGATCCAGTGGCGTCGTGGAGCGGAGCGTATTATTGGCGCCAAGATCAGCCATAGTGTCATAGGTATTAAACCCGACATCTAAGCTAAAGGAATGGTTTCTTTCTTTGAACGATGGCTGCGATGTTCGGGTGGCATTAGTGTCGTAGCTAAGCGCATCATTGGATATGGCGACATTGACCATCACGCCGTCTTGGGTTGGGGCCGCGCTTAAATTGACGCCTTCTGGCGTATAAGGAGAGACAAAATACTGGTTAACTAAGAACGCAATTCCGGCACCGGCCACTACATCATCGGCGTAGTGGCGGTTACCATATATCCGGCTGGCACCAACATAAGTAGCGGCTACATAACCGGGGATACCCCAGGCTGCACCATAACGGGATTGTAAGAATGCTGCTCCGGAAAATGCCGCTGCGGTATGCCCGGATGGAAACGAAGCCGTGTTCGAAACATTCGGCCGGGTACGGCCTACAGCAAACTTGCCTGCTTGTACTACCGCAATGGTCGTACCAAGCGAGTAAGTTAACTGTTTGGCACCTTCGGCATCGCTATGTATCCAGGCTGCCAGCAGGCCCGTTGCGGGTACGGCAATCTGAATGTAGTCGCCTGCTTCGACGTAACCATCAGAAATTGCATCGGTTATGGCATTCTCTGCCTGTACGGACTGAGCGGCGAAGGCCGCCGCAATAAAAAGCGGAAGGGGATTTTTTGTCATTAACGTCACCACTACTTAAGACAAACTAGCGTTACTCATCTGTAAACACTGAATTTTTTAATCTACTAGGCTAAGTATAGATTGTAGTTTGTGGCGGTTAAGATTGATAATCGTAAAACACACCTTGTTACACATAGTAATGGTTTAAATGCATGGAAAACTGACATTACCAACAGAGTGGATATTTTTTAACGTATTGAATTGATTAGTCAAATAATCCGGCTTGGTTTAAGGTTTGATTATAATCAAATAGGTCAGGTGAATTGCTTTACCTCATTTCATTCTGTTGGCTTTGTGACATGGCTACCAGTCTGCCAAAGCTGGCAGGGTCACTCTGCGAGTGGGGGAGCAGCAGTAGCTGGGTGAAAAATCAGACAAACTGTGCAGATAAGCGCCAAACGGTTCAAAATAGCTGAAATTGGACTTGCACCCGGAAATAACACCCGTTAATATCCCTCTCGTTCTCAAGGAATGCGTCCGTAGCTCAGTTGGTTAGAGCACCACCTTGACATGGTGGGGGTCGGTGATTCGAGTTCACTCGGACGCACCATTCCTGACTGCATTGTTATGCAGCTGAACAAAAATTTGGGTCCGTAGCTCAGTTGGTTAGAGTACTACCTTGACATGGTAGGGGTCGGCGATTCGAGTTCGCCCGGACCCACCAAATTTAAACAAAGCCCCGCCTAGTGCGGGGCTTTGTTGTTTCTGGACCTGAACAGCGCTCTCTCTACTGTCACAAGTGGGCCGCGCCATACCTATGCAGGGTTTGGTGAATCCATCCGGCATTGAACATCTATGTAAACGTATAAGCTGACCTTTGGCCACAAATTACACTATTGCCCCACTCAATAAGTACAGATTAGCAAGTGCTCAACTTAGCTATTATGTACAGACATATACATTAGTGTAAACGTTGCTTATTTATATCTGAAATATTGCTCGTAATAGCGAAATATATGTTCCCAATCCTCTAATAAGCTTGGTTTTTAGATTTGTAATCGTTGTCACAGATCTCTTGTGAGGAGCGCATACAGATACTGAAACTGCGCTATGGTAGGCCACTTGTGCTCAATATCGTTGTGTTAGGGCGTTCTATCTGTCTTGAATGCCAACCTTGCCTTTGGTTTTGTTCAGACTTGGCAGACGATATTGAATCTTTAAACAGTCTTTAAATGGATTTTCTAAGATCTATCGCATGAAAATAAATGATCACGCTCCGATAGCACCTTACTTCGCTGATGAAACACGCTATGAATCGATGTCGTATCGTCGCTGTGGTAACAGTGGCCTGCGTCTGCCTGCACTGTCACTCGGGTTATGGCACAACTTTGGTCAGTATGACTCGTTTGCCAACGCACGCCTAATCCTCCGTCGAGCATTTGATTTGGGAATCACCCACTTTGATTTGGCGAACAATTATGGGCCACCATATGGCTCTGCAGAAGAAACGCTGGGCCGGATTATGTCTCAGGATCTCGCTTGTTATCGTGATGAGCTAATTATCTCAACCAAGGCTGGTTATGATATGTGGCCAGGACCTTATGGTGTTGGTGGCTCGCGTAAGTATCTGGTGTCTAGTTTAGACAAATCTCTGAAACGGATGAATCTGGATTATGTGGATGTTTTTTACCATCACACCCCCGATCCAGAAACTCCTATGGAAGAGACAATATCTACCTTAGATATGTTGGTTCGCCAGGGTAAAGCACTCTATGTTGGTCTGTCCAATTATTCTCCTGAGCAAACTAAACAGGCACTAAAGCTATTTGAGCAGTTGGGGACGCCATGCCTGGTGCATCAGGCCAGGTATTCGATGTTTGATAGGCAAGTAGAAGAGGGATTGCTCGATACATTAGCTGAAGCCGGGGTAGGAATGGTTGCGTTTTCGCCATTAGCGCAAGGGCTATTAACTGAAAGATACTTGAACGGCATTCCACAGGGCTCTCGTGCTGATAATCAGCGTTCCTATTTAGATCCCAATCTGGTTGAACATTGCCAACCGAAAATCAAAGCGCTGGCGGCTATCGCCGATCAACGCGGGCAGTCCCTTGCTCAAATGGCACTGGCCTGGCTGCTTAATGATCAACGTGTTTCTTCAGTACTGATTGGCTCTAGCTCACCAGAACAACTGTGCGAAAATGTTGCTGCGGTGAATTGTTTGGAGTTTTCGGAATCAGAAATCGTAAATATTCGTAAAATTCTCGCTAAAAACTAACTGATACCCATGTCAGGGCTTGGATTTTGAAAAACCTTGCCCTGACTATTACCTTGATTTCTGGGCTTAACGAGATCTTCGTATTCGATATGCATATCCTCATGTTTTCACGTTATGGATCCAAACATACCTTGTTATTTTCCATAAATCGGACGCTTCCATGCTCAGATTTATAGTCAGCATCGAGCTGGCTTTGGTTATTAGTGCGCTTGGCTTTTTTCGATACCCGGATTGACTTCGCTTTATGGACGATTCAATCACAACAGTACAGCAACAGCCTTAGTGTCATTTTTGTTTGGCGATATAACGCAATATACCTCCGGCGTTGAAGTACTCAAGCTCTCTCTGATTGTCGATTCGAGTGAGCACAGAGACCAAATGTTCCGAACCGTGATCAGTCACAATGACGATGTTAAACTCTAACAAAGGTTTTAGTTTTTCGTTCAGTACAACAAAAATCGTTTCATTTCCTTTAAGTGTAAGCTTATCAAGTTCATCCGGTCTGCTGAGTTGAAGTGGCAATATACCCATTCCAACCAAGTTACTGCGATGAATACGTTCAAAAGATTCTGCGATTACCGCACGTACATTTAACAGCAAGCATCCTTTAGCCGCCCAATCGCGGCTAGATCCGGTACCGTATTCTTTTCCTGCAAAGATGACCAAAGGAACCTTGTGAGCAATAGCAAATTGACTCGCCTCATAAATTGGTATCACTTCAGGGACCAAACCACTGGTCGACATATTGAACCCATCTAACACGACATCACCGTAACAACGAGTAAAACCTCCAGTAATAGGCGAAACCATCTTGTTTTTTAAACGTCCATTGGCAAACGTCCCCCGTACCATTACCTCATGGTTTCCGCGCCGGGATCCGTAGCTATTGAAATCCCTTACCGTTACGTTGTGAGAGAGCAGGTATTGACCAGCGGGGCTGCTTTCAGCAATTTGTCCAGCTGGCGAAATATGGTCGGTGGTAATAGAATCGCCAAAGATTGCTAATATACGAGCGGATTCGATTGGCAGGGTTTGATGTTCACGCTCAAAAAACGGTGGGCGCTGAATATATGTAGATGAGGGATTCCAGGGGTAACAGAGACTGTCTTCCACAGTTAAGTTTTGCCATTCCTGATCCCCTTGTTCAATATCTTGGTAACTTAACCTGAAATGGCTCTGGTGCACTTGGTCTAAAGCATCTTTGATCATTTCCTCACTTGGCCATAAGTCTTTTAAATAAATTTTCTCCCCGGCATCATTGGTCGCAATTGGCTCTTTAAGGAGATTAATCCGTGTATGTCCCACCAGCGCAAAAGCAACTACCAACGGTGGAGATGCGAGCCAATTTAGCCGAACGGATGGGTGAATCCGTCCTTCGAAATTGCGGTTACCTGATAATACTGCACAGACGTTCAGGTCGTTTTGGCTAATTTCACTTTCAAGAGAATCTTTGAGAGGACCTGAGTTACCAATACACGTAGTACAACCATAGCCGACTCGTTGAAACCCTAATCTGTCAAGGAAGTGCTGAAATCCGGTATCGTTAAGATACATTGCGACAGCCTGAGAACCTGGTGCAAGCGAGGTTTTTACATGGGAAGGTACTGATAAGCCTTTTTCTACCGCAGCTTTTGCCACTAAACCGGCGGTTAACATTACTGTCGGGTTGGACGTATTGGTACAGGAAGTAATAGCTGCGATCACAACATCGCCATGAGTTATTCGAGTATGAGGTGAATTATCTGGAAATGAGCTTTCTTCAACACTCTTACCGTCAATAGCACATTGATCCAAAGTGGCTTGTTTAATATCACTAAGCTTATGGCGATCTTGTGGGCGCTTCGGTCCAGCCACCGAGGATTCTATAGTGGATAAGTCGACTTTGATGTTTTCCTGGTAATCAGGGTACGGGGTATTCGTATCCCACCAAAGTCCTTGCTCTTGTGCGTATATTTTAACTCTGTCTATCACAGATAAAGGGCGATTGGTCAGGGTTAAATACTCTATGACTTTTTCATCAATAGGAAATAACCCACATGTGGCACCATATTCCGGCGCCATATTGGAGAGAGTGGCTCGGTCTGCTACTGAGAGGTTTGCCAATCCTGAGCCATAATATTCTACGTATTTTCCCACGACACCATGTGACCTGAGCTGTTCTGTTATGGTCAACACAAGATCGGTAGCGGTCACACCCGCTCTCAGTTCACCCTCGAGACAAACCCCTACGATACAAGGCAGATTGATACTTATTGGCTGTCCAAGCATTGCCGATTCTGCTTCGATACCTCCGACTCCCCAGCCGAGTACGCCCAACCCATTAACCATAGTGGTATGACTGTCAGTGCCAACCAAAGTATCGGGGAGCAACACGTTTTGCTCTTCACGAACAATCTGGGCCAAATATTCCAAGTTTACTTGGTGACATATTCCCCTCCCCGGGGGAATCACGGTCAGATTCTGAAAACTTGCTTGTGCCCATTTTAAAAACTGGTATCGCTCCCGGTTTTGTTTCATTTCTTGTTGCCGATTAGCCAGCAACGCAGAAGCTGTACCGGCTTGCTCCGCAATGACAGAGTGATCGATGACAAGGTCAACTGGACAAACCGGATTGATAGATTCCGGATCGCCACCGCCTTGAGAAACCGCGTCCCGCATAGCGGCAAGATCAACCAGCGCAGGCACTCCCGTGTAGTCCTGCATTAGAACTCGGCTAGGGTAAAAATAGAACTCTGTAATTGATGCTTTACTGCCTGGTTTTCGTGCTGTCGTATTGAGACAAAGTGCAGCGACCGTATCAGAAGTTGTGGTGGGGGTCTCGTAATGGCGCATGACATTTTCAAGCAGTAGCCTTGTGGTAAATGGTAACTGAGACAACGTCACCTGATAATCTCTGGCCAATTCTTTCAAAGACCAATAATGGTAATCAGTACCTTTTATACCCAGTGTTTTAAGGTATCGTTTACGCCAGGTTTGTTCATTACTCGGGAACATCTTGATTTCCTCTTTTCATTGACACTCGTTCGATATATAGGAATGAATGTCAGTTAACTGTTGAGGGCATTACATCTCGTTTTATAAGCCAACGTAGCGTGATGATCCCCGCCAAAGCAGAAAACAAAGAAGCAGATAAAATAGCGAGCTTTCCAACATCGACGAGGGCCGAACTTAAAGCCAGATTGGCAATAAATAGCGACATGGTAAAGCCTGTACCGGCAAGCATTCCTCCTGCCCATACATAACGCCAGGGCAGATCCGGAGGACGTATCGCCAGCTTTAAATGCGTCGCTAATGAACAGAAGACAAAAATGCCAATGGGTTTTCCGAGAACCAGGCCAGCGAATATCGCCATATACAAAGATCCAGATAACTCAGAAAAAGAAATGGTGACGCCTGCATTTGCAAAAGCGAATAGAGGCATGATTACAAAGCCAACCCAGGGGTGAAGCAGCATCTCCAATCTTTCCAACGGTGAAAGCGCTTCACGTGCCGCGGCTTGAGCTGTTTTTAGTGCCTGGCGATCAATCTGGGCTTTCCCTGATTGGTTGAGTAAAGGCTTTGGGGCAACGCATTCCATGATGGAGAGTAAACGTTGCTTGTTGACCCAGCGTATCGTGGGAGTCATCAGTCCTAATACCACACCAGTGATAGTCGGGTGTATCCCTGAAGCATCGAAAGCAAACCAGATAAGACTGCCTAGCAACAGATACACAGCAACGCTTCGAATACCGATCATTGACAAAGCGTTGGTGACTAACAGTCCGACAATCGCTAATGCAACGTATGTGACCTGGATTATTTCGCCGTAAGCAATGGCGACAACAGTTATGGCTCCTATGTCATCGATAATCGCCAACGAAAGCATAAACGCGCGTAAACTGTGTGGAACTTTAGACCCAAGAAGCGCAAGACACGCAATAACAAATGCTGTATCTGTTGTCATCACAATACCCCAGCCATACTCACCGGGCTGATTTTTTTGGAGAACAAGATAAATTATTGCCGGAACTAACATTCCCCCAATAGCGCCCGAAATAGATAACATCGCAAGACGTAGTGTCTTTAATTCCCCTAATACTATTTCTCGCTTAAGTTCAAGAGCGACCAGAAAGAAGAACAATGTCATTAACGCATCATTAATCCATTTCTGCATTGAGCGTGAGTACTCAAAAGTGCCCACTGAAAGCCCGACAGGGACATTCCATAACCCCATAAACTCGTCAGCCCATGGAGAATTAGCAAGTGTTAGGGCAATAACGGTCGCTATAAGTAAGACGGCACCAGCCGCTGCTTCAACTTTTAGGAAACGAGTTATCGGCTGAGTGATCCAGTCTACATATTCTTTAGGCAGTTGGGTGGGATGTCCGCGTTCGTCAGACCGTAACGTATGATTTTTCATCGCGAATCCGATAAACGTAACTTATCGTCCGGCTCCTTTAAGCGTCTAACCAGCCTAGCTAACTCACTTCCTGGTGTTAGTAATGAGGTGTTGCTTTCAAGGTTTATAGACTGGTCAGTGTCCGGAGTTAGGGTAAAACCATACAGGTTTAAGTAGTGTGAAATCGGGGCGCTGCCTCGTGCCACTTCGCCAAGCGGTTTCTCAATATTTAGATTTAGTTTAGCTTGGTTAACTTCCTTACAGGAATCGTGCCCAGGTTTGGGGGGCGTAACGTTGTTTGACTCTAATTGCGAGTCAAATCCATGAAAAATTCTGTGATTGGTATAGGACGACGAGGCTTTAACAAAGGACATAATCATTGCCTCGATAGTAGCGAATGATTGTGATTAAAAACAACAACCCAATATTTAAGTGTGGGTTGTTAAAGCACAGTATGCAAGTCGCACAAGATTAAAGTAGTGCAACTCTGCGTCATTGAGACTACGTTTGAAATATGTTTGTGCGCCTAATATTTCAAAAATATATTTTTAGTTGGGCCCGATTTCAGATAATAAGTGCGACATTCATGGAAAGGTGTAGAAGAGGAGGCCAACTGCTAAAAGTGGTACGCTCTTCTCGTCAAAGAAACAAGCAGTACTACCATGAATTATCAGCAGTTGACCGAGGGCAGAAGATATCAGATTTCGGCTCTTTTGGAACGGGGAATTTCGGTTTCTGAAATAGCTAAAACTGTTCAGTGCCATCGCTCTACGGTATACCGGGAGCTTAAACGCGGCCGCAAGGGCAGACATTATTGTCCTAACGAAGCCCAGATGTTATCAATCAAAAAACGCACATCAGCGCGTAAATACCGTATACCACAGGAGCGTGTTGATTTTATCCGCTTGCTTTTAGAAGCGGATTGGAGCCCAGAGCAAATTTCCAGTGTATTAACGAAAGTCGGTGCCGCTGTCAGCCATGAGTGGATCTACCGATTTGTTGCACAGGATAAACGCTTGGGTGGCAAGCTATATCGCCATTTGAGACAAGGACACAAGCGGTATCGTCGCGGTAAAAAAGAAAAAGCGCCCGCTATCAAGAATGCCGTTTCTATCGATGTTCGGCCAAGCATCGTTGACAGTAAGGAGCGATTTGGTGATTGGGAAATCGACACTGTCTTAGGCAAACACGGCACTGGGGCTATGGTGACTATTTTGGAGCGTAAAACACGATTTTACGTGGTAAAAAAAGTGCCATCTAAGTCAGCAGATGATGTCACCAAAGCAACCATAGAGCTACTCATGCCTTATAAGGAGCATGTGCATACCATCACGGCAGATAACGGGAGAGAGTTTGCAGGTCATGAAACCATCGCAAAGGAGTTGGAAGCTGATGTGTATTTTGCCCACCCTTATAGCTCTTGGGAGCGTGGAGCCAATGAGAATGCTAACGGCCTTTTAA
>NZ_JBNKVP010000061.1:0-21012 GCF_050299255.1 Vibrio sp.
CTGAAAAGCTTAAACCTTCGGGGGCCACGGTTGCTAACTCGCTGCAGGAAGCGGTGACCGGCGCCAACAGTGTGATTACTATGTTACCTGCGGGCGAGCATGTCAGGGCTGTTTATCTGGGCGATCACGCGGGTGGGGTTGGTTTACTTAACCTGGTCGAGCCCGGTACGTTCCTGATTGACTCGTCGACCATCGACCCGCAATCAGCCCGCCTGGTTGCCGAGCAGGCCACTCAAAAAGGGCTTGAGTTTGTCGATGCGCCGGTATCCGGCGGCGTTGCCGGAGCCAAAGCGGCCACGCTCACGTTTATTGTTGGCGGAACAGACTCGGCATTTTCAAAAGCTGAGACTATTTTGCAGCACATGGGTAAAAATGTCTTCCACGCAGGCCAGGCAGGGGATGGGCAGATGGCTAAAATCTGTAATAACCTGATGCTGGGTATCCTCATGTCGGGGACTTGTGAAGCACTCAATTTGGGTATCGACAATGGACTGGATCCGCAAGTATTGTCTAACATTATGCTGCAGAGTTCAGGACGGAACTGGGCATTGGAATTATACAACCCGTGTCCGGGCGTGATGGAAAATGCACCAGCCAGTAATCAGTATCAGCCAGGATTTATGAGTAAGCTGATGTTAAAAGATCTGGGGCTGGGAATGGATGCGGCGTTAAATAGCCACTCTTCAGTGCCTATGGGGGCATTAGCGCGAAACCTGTATGCATTTCATAATGCTAATGGCCATGAGGAACTCGATTTCTCCAGTCTATTTCAGTTTTATCAGCGAACGCGCTGACATCTAAATTACATGTGAGGTAAAAATGGAACTTAATCATAGCGTTATTGCGGTTACCGGTGCGGGACAGGGACTGGGTCAGAAAATGGCGCTGACGCTGGCTGAATCAGGCGCGCAGCTAGCTCTGCTGGACGTGAATCAAGAAGCGCTGGTGCAGACCAGGCAGTTGTGCATGGCTGTCAATACCCGCGCAGAAATCTATCCGGTAGATGTCACCGATGAAAGCGAAGTGGAAAAGGTATTTGCCCAGGTTGTCAGCGATTTTGGCCAGTTGGATGGTTTAATCAATAACGCGGGCATTTTACGCGATGGTTTGCTGGTGAAAGTCAAAGATGGCGAAATGAGCAAGATGTCGCTGGAGCAGTTTAATGCGGTGATCAACGTTAACCTCACCGGTACATTTTTATGTGGCAGAGAGGCGGCGTGTCAGATGATTAATTCCGGACGCAAAGGCGTGATCATTAATATCTCCAGTGTCTCCCGGGCAGGGAATATCGGTCAGTCTAACTATTCAGCCTCTAAAGCTGCGGTGGCAACTTTAGCCACCTGCTGGGCCAAAGAGCTGGCGCGTTACGGCATTCGCGCCGCCGCCATTGCGCCAGGGGTTGTCAAAACGGCGATGGCAGAGCAGATGAAGCCAGAAGCCATTGAGCGGTTAGAAAAGATGATACCGGTCGGTCGAATGGGCGATGCCAGTGAAATCGCCCATGCCGCCAAGTACATTTTTGAAAATGACTACTTCACCGGCCGGGTGCTGGAAGTGGACGGCGGGATCAGAATGTAGCCTGACAGCTAAGCGGTAAAGGCCTGGCTTGTCTATGCTGAGGTTAATCTTTAAGGATACGAACCTCGCGCTGTGGAAACGGTATTTCGATACCGTTTTCTCTTAACGCTTCAAATATCATCAGTAGCAGGTCACCACCCACCCGGTTGCGACCGTCATCAATTCCTTCCATCCAGAATTCGACAAACATATTAACGCCAGAATCACCAAAGCTGTCGATCTCGCAGTCCGGTTGCAGTTCAATCGGGAACGGTTCGCCACTGATCACTTTAGGATGCTCGGCCACCACCTGCTTTATAATCTCGACCATGCTACGAATATCGGTATGGTAAGAAACCGAAAAGTCGACCCGGTAACGCTGTTTAGGATCTTTATGCGACCAGTTGATAAATGATTCGGAAATCAGCTTTTCATTCGGCACCATGATGTCTTTACCATCATAGGTTTCTAACGTGGTGTAACGTAGCTGAAATTCGCGCACAAACCCTGTTTTGCCATCTTCCAGTTCAATGTAATCCCCAATGGTGAGCGAACGGTCGAGAAGAATGATAATCCCGGAAATAAAGTTAGAGGCGATCGACTGCAAACCAAAGCCGAGCCCGACACCCAATGCGCCGCCAAACACGGCCAGCGCGGTGAGGTTAATTCCCATGATGTTGAGCAGCAGCAAGAATACCAATACAAATAGCGCTACTTCGAATATTTTGGCGAACACTTCCCGGGTACTGACGTCCAGTGAGCTTTGGTTGCGGATGATGTTTTTACCAAAGTTGTTCGATGCCCGCCCGAGCCAGAACAACAGTGAACCAAAGATCAGCACGCGTACAAAAACGTAAGCGGAAATGGAAATGTTACCCAGCGTGATAGAAATGCCGCGCAGTACTTCTGATATATCATCCAGCCAGCCGGTAAAATGGAAAAACAGAATAGGTAAACCGACGATTTTAAACAGCTTACTGCCAAACTTACTAATGACGAATTTGTTTACTAAGGTATTGTAAAACAGCAATACCGCTACCATCAGCGCCCCGGACATAAGCCACTGTTTATCTAATACCAACTTACTAAATTCAATACAAAACTTGAGCAAAATAATGGCAATAATAGGGAAGATGATTTTATCGAATCGATAAACCAGTGATCGAAGTGGATGCGATTGCGGCTGTGGGGATTCACCCACCAGATGGAAGCGTGATCTGATTTTGTTGGCAATATAGTAAGCAAACAGATAGACGGCACAAATAATTGCCAGTTGCAGATAGGTGTCTAACTGAGTCATGTCTGCCGCAATGGCAGATAGTTGAGTCTGCAGCTCAGTTAAGGCTTCGGTCATTGGCATAGGTGCTCCTGAATGAGATCTACGGAAATAACATCTTGATTGCCCGTTTATTTATCAGTTTATTCAGGAAATGGCCGTTTTGCCATTTTGCACCATGTCTTACGTGTCAATGAACATCACTTTAACAATATCAACCATCATACGATTGCAATATGGTTAAGATGACAGCGCGATGTCCTGTGAATGCACTTCTGTTCGGTTTCGGCCATTGGCTTTGGCCTGATACAGCGCTTTGTCGGCTTTGATGATGGCATCATTGATGCTGGCACCGTTATCCGGCCAGTGAGAGATACCGATAGAGGCGGTCACGTGGCCCACTCTGGGAATAAAGTGACCGTGAATCTGTTTCCGCAGCCGTTCTGCAATATCCAGTGCCTGGCTTAAGGTAATGTCTTCAAGAAATATCAGAAATTCCTCGCCACCAGAGCGGCATATGGTGTCGTTTTTCCGTGCCAGGCTTTGCATCAGTTTAGCCAGTTCGACCAATACCTTGTCACCCAGATCATGGCCAAAGGTGTCGTTAATCTGCTTAAAGTGGTCAATGTCGATGGCGAAAATTGCCAGCGGTTGCCGGTTTTGTTCATACACCTCTATAGAGCTGAACAAGCCACGTCTATTGAGTAATCCTGTCATTGGATCGGTGTGGCTATCATTATGTAATTTATCAATTTTTTGGTTCAGTATGCCGTAGCTTGCGATAATGGCGTCTTTGAGGTGGGCAACTTCAAAATACCAGGAACGAATCTGAAATATATTATTCACCGAGTAATTACCGCCCATATGTTTAACACTTTGCGCCAGTTGCCATAAAGGGCGTGAAATCAGATACGCGGCAATCCAAATAGTAATCAGGGTGATGACACCAACCGGTAGAGAGTGTTCGAATACTTTGAGCATCTGATTGTTCAGTTCGTCTAACGAAGCCTGTTTTGGCCGTTGTACCACGATTCCCCAACCGGTATTTTTGATGGGTGCAAAGCCCGCCAACATTTCGATGCCTTTGGAATTGACGATATCTAACGTGCCAGTTTTTCCGGTCAGTACTGAGTTGATGGCCGGATTGTTGGCAACTTTTTCTCCGATGCGCTCATGTTCAGGGTGAAATATCAGCGTCTTGGTACGGTCCACGACATAAAGGTAGGATTCATCCAGATAGTTGTGCTGACCGAGCAGAGCTGAAATGATGTTTTTATTGTTCAAATAAATACTACCCGCGACAAAACCCCGGTAGCGATTGTTTTTATCAAATATGGGATAGGAAATACTGGTGAGATAATTGCCAGCGGGTGACACAAAGGGTTCTGTGACCAGTGGTTTCTGTGCTCTTAGTGATTGCAGTCCATCATCACTGGTCATCTTAATTCCTTTCACCGGTATATCAGCAGGCGAGATGGATGTGATGACAGCATCGCTATTAACGACCACAACAGAATTGAACATCTCAGACTGAGTTTGTAAGCGGTTGGTTTCGCGAGCCAACGCGGCATCGTCATCAATAATCGTGCTGATGGTAGCGGCGCTGAACTCCAATTGATGAATAGCGGAATCCAGAAAGGTATCGGTGGTCTGGGCCAGTTTTTCTGCATAGACCCGGTTCGATTCCATGGTTTTGTTGATCAATAAATCTCTTTGAACATGGTAGATGGAATACATTGCATTGGACAAAGTGATCAGTACGCCGAAGATTGCCAGCGCCAGAATTAAATTTCGGAGATCAAGTTTAAATATTTTATTCTGGTTCATGAAAAACCCAAACCCTTATCACACTTTCCAACTGATTGTTTTTATGAATATTAATAAACGTAGAGGAGCTTATGCAACCCGGCAAGTTTTCAGCGGAAGTTATACGGTAAACGTAATCTTGGTCGCGTATTGGTTGCGATATGATGGAATTTAACACGCTATCACGACGGTTGCTATGAAATCAGTGTTGCAATAGGGGCCGTAGCCTGGCTGGTTATGCTTTAAAGTAGCGGCTCATATCCCATTGTTCTAAAAATAATTCTGTTAAGGGTTTGGAACTGAGCAACTGGCCCAAATATCATTGAAGACGTGTAGCACAATAGACAAGGATATAGGATGTCAAACCAATATGTACCACCAAAAGTCTGGGTTCATAATACAGACGGTGGAAATAAATGGGCCAACATTAACCGCCCGGTATCAGGTCCCACTCACGACAAAGAGCTTCCTGTTGGTGAGCACTCTTTACAACTCTATTCCCTGGGTACGCCAAACGGTCAGAAAGTCACGATTATGTTGGAAGAGTTGCTGGCTCTGGGAATCAAAGAAGCGGAATACGATGCCTACCTGATCAATATTGGTGAAGGCGATCAGTTCTCATCCGGATTTGTTGCCGTTAACCCTAACTCAAAGATCCCGGCTCTGCTGGATAAATCGGGTGAAGAAGAGGTAAACGTGTTTGAATCTGCTTCTATTCTGGTTCATCTGGCAGAGAAGTTTGGCCAGTTTTTGCCGAAAGAGGGCCCAGCCAGAACTCAAACTTTTAACTGGCTATTCTGGGCTCAGGGTTCAGCGCCATTCCTGGGCGGTGGTTTTGGCCATTTCTATGCCTATGCCGATGAGAAACAAGAATACCCAATTAACCGCTTTGCGATGGAAGTGAAACGGCAGCTAGACGTACTGGATAAACAGCTGGCAAAACATACCTATGTTGCCGGAGAAGAGTACACTATTGCCGATATCGCGATTTGGCCCTGGTACGGCAATCTGGTGCTGGGTAGAGCGTACGATGCCGCGGAGTTCTTACAAGTGCACACTTATGAGAATGTGGTTCGCTGGGCGAAAATGCTGGATCAAAGACAAGGTGTTCAGCGCGGTCGTATCGTGAATCGCTCTCATGGCGAAGAGTGGGAACAGCTGGCCGAGCGTCATAGCGCAGCCGATATCGATGCCGTGCTGAGTAAAAAGCCAGCTTAATATCTCCGGTATTGTTTTTGTCGTCAATACAGTAAGAAGCGAGCTTTCGGGCTCGCTTTTATCATGCTGGCGAAACTGGCAGATACACCTGGTTACATATTCTGGTAGCCCGGCCCACCGCCACCTTCCGGAGGTCGCCAGGTAATATTCTGCGAAGGATCTTTAATGTCGCAGGTTTTGCAGTGCACGCAGTTGGTCGGGTTGATTTGAAACTGATCTTTGCCGTCAACGCTGACGACTTCGTACACCCCGGCCGGACAGTAAAGCTGAGCGGGTTCGCCATATCTGGGTAGGTGAGATTCGATAGGAATCCGCTCATTGGCTAATAGCAGGTGACAAGGCTGATTCTCTTCATGCTGGGTACCGGACAAATACACCGAAGAAGGTTTGTCAAAGCTCAGCACACCATCAGGTTTGGGGTAGTCAATCGGTTGGCAATCCGCGATTGGCATCAGACACTCGTGATCCGGACGCTTATCCCGAATGGTCCATGGCAGCGGGCGCTGCAGCAGCGGCTGCCAGAGATTGAGTTCAAAACTGGCCAGCGCGCCACCGAGGAGCGGGCCATATCGATGCAAAGCGGGCGCAAAGTTGCGGGACTGGTCCAGTTCCTGATAGAGCCAGGAGGCTTCAAATAGTGACTGATAGTCCGGTACGGTGTGGCTCTCACCGGCCTCAAGCGCGTTACACAACGCATCCGCAGCCAACATGCCTGATTTCATCGCGCTGTGGCAGCCTTTGATTTTAGCGACATTCAGAGTCCCGGCATCACAGCCAATCAGTAAGCCGCCCGGAAACTGCTGTTTGGGCAGCGCCGTGATACCGCCTTTGGTAATGGCTCTGGCTCCATAGCTAATCCGCTCAGCACCACTAAGTATGGAGGCGATAGCCGGATGATGTTTGAAACGCTGGAACTCCTCAAATGGGCTGAGGTAAGGATTACGGTAGTTGAGATCGACAATCAGTCCTACTGCAATCTGGTTGTCTTCCATTTGATAGAGAAACCCTCCGCCTCCGGTCGCGCTTTCCGATAATGGCCAACCGGTAGTGTGAAGGACTTCGCCCGGTTGATGAGAGCTGAGATTATCGGTTCGCTGCCATATCTCTTTCATACCCAGGGCATAATGCTGCGTCTTCTGCTGGCTGGAAAGCGAAAAGTTCTCTAGTAACTCTTTACCCAGGTGGCCTCGCGCGCCTTCGGCAAACACGGTAAATTTGCCTTTTAATTCAATACCAGGCTGAAAGTTGGCTTTCTGTTCACCCGTTTTATCAATGCCCATGTCTGAGGTGATAACACCGCTGACCGCACCATTGGGCGCATACAGGATATCCGCGGCGGCAAAACCCGGGAATATCGAAACGCCTAAAGCTTCGGCTTGTTTGGCTAGCCATCGGCACAGGTTGCCAAGACTGATGACATAACTCTGCTCACCGTGTTGCATTGGCTTAGGCTGCAGTGCTTTCGGTATCGCCATCTGGTTGTACTGGGTGGTCAGGTAGAGTAAGCGATCATTATAGACCGGTAGCGTAACTGGGGCGTCCATCTGTTGCCAGTCTGGAAACAGTTCATCCAGGGCCGTCGTTTCAAACACAGCACCGGATATGATATGGGCGCCCACTTCGGCACCTTTTTCTACCACACAGATTGAGATATCTGATCGGTCTTGCTGTTGATAGAGCTGAGCTAACTGACAAGCACACGCCAGTCCTGCCGGCCCGGCCCCCACGATGACCACATCAAATTGCATAGATTCTCTTTCCATTGCCTAAGCCCGTCCATCCTAGTTGGAACTTCCCCTAAATATAGTCCAGTTGACGTAAACGTAAACTCAACTAAGCTCATGTTAGCGAAGCGCTGACATGCAGAAGATTGCTGTTAATGCCTAATTAAGCAGTAAAATGAGGGCCGAGTAACTTTGAATAAAGTAAATATTTATCAATAGATTAGAATGTTTTTACTTTAACTCCACTTTAATAGGAGGCTTTGTGAAACTACTGGTTGCGATCAAGCGGGTTATCGACCCGTACGTAAAAATCCGGGTTAAGTCAGACGGCTCTGGTGTAGAAACCAATAACGTCAAAATGGCGATGAATCCGTTTTGCGAAATAGCCGTCGAAGAAGCCGTACGGCTTAAAGAGTCTGGTCAGGCTGAGGAAGTGGTGGTGGTGTCAATTGGAGATGCCAGCTGTCAGGAACAACTCAGATCGGCACTGGCACTCGGTGCAGACCGGGCGATTCATATCGAAACTGCGGAATCACCTGAGCCACTTACCGTTGCTAAGTTGCTAAATGCACTTATGTCGCAGGAAACTCACGGCCTGGTGCTGTTAGGCAAGCAGTCGATCGATACCGATAATAATCAGGTGGCGCAGATGCTAGCCGCACTGTCCGGGCGGCCGCAGGGCACCTTTGCTTCAAAGGTAAAGTTGGTTGACGGTGCAGTCGAGGTCACCCGTGAAATTGATGGCGGGTTGGAAACCGTCAAACTGACGCTGCCTGCGGTGATCAGTACCGATTTGCGGCTGAATGAGCCAAGGTACGCATCACTGCCCAATATCATGAAAGCTAAAAGCAAACCGATGCAGGTGATCAGCCCGGAATCCTTGGGGGTGGAAATTACCCGTCATCAGCAGGTGCTCGAAGTGATGCCACCGGCGGAGCGCAAAGCGGGCACCATGGTGAGCAGCGTTACTGAATTAGTCGAAAAACTGAAAAACGAAGCCAAGGTTATCTGACCGGGCGGTGTTAAGGAGTGCGGATATGGAGCATAGTCAATCTAAGGTGTTAGTGATTGCAGAGCACGATAATCACAATCTGTCGGTAGACACACTCTGTACCCTGGCAGCGGCCAGTCAGATTGGCGCACCGGTAACGTTACTGGTGATGGGGTATCAGTGTCGGTCGGTGGCCGAGCAGGCTAGCGGAGTGTCCAGTGTGAGCGAGGTACTCTTAGCGGATGCTGAACCTTACCAGCATCATTTGGCAGAGAATAGCGCCGAACTGGTGGTGAACATCGGTAAAAATTTCTCGCATTTGCTGGCGCCAGCGACCACCTTTGGCAAAAATCTATTGCCGCGAGTCGCCGCACTGTTGGATGTCGGTCAACTATCTGATGTGGTAGAAATTGTCGCGCCCGATACGGTGATTCGGCCGATATATGCCGGTAATGCGCTGGCTAAAGTGGTATCAAATGATGCTATTAAAGTGATGACGATTCGCAGCTCGGCTTTTGATGCGGTGCCGCTACCGGGCAGTAACAGCGACGCCCACAGCCCAATCAGCGAGCTGGACCAGCAGTTTGAATCCGAAAATGCGTTCTTTGTGTCTCAGCAGAAAACAGTGAGCGAGCGGCCAGAGCTGTCTGCGGCGCGGGTGGTGGTATCTGGTGGGCGAGGGTTGAAAAGCAAAGAGAGTTTTGCACTGGTAGAGCAGTTGGCCGATAAACTGGGCGGGGCGATAGGGGCTTCTCGAGCCGCGGTGGATGCGGGCTTTGTGTCCAATGATCTGCAAGTTGGGCAAACTGGCAAAATCGTTGCGCCGGAACTCTATATAGCAGTTGGCATATCCGGTGCGATACAGCACCTGGCCGGGATGAAAGACTCTAAAGTGATTGTTGCTATTAACAGTGATCCTGATGCTCCTATCTTTCAAATCGCCGATTACGGGCTGGTGGGTGATCTGTTTGAAGTGATGCCGGAACTGATAAATGCGCTGTGATTAACAATGAGTTCAACCAGGCAGCAAAGCGGTCAGTGTGACCGCTTTGCTGGTTATGGATGGCGGTATTTGTTGTTATGGCCGTTAACTGCTGGGGCGTTTTAGGTGTTCCGCCAGGACCTTGGTAAAGCGAGCGGCTTCACCACCGGTACAGGCCCGGTGATCAAATGTCACCGACAGCGGCATCGCTTTGGTGGCGATGACCTGGCCGTCTTGCATCACCACTTTGTCCATGATCCGACCGGCGCCGACAATGGCTACCTGCGGCGGTGTTACCACCGGTGTGGCATAGATTCCGGCAATCGCGCCGAAATTGGACAGGGTAATGGTGGCATGCTGCAGTTGCTCCCGGCCGATACGCCGCTCACGGATGCCTTTTACGGTTTGGTCGAGCCACTGGCGAATGCGCTTGGTATCGTATCCGTCGGCGCCCCGCAATACCGGCACATAAAGCCCGTGAGGGCTATCGACCGCAATACCTATATTTACTGTGCTGTGCACGCAGCGGGTCATGGTTTCGGCATCGAACCAGGCATTGAGAGCAGGTTCCTGAGTGCAGGCATAAACAATCGCTTTGATCAGGCGGGCGGAGATGTCTTCATCGGTTGCCCACTCTGACAGCAACACCTCTTCGGTGATGGTGACGGACGCTACATTACGATGGGCCTCTGCCATAGTACCGACCATGGTACGCCTTGCCCCTTTCAACACCTCAGTACCCGGTATCTGTTTGTCACAAGCCTGGTAGATATCGGCGTCGATGATCAAACCATTCGGCCCGCTGCCGTCGACTTTGCTCAGGTCTACCCCCAGCCGCTGCGCCAGTAATCGTGCCGAGGGCAGGGCGGTAATGGTCTGTTTGTTGGCTGCGGCTCTGTCGCCTCCGATCATAAAGTCATCCACATCGACTTCATGGGCTTGGTGAGACACATTGCCCACCACTGTGGCTGCATCTTCGCGTTTGCTCTTACTTTCACTTTCGCTCGACACGGTGGACTCGACTTCCTCAACTTCTATTAACAGGCTGCCGATACTTATCACATCCCCTTCGTTTCCGTGCCGGCTCACAATTTTTCCACTGTACGGCGATGGTACTTCCACAATCGCTTTGGCAGTTTCTACGGTCAGGAGGATCTGGTCTACTTCGACCATGTCGCCAACCTTGACGTGCCATTCAACAATTTCTGATTCGGCCAGTCCCTCGCCAAGATCAGGTAGCGTAAATGATTTCATCTCCAACCCTCCACAATTTCCCTTGCGGCCTGCACAATATCCTGCTCATGTATCATGAAATACTCTTCGTTACGGTAATACGGCATTACGGTATCCATACCAGTAACCCGTTTAGGTGGCGCTTTTAACAAACACATCGCGTTTTCGGCAATGCGCGCCAGAATTTCAGCCCCGACGCCGCAGCTGCGGCTGGCTTCGTGTACCACCATAAGACGGCCGGTTTTTTCCAGCGAATGGGTGATGGTCGCCATGTCGATAGGTTTAATACTGGCCAGATCAATCACTTCAACTTCAATGCCCTGGCGTGAAAGTGTTTTGGCCGCTTGCAGTGATTCCACTACACTTGCGCCCCAGGTAACTAAAGTAACGTCACGGCCTTTACGCAGGGTAAAGCAGGTATCCATAGGCAGTGCCTGGCCATTGTCCGTAACATCAGATTTGACGGTGCGGTAGATGCGTTTGGGTTCGAAAAACATGACCGGGTCATTGCTGCGTATCGCTGCCAGCAGCAAGCCGTAAGCGCGCTGGGGTGAAGACGGGATCACCACCCGTAATCCCGGGATATGGGCAAACAGCGCTTCAACGCTTTCAGAGTGGTGTTCGGGGGCGTGAATACCGCCGCCAAAGGGGGCGCGAAATACCGCGGGACAGGTCAGCCGTCCACGGGTGCGATTACGCATCCGTGCTGCGTGGCAAATGACATGTTCCATCGCCGGGAACACAAAACCCTGAAACTGAAATTCCGCTACCGGCCTTAATCCCTGGCTGGCCATGCCCACGGTTACCCCGCCAATCAGAGCTTCCGCCAGTGGGGTGTCAATCACCCGTTTTAACCCATACTTCTCTTTCAGCCCCACCGTGGCGCGAAAGACGCCACCGTTGTCACCAATGTCCTCGCCGAGTACCACGACATTTTCATCGTGTTCCATTTCATAGTGCAGCGCCAGGTTGACGGCTTCAACTAAGGTCATTTCAGCCATGTTTGCCTCCCTGCATGCGCATCGCTTTATTGATTAGCTCGTCTCGTTGTGGATGTAACTCCTGCGTTGGCGATTCGTATAGATAGTCAAACGCCGATTCCGGAGCTTGCGGTGGGGTATTCAGGTATCGCTCGACCGCCTTTTCCACCGTTTCTTTACACTGTTCCAGCCACTCCTGTTCCTGAGCATCAGACCAGGCACCTTTGTCGGTTAAATAGGTTTTTAGCCGGGCGATCGGTTCGTACTGCCAGGCTTGCTGCAGTTCATCCTCACTGCGATAGCGACTGGCATCATCCGCAGTGGTGTGGTCACTCAATCGATAACTGATGGCTTCGATCAGGGTTGGCCCTTTCCCTTTTCGCGCCCTGTCTAACGCGGTATAGACGGCATCATACATGGCGACCAGATCATTGCCGTCTACGGTCAGGCCGGGAATCCCGGCGCCTTTGGCTTTCTCTGACAGAAATTCGGCAGCACACTGCAGCCTTCTGGGCACTGAAATCGCCCATTGGTTGTTGTTAACCACAAAGACCAGTGGAATATTCCAGGCTCCGGCGCAGTTGATCGATTCAAGGAAATCCCCTTTAGACGTGCCACCATCGCCACACATGACCAGCGCCGCGTTGTGATTACCTTCGATTTTCAGCGCCGCTGCCACACCAACCGCATGGGTGCACTGGGTGGCAATAGGGACACAAAACGGCAGATCGCGACAATGCGGATGAGCGGCAGAGCCAGTAATGTCATCGTGAGCATGAGCCGGGTCGTCCGAGAGATAGAAATCACTGCCGCGTTCGTCACCTCCCCAATATTGCAGGTTTTTCTCCATTGCGACGCCGCGAGCCCACATTGCCGGCATATCGCGATAATAGGGAATAAACACATCTTCCGCTTCCAGGGCGTGACCGACGGCGATACCGATCGCTTCTGCACCGAGATGCGAAGGATAAGTCCCCAGTTTACCGGTTCGTTGCAGTGCCACGGCTTTGTTGTCGTAAACCCGGGTCAGCACCATTTCCTGATAAAAACGCGTTAGGGTAGATAAGTCAGCCCACGCCGGCAGCGAACCCACCGCTTTGCCTGCGTGGTCGATAAACCGGTGCATTGGTAATGCCTGGACATTCATCTCAAGCTCCTCCTGCCACTGTACTGCTGCAAGGCAGCACATTACTTAACGCCGTAAAAGGTTATGCCAAATGTCTTTGGATAACCGAATACCTTAAGTGTAACCAAAATGTTAAATCCTGCTTGGCTTGTCAGGTGGCCAATTAGTAAATTTATCTTTACAGCCTGGTTTTAGTTTAAGAAAGGCAGCATGAATCGAGCGGAAGGCCGTGATCTACGAGCAGTCTGCTATTTGATGATTGATGGGCTGACTTTCATCGCTATAACTAAGCTGCGCTTCTGGTGGCCTGAGCAGGAAGTGGTCAGAGGATACGAGATTGAATACCCTCGCTAGCAGATACTGATTGCCAGCCATGAAAGCGAGGGTAGTGTAGTTTAAGGCATTAAGATTGGTGGCCGTGGAACAGTTCACCATCAACCAGGACCGCCTGGGTTTGGTATTGGTCGTTGAGAATGGTAGCACTGGCGCGAAGCCCAGGACGAAGCTGGCCGAGGTCGCTGCGGTTGATCGCCGCCGCCGGGTAGCTGGAGGCCATGCGAAACGCTTCCGCTTCGTCAATGCCCCATTCAATCACCTGGGCAACCGACTGGTCCATGCCGATATGAGCCCCGGCGAGACTGCCGTTAGCGTTCACCAGTTTGTTGTCTACGACGGAGATCACTTCGCCATTAAGAATGAAACGGTTGGTACGACTGCCGATTGAGGCCATGGCATCGGTTACGATCAGCAGTTTACCCTGTGGTTTGACCCGCTGTGCCATGAGTACATTCTGACCGGCTACGTGAATACTGTCGGTAATGATCGAACACCAGGCATGGTCAGTCATCAGAGCGGTACCCACCACGCCAGGCTCGCGCCCTTCAAGTGGTGACATGGCATTAAACAAGTGGGTAAACCCATTTATGCAGCGTAACTTCTCCATGCTGAGTTCTTCTGCCCGGGCGTTACTGTGACCGCAGGATACGATCACACCGTGATGTGACAGCCACTCTATCGCTTCAAGGTTTACTTTTTCCGGGGCCAGGGTGACCAGAGTGGTGCCTTGAGTCAGCCAGGGTAGTTCAGCCAGTTCTGCCACGCTTGGATCGTAAAAATGGCTGGGATCGTGAGCGCCTTTTTTCTCCGGGTTTAGCCACGGCCCTTCCAGGTGCACGCCGGCAATACCCGGAACGCCTTCATCTAAAGCCGCCTGTGCCGCCATTAACGCGGCGGTGATTTTTTCCCGTTTGTCGCTGATCAGGGTTGGTAACAGATAAGCAGTACCATGCTGGCGATGAGCGCGGCAGATGGTATCAATGCCTTTGGCGTCAGTCTGCTGATTGAACATAATATCGCCACCACCATTAACCTGGATGTCGATAAATCCGGGTACTACCGTTGCAGAACCGAAATCGACAATATCAATGCCGGGAGGTAATTCGGCTAGGGGCAGAATGTCGACGATCTTATCTTCACGCCAGACCAGCGCTGCCTCAGTATGATAACTGTCTCCATCGAAAATACGCTGGGCGGTGATGGCTTGTAATGTCATTGCGTTTCTCACTCACTAAATTGAAAAGCGGCACCCAGCAGACAGGCATCGTAGTCACCTTGTGCCGCGATGATGGGCAACTGGAAAACTTTTGGAGCCTTGGCAACCTGTTGCTGAACCAGGTTGAGATAGTTGTCGGCTAATCCGACACCGCCGCCGAGTATGATTAAGTCTAGATCCAAGCTTGCCTTTAAGTTACAACAAAGTGCGCTAATTGCGGTGACGCTCTGATTAATTATTGCTCGAGCCGCCGGATCGGTTTTTGCCATTGCAAACAAAGTGATATTACTTATCGAAGGGTCTATTTCCGCGTGTGCTCGTCGGGCGATTGCGGTGCCTGATGCCAGGGCCTCGACACAGCCGCACTGGCCGCAACCGCACTCGGGGCCGTTAAGGTCGACAACAGTGTGACCGATATGGCCGGCGAAATTATGACTGCCTTTATGTAATTTGCCATCAATGATGATGCCGCCGCCTACGCCGGTCGACACCGTCAGGTAGGCGATGCTTTTGCCTGATTCACCCAGTTGTACGTATTCATACCAGGCCGCTGCCTGGGCATCATTGAGCATGGCGACTGGTTTACCGGTGATGAATTCCAGAGCCTGCTGCAGTGGGAACGGCGTTGGGAAATTGAAAGTATCGGGATTGATGGCACTAATCCCCTGTTCAGTGACCAAACCTGTGGTGGAGATACCAATTTTACTGGCTTGTTCCGACCAGTCTTTACAGTGTAAAAGCAGGTAGTCACAAAACTGTTCAAGTGACTCCACTTTAGGAGTGGGGCACTGACGACGTTCCAGCAACTGACCGGATTCAATCAGTCCAAACGCTATTTTTGTTCCACCAATATCAATGGCTAATATGGTCATTTCGCACTCCTACTGCCCGTGTCGCGGAATTAAACCAATGGGTCACGACTTCCATTCTTGTGATGGCCGAACCAACGGTAACCGCCACAGCCCCAGCTTGAATCGCCTGGGCGGCCAATTCTGGCGTATTGTAACGACCTTCCGCCATGGTGAAATAGCCTGCTTCGGCAAAGCGTGTCACCAGAGCTAAGTCCGGGTCCGTCGGTATCTCGTCACCCACATAACCAGACAAGGTTGTACCGATAATGCCAGCGCCATGATCATTGGCCCATTGGCCGTCTTCAAAACTGCTGCAATCTGCCATCGCAATACAACCACTTTGCTGGATGGCGGATAAGATTACTTCGCGGCTTACTGGTCTTTCGCGGTCAGTGGCATCAAAAGCGATGATCGTCGCACCTGCCTCGGCCAGTGCCGTAACATCTTCAATATAAGGGGTAATACGCACCGGACTGTTGGTTAAATCGCGTTTGACAATACCGATCACCGGAATTGAAACCGAACGACTGACTGCCGCAACGTTGTCTACCCCCTCGATGCGTAGCGCCTTAGCGCCTGCTTGCTCAGCAGCTTTTGCCATTGCCAGAATAAACTCTTGATTTTCCAATGGGCTACCGACAACAGGTTGAATAGAAACCACCGTTTGCCCCTGAAGGATATCTCTTAATTCCCTGATATTAAATACTTTATTTTCCACAATGAGCCTCGTTGATAAGCAATCAATCGACGGACTAAGCAGCGTTAACAAATAGCATCAATCCTTTAATAGTACGGAATGATTGATAGTTGGCTTGAATTATTGTCCGTGATCACATTTTGTTAAAATATGGTTTGAAAACAAATTTCACGACAATAATAATCCATAGCGAAGATTTTTTTCAAACAAAATAAAATATTTTTTTATTTCGAATCTTAAAACACTATAATTGAGAAAAAAGGGAACACTATGAAAGGCATCAATCAGATTACTATCGCTCTGCTCGGCCTGGGCTGTGCGCTGTCAGCACAGGCGGCAACGGAACTGAAAATGGGTATGCAAGCTGCTGTCGGTTCGGTGGAATACCAGTCTGCTGAGAAGCTGGCAAACACGTTGAAAGAGATGAGTAACGGCGACATTACCCTGGCCCTTTACCCTAGTGCGCAACTGGGTGATGACCGCGCTATGCTGCAGCAATTGTCTATGGGCGACCTGGATATTACTTACGCTGAATTTGGTCGTATGGGCCTTTGGATCCCGCGTGCTGAAGCTGTCACTCTGCCTTATGTGGCTAAAGATTTTGACCACTTACGCCGGATGTTTGATTCGGAA
Source organism: Vibrio sp. (assembly GCF_050299255.1). Taxonomy (GTDB): domain Bacteria; phylum Pseudomonadota; class Gammaproteobacteria; order Enterobacterales; family Vibrionaceae; genus Vibrio. The sequence continues at coordinate 16,627 of NZ_JBNKVP010000061.1, forward strand.
TTTGGTCAGAGCATCCGCGAAGAAATGCTAACCAAGTTTAACTGGCGCGCACTGGATACCTGGTACAACGGTACCCGCGAAACCACGTCTAACCGCCCACTGAAATCGATTGAAGATTTTAAAGGGCTGAAGCTGCGCGTTCCGAATGCTAAGCCAAACCTGAATTACGCCAAACTGTCTGGCGCTGCGCCTACACCGATGGCGTTTTCAGAAGTTTACCTGGCGCTGCAAACTAACGCGGTTGATGGTCAGGAAAACCCGTTGCCAACCATTAAAACCATGAAGTTTTATGAAGTTCAGAGCAACCTGGCGATGACTAATCACATTGTGAATGATCAGATGGTGATTATCTCTGACACGACCTGGCAGAAATTGAGCGATGAGCAACAAAAAATCATCAGTCAGGCGGTGGAAAAAGTGGGCGCAGCTCACACCGCGACAGTGAAGAAACAGGAAGCTGAACTGGTGTCTTTCTTTGAAGCCCAGGGCGTTAATGTGACCTATCCGGATCTGGCACCGTTCCGCGCGGCGATGAAACCACTTTACGATGAGTTTGAAGAAAAAATCGGTCAGCCTATTGTACAAAAGCTGGCTGATATGTAAGCAATCGGCCGTCCACTTGGACGCTCGATGGTGAGTAGTAACTAGGCTGGCGAGTTGTCGTCAGCCTTGGAGTTCAATATGTTACGTAAGATCGTTGATAATTTGGAAGAGATCATCACTGTGCCTTTGATGGCGCTGTTGCTGGTGATCCTTAGCTGGCAAATTGGCACCCGCTGGTTGCTGGATGATCCTTCCCTTTGGAGTGAAGAACTCGCCCGAGTTCTGTTTATGTATATGTCGTTAATTGGTTGTGCGATAGGCATCAAACACAGCACGCACGTTAATATCACTTTTTTCTCGGACAAATTGCCCGAAAAAGCACGAGTGTTACTCGTGTTATCCCTTGAGTTGGCTGTACTGGCCTCGATCATCGCCATCATTTATCTGGGTTATCAGCATGTTCAGAGAACCGCGTTTTTTGAGCTGATTACGCTAGGTGTGTCAGCCAGTTGGATGAACTATAGCTTGCCGATTGCCGGGCTATTTATGGTGGTTCGTCAGCTGCAGAAACTAGCGGGAATCGTACAACAGCTTGTGTCGTGTGGCCATCGCGGCCGTTCGCATTCTGCCTCATCGGCCGGTAGGTAGGAGGATTTATGGCAGGTTCTATATTTGGTTGGCTGGCGCTGTTGTTCGCCGGTATGCCGGTAGGTTTCTCCTTGATATTTGTGGCGCTGGTATTTCTTATCGTCACCAACAGTACCGGGATAAACTTCGCTGCCCAGCAGATGCTGGATGGTATTAACAACTTCACTTTGTTAGCGGTGCCTTTCTTCGTTTTGACCGGACACCTGATGAATAGCGCGGGTATCACTGAGCGTATTTTCAATTTCGCCAAAGCGATGGTAGGCCACGTCACCGGCAGTCTGGGTCATGTCAACATCATGGCTAGCTTACTGTTTTCCGGTATGTCGGGTTCTGCACTGGCGGATGCGGGTGGGCTTGGACAGCTTGAAATTAAATCAATGCGCGATGCCAAGTACCACGATGATTTTGCCGGTGGTCTGACGGCGGCGTCCTGCATCATTGGTCCTTTGGTGCCACCATCGGTGCCACTGGTTATCTACGGTGTAGTATCCAATACTTCTATCGGTGCACTGTTTCTGGCCGGTGCAATCCCTGGCATCCTCTGTTGTATCGCGTTGATGGTGATGAGCTATGTCATCTGTAAGAAACGTGGCTACATGACGCTGCCGAAAGCCAGCCGACAAGAGCGACTGAAATCGTTGAAAGAAGCGTTTTTGTCACTGCTTACGCCGGTCATCATTATTGGTGGTATTTTCTCGGGCAAATTCACGCCGACAGAAGCGGCGGTAGTCTCTTCATTGTATGCGCTGTTCCTTGGCACCGTCGTATACAAACAGCTGACCCTGGCCGGATTTATCGACATCCTGAAAGACACGGTTAATACCACGGCCGTCGTCGCACTGATGGTGATGGGCGTAACCGTATTTGGTTGGATCGTTGCCCGTGAACAATTACCGCAAATGCTGGCGGAATACTTCCTGACCATCAGTGATAATCCGTTGGTGTTGCTACTGCTGATCAACCTGTTGCTGCTGTTCCTCGGAACCTTTATCGAGTCTCTGGCCCTGTTGCTATTGTTGGTACCTTTCCTGGTGCCAGTGGCATCGGCTGTCGGTATAGACCCGGTTCACTTTGGTGTGATGGCCATTCTTAACCTGATGATCGGTATTCTGACCCCACCAATGGGTATGGCGCTGTATGTCGTCTCCCGGGTTGGTGACATCCCGTTCCACACACTCACACGTGGTGTGATACCGCTACTGGTTCCTTTGTTTATTGTTCTGGCCCTGGTTGCAGTATTCCCGCAGTTCACTCTGACACTGCCACAACTGTTACTCGATTACGGTAAGTAACTGATATTGATTTCATGGCGTGACTAATTTCATGGTGAGATAGGTAAGTCACGCCATCATTTGTAAGGTATTAAAAGATGAAAAAACTGAATGGATTAATAGCCGCACCGCATACACCGTTTGATTCAAACAATCGGGTCAACCTAGCGGTGATTGACCAAATTGCTGCACTTTTGATAGAGCAGGGCGTAACGGGCGCTTATGTTTGTGGTACCACAGGCGAAGGGATCCACTGCTCTGTTGAGGAGCGCAAGGCGATTGCTGAGCGTTGGGTCAAAGCGTCAGACGGAAAGCTGGATCTGATAGTTCATACCGGCGCATTGAGTATTGCCGATGCAACCGAGCTGAGCCGTCATGCAGATACACTGGATATTCTGGCTACTTCTGCCATCGCGCCGTGCTTTTTTAAGCCGGGCAGTGTTGACGACCTGGTCGACTATTGTGCCCAAATCGCTGCGGCGGCGCCGTCAAAAGGCTTTTACTTCTACCACTCGTCGATGTCAGGCGTAAATCTGGATTTGGAACAGTTCCTAATTCAGGCAGACAAGAAAATTCCTAATCTGACAGGGGCTAAATTTAACAGCAGTGACCTGTTTGAATACCAGCGTGCTATGCGTGTATTGGATGGCAAATATGACCTGCCGTTTGGTGTCGACGAGTTCCTGCCTGCTGGTCTTGCTGTGGGTGCGACCAGTGCAGTGGGCAGTACTTATAACTATGCCGCGCCTCTGTTCCTGAAGATTATTGACGCTTATCAGCAAGGCAAACATAGCCAAGTAATTGAATTAATGGACAAAGCAATTGCTTTGGTACGGGTGCTGGTGGAATACGGCGGTGTGGCAGCCGGCAAAGCAGCAATGCAGCTACATGGTATTGATGCCGGTGATCCACGTACACCAATTCGCGCTTTGACATCAGCACAAAAGGCCGATGTCGTTGCCAAGATGCGTGATGCCGGATTCATGGGTATCTGATAATTTGGAAGCCGGGCAACCGGCTTCCGGTTATCACGTTGAATTAATGCGGTAGAGGTCTGTTCAAAGTAGTGTAAATTAGCGCATCTCTTTGATACTTTTACCAGATACATACGAATATAAAGAGGCCATCGTGAATTCGCCTAAAAATCTGATCGTTCGGTTACGGTCAAATATGGAGCCGCTTAGTAAGAAGTTACGAGTGGTGGCCGACTATATACTGCAAAACGCACAAGAGGTGCAGTTTCAGACCATTACTGATTTGGCGCGTAATACCCAAACCAGTGAGGCGACTGTGGTGCGATTATGTCGCGACATGGGTTACAAAGGTTATTCAGATTTTCGTATGGCTCTGGCCGTGGATCTCAGTCAAACTGAACGACAAAATCAAACCGCTGTCGATGGCGATATATGTGATGTATCTGCGCAGAGTGCCGTTGATAGCTTGCTAGATACCGCCAAACTTATTGACAGAAAGTCACTGGATCGCATCTGTGCTCTGGTCCATCAGGCGAACTTTATCGGATGTATTGGTGCCGGCGCATCAAGCATTGTTGGCCGCTATCTTGCCTACCGGCTGATTCGTATCGGCAAGAAAGCCATTATGTACGAAGACGCTCATTTGGCGGCAATGAACGCTGGCCGTAGCGGCGAGGGTGACCTCTGGTTTGCGGTATCCAGCTCTGGCTCGACCAAAGAAGTGCTGCACACCGCAGGTCTGGCATACAAACGTAAGGTGCCGGTAGTGTCACTGACCAATATAACCCACAGCCCGCTCTCTTCGATTTCCAGCGAAATGCTGGTGGCCGCAAGACCAGAAGGGCCACTGACGGGCGGCGCGTTTGCCTCAAAAGTAGGTGCGTTGCTGCTGGTGGATGCGTTAATCAACACCTTACTCAGTCGCTACCCTGAATATTCCGATTCAGTAC
>NZ_JBNKVP010000062.1:0-20775 GCF_050299255.1 Vibrio sp.
CCCGCCGGGTCGCACTCAGATGCGTCCGTTGCGGTGTTTTGATTGTTTATTTGGCGGTTACAGCTGAGCCAAACAGTCTCTTATCGCCAGGTACTTCTGGTAACGCTGGCTGAGTAACGCATGACGTTGCTTTTGCGGGCTAAATTGACGCCCATGGTCACAGCTTGCGAGTTCATTTACCTCCGCCAGTGGCTCCAATACACGACTAAGCGCCAGCATCGCGGCACCTTTGGCACCCACTTCGTCGCACTGGCTTGCCATAATCTGCACATCCAGCGCATCGGCAAACAGCTGGCACCAGTAGTCACTGCGAGAAGCCCCGCCACTCATAGATACGGTGCTGATCTGATAACCACATTGGCGCAGGCGTTGGATATGTTCTAAGTGGGCAAACACCACCCCTTCATAAAATGCATACACAATGTGTTTGGCCTCATGCCAACCGGCCACACCAAATAAATTGGCGCCTGCCATTTGCTTATTGGTTGCGCCGTACAGGTAAGGGTGAAAAATGGGCAGCCCGGCCTCAATATCAAGCTGCTCTAATTGCTGATTAAACTGGTCAAAAATAGACCCTGAGTTATGCCGGCACTGCTCGGTCTGATCGCTAAAAAAACGCTGCACCAGCCATTCCAGATTGGAGGCGGAACAGGTGCTGGACTCAATGGCCAGGTAACGTTGCTCACCCATTTTACAGGTCATAAAGACCTCTGGCGGCGGTAACGTATCAGTCACTAACTGATTGATACTCCAGGTACCGGCGACGATAGACACATCGCCAAGGGAAGCGGCATCCGAACCGTAGGCGCACGCCACCACGTCAAACAAGCCGGCAATCACCGGCGTACCGGATGTCAGTCCGGTTTGTGCGGCGACCTCATCGGTTATGGCGCCAACGATGTCGCTGCTGTTGCGAACCGGCGGCAGCTTAGACTCAATATCCGCAATACCGTAGCCCTGCAGTAGTTGCTCCGACACACAGTCGCGTTCGAAATCAAACAACCCGGATGCGGTGAGATCTCCCCATTCCGTGCTGCACTCCCCCGTCAGGCAGAAGTTCAGATAATCTTTGCAGAACAGCACCTGGCCTATCTGCTGATATCGCTCAGGCTGATGCTGCTTAAGCCAATGGAGCAAGGTCGCGGTCTGCGACGACCAGACACCCTGGCGGTTTCGTTGGTCGATATCGGTAAACTGGCTGGAAGCCTGTAGCCTGGTAACCTCTGCGGCGGCGCGGTTATCGAGAGATTTAATCGCCAGCAGTGGTTGCTGAGCGGCGTCCAGCAGATAGAGTCCGTTGCCATGACCACTGCATCCGATCGCTTTAATCTGCGCCGCCTTGACCCCGGTTTTCTCAATCACGCGCCGAATCGCATCCACGCACAGCTGCCAACACTGTTGCAGATTGGCTTCGGTATAGCCGGGAGCAGGAATATGAGTCGGGTAGTTATTGGCGACAGCGCCAATTTCATGCCCTGATGCATCAAACAACGCCGCTTTTATCGCCGTATTACCGCAATCAATTCCTAGAGCGTAACAACTCATATCCCTTCTCCCGTTTCCTTTACTGGTTGCCTACGTAAATATTCATCGCATCCTCAATCGATGCCCCCTGGTGAATCATTGCCATCAAGGCATCCACCACCAGGCTTGGATTCGGGTGCTGATAAATATTGCGTCCATACACCATACCGAGCGCACCTTGGTCGAGCAGCGCTCTGGCTTTGCTGAACACAGATTCAATGTCCTCTTTGCCGCCTCCCCTGACCAGTACCGGACAGCGAGCCGCCTCAACGACTTTATGGGAATCGTCGGCATTGGTGGTCGGGTCGGCTTTGATGATGTCGGCGCCCAGCTCACGAGCCATGCGCACCAGGGTGACAATCTTTTCGCAGTCGCCGTCGACCATATAAGCCTGGCCGTGACTGTTCGGCTGCATCACCAAAGGTTCAATCATCAGCGGCATGCCATATTTTTCACATTCCGCTTTCACCCGGCTGATGTTGTTTACGCACTGTTTAAACAGCTCCGGCTCATCCGGCAGCATAAACAGATTGACCACCACACAAGCGGCATCCATCTGCAGTGCCTGGATTAACGGTTGTTCGGCGTTTTGCAGCAGCGCCCACATATGGCGGTGACGCTGTTCATTGTATGGATTTCCCAGATCAATGCGCATTACCAGCGCCGGTTTGTCTTTGCCGTCCACGGTTTGCAGCAGGTCAGCCTGACCGGCATTCATCTGGATCGCATCCGGTTTTGCCTTAACCAGTTGACCGACAACTTTAGTCATGTCTTCCAGCCCATTCAGAAAGGAGGGTTCGTTACAAACGCCATGGTCAATAGCAACATCCAGGCATCGCCCTTGTTTAAACAGGCGGTTCATCCTCACTTTATTGGTTAAATACATATTTTTCTCCGTTAACGAGTTGTCCATTTTGAGTATTCTGGGTTATCTGAACTGGTTGACGTAGCGGTGGCCGCTGGTCCAAATCGACCCCATGAAAGTCCGCCAGTACCTGTACTGTTTTAGCTCTGTCGATTTGCCGGGCGTCTTCATCCCAGCCAAAGTGGCTGGCAACCAGGCTGGAAACTTCATCAAACACCTGTTGATTCAGTTTGCCTTCAATGGCGATGGAGGTCCGCCGCAGGATAAGGTCCAGGGTGGTGGCCACATGCTCATGCTGCAAAATGTAGCTCAGCTCAGCCTGGCTATATTCCGGTAATGACTCCAGCCTTGAATCCGTTTTGTCTTGCAGCCACGCCAGCAGCGATTCGCACTGAGTTCCGTAGCGTTGAAACCAGGTCGTAATCATGGCCGCTGACTGCTGCGGATACTGGCTACACAGCTGCTGCAGATATTGCTGTTTGGCCGCGTCCGAGCTGGGGTAATTCACCCCGCCACCGATGGCCTTCTGGCTGGTATCGCAGATTCTGTCGCGACCGAGTGCCGCAAGTATATCGTCGGCCACTTCCTCGCCAAACGCTCTGAATGTGGTCCATTTGCCGCCAATCAGTGAATAAACCGTGGCGCCTGAAAGGCGGTCTTTTTTCATTGAGTGACTACGCGGGATTTGCCCGGTGGTCGAAGTATTAACCGACGGCAAAGGCCGGACGCCACAAAACTGATAAACGATCTGGTCTCGTGTGATGGTTAACCCAGGCAGCACACCCCGGATCGACTGCAAAATATAGTCGATCTCTTCGTCGGTGCATCGCACCGATTCCGGGTCACTGACCGGGATATCCGTTGAGCCTATCAGCACCTTGTCGTAGTAAGGAAACAGGATGCAGACCCGGCCTTCGCTGTTCTCATAAAACAGCATCTGACCATCCAGTTGCTGCAATAGCGCCGGGTTATCAACGATAATGTGTGACCCTTTGGTACCCTGCATATAATGACTGCTTGAGCTGAGCAGGCCGTTTGTCGTATCCACCCAGGCCCCGGTGGCATTCACGATATGGGCGCTGTGGACCTGTTTCACTTCACCACCATTCTGATGACGCAGCGTCAGCTGGCCTTCTGTAAAACCTTCCACTTTGGTGTAGTTTACTGCCACACCGCCCGCGGCAATGCCTTCCTGAATCAGCTCAATTGCCAGGCGCTCAGGCGAACGGATCCAGGCATCAAAGTAGGTGGCACTGCTGGCAATTTCACTGCCCATCATCGGCCAGCGTGCCCGGGTAGCTTTCGCCGAATGCATCTGGTGCGCGGGCATCAGCTGGTCGCGTTTGGTAAACCAGTCATAAAGCGACAACCCCAGCTTGATCACCAGCGCGCCACGCTGTGAAGGCCGGTCTTTCAGGCGTAAAAACTTAAGCAGACCGTCAAATATCCCTGACCAGACTGAAAAGATTGGTATGGTGGTTTCCAGCGGCGCAACCAGGTGCGGCGCGTTGCTGAGCAGGCGATTACGTTCATATAACGCCTCTTTAACCAGCGCAAATTCACCGTTTTCAAGATAGCGCAATCCGCCATGGATCATGCGCGACGGTGCCGCGCTGGCTTTTGAACAGAAATCGTCTTTTTCAACCAACAGAACCCGGACACCTTGCAGAGCCAGTTCACGGAACACACTGATCCCGTTAATGCCACCACCAATAACAACAACATCAAACTCGCTGTTATCCGTAACCTGCTGATCTGTTCTTCGGGTGTTATTCATTATTCTTCCTTGCCAACTGCGTTGTTAGGTTTACTTGTTCAGTCGCTGGTTAAGCCATTTCCAGTTCACCAAAAAACTCATGTGATTTGGCATTGATAAACTTCACTTCTTCTTCTGACAACACCACACCGCCTGCGGCCGCGTTTTCCAGTGCCTGGGCGGCATTTCGGGCACCACACAGGGCATATGTGATACCGGGCTGCTGCAAGGTAGCGGCAATAACCAGCTGGGCAACGCTGATGTTTTTCTGCCGCGCGATAGGCTCAATCGACAGACAGAACTGTTGCACCCAACGGCGGTTTTCGATGGTGAACATCGGATCGGTTATGCGCTGATCGTCACCGGAAAACTCACGCTCCGGAGAGATCTTTCCGCTCAGCAGCCCCATGGCCAGTGACGAGTAGCTCAGGCAGGAAACGTTGGTCTTAATCGTGGTGGGCAGCAGCGACTCTTCCAACTGGCGTTCTATCAGATTGTATTTTTCCTGCACCGCATCGATCGTGCCCGCTTGCTGGTAGGCTTCCAGCTCCTGCTGATTAACGTTACTGATGCCAATTGCACGAATCTTGCCTTGCTGCTTCAGCGCCTGTAAGGCTTCCATGGTCTCCTCAACCGGCGTGGTCGGGTCTTGCCAGTGAGTAATGTAGAGATCGAGGTAATCGGTTTGCAGTCGTTTCAGGCTCTGTTCCACTTCATATTGAATCGACTCGGCACCCAGGTATCGGTGTACCGGTTTCCCGTCTTCATCAAAAAAGTGATTGCCCTTGTTGGTATGCCAGACCAAACCACATTTGGTGGCCAGAACCACCTGATCACGTCTGCCCTTGATCGCTTTACCGACAATTTGCTCCGAAACGCCCAGGCCGTAAGCCGGCGCGGTATCTATCAGAGTAACACCGCTATCAAGCGAGGCGTGGATCGCTTCAATCGATGATTTTTCATCCGTGCCGCCCCACATCCAGCCGCCCATCGCCCAGGTTCCTAAGCCGATGACGGAGGCCTGAATGCCTGAACTACCTAATTCTCTTGTCTGCATAATTAATCCCTTTCCGCTTGTTGCAATACTTTGGCGACAGTGTCTTCGTCTGACACCAATCCATTTATCAACCCACCTTTCAGTGCGGCCAGAATCGCCGCGACTTTCGACTGGGTGGCAGCGACACCAAAGCTGTGTTCAATTCTGCCGAGTTCTTGTAAATCCAGGCCAATGAGCTTGCGATTAATATGTTCAGCGCACGCTTTGCCCTCCTGGTCGTAAAGGTGAGCCAACACTTCCCCTTGGCAGTGAGTGCCAATGTTGAATTCTGTATGATGGCCGCTTAATGAACGCAGGTCGTAGTAGCTGTCACTCTCACTGGCGACCGAGCCAACGCCGACCAGAGCAATATCGGCACTGCGCGCCAGATCCAGCACCGCTTTAACACTGCGCATTTCCATCAGGATCGAGCGCTGTTCTTCGGTATCGACAAACAGCGGCGCATGAAGCTGGCTACTGGTCCCGCCGAGTTTTTCCGCCATTTTCGATGCCAGATAGTTAACATCGGTAAAATGGTGTCCCTGAATCCCGCCCGTTGCCGGTACTACGCGGACATTGGGGAAATGCATCGGTTTAAGTTGCTCGACGATCTGCGCCATCATTTTTCCGCCACTAATGCAGATCACGCTATCGGGTTTGACGGTTTCTATCAGTAACTCGCCCGCCGCCTTGGCAACCTGTTGAGTGACCACGCTGTCGTCCTGGCTGACACTGGCCTGAATCAACGCCGTCTTGAGTGAAAACGACTCCTTCAGGCGCTGTTCCAGGCTGTAGGTACGCTCCTGTGGTAGCTTGAGGGTTATCTCTACCAGTCCGTCATCATGCGCTTGTTTGATCACCCGGTTCACTTTTGCCGTAGACAGGCCCAACAGCTTGGCGATATCAGACTGACTGCGGTTTTCCAGATAACGCAAAGTTAAAATCTTTGCCGTTTGTCTTAAGATGTCGTCGCGTTCACTCATCATTCTCGCTCCCTAGCTCAGCTTCTTACGCTGATGCACTACGTGGTCGATTGCGACTGCCACCAGCAAGATGAGCCCCTTAATGAAATCCTGCCAGTACACAGATACATCCAGCAGCATCAAAGAACTGGACACCAGGCTGAGCAAGGCGATGCCTAAGATGGCACCAAAGACCGAGCCCTCACCGCCATTGAGGCTCGCCCCGCCAATTACCGCGGCCGCGATAATATTCAGCTCCAGCCCCACGCCGAAATTAGGCGTAGCGGCACCGAACTTAGACATATAGATGATGCCCGCCAGACCACACAGCCCGGAACAGAGTACCGTCACCATCAGTTTGATTCGGTCAGTACGAACGCCGGAATATTGCGCGGCTTTTTCATTGCTGCCGGTATAAAAAATCTTTCTGAATGCCGTGGCGTTGCGCAGCAGAAAATCACTAATGATGATCACCACAAAGAAAATAATGATGGAGAAAGGTACGCCAAACAGTGTGCCCTGGCCGATGAACTTAAATTCCGGCGGCAGAGTAAACAGTGATATCGGTGTCCCCTGAGTAATGATCATGCTTGCCCCGCGCGCTAACCCCATAAAGGCGAGCGTGACAATAAAGTGATGCAGGCCAATCTTAGTGACACATTTCCCCATCATCCAGCCGATCAGGCTGCACATCGCAATCGATATGAGGCTGGCCAGCCAGGGATTTACCCCCAGAACAAACAGCTTCGCCGCCATCACCATAGCCAGACACATCACTGCGCCAACAGCCAGGTCAATCCCACCGACAATCAGCAGCATGGTCATGCCCACCACCACAATTCCCTCGACCGAAAACGACAACAACATCGCTTTCATATTGGCCCAGGTTAAGAAGTAGGGAGAAGCAAAACTCATTGCGATAAAAATCGCCGCGATAATCACGATAAGGCTGATTTCACGCATACCTGTTGCCCGAGTCAGCCAACTGGATTTTTTATGTGTTACTTGGGTATTGTCAGTACCACCCTGTTGGCTTGATTGCCTAACTGAACCACTTAAGCTATTGATAGACATAACGATATTCCTTTATTTCCCAGCCTCGGCTACCCGGCAACCTGTAGCTCAATGTCTTGACTACCCGATGCTAAGTGCATGATTTCTTCTTCATTAATCTGATCACCGGTCAAAATTCCCATATTCTGACCTTGTTTCATCACCATCACTCGGTCACTCAACCCGATAACTTCCGGTAATTCAGAGGAAATAACGATGACACCAATACCGCGATTCGCCAGTTCACGAATCAGTTTATGTATTTCGGTTTTGGCGCCGACATCAATACCTCTGGTCGGTTCGTCCAGAATAATCAGCGTCGGGTTAATCGACAGTATCTTAGCCAGCGCCACTTTTTGTTGGTTACCACCACTCAATGAGTAAACGTTGTCCTCCAGCGAACCGGCTTTCAGGTTAAGTTGCGAGGTCAGCGTTTCTGTCTGTTCAAGCTCTGCTTTTTTGTTTATCAGGCCATTTTTTGACACCTGCTCCGGGTTAAGCGCAGACACATTTTTGGCGATGGAGAGATCCAGAAACACCCCGTTCTCTTTTCTGTCTTCCGACAAATAGACCACGCCGAGCGCAATACTTTGCTGATAGTTACGAATGTCGACAGGCTGACCATTGAACTCGATAGCACCGCCCTGCTTTGCGCTCAGACCGACTATCGCCTTGGCCAATTCAGAACGCCCCGCGCCTATCAATCCGGCAATGCCAAATATTTCACCCTGATAGACTTTAAAGCTGATGTGGCTAAAGCGCTGGCTATCAGACAGATCGTGCACACTAAGCATGCAGTGATTGTTTGTTACATCGTTCAGATGCTTGGCCGGATAAAGGTTGGTTATTTCCCTGCCAACCATGTTTTGTACGATATTATCCGGCGTGGTTTCGCTGACGTTGTACGTTGCCACCGAATGACCATCGCGAAATACCGAGACCCTGTCACACTGAGTAAATATTTCCGCCATGCGGTGACTAATGTAAATAATCCCGATACCTTCAGATTTAAGCTGCTGCATAATGCCAAACAGCACCTGAGCATCACTTTCAGAGATGGCTGCGGTCGGCTCATCCAGAATAAGAATTTTGCAATCTATGGTCAGCGCTTTGGCGATTTCCACCAGTTGCTGGTTTGAAATACTCAGTTCTGCCACTTTTTGTTTGGTATCGATATCGGCCAGTCGTTTCAGGGATTCCGTTGCTTCCTGATACAGCTGTTTGTAATTAACAAACCACTTGGAAGAGAGGTTGATCCGAGACATTAAAATGTTCTCTGCGACAGAAACATCCGGGCACAAAGCAATTTCCTGATGGACAAACCCCACTCCCAGCTTCTGCGCATGGGCAGGATTTCGAATGACCGTCTCCTTGCCACCGACGAAGATCGCGCCACTGTCTGGTTGATGAATACCATCGATGACTTTCATCAGGGTCGACTTACCGGCACCGTTTTCGCCTGCGATAGCATGAATTTCGCCTGCACGGAGTTCAAAGTTAATACCAGACAGGGCTTTAGTGCGACCAAACGCTTTACTGACATTGCGTATCGAGAGCAAGGGGGTATTGTCACTCATGAACTTAACCTCATGGTATGAAACAAAGATTAATAGAACGAGCGGGGCAAGGTGAGCCCCGCCGACTCAGTTACTCGTTGATACCTTTGGTTCCTCTGCGCTCCAGGTACTTGTCCCAGTAGAAGTCATCAGCGTTCTCTCTGGTGACGATAGCAAAGCCGTTGTCGACAAACGGTATGCCCATTGGATTGTAATTTGAGCGTTTGTGGTCGTTCATCGGATCAATCATGTTGGAATGGGCCGCCATATACAGCATCATCATGCCCATATAACCTTGCATACCCTGGTTTGGATTCACCGCACCGAAGATATCCCCTTGTTTGATCATATCTAGGATCTTGGCATTGACGTCCGCGTTGAATACCCGGATACCAGAGTTAAGCTCTTTGGCCGCTTGCGCTGCCCCCATCGCCGACGTCGCTTCTGGCATAAATACGGCGCCAAGGTTTGGATGGGCCTGAGCCATAGTCATTACGGCATTGTAAGCCTTGGTCGCATCGGTATTGCTCGCCTGCCGGGACACCAGCTTCATGTCCGGCCACTGTTCTTCCATACGGGCAATAAATGCCTGAACACGACGATCATGGTTATCCTGGCCGGGGTTTTCTAATACCGCATACTCCCCTTTACCGCCCATGTCCTGTGCGACAGCGTCGGCAGCGTATTTACCTTCCTGGAAGTTGTCAGAGGTAATAAATGACACTCGCTTCGAATTTGGCGAGTCTGCCGCAAAGGTTACGACCGGAATACCCATCTCCGCAGCACGGTTAATCGGTTCAATAAACGGGTCTGGATTCATTGGGTGGAGCAAGATACCGGCAGGTTTTTTCGCCAGAATTTGTTCAAACGAGGCTAGCTGCTTGTTGACGTCATATTCTGGTGTTCCGGTATACACCGTTTTGCACCCCATCGACTGTGCGGCTTGCTTCATCATTTCGTATACCGGGAACCAGTACTCCACCCCGGACACCATGACGTTCATATAATAAGTCTCGCCCGGTTTACATCTGAACGGGGCGTCACCCATATCACTTTTAGCGTTGGCAACAGTCGCAAACAGACTGACGCTACACAGTAGAGATACCGCGGTGGCAGACTTGATGAAGCTCTCTAACTTTCTGAACTTGCTCATTGTAGCTATTCCTTTTTCTTGTCATTTTTACTTTGCCAGATCCAAGTACTACCGCTCCCAGTACCTTTCTCCCGTTTTCATTCCACGTTGTCGAAATGAAATCTCCGCCCTTCCAAAATGTTAATCAAGCGTGAAATTTATTTCGTTAAAGTAAAAACTAATCACACAAATGAACTTTTTCAAGTAAAAATGATACAAAAAGTATCGTTATGATGATCATTAACCCGTTAGTTTGGAGTTGGTCACAAATTAACCTCACCGGAGTTTTGCCGTTCAGGCAGCGGTATCAGCAAGTCACCAGTGCCTAGCTTTGTAGGGTTCAGGAGAGGTTCAAGACCATCCAGACCAGCGAGAGCAATGACCAACCGCAACGCTATACCAGGGTTCAAAGGCGTGAAATTTATTTCACACAGTTAGAGATTAATCATAAAAAAGCACATTTACACACAATATTGATACATTGCGTATCGATTTAATTACAAAATAGCCATGGATCACAATAATTAACAAAAATGATACTTATCGTATCGTTATGCTATTGACTGGTTACATCTTGTTCACTACCTTTTAACACGTGAAATATATTTCACCGGTCTGAAAGATAATTCACGCGAAAGAGAACAACGAGTTGTGCTGCTTATTACTTGTAAAAGACAGAACAGATTCCACACGAGAAATGCAGCTGTTGCTCCTAATAAGACGACGAGTGAATACCAAACAAGAATGGAGAAAATTATGAAGTCAGTGACTTTGAAAAAGATCTTTAGTAAGGGACTTATAGCCACGAGTATTATTGTCGCTTCAGGTCTGGCTGCAACAGTACAAGCCAATGAACGAATTGCATTTTTCGTTTCCGACTTGTCGAACGTTTTCCACCAGTCTCAGGCAACGGAAGCCAAGCGCTATGCGAAAGAGAAATACGGTGCGGAAGTGGTGATATTTGATGGCAAAGCGGACTCTGCGGTGATGACTCAAAACGTCGATCAGGTCGCAGCGGGCGCTTTCGATGGTGCGTCACTGCATATCTGGGATGGTGAAGCGGCCACACCTGGGGTGCAGGAAGCACTGGAAGAAGATATCGCCATGACCTCTTTCTTTAGCCCGATCACCGACACCGGCATCCCGACCGCGCGAAGCGACGAAGCCACCGTCTCATTTGAAATGGGCGCGCAAATGGCCAAAGCCTGGAAAGAGGCCCATCCGGATAAACCGATTGTCATGGTTCAGTTAGGTTGGCCAAACCATACTGAGGTTAGCTCAGGGCGGACCAACCCGTTCGCGCAAGGTGTACTGTCGGTTGATCCAAGTGCGCGTAACTTAGGTGCTCTGGACGCAAGCGGAGGCCAGGAAGCGGCCAAGCAGATCATCGTCGATTTGCTTACTCAACAGCCTGAAGTCAACTTGATCTATTCAGAAGCGTCTAACCTCACCGTGGGGACGATGGCGGGCCTGTCTCAGCTCGGCCGCGGCAAGTTTAAAGATGGCAAACCGTTGACGGAAATCGTCGCCAGTGTCGACTTTGACTCTGTCGAGTTCGAACAGATTTACGATCCAAACTCCAGTCTGAAGCTGTCTATGGGCCTGCCGCCTATCGAAACGGCACGCGGCCGTATCGATCTGGTGATGGATGTGATTAACGACAAAGTGGCTGCCACCAACAGCAAAGCCGAAGAGTTCTTCTATAAGGCTTACACCATCTCGTACTGGTCAATGCCAAAACCTGAAGCTGAAAAATGGCTGCAGGCACAGTTTAGCAACTAACTGAAATGGGATTGAGGGCCGCCTGCGTTATTCAGCAGGCAGGCCCTCACACTCGAGTTTTCAGCAATTCAGCGATACGGAACATCAACTTCATCTGTAGCCTTAATAACTAGCTCGCAGTATCGAAGATGCCCAACCGAAGGAGCGATCATCTTGAATAGTCAACATTCCACACCTGTTCTCTCTGTCGAAGGACTCATCAAAGACTACCCTGGTGTCCGGGCAGTCAATGAGGTGAGTTTTTCGATTGAACGCAGCACAGTCCATTGTTTAATTGGCGAAAATGGTGCCGGTAAATCTACCCTGGTAAAAATGATTACCGGAGCAATAGCACCGACTCAAGGTACCATGAAAGTGAATGGCCAGGCGTACACCCCCACCTGCACACAATCTGCCCGGGAATCAGGCATAGCGACGCTGTTTCAAGAGTTACATGTCGTGGACGAGCTGACGGTGCTCGAAAACCTGACACTGGGCATGGAGCAGAGCAAATTCGGTTTCCTGGTTAAATCCGGGCTGGAAGAACGGGTGATCAACACACTCGCGACCATCGAACCTTCGATTGATCCTTATGCCAGAGTGTCCACTCTTGGTGTGGCCCAGAAACAGATTATCGAAATCGCCCGGGCAGCCTCTTCTGGCGCAAACATCATTATCATGGACGAGCCTACCGCCGCCCTGTCAGAGCGCGAAGTGGAACGGTTATTTACCGTGATCCGCCGCCTGCAGTCGCAGCATGTCACCGTTATTTATATCTCGCATAAGTTGGATGAAATTCTGGCACTGGGTGACACGGTAACCGTGATGCGCGATGGCCGGCATATTGCCACCAAGCCGATGTCAGAGGTGAACGGCCGCGCTGAACTGATCGATATGATGATAGGTCGCAGCATCCTACACGATTACTCTCCTCGCGATTCGGTGAGCGACAGCGTGTTTTTATCTGCTAAGCGATTGAATAATAAAAGACTGAAGAATGTCTCTTTTGATATTAAGCAGGGTGAAATCGTCGGATTCTATGGATTGGTCGGGGCGGGTAAAACCGAGATCGCCAGAGCAATATTCGGCGCGGATAAAGTCGAAGGGAGCATCACGCTCAACGGGAAGCCGGTGGGCAACTCCCCCAGAGAAGCGATAGCCGCGGGCATTGCCTTGGTACCCGAAGAGCGCCGGACCCAGGGGTTATTTACCAACTTGACCATACGGGAAAATATTCCCGTGATGAATCTGCCGCGCATGTCCGACTTTGGTGTATTCAAAGAAAAAGACGAGCTAGACGCGGCGCTGGATTATGTCGATAAGCTCTCCATCGCCACCAGCTCAATTGAGAAGCACACTGAAAAACTATCTGGCGGCAATCAGCAGAAAGTGGTCATAGCCAAGTGCCTGTTTTCTCAGGCTAAATTATTGCTGCTGGATGAGCCTACCCGTGGCGTTGATGTTGGCGCCAAAAAAGAGATTTACGATCTGGTTAAGAGCCTGGCCAACCAGGGCAATTCCGTCGCGGTGTTTTCGACCGAACTTGAAGAGATCCTGGGGGTTTGCGACCGCATTTTCCTGCTGTACGACGGGGCATTGGTCTCTGAAATCCAAAATGGCCCGGACGTTGATACCAATTATATTTTAAACGCTGCTACAGGTGGCCTTGAGGAGGCCGTATGATGAACACTTCCGTAACATCCAAAAGCGCATCAGTCGAATACCGCAGAATCAGCGACCAGATGTACATAACTCTGCTGGTTGCCCTGGTTGCCATCGGGCTGTTTTTAGTCGCCTCGGTTTTTGTGCCGAACTTCTTCCAGGTTCAGAATATGCTCAACCTGGTAACCAACAACTGGGCGGTAATCTCGTTAGGCATCGGCGTCTCGTTTTTGCTGGTTTCCGGTAATTTCGACCTCTCGGTCGGCGGCATTGTCGCGTTGTCCGGCGTGTTGTCCGTGTGGTTTGCGCAAGCCTCCGGCGGTGGCTCTGCCCTTTCAACCGGGCTTGGTCTTCCTTACTGGCTGGCCATTGCTGGCGCGTTGGTGGGCGCGTTAGCCATCGGAGGCCTGAACGCGCTGTTTGTGGTCAAGTTCCGTATCCCGTCGATTATTGTCACTCTGGGAACCATGATGGTCGCGCGGGGTATTGCTCAGGTGATCACCGAAGGATCGCAAAGAAACACCAACCTGCCCGCCGAATTTGGCGTATTGGGCAACCTCAAAGTGTTTGGCACTTCGATGCAGTTCCCGGTGCTGTTTATGCTGCTGTTATTGCTGGTGGCTATTTTTATCGAACGAAAAACGGTTTTCGGTCGCATCACTTACTGGATTGGGGCCAATTCAGAAGCCGCCAAACTTTCGGGTATCGATAATGCAAAACATATCACCTACCTTTACCTGTTTAGCGCCTTGGTTGCCGGTATTGTCGGCATACTGCTCTCTTCTGAATTTAAATCCGGCTTTTCCAACCGTGGACTGTTAATGGAATTTGATGCGCTGGTGATTGCGCTACTGGGCGGGATCGCCATCGCAGGCGGCTTTGGCTCCGTGATTGGTATGTTCTTTGGTGCCATTATTCTCGCCGTGGTCACCTCGGCGGCCACCGGCCTGACCCTCTCGCCAGACTGGCAGTTTATTTTAAAAGCCGTCGCTGTGTTCTTAGCGATTACCGCACAAACCTGGGCGCTGGCCCATAGAAACAAATAGTCAAGGTGGATGCTATGTCTGAACCAACCAAAGCGTTAACCAACGCGCCCGCTTTCACTAGCCAAGTGGCCGCGTTCCTGCGCAACTACTACATCTATTTTGTACTGGCTGCGATTGTCATCTTCCTCAGTAGCGTTAACTTAGATCAGTATGCGCTGTTTGAACGTGGTAACTTTCTGTATAAGAAAAACATCATCAATATCTTGCGGGTCTCGGCACCGATTCTGGTGCTGGCGGGCGCGTTTACCTTGTTGATGGTATCTGGCTATATTGACCTCTCCGTCGGGAGCACAATGAGCCTCACCGCAGTCATCTACGCCCTGCTGGCAATTAATGGCGTACCGTTTCTGCCGGCGTTTGCCATCACGGTGTTTTGCGGCATTTTGCTCGGCGCTTTTAATGGCTTGCTGGTGGTGAAGTTTAATATCACACCGGTGATCGCCACCCTGATTACCTTAAGCCTGTACAAAGGGATCGCTCTGCTGCTGGTGGAAGATGGAGTATCGGCGATCAAATCAATGGGTGCCATGAAAATGCCGGCCTGGTTTAACGACTATGGCCGTGATGCGGTTCTACTCGGTTTGCCAATGGCGTTTTGGGTCGCGGTTGGAGTCACCGCATTATTGATCCTGCTTCAAAACCGTTCACTGCTTGGCAAATATGCCGCGGCAACCGGCGGTAACCCGACCGCAGCCAAACTCTCCGGCATTAAAACCGGACTGGTGGTGTTCATTCTCTACGCCATCGTGGGAGCAACCGCCTCACTGGCTGGTATTGCCCGAGCCAGCTTTATGTCTTTGGGCGACCCGTTATCCGGCGATGGCATGGAGCTGACCGCAATACTGGTGGTACTGATTGGCGGTACCGCCTTTAGCGGCGGTGAAGGTAAAGTGCTGCGTTCTTTTATTGGTGCACTGATTATTATGACATTGACCGTCGGTATGCTGACACTTGTACCGGCGTACTATCAAACCCTGGTCATTGGCGCGGCGCTGTTGGCAGCAGCCGCTTCCAATCATCTGGTCAGCCGTAAGCAAAACCAGGCTTAACCATTCAATTGACCATAAGCGGAGTGCATTTCTGCTTATGGTTAATTGCTTTAGTTGAAAGGTGTTAGGCACGCAATAAGGCAGCCGACAATTCGACGGTACAATATGTTGGGACACCTACCTGCAGAGATGTATAACAATTTTATGGGCGCCTATGCGTTTGCTGATGCCAACACCGATGAGACTGGCTATGGATTACGTGGTAGTGACTGTTTGAAATCTGAAGACCTTTAGATTAATCAACGAAAACAGATCATAGCTGTCCTAACCCAAATTAGAGCCACTCAACGTAGTGGCTCGCTAATGGCTCAGGGATATAACTTACCTTACTCACTGCAAGTTTAATGATTCAGTACTTGTTTGTGCTCAAAGTATCCCTTGTTTATCACCCTACTCTCACGTAAACAGGGCAATTCAGAGTACCTGGCGGTAAGTTTCACCCTTCAGCTTTTTGGAGAAGCTGATACAAAGTGTCTTTTAACACCGCTCTTTCGTGCTTCATCTCTTGCATCGACTCATCCGTGATCGGTGCGTTTTGTAGCTCAAGTTTACGAATTTCCTCATCAAGTGCGTTGTATTTTTTCATTTCTGTAGCAAAGGCGCCATCACTTGAAACAAGCTTAGTGATCAATTGTTCAAACTCTGGAAACTCGTTCACTAGCGCATGGTTTTCACCTAACATAACATTCTCCTCCAAGCCGGTATTCAACCGAATTTTCTGTTTAAAATATCTACTAGCGTAAAACAAACATAGCACACCATTTTTAAACAGAGCTGCCGTGAAACGTGCTGTGTCTGCGCCGAATATTCCAAGACAGCGATGGCTTGCCCCACAGTGAATTTGAGATAAAGCACTATATGTTATCGGCAAGAGTACGATGAATCGCTGAACGGCCGCTATTAAAAAGCCACCTTCAAAAGAAGGTGGCTTTGCTTGAAGGTGGCTTTGCTTAGATGCCAATCACTATTTACAGCCCTTCGAGGGTGGCGATATCGATGTTTACAAAACGAATCTGCTTACTTGGTGATGCTTCATACACAATCCCGATAGTGCCATCGTGCAATTTCAGGATATCCGAATAAGCCGCAAAACCGTAGGTCAGCTGGTGCGGTGTGCCAAATGTCTGACCTTCGTCATTGCTTATCCACACACCGAGATCATTTCGATTACTGCCCACTGGGTTACCAATCGGGCCTGACAATAAAATGCGATCAGCTCGGTCACCACGACGAACGGCAGAGAAGCGAGTCATGCCAATATCGACTTTGGAGATTGCGATGTCATGGGTGGTTGCTGTCCAGGTTACGCCGCCATCATCACTAACAAAATGGTATCGGCTACCAGGCGACCAACTGTCGTTGCGTGCGCTAAGCAGCAATTTGCCATCACTTAACTCCACCAAATCAGCTTCAGTTGGGCCAGAGACAGGAGTAAGGTGACCTGCGCTCCAACTTGCGCCATTATCGTCACTATAGATCGAAGCAACATAAAATAAGCTATCCGCAGCCCGCACTATGGCCGGGAAGATTAACCGCTGGTTGTGATTGCCCTGAACCTCAGTTTGCCAATTTAGTTGAATTGCTTGTCCCGGACCTGCATTGATTGAACGCCAGGTCGGATCTTTCACATCGCGGCTAACGTCCTGCTCTGCTGACCAGGTTACCCCATTGTCGGTGCTTGAACGGTAAAGCAATAGGTTTGGATCGCCCGGTTCCACACAGTCGCCGTTTTGCGCGCAATGCGTTTCCCACTGAGTGTAAAACACGAATATCGTTCCAGTGGATTGATCAACGACAGGGCGCGGATCAGAGTAGTCATACAGTGGATTTTCAGCAATGGTCTGCACCGGCAGCCAGGTACGACCCATGTCGGTAGAGCGCTTCAGCGAGATTTTAATTTCACCTGCCTGACCTGGATCGGCGTAGCTCGGACGCGCTTCAGCAAAGGCCAATAGCGAACCATCCAGCGCTTGGACAAACGATGGAATACGATAATCGCTCATACCATTGGCGCCTTCACCGCCGCCAACAAACACATCAGTGACAAAATATGGCAGTTCAGCTTCACTCTCAAACACTTCGAAATCCACACTGCGATAATTGGCGATGCCATTTGAGGCGATTGAGCCATTACCCCAGGCAATAATATTTTGACTGGCAGGAGATCCAGACCAGCTATCGATGGCGGTACCGTCAAAACTAAACGTCGCTTTTGAGGTGTCAGGATCGTAAGTCACAGTATAGGTATGGTAGTCACTTGCACCGGTTGTTTCGACTAATTTGTAAATGCCACCACCTTCAAGCTGGGCAATCAAGTCACCGCGTGCATTGATGCTCAGCATTGGCATGAAGCGTTTATTGCCATCGGCGTAGTAACTGCTTATCCCGCTACCTGAGACAATACGGGCAACAGTTGTCATTCTCCATCCGTTTTCAGATGCCGCACTGTTGGTTTCCGAGTCAGGAATCACTTTCCACTCTGCGCGACCGCCAGTACCATTAACTTGCCAAGCCTCAGCACCTAATTCCTGAATCAGAGTTCCGCTGGCCGCGCCTTGCTGATCTTCTTCCCAGCCCTGCAGAGCGGGAGTTTTATCAAGCGAAGCATCATAGCTTTCAACCTCGGTGGTACGCGCGGTTAACGTGGTCGCATGGTACTCACTCATTGGCCCATCATAAATTTTGGTGTCGAATATCTCACCGGAGAAATACCACTGACCACCGCCATTATCTAGGTTGCGGCCGATATTGATTGAATCCACCCCTTCAATACTACTAATAAAGGCGGTTGAATTGCTGCTCGCTTCAAGTTTGCCGTCGACGTAGATTCGGGTACCGGTGTTATCAACAACTAAAGCCGCTTTGTGCACTTCGTTGTCATAGTAGGTAGTGCTTGTTGCGGTTGAATTGACCCAGCCACCGTTCTCTCTGGCGTGGACCTGCAAGATACCTTGGCTAGAGAGTAATAGTGCAAATTCACTTGATCCTTCGCTGGAGTTTGACGCACTAAATAGAGTGGCGGTATTTCCAGTGGCTTTAAAGGAGGTCAAAATCGTGCCCTGGCTGAGCCCGGCGATGTTCGCCAATTCAGCCGAAGCATCAAGGTATTGGGTTGACCCATCAAAAGTGAGGTTTGAAGTGTTAATCTCACTCAACAGACTGGGGAGTTCGACACTTTGTGGCGGGGCGATATCGAATGAAACCTTACGGTAATTGGCGACACTGTCGGTGGTCGTTGAGCCATTACCCCAGGCAATGATATTTTGCGGACTGGCAGAACCGGCCCATCCGGACTCAATCACATTGCCGTCAAAACTGAAACTGGCAACCCCCGTGGTGGAATTGTAGGTCATTTCATAGTCGTGATACTCATCGGCGCCGGTACCGGTAACGAGAGTATGCGTACCGCCACCAGTCAATTGCACCACTAAATCACCGGCAGCATTCAGGCCAATAACTGGCAAAAAGCGTTTACTGCCGTTGCCATAATAGTTAGTAATATAACTCCCCGACACAACGCGACTGGTCCAACTCATGGTCCAGCCGTTGGCACTGGCTTCAGCATTATGTTGTGCCGTTGGGGTAATCTTCCATTCTGCCCGGCCATTGGTACCGTCGGCTTGCCAGGCATTAGCGTCAGGGTCGGCTATCAGATAACCACTGGCTTGATTATTGGTGCTATCAACCC
The DNA here is from genome assembly GCF_050299255.1 of Vibrio sp. Classification (GTDB taxonomy): domain Bacteria; phylum Pseudomonadota; class Gammaproteobacteria; order Enterobacterales; family Vibrionaceae; genus Vibrio. The sequence goes on from NZ_JBNKVP010000062.1 coordinate 19,091, forward strand.
AACCCTGAGTTACCGGATCGGTAGCTGAGGTCGCGTCATAGTTCGCAAGATTGGTATGCTCACGACGAGTCCAGTCCATTGCCCAGCCCTGGGCATTCTCGCCAGCGTTCTTGACTGCAACGGTTGGAACTTCCCATTCCGCCTGGCTATAGGTTTGTGCGGCGACTTGCCCGGGTATACACAGAAATGCCACGAGAGCCATTCCTGCACATTGGAGCTCTTTTTTCATTCCATCTAATCCTTTTAACTGAAGTGTTCAGTAATGATTGTTAATACACTGCAGGTTGATGGACTACTGCCAAAGCAAGGGGAAAGATGGCAGACCTATGGCATATTTGCACTACGCTGTTCTCTCCGTATTGCTACAGTCCTGTCCCTGACTATTGATTCAGCACTTATCGCTGAATGGCTGACAAACTATCATAGTGAAAATATTTTTCTAAGATCGATTTAACAATAATAATTTTTTTCATTAACAATCTAAGACCGTGGTTCAGAAAAGTGAAATTAGTAAGAGCGGCAGATTGTCACGCTGAAAATGCAAACGGCCGAAAAGTGGACTGGTAGCAGTGCTTGGTAATGATGTTCATCACCCTGGTAGCGATAGGAAGTTATTTGTGGCGTGCAATAATTCAAAGCGAAGAGGCTGCTGTATCAAACGTAAAAGAATCTGTCGCACAGCTACGTACGCCTGAAGCAAAAAAGCCATGGCACAATACCATGGCTTTTACGTTGAATAAGCTCAGTTCGGCACTATTAACCCCAAACGCCTTCCGTTGGCTCAACTACGCTGTCACGATAATTAAGCGCTGGCGATCGGTCTTCAGACAATAACAGCGGGCCATCGATGTCGACCCAGCGCGCGTGTTGGGCGAGCAGCAGTGCCGGGGCCATGGCGAGAGAAGTGCCGATCATACAACCAACCATCACCTCAAAGCCCTGAGCCTGTGCTTCTTTTAGCAGTGCCAACGCTTCTGTCATACCGCCCGTCTTATCCAGCTTAATGTTGACGGCCTGGTAACGCCCTTTTAGCGCTGCCAGAGAGGTACGGTCAATACAAGATTCGTCTGCGGTGATCGGCAATTCGGGCGTAATGGTTTCCAGCAAATGTTCCTGCTCGAACGGCAGCGGTTGCTCGACCATTTCTACGCCGAGCTGTGCCAGTTCTGGCAGGTAGTCGCACAACTGAGTGAAGTTCCATCCCGTATTGGCATCAATGACCAACCGCGTGTCGGGCGCGGCTTCACGGACCGCGCGGACACGATCTAAATCGCCACTGCGGCCCAGCTTGAGCTTCAGGATCGGGCGATGCCTATTCGCTGCCGCCGCTTTGGCCATATTCTCCGCACTATCGAGCGATAAGGTGAAGACCGTCGTGACTGACTGCGGGGGCTGATTGAAGCCCGCCAGTTGCCAGGCGGGCTGCTGGGTCAGCTTGGCTTCGAGTTCAAACAGCGCACAATCAATGGCATTACGCGGCGCACCTGACGGCAGCAGGTTACGCAGTTCATCACGGCTGATGCCCGCCTCCACCGCACTCACTGCCAATTGCACATCCGCCAACACGTCAAACGGATACTCTGGCTCAAAGATGTCCATACGTTCGCACTCACCTCGACCAACGCAGCCATCCTGCTCGATCTCGACCACCACCACTTCGCCGTGTAGCATCGGCTCCATGCGCG
>NZ_JBNKVP010000063.1:0-20580 GCF_050299255.1 Vibrio sp.
TAATGCAAAAAACGTTGAGGAATACTTCAGTTTCCTGCACAACCAGCAATACAAAAACAGTCGCAGGATTATAAAAGCTTTTCGTATCCAGCCTGTGGCTGAAACCGGGCAATTTAAGGTGAATGTTGAATATCAGTGGACTGTTATCAACCGGGATAACGAAACAGAGTTGGCAGGTATTGGATTCACTATGATGGTCACGTTCCACCAGGGACAGTTAAAGGTTACCCGTTATCACGCTAAATATTTGCCACCTGTGACGGATTTAGGGGCTGAAATTCGTTGTTGAGTAAAATGGAGTCTGCAATGAGTACAACACATTTGAGAGTGAAATTTCTATTGATACTGCTTGGTTTACTGACCAGCTTTAGCAGTTTGGCTGAAATGCCAGTCCTTAGGGGTATCGGTGGCGACTTTACTATGCAGAGTAGCCGGGGCAAACCGATAACTTTGTCTGATTTCAAACAAAAAGTCGTTCTGATGTTTTTTGGCTATACAAACTGTGCGGATATATGCCCAACTACTATGGCCCACCTGACTCAACTGATGCATCAATTTCCAGAAAGCTCACGCTCCCAGATCCAGGTGCTATTTGTCAGTCTCGATAGCGACTACGATACTCCCAAGCATCTGAACAAATACCTGAGTTACTTTGACCCGAGTTTTATCGGCTTAGTCGATAGTCGGGAAAAGATCGATAGCGTTGCTGATTTATTCCAGGTTGACTACACCAAATTGGCAGAGCAGAAGGTGACGACCAAATACAAGAAACTGAGTGTGGAGGACGCGGCCAGTGAACAGAATGGATACCTCTATTCCCATACCGCGAAGATCTTTGTTTTGGACAATAAACAACGTGTCAGGGGCTTTTTTTATACCGGGACGCCAATAGATGCGATGAAACAACAAGTAGAAAGTCTGTTATAAGCAGCAGGAGATGACATGACATGAAACAATTTCTAACCCTGATTACTCTATTAGTTGCCTCGGTATTAGCGAGCATAGCGACCGCGGGAGATATCCTAGTCGATCATGCCTGGATAAGGGCAATGCCACCAACTTCACGAGTGGTGCCGGTGTATTTGACCTTACATAACCAAAGTGACAAACCGATATCTCTGGTAGCAATCACATCTGATATTGGAGTTATAGAACTACACCAGTCCATCAAAGAAAATAACATGATGCGGATGGAGCCGGTAAGCCGATTAACTCTGTCTGCCGGGCAAACGGTAAAACTGGCGCCGGGGAGCTACCACGGTATGTTGTCTCACTTTGCGCAAGGCGTCCCAAAGGAAGGAAGTGAAGTTCCTATTACATTAATATTCGAATCAGACAATAAAATATCAACCGTAGCGAGTGTAATGAAGAGTAATTCAAGTCATTAGTTGGCCTGAAATTGTGTTTTCTGGTTTGGTCTACCGGGTAGTTTTAATGATGGTGTTCTCATAATTGCGATGAAAATATGAATCAGTCGTATGCATCACTTTTGTTATGACTTAGGTCGCAAAGACAAATTGAAAGCTGTTTTAGATTAACTGCGCTTAGGTAGAAAGGTTTTATCCATGATTACAGATGATTTAATCAAGGCGCGCATCAGACAGCACCATCTATTTTCAACTCTCGCTCAATCAGATCTGGACCAGTTACTCGGCCATGCAGCTAAGATTGTTCTGCAACCAGAAGAACACCTGTTCTATCAGGGGGACCCGGCAAAGCGATTTTACTTAGTGATCGATGGTCATCTACAGCTGTACAGAACCAGCCTGCAGGGGCAGGAAAAAGTGATCGAAGTTGTCAGGGAAGGGCGCACATTTGCAGAAGCATTGATGTTCGGACGCCAAAGCTGCTATCCCGTTGCGGCTAAAGCAGTGTCGGCTTGTACCTTGGTTAGCTTTGAAAGCAGTAATTACCTGTCTATGTTACGCTGTAACCCTGAAGCCTGTATCGCAATTATGGCTAATATGAGTGCGCGACTACGTAAAGACCTAAACGAAGTTGAGTTGTTGTCGGTACAAAATGCCCAGTCGAGATTGCTGTTGTTTCTGCTTAGAAAACTCGAACAGACCGGGCCAAATCAAGGACGAGTTAATTTGGATATACCTAAGCGTGTTCTGGCATCCCGCTTATCGATTCAGCCTGAGACTTTTTCCAGACTGATCAAAAAAATGGTCAAGGAAGGGATTATTGGCGAATCGCGCGGAACGATAGAAATAAAAGATATCAGTAAACTGTATGCGACAGCGAATATCCCGCTAGATGATTACCACTACGCCTCACCTGATTTAACGATTAGCACAATCACTTTGAGCTAAATCTCCCCTCGGAGAAAGCATTAAAAGGCCTGCCTCATCGGCTGGCCTTAAACTCAGTTTAGTTTGAGTTTTACTATCAACTGCTGGCGGGTTCGTCTTGACCAAATATTGGTAGCTTGAGTGTCAAAACCAAATGCCGCGTATCGACTAATATAAGCTATATATTTACCTGATAATAAATGGCATAAAGAGGTATGGGAAAACACTATCTCACACTAATCAGTACAATGACGGCTTGCATATATTCGTCCTCTGCGATGGCAGGTTATCCTGCTATTCAGGATTTTCTCGAAAGCAACTTTGCGGCCACTATTGTATTGAGTGACAGTGATGTGTTTACCGTTGGCGTCAGTGACTTTGACCCAAATGAGCTTTTTAATACCAACAACCCCAATTTGGGGACGGAAGACTCCATCGAGAACCGCAAGACCTATGCAGTCACAACACTGCCGTATACGCTTGAACTCAGTGATCCAGATGCAGTCAATCAGCATAGTCTTTTACTGCGTCTATCCGGGATAGTTTCAGAAGAAACCTTGCAGTTCGCACCGAAGGAACCGCAGGACGATTTTCGCCAGGTAATTATCGATCTCCATACCGCTTATCGCTTCAAACACAATTTTGATGAGAACTGGTCACTGCAACCCGGTATAGGTTTTCATCTGATGCGCTATGAAAATACGCTCAAATATAACAGCCCCACAGGTAAACAGATTGCGCCGATACTGGACAAAGTGCTGTTCAACACCTCGGCTTGGGCAGCCGTTTATGAGCCGCATATCAAACTTAGGTATCAATCGGAAGAAAGCTGGGGCAGATGGAGAGCGACTTCCTCCTGGCACTACTTCTATGGCTATGGCTGGGGCGAGGCGAATCAAGGGGATATCGGCAATCCCGAGGGCTGGTATATTGCCAACAGTATTACTGCCGCTTACGATTTTTCCCAGGTAGGGCGCTCAGTACAGTCAATTTATTCTAGCCTTAGGCGGATCGATGTTGGCAACGACATTCGTAAGCCGCTGGGTACCGCGATGTACTACGAAGCCAGTGTAGGATGGTTGATGACACCGCCGTTCGAAATCAGTTTTATTGATAACGTCGGGATCGGCTTGTCAATCAACTATGGCAGCGCGTTTAAAGGCGGCAGTATCGTGCTGTTTTTCAATCAGGATTAACCAGCGGTTGCGAGTGTTACGCAACCGCTGGTGGTTAGTTCAGGCTTGGCGACTGACGGATCGCAAGTTAGTGCTAGCAGCTGGCTTTGAATTGGGATTTACGCATCCGGTTAAGCGCAGCCATCACGTCAACCACGCGGGGTTTGGCCAGATCGCCATGATTCGGCATGTTTTGATACCAATTATGGCTAAGCATGGCTGCAAATTCCTTGGCTGGTTGATTCGACCAGGAGCCAAGCTGGGCAAACTGAAACCACAGCCAGCCAATCGCATTGACTTCCGAGCTGGATTCCAGCTGTTCAAGTGCTGACAGGTCAGTAAACTCTTTACCAAAACGCAGTGACTCTTTGCCTTTGGCTGCGACTCGGAACTTACCGTCTGTCAGTATATTCAGCAGAGCGGTACGATTAAAACTGCGCGGCGGGAATGTTTGTAGCACAGCTTCACTTTCGTTGCTACGTTGGGTGGGATGCAACTCAATCACTTGCTGCGCCTTTTCCGTCACGTCGACCGGCTGATAGTCGTGCATCTGGATCACAGTGTCTGCGACGTCGAGATAGTCACCTGAACCGCCCATGACTATCAGTGTCGATACTTGCAGTTCATCACGCAACTGACCGATTCGATCCACCAGCGGTGTGATAGGCTCGTCGCCTTTATTGACCAGCGCCTGCATACGCTCGTCACGAATCATAAAGTTGGTTGCTGAGGTATCTTCATCGATCAATAGTGTTGAAGCGCCGGCTTCAAGCGATTCCTGCAACCAGGCTGCCTGAGACGTTGAACCAGACGCATCCTGAGTGGAAAAATCGTCTGTTGCTTTGCCCATTGGCAGGTGGTTGATGTAGTTAGACAGATTCAGGTGATGGACGCAACGACCATCTTCCGCGCGTATTTTGACCGCTGAATTATCAGTCACGATGCGCTCACGGCCATCGCCTGGAATGTGGTTGTACACCGACCGTTCAATGGCATTCAACAGGGTTGACTTACCGTGGAATCCGCCACCGACGATCAGGGTAATGCCTTTTGGCACGCCCATCCCGGTGATTTTGCCCTGGTTGGGAGTTGCCAACTCTATTTCCAGTGTATCAGGAGACTGAAACGCGACCGCTTCTTTAGCTGGCAGGTCGCTGTTACCTGCCAGGCGAGGCAGAATAGAACCGTTGGCGATGAATGCACACAAGTCGTGCTGCTTCAATTGCTCGCGCAGGCTCTCCTGATCTTCGACAATCTGACAGTGGTGGATTAACGCTTGTTTATCCAACTCACGCTCCAGAGTGGCGCGGCGAATAAATTTAGGCAGATGGAAAGTCAGTAGGTTACTGGCTTTTTTGCCCAGAATACTACGGCCATCGGCTGGTAGATTAACTCTGAAGCGCAGCTCAATGCCTTGTTCAGTAAACAGTACCGCTGTGTTATCTAATACAGTCTGCCCGGTCAGAGCAATACTGATTGCGTCATCTTGCTTGGTGAGGAAACCAAACTGGCGGGCAATATAATCTCTGGCTGCCATCTGGTATGCAGGGGAGCACTGACGTAACCACTCCAGCCCGGTTAAGGACCACGGGCGCAGGGCTCTGAGTCGTGAAGCGGAAGCGTACGGATCACCCTGCACATGGTCGATGTGCAAAGTAAAATCGGTAAAATCGAACTGGCCCTTGATCTGTTGATAGGCACGGTAGTTTTGTTTTTCGATTTTCTTGAGCGTGGCGTTGAGTTGATCCATAGGAAGTTCGCTTCAATCTGTATTAGATAAAATAAAGGCGGCGATTATAGAAACCGCACGCCTATGAGTAAAGAGTTTACCGTTATTTCGAACACTTACCGTATTTGCACATTCGGTATTGTATGCTGGTTGATCAGGTTAAGTTCAAATTCATCGCAGGGCATGGGTTTGCCGTAAAAGTAACCCTGACCGTACTCACAGCCTTCATCAATCAAAAACTGTTCATGATTTTGGTTTTCGACACCCTCGATAGTAACTTCAAGATTAAGCTTTTTGGCTACATTGATGATGGAGCGGACGATCTCGCGGTCTTCTTCATTGTCATCCAGTTGCTCAACAAAACTCTTGTCGACTTTGATGGCATGGAACGGAAACTTCTTCAGGTAATTGAACGAGGCGTAGCCAGTACCAAAGTCATCAAGTGACAGCGTCACGCCTAGTTGATGTAGGGCAAACAAGTTATTGTGCGCCATCAGTTCATCGGAGATCAGGCTTCCTTCCGTAATTTCAAGTTCCAGACAGGCTGGTGGTAACTCATAAGCGGTGAGTAACTCGGCAACCTGCTCAGCAAACTGCGGATTCTTTAACTGCACTGGTGAAACGTTAATGGCAATTTTAAATTGCTGGTTGTACTGAATCCATTCGGCAGTTTTTTCAATCGCAGTGCGCAGCACAAAGCTACCCACTTCGAAGATCAAACCGTTTTGTTCTGCCATATGGATAAGGGTTTCATTGGACATATCCCCCAGAATCGGGTGGCGCCAGCGCAACAGTGCTTCAGCGCCGGTCCACAGGTGATTATGAGGTGATACCTTGGGCTGGAAATAAACCAGCAGATCATCGTTGCGTACCGCTTGCAACAGGTAGCTCTCCAACTGGCTGATGTGTTTGAGTGAATCCGACACCTCTTTGCAGTAATAGCTGTACTTGTGCCCCGAGTCTTTACAGGATTGCATCGCTTCTGCGGCTTGGGTAAGCAGGTTATCGCCTTCATGCAATTGATCGCTGCTGGCGATACCAATATGCGAATGTAGGTGAACGATACTACCTTCAAGTTCGAATTCAGAATGTCCAACATCGATTAGTAAGTTGACCAACTCAGGTAATTCCTGATCCAAATATTCGGTATGAATCAAAATAGCCAAGTCTGACGTAGTGGGGCGCGCAACCACAGCGTGAAAAGCAGATAAATCGCCCAAACGCTGCCGGTATTCCAACATAACATGTTCCCAGGCCCTTGCGCCTCTTTTCGATTGGATGCGACGCCCGTTCACAAAACCGATATAGATAATGGCCGCAGTGTGTTGTGAATTTTCTAACGCTGTCAAAGTGAGTTGCAGTTCATCTTCCAGCGCAGCGCGATTCAGCAGACCGGTACCCAGATCATGGGTTTTCTGATACATCAGTTTTTGCTCTGCGGCGATACGTTTGTCTATCTCTTTATTGAGCGAATAATTGAGATCCACCAGATCTTTGGTTCGGGTATCGACGCGGATTTTTAACTCATCGTTAAGACGCTGCAGTTCCGCGTGCTGAAACAAGATAGTTAACTGGGCTTCAATGGAATCCCGGAAACTGGCCAGCAGGGCTTTAGCACTATTGCTGAACGGGTTGCGTTTGCTGTCCAGAATACACAAGGTGCCAAATGGCTGGCCGTCTGGCCAGTTGATGGGTAATCCACAATAGGCGACCATGCCGAGTTTTATGTCGGGGTTATTAAGCCAGTCCCTGTCTATGCGCGCATCTTCAACTAGTAATTGCTTTTGTTGTTGCAATACGGTTTCGCAGTACAGGCCGTGACCGAGCGGCTCACTGCTTCCAACCTGATAAGGGTTGGATCGTTTTACGTTGGTAGCAAACACTTCTAGTGAATCTTCATGCAACCGCATCACCAGTGCTGCCGGAACATCAACCACATCGGCGAGCAAATTGACCATATTCTGCCACCCTTGAACCATTTCAAGAGGGACAGTCATCTGGTGGTGGTTGAGTTTAGACATAGAACATTCCTGTTGCGCTTTGGGCTCTGCGCTTTGCATCCTTGCAATTGACTCATCTGGCTTAATTATCATTGTTATCCGATTGATGTTCTGATGGCGTACCGCTATACCTATCGAGTTAAGTATAAGAAGATTAAAACCAATGTAACGCAAAAAAGCTTCGGAAATCACTCCGAAGCCTTTGATAGTGATACTCTTCTCATAAATGAGATGGCTATTTTTCGCTAGCGGCTTTTAGAAAAGGCTGCATGTTAACCGGTTGCGTATAGTCAATTGAATCGAATCCGAATCCGTTTAACTGTAAAAACTCGTTTTTGAATCCCTGATAGTCTGCAACCTGCCGGAAGTTGTCCGGTGTTAATTCGGCCAATAGGGCGTTGACTTGATGTTGGGTTTCCGGGGCAAGTTCAAACTCGTCCAGTCGGATCAAACGCTCGCCATCGACCGGGACATGCTGCTGATCATACAGCTTTTGACTGAACAGACGATGCATCTGCTCGATGCAGCCTTCGTGGTTACCTTGCTCCTTCATAATCTTGTACAGAGCCATAATGTAAGGGGTTAAGCCTGGTATAAACACGCTGGCTTTGGTCACGAGTGCTTTACAAACTGTCGCATAGGCACTGCCGCCGAAGTTTGCCAGTTCCAGATTGATCGCATGGCTGGTCTGATGAAGGTCAATCTTGGCGCGCCCGAGGGTTCCGTCCAGATAGATAGGATGGGTGAGCTCAGGTCCAATGTAGGAAAAAGCGATAGCTTTACAACCCTTAGCGATTGATTCTGCGTTGATCAGTGTATCGATCCAGGCGCTCCAATCCTCGCCTCCCATAATTTTTATGGTTGCATCGATCTCATCCTGACTCGCTGGGGTTAAGGTACTGTTTACCCACTGGTCGTTCTCCAGCAGCAGGGTACTGCCTGATACTTCCTGGCCGATTGGTTTGATCGCACTACGCAACATTTCGCCGGAGTCCGGGTCTACTCTCATTCCGGCCGCAACACTATAGATGACTAAGTCGACTTCGCCTTCGAAATAGGTTTCGATCGCTTCTACTACCTGGGCTTTAGTCTGCTTGGAAAATGCATCACCCTGAATGTTAACCGCAATGCGTCCGGCTGCTGTTGCGTGTTGCTGAAAGTAGTAGTTGTTATACCATCCTGCGGACCCGACACTTTCCTCGTTCGGTGCTTTTTCAAATGACACTCCGATGGTGTCGGATTCTGCGCCACCAAAGGCCAGAGCGATACGGGCGGCAAGGCCAAAACCTGAAGAAGCGCCGAGTATCAGCACTCTTTTGGGGCCATTTTTGATCTTTGCGGCAGACTGAACGTACTGAATCTGGTTGAGTACAGCTTGTTCACAACCGTACGGATGGGCCGTTTTTGCTACAACCCCTTTGATAACGGGCTCAATAACCATAACTTCTCCTTGAGCGAGCAACATACGAGCCTCAGCTTATAGTAAAGCTTGGTAAAGTTTATTGAGCTAAACCATTAAAATCAGAGATGATCTGCAATCTGTTGAGCAACAAACTCGGCAATCCAGGGCTGGGCTTCTGGCCGGGGATGCAAGCCATCTTCCATCATCCACTCTGGTCTGGCTATCACGCCTTCAAGGAAAAAGGGCACCAGTGGGATATTGCGTGAGCTGGCTACGTTTGGAAACAGAGCAGAGAAAGCCTGGGTATAGCGCTTTCCATAATTGGGCAACACATGGATTTGCATCAATATCGCTTTGCTTTGTTGGCCCTGAATTTGGTCAATCAGTTGATTGAGGTTTTTTTCAATCAAAGTCGGAGGGAAACCGCGCAGGCCGTCATTTGCGCCAAGTTCAATAAGTACCACGTCCGGTTGGTGTTCTGACAATAAGGCAGGTAATCTGGCAAGACCATTACCAGTAGTATCACCGGAAATACTACCATTGATAACAGTGACTTGTTTGTCCCTTTGCTGTAATGCTTCGGGCAATAAGCTTGGCCAGGCTTTCTCAATCGGCATTTGATAACCGGCACTTAAACTGTCACCAAGCACCAACAGTGTTGTGCTTTGAACATAGCCGGAAAACAACAGTATCAATAAACAAGGAAATAGTCTCAGCATGCAAACATCCGTAATTGAAGCGAAATCGTTATCAAAAATAGTCTCTACTAAACAAGAGCAATTAACAATCCTCGCTGATTTGAATCTGGATATCAAACAGGGCGAAACTGTCGCAATTGTGGGGGCGTCCGGCGCCGGTAAATCGACGCTGATGACATTGCTCGCGGGTTTGGATACACCCACTCACGGAGAAGTAAACCTGCTTGGCAATCAGTTACATCAAATGTCGGATGAGCAAAGGGCAGAGATACGTAGTCACTCCGTCGGCTTTGTATTTCAGAGTTTTCTGTTGATTCCCAGCCTGAGCGCGTTAGACAACGTAATGCTGCCGTGTCTGTTAAAAGGGGAAGATGAAGACCGTCCAAGAGCAGAGATGCTATTGCAATCCGTGGGGCTGGGTAAACGGATGGAACACTCTCCCGCGCAACTTTCCGGTGGTGAACAGCAGCGTGTGGCGCTGGCTCGGGCATTTATGATCCAGCCCAAAGTATTGTTTGCGGACGAACCAACAGGCAACCTTGATCAGCAGACGGCAAAAAAAGTCATCGATTTACTTTTTGAACTCAACCAACAGCACGGGACAACACTGGTTTTAGTTACTCATGACCTCAACTTGGCCGAGCGGTGTCAGCGGCGAATTCGTCTCCAGGCGGGCAAACTGGAGGATGAATAATGGCGGTACAGAAAAGTTTAAACAAACGCTTGTGGCAATGGAGCTGGAATGAAATCCGTCATGGACAACTGTGGCCGGTGTCCATTGCGCTGACACTGATTATTGCCTGCATATTCGCCCTGTCTGCACTGGCACACCGTATGGAACAGGTTGTGGTCAAGCAGGGTAAAGAGGCATTGACCGCAGACAGCGTATATCAGTCGTCTAATCCGGTTCCCGATGTGCTGCAGCAAACCGCCGAACGGCTCGGCATAGTCCATTCGATGCAAACGCGATTCGGTACGATGGCGTTTAGCGAACAGAGCATGAAGTTAATCAACGTTAAGGCGGTCGAGAGTAACTTCCCGTTACGTGGGACCATGATTCTTAACGATGGTAACCAAAACCATAATCAGGTTAACCCTGGTGAATTATGGCTGGATGAGCGTCTGTTTGCGCAGCTGGATGTCAAAATCGGCGACCCGATTACGGTTGGAGATGCAGAATTTCAAGTGACAGGCAGAGTGGTTGAAGAGCCGGGACTGAGTTTCAATCCATTTCGCCAAATGCCAACGGCATTTATTCACTTAAGCGATGTAGATCGAACCGGCGCGGTACAGTTGGGCAGTCGCGTCCGGTTTGAGATGTTTGTAAATGGCGATGACAGCCAAATAAGCCGGTTGAAACAAGAGTACACTCTAACACCCAGTGACCGGTGGCGGGATCAGGATACCGCCAGCAGAACCAATGAAGTTTTCCAGCGTACCCAACAGTACTTATCTTTATCCGTGGCTATCGTTATCATCATGGCGGCTACAACGTTGGTACTGACTTGTCAGCACTATGTGTCAACACGGCAGCGAACGATCGCCATGCTCAAGAGCCTTGGTGCCAGCAAGCGATGGGTAACGCACTGGTTAGTCATTCAGGTCACGATTTTGTTTGTTATTGCGATTGTGGCAGGTGTTGGGCTCGGTGTCGGGCTGGAAGCGCTGCTCAGAGTACCATTGGTAGACCTACTTCCTAATCCGCTACCTGGGTATGGCTATCAGCCGCTTCTTCTGGCGCTGTCAACCAGCGTACTCATTGCGGTTCCTGCTTTGGGTATTCCGCTCATTGGTCTGCTAAACGTCAGTGCCGTTAATGTGATGCAACCGCAACAAAACCAACTGAGCTTGTGGTGGACTCGCTGGCTAGTGCTGGTGCCCATTGTACCAATGCTAGTCGCTTACCATGATAACTTGTTAGTCTGGATTGTCCTGGCTGGTATTGTCGCCTTGTTCGCACTGTTGGCGTTGGTGAGTGTTGTTGTCACCCGAAGTCTGACTCGATTGCCGCTTAGTACCTCCTTCAAACTGGCACTGAGCCGAATCAATCGTTCCAGAGTGGCGACTGGTTTGCAGTTCGGTGCACTGGCGTTATCTCTGATGTTGCTGGCCGTGATGTGGCTGGTGAGAACGGATTTATTGTCCGACTGGCGGCGAACGCTACCGGCTGATGCGCCTAATGCGTTCTCACTCAATATTGCCCCATACGAACTTGATGGCTACTTAAACACATTAGATAAAGAGAACATTAAACGTTCAGAAGCGTTTCCGATTATTCGTGGCCGCTTATCAGAAATTAATGGGGTAGACGCCAAGGAGTATTCCCAAGGTGGCGATGGTAACGACTCTCTGCGTCGTGAACTGAATTTGACCTGGGGAACCGCTATCCCGAGTTATAACGAAGTGTTGCAGGGGCAGTGGAGTCAAACTGGTGGTGTGTCGGTAGAAAAAGATGTCGCAGAGGATTTGCAACTTAACATTGGTGACCGGTTAACTTTTGTCATCAACAGCCAGCGGGTTGAGGCAGCAGTCAATTCAATCCGCTCCGTTGAATGGCGTGATATGAATCCTAATTTCTACTTTATTTTTACACCGGACTTGATGGAAACCTTCCCAGCGACCTGGCTGGTCAGTTTCCGTGTCGAGCAGCAGCATGACGACTTGCTTAACCGCTTATCCCGCGAGCATCCAACCGTGAGTCTGATGGATATCCGCAGTATGGGGGAGAAGATTCAGCAGTTACTGACGCAGATTGCCTGGTCAATTTCCGTGTTGGCTGCAGTTGGTGTGCTGGCAGGAATGCTGTTGATCTACACATTGTTACGCTTAAGCCTGAGCCAGCGGCAAACGGAAATTAGGTTGTATCGTACATTGGGGGCCAGTAGAAAAAGGGTAACCCGAACCATTTGGGCCGAATATGGCATCATGGCGCTGATCTCGGGATTGATCGCCACCCTGGGGGCAGATCTGGTCGTGGGCGGAATCATGCGATTCGGATTTGAGCTGCCGATGGTCATCCATTATTCGTTGTGGATTACCCTTCCTCTGCTCACTTTCTGTGCATTGTCAGTAGTAGTTCGCACCATGATAAAGCGTTTGCTGTTGCCAATAAATAATCAATTCAGTTAATGAGTTAGTGAGCAACTCATCCAGTTATCCACAAAATCAGTGGATAAAGTTTGGGATAACTTATCCTGTAGATAACTGGGGGTAATTGCCGACCCAATAGTGTCAATCGCTGTGGAGTTTTGGTTATACACAACGCTGATTAATTTCTTTTGGCAGATATAGGCGTCAAGCTATTTTTACTATTATTTTTTACGCTTTGGGGCTCTGTTCACAAGTGATTTCCATAGAAAAAATGTGATTTTAATCAAGTCAATCAGGCAGTAGAATGGCGACAGATTTCTTCACCCCAATCAGTTCAGCATAAAAAGCAGTAATGACGGATAACAAATTTAAACCGAACGCACAAACCATCGCTGTGATAGGCGGTGGCATTGCCGGCTCCACCGCGGCACTGCACTTTGCCGAACAAGGTCTGAACGTCGTTCTGATTGAAAAAGGTCCAGACTTGGTCAACGGGCCGCCGATTTGTCATTTGCATGCTGGTGGAAACCTATACCGCGAGATTACCACGGAGCAATGCACTGAGTTGCTCAGACAGTCTATCGATACCGTAAGACTGTTTCCTCATACTATCAATCGCAGACCAACTGTTATCGCCACTCCTGTCAGTGATCAAGGTGATCCTAGCCAGTTAATTGAGCGTCTCGATACCGTCAAACAGTGTTATGCGCAGTTGGTCAATCAAGATAGCGCTAACCAGGTGCTGGGTGATGTTAAAGATTACTACCGACTCTACAATAGAGACGAGCTAGAGTCGCTGGCGAATCAGCGTCAGCCACAACATCCGGTTGGCTACGATCAATGGATGATCCCATTTGCTGCCAATACTGATTTGGCTAAGCTTAAGTACCCGGTTGTCGCGGTCAATGAATTTGGCTGGAGCGTGTTCAGATTGGCCGCCACGGTGACCCTGACACTGAATAAACTGCCCAATTGCCAGGTTATGACCAGTACTGAATTAATTGCAGTCACCGGAGGTGAGGGTAACTGGAAACTGGCGTTACGTCAGCCAGAAGGCCGTCACATACAGATCGATGCGCAATATTTGGTCAATGCATGTGGTTATCGTACCGGGCTGCTGGATGATCAGTTGCAGAAACCGCGTCAGCGTCTGGTAGAGTTTAAAGCGGCTTACGTAACGCGCTGGGCCGAATGCAAACAGCATTGGCCTGAAGTTATTTTCCACGGTGAGCGGGGCACTCCTAATGGAATGGCGCAGCTAACCCCTTATACTGACGGTGTGTTTCAGCTGCACGGAATGACCGAGTCGATCACCCTGTTTGAAGATGGCCTGGTTGTTAGCGATAACGCCAGTTCTCAGCCTAAATTGCCAATTAGGTTACAGTCAAAACTCGACACTGGCTGGCCGTTAGAAAGTGCGAAGCTGAGAACCATGCGAGCCATTGAGCACATCAGCCAGTATATTCCTGACTATTTCAGCTCTTCCTACTATGGTTTGCCCCTCTATGGCGCGCAGCAGATACCCGGAGTAGATAAGACGCTTCGGGCAGCGGATGTCAGTTTCGCCGGCGATCACTATGCGCGGCTTGAAATCGTTAAAGGGTCTTCGGCACTTGAATCGGCGCAAAAAATTGCAGCGCAATGGCAGCTTGGCCAGCAGGACAATGTGTCAATAGAACAAGCACATCCTGTGACCCAGGGTTTAGATGCGACAGTAATCGAAAACTTGGCAAAACAGTTAGCATCGCAGCGCGGCTATCCCGAGGAGCTTGCCGCTCGCTTTGGGGAATAGCGACAGCAACGAGAACGCTATTAAGTGGCAGCCTGTCGCCGTTCATTCAGTGACGTTCCCACTTAGTTTAATACCCAAAAAATCGTGCCCACTGACACCAGACATCCTGTAGTCCTAACAAATCACCTTTTGTAAAGCTGATCTGTTGTCCGGGGCGAGCCTGGGCCAGTCTGGGCAGATCGATACGTGCCACGCAGCCCAGTTTAGGGTATCCGCCTAGAGTTTGCCGGTCATTGAGAAGCACGATAGGGTTGCCATCTGGTGGTACTTGTATCGCGCCCAATGCTATCCCTTCACTTTTAATGCCATCCGAAGGTGGCTTGATAGTGGTGCCTTGCAAGCGATAGCCCATACGATCAATATTCTGGCTGACAGAAAATGTTGAACGGTAGAACTGTTCAATACTGCTCTGGCAAAACTGATCAAACTGATAGCTTTCTACTACACGCAATAAAATTGGCAAATTGTAATTGGGTTGATAGCGAAAGGACGTTTGCAAAGGTTTAGCCCGCAGAGAGTGTTTGTCAAAACGAAGCTCGTCTCCGGCTTTTAGCGCGCTGCCATCTTGATGAAGTCCACCTAATTGATCTCTTGTGACGGTCGCCACGCTGCCCATGCTACTTGGTAAATTAAATCCACCTTTGACCGCCAGGTAAGCACGCAATCCGTTTTTAGGTAGCGAAAATCGCAATGTTTGACCCGCAAAAGCGACAAAAGTAGACCAGTTGTCTAAAGGCTGCTGGTCTAACGTTGCTGAAAGGTTGGCGCCGGTAATGGCCAATTCACAGTCGTGGTTTACGGTAAATTCCGCCTGACCAAGAGTGATCTCCAGAGACGCACTGTTGGCTGGGTTGGCCAGCAAGTGATTGCCCCAGCTGTAAGCGTAGTCGTCGACCGGACCACCTTGGGTGATCCCCATATGGGCAAGATTATAGCGGCCAAAATCCTGGATCAGACTTAGCTGGCCCGGTTTGTTTACGGTTAAACTGCCAATCATGCAAAACCTCCATGATTTACTTCGCCGCCCAGTTCAATGAACTCTTCGCGTTCGATCGGATTAAACCGCACCATGTGGCCAATTTTAAACGGTGAAACTGGCTGTTGCAGCGGGTTGTAGAGTGAAATCGGACAGTTACCAATAATATTCCAACCACCGGGGGACTGGCTGGGATAGACAGCGGTTTGGTTGCCGGCAATCGCAATGCTACCCCGAGGTACGGAAAGCCTGGGCGTCGCCTGCCGCGGCATTTGCAGTTGGCTATCGACTTCGGTAAGAAAGGCAAAGCCCGGTGCAAAACCGATGGCGCAAACCGTATAACAGGTTTCACTATGCAGAGCGATGACCTGCTCAAGATCCAGACCTCGCGCAAAATAAGCCTCTAAGTCCGGACCGACCTCAGTGTTGTAATAGGCGGGTAGTGTAATAACGGATTCGCTACTACTGTCTGTTGGGAGCTTGAGAGCTGAGTCCACCGCCTGTTCTACCATTGGACAGAATTCAAATATGGAAATTCGATGCGGAAGATAGTCGAGCAGAATCGTCGTGTAAGCGGGAGTGACATTGATTAACCAGGGTTCGAGCTGCTGATGAAGTTTATCGGCTACCTGACCAATTTTTATGGAAAGCTCAGCGCTGGCCGAGCGATGGAACACCACCATCAAAGAGCACTCGGCAATAGGCTCAAGCGAGAATTCAATACTCACACATTTTCCTCCACGGCTTTGCGGATAGATTTGATCAGCTCAATGGCAGCATCGTTATCACCGTGAACGCAAATGGTATCGGCTTCGATCGGGATAACATAGCCGTCCAGGGTATTTACCTTGCCATAGTGGACTATCTGCCTGACCTGGCTAATTATCGCTTCCTCACTTTTAAGTACCGCGCCTTGTTCACTGCGAGGTGCCAAAAGTCCGTTGGCGAGATAGGCACGATCAGCAAAAGCTTCGAACAGCATAGGGACGTCGTATTTATCAGCGATATCGAGATAAGGCTGGGTATTGGATTGTGCCAGCATCATCAACGGCACTGAAAAACAGGAGACAGCATCCACTACCGCTTCAAACAGGGCGAGATCGGAGAGCATGTCATTGTATAACGCACCGTGTGGCTTAACGTATTCGATCTGGCTGTTTTTGCTTTCGCATAGCGATTTTAATGCCCCGATTTGATAGATCAGTATATTGACCATTTCCTCTGCGGGTATCGCCATCGAGCGGCGGCCGAAACCTTGTAAATCAGGGTAACCGGGGTGCGCACCAATTTTAACGTCGTAGCGAATCGCAAGGTCGATAGTGTGGCCCATCACGTTAGGATCCGCCGCGTGAAAACCACAGGCAATATTGGCCATATCCACCCAGGGCATGACTTTATCGTCGGCACCCATAGTCCAGGCGCCAAAGCTTTCACCCATATCGCAATTTAACAACAATTTAGCACTGTCCATTCAAAAAACCTCAACTTCGGTCTGGTGATTATTGGTGTAGCCAGACCTACCAGTAGCTGCGCAATGAAATATCCGGTTTTATAAGCTTACCAGCTAACTGTAATGATGCCACAATGTGAGTAAAATGAATGAATTAGTTGTGGATTGACTCAGATTTGTGACTTTAATGACTAATAAATCTAAGCTACCATTAATCATATTTGTTTACCGGGAAGTCTTAATGAAAGTATTGGTCACAGGCGGGATGGGCTACATCGGCAGCCACACATGCATCCAGATGTTAGAAGCAGGTATAGAGCCGGTTCTATATGACAACCTTTACAACAGTAAATTGAGCGTATTGGACCGGATAGAACAGGTGACGGGTCGCAGGCCGGTGTTTGTTCAGGGAGACATACGTGATAAAGCGCTGTTGCTGAAAACCATGGCTGAACATGAGATACAAGCCGTAATTCACTTTGCTGGGCTCAAAGCGGTCGGTGAATCTGTCGCTAAGCCGTTGGAATACTACGACAATAACGTTAACGGTACACTGGTGTTGGTAAATGCGATGCGTGAAGCCGGTGTTTCGTCTCTGGTGTTTAGCTCCTCGGCCACAGTGTATGGCGATCCGGCATCGGTACCGATCACCGAAGATTTTCCGACCAGTGCCACCAACCCGTACGGACGCAGCAAATTGATGGTTGAAGAAATCTTGCAAGATTTTCAGCACGCCAATCCAGATTGGAGCATTACCTTACTGCGATACTTTAACCCGGTAGGGGCTCATACTTCCGGTTTGCTGGGCGAGGACCCGCAGGGGATTCCCAATAACCTGATGCCTTTCATTACCCAAGTCGCGGTTGGTCGTCGAGAGTTTCTCTCGGTGTTCGGCAGTGATTACCCAACAAAAGACGGGACTGGTGTACGTGATTACATTCATGTGCTGGATCTGGCAGACGGCCATATTGCGGCGTTGAAGCAGGTTGGGGAGAAATCGGGCGTACACGTGTTCAACCTGGGGACGGGTAACGGTTTCAGTGTGCTGGAAATGGTTAAGGCGTTCGAACAGGCATGTGGAAAATCGATCCCACATCAACTGGTTGAACGACGTCCTGGCGATATTGCAGAATGCTGGGCAGATTGCAGCCGCGCGAGAGCAGAACTGCAATGGCAGGCCACGCGTACTCTGGAACAGATGACCACAGACTCATGGCGTTGGCAGGAATCGAATCCGGAAGGGTTTCCTGACGCTTAATCCTATTGATGCGAAAACCATAATAAATAAAAAAGCCACCGCAAGGTGGCTTTTTAGCATGGTCAGTTAAGCTGACAACGGGGTGCGTTAAACTTCTTTGTCTTTACCGAGTGCTAATAGCCAAAGAGAGATAACCGCGACGCCGACAAAACCAGCCAGGATAATAACGGGCATTGCGCTATATCCAAGAATGTGCCAGATGACGGATTCTAGTGTGCTCATTTTATGCTCCCTTATTGCCAGCCTTCAACGCCTTCCATATCAGGCAGTTTATGTGCGATACCTTTGTGGCAGTCTACACATGTTTTTTCGCCTGATGCCAAAGCGGTGGAATGCTGGTTAGCGCTTCGTTTACCCTGAACTGAAAAGTCCATGTACTCAAATTCATGACAGTTACGACACTCAAGGGAGTCATTTTTCTTCAGTCGTGCCCACTCTCGACCAGCAAGATGCGCGCGACGTTCTTTAAATTTCTCTTCAGTGTCAATCGTACCGATAAAGTGAGCAAACAATTCTTTGGATGCCTGTACTTTACGTACAATTTTGTCAGTCCATTCGTGTGGTACGTGACAGTCCGAACAGATTGCGCGTACACCAGAGCGGTTAGAGTAGTGGATGGTCTCTTTGATTTCTTTAACGATCGGCGCGTGACAGCCCGAGCAGAACTCTTCGGAGTTGGTTGCTTCCATCCCGGTGTTAAACGCCCCCCAGAACAGAAGACCACCGGCAAATCCCATAAACAGCACGACGCCTACTGCCGCTTTGCTTGGGCTTGTCAGTCTCTTCCAAAAGGATTTTAGTATATTCATATTTCGCCTCTTATCTTGTCACAGCCTAGAATCAGCGAAGTGAGTCTACACGCTCAAACTTGTTCTCAACCAGAGGCTTAGCATCTGCCTGAGGAACGTGACACTGTAGACAGAAGTATCGACGAGGCGAAACGTCTGCCAGCACAGCATCCTGACGGTTTACATAGTGCGTTACACTGATTTTAGTTGCGCCCATTTCTTTGGCGTTTTTCCAGCTGTGGCAAGACAGACACTTGTTCGCATTCAGCGACACTTCATAGCTACGAATATTGTGTGGGATCAGAGGTGGCTGGTATACGTAGTCACTCTCTAATTGTTGCTCACGTGGATACTTTTTAAAATCGTCGGGAGCACGAGTGTCTTCAAGGTTGGTTATACCACGCAGTGATTCCAAGCCACCCACGCCACCAGGATTGTCTAGTTTGGCATGTGCGACTCCGGCTGCAAGAGCACCGACTGATAAAAGTGCGATGAGTAGTTTTTTCATGATTCATTCTCCGCCTTAGGGCTTAATTCTTAAACCGGGCCAGCCAAATACCTGGCCCGGGCACATTCTTAATTTCTAAGCAACTTTAGTGATCTTGACTGGACACTTTTTGAAGTCTGTCTGTTTAGACAGTGGGTCAGTCGCATCAAGGATCAATTTGTTGATCAAAATTCGTGCATCAAAGAACGGTACAAAGACCAGGCCCTGAGGTGGACGGTTACGGCCACGTGTTTCAACACGAACCCGTACTTCACCTCGTTTATTAGAAATCAGTACTTCTTCACCACGACGAACGCCTCGAGCAACTGCGTCATCTGGGTGCATGTAACACACAGCATCAGGTACTGCGCGGTACAGTTCAGGGACACGGCGGGTCATGGTACCGGTATGCCAGTGTTCCAGAACGCGGCCGGTACATAGCCACATATCAAACTCTTCGTCTGGCGACTCTGGTGGCGCCTCGTATGGAGCAGAAATGATGAATGCTTTGCCATCTGGTTTACCATAGAACTCGAAACCAGTTCCGGCTTTCACATATGGGTCTGAACCTTCCAGGAAACGCCATTTGGTTTCTTTACCGTCAACCACTGGCCAGCGTAGGCCACGAACTGTGTGGTATACGTCGTAAGGAGCCAAGTCATGTCCATGACCACGCCCAAAGGTTGCATACTCTTCGAACAGACCTTTCTGAACGTAGAAACCAAAGTGGTGAGAGTCGTCGTTCAGTTCACGAGCTTCAGACTCTGGGAACTTGTCGACCTGACCATTTTTGTACAGTACGTCATACATGGTTTTACCACGGTATTCAGGTTTCTTCGCCAGTAGTTCTTCTGGCCATACTTCTTCCATCTTGAAGCGTTTAGAGAACTCCATTACCTGCCAAAGGTCAGATTTTGCGTCACCGACAGTTGGTACTTGTTGATACCAAGCCTGAGTACGACGCTCGGCGTTACCGTAGGCACCTTCTTTTTCGATCCACATTGCGGTAGGCAGGACCAGGTCAGCGGCCTGAGCTGTAGCAGTTGGGTACGGATCAGAAACCACGATGAAGTTGTCCGGGTTGCGGTAGCCTGGCAAACGTTCTGTGTTGATGTTTGGACCGGCTTGCAGGTTGTTGTTGCACTGTACCCAGTACGCATTTAGCTTGCCGTCGTGCAGCATACGGTCTTGCAGTACTGCGTGGAAGCCAGGTTTTGGTGGAATTGTACCTTCAGGCAGTTTCCAGATGTCCTCTGCGATAGCACGGTGTTTAGGGTTCGCTACTACCATGTCTGCAGGCAGACGGTGAGCAAACGTACCTACCTCACGAGCAGTACCACAAGCAGATGGCTGACCAGTGAGTGAGAATGGACTGTTGCCAGGAGTAGAAATCTTACCGGTGAGCAAGTGGATGTTGTAAATCAGGCTGTTCATCCAAACC
>NZ_JBNKVP010000064.1:0-19560 GCF_050299255.1 Vibrio sp.
GACCTGGTTCAGTATAACCGCAACGATCTTCTAAAATTCAGAAATTTCGGTAAAAAATCGCTTACAGAGTTGGATGACTTGTTAAGTGGCATGAACCTGAATTTCGGGATGGATATAAGTAAGTATAAATTAGATAAGGAATAAAGGTAATGAAACTACTAGTCGTATACATGGAAAAAAAGTACTTACTTGGTTTCAAACTTTTAATGATGGTCTTGGCTATCCCTGTTGCCTTGGAGATTATAGATATTATTAGCTCAGGGTCAGCAGTTAACAGTAAAGGCAAAGAATTAATCTTAGGGGAAGAATCATATGCGTTCTACTCAAAGTTAATTAAAGAAATTGCTATTTTTGTTCTGTTTTTTTGGCTAGGCACATTCGGCTCGAAAGTTAAAAGAGAGTAACGTTATTTAGACTGTACCTGATCCTCCGACGAGGATCAGGTCTTCTCCACCCAAATCATTCACCACCACTACCACCCAGATAATTCATAGGACACACACCGATTAAGAGGCGTGTGTCCTTGTTTCTATCTAGCGAACCCTGCTGCCACAGCAAGACGGTTATGGTCAGATACTGCACCTATCGTTCTACCAAACCAACTCACCATACCTTGATGCCGATGGTAATAAAGGCGCAAACATCAGTGACCTTTACATCCACTTTGACCGTTTAGGCAGTGCGATACAGGTGCTCGATGGCACGGGCACCCAAGCAATGCGGTTAGGCTACAGCCCGTTTGGCATACTTAAACTAATCCTCTAATTGCTAAATTAGCAATGTCACTAAAACAGGGAGTGTTACACATAGAGCTCATATCAAAACGCCTCATATCTGCTACACAGAATACCTAGAAAGCAAAAAGGCTAAGCATTTAATTTTGCTTAGCCTTTAAAATATATGGCGCTCCCGACAGGATTCGAACCTGTGACCTGCCCCTTAGGAGGGGGCCGCGCTATCCAGCTGTGCCACGGGAGCATTGTGAGGGCCTATCATACTCAAAAATCTACTAATGTTAAGCCCAAGTCGCTCAGTTCACTGCATTTTGTGCATAACATCGCCAATTTGAATGCTGCTGCCCAGTTCCGGCTGGTCAACACTCAGTTCCGATTCGTTTTCATAGACGCGGGAAACGGTTAATGTGATGTCGCTTTGCGATACTTTGTTGCGAGGAAGGCCGCGTTGATCGATAAACGAACCGGTATGCCACAGCTGCAATTTGTCTCCGGCATTGACTCCGTGAACCCGGCCGAGGTCCATGGTAATCACGCCGTTCCATTTCGCGACGACTTCAGGCAGGGTGATTTTACACGACACTTCTGATTCCAGATCCAGCATGATATCGCGGCTGACCTGCTGCAACATTTCGCCGTAGGTAGAAGCCCAGAAGCGCGCACTTTTGGTATCCACCTGGCTGGTTTTGGCAAACGGCCAGCGCGCAACTTCACGATAGTTTCGCTTGAACACCTCGTTGCCGGTCTTGCCGTCAAAGACCACCATTTGCAGCGCAAACTGGCGGTTGATGATGTCGTCGTCCAGTAACTGTTTCTGAATGGTCGCCGTCAGGTCGGTAATTTCGCCGCCGATAATATATTGTGCCCCGGTATCCTGGGCGATCATTTTGATCCGTTCCGGATTCCGTTTATCAATCTGGTACTCAGTAGTGCCAAGGGCGATGAAGCTGGCGGATTCTAAATCCAGTTGGCGATTGATCACGGCCGAAAAATCAGAGCCGACGTCGTAAATCTGCCCCATTACGGCTTGCTGTGGCGACACTACGTCAAAGTTGCCGACCAGAAATGTCTTCTTGTACTGAGTTAAGTGGCAACCCGTTGCCGATGGGTAAATGTCGATTCTGGCTTTGACATGCATGACATTGTTTTTTACCTCTTCACTTTCGACCAGCACGAAGCGCACTTCATGATTGGTAAACTGGTATTCACTGCGCTGACTTTCCAGCAATGGCCGCAGATTGGACAGGCTGCCGATATCGGCACCGGAAAATCGCACCGCGCGATACACCGCGTCTTCCAACGCTTTGTTTCTGGCCAGTCGCTCAGAAGAGACAATCGGCGATGTCCCGACCACTTCGTACCAACCCGCCTGGGTGGTAAACGAGCCTGCCAGCAGGCAAAGCGCGGTCAGTATTTGGGAAATTTGTTTAGTCATGTTTTATCTGCCAAATGGGTACAGTTTTTGCTTTATAGTCATTAGCTGATTTAGGCATTGCCGTTCTAAGTGGTTGCACAGTTAGAAAAGCAAAGAATGTTCCACTTTTACTAAGACTCTGCGAGTGGCGTTCAATGGCCTGATTATATCTGGAGATAAAGCAATGAAAAAATGGCTAAGTTTAGTCCCTGCCGTTTTATTGACAGCGTGTGCATATTCGCCTGTCTATAACGGTAAAGAGCCCTATCCTGGCTCCAAGTTTATGTTAATGGAGAGTCCACGCCATACGCTGGATTATTTCGTCGAAAGCATGACTGAAGATCTGATGATCTCCAATACCAGCGTGTCGGCCAGAACCCCTATCGCCGTTACTTCGTTTGTCGACTTACAGGATATGGATGCCACCAACTGGCTGGGCAATTCCGTCTCGGAAGGCTTTATTCACCAGTTCCAACGCCGTGGTTTTAAAGTGGTGGACTTCAAAACCACAGGGTCTATCCAGGTAACGCAGCAAGGCGATTTTGCCTTTAGCCGCGACTGGAAAAATCTGGCGAAAGAGCAGGAGATCCAGTACATACTGACCGGCACTATGCTTCGTCAGGAGGGCGGCGTGTTAGTGAATGCTCGCGTGGTGGGTATGCAGTCCAGAGTGGTGGTGGCCACTGCGCAGGGATTTCTGCCGGCGGACCGCATCGGCCGTGATTTAGACACGCTGAACAGTATGCGTACTGAAGATGGGGTGCTGATCCGTTCCGATCCATCGGTTCGTCAGCCGTACACTGTCATTCTGCGCCCATAGGAGTCGACATGAAAAAGTTATGGTTGCTCGTGGTGAGTGTGATTATGGTGGGTTGCCAGCCGTTGACGGCGATGGATCCTGAATCCTGGCTGACCGCCGTGGGCTACGCCAGTATCAGTGAGCAAAAAGGTTTGAACGAGGAAGAAAAGCAGGTTCGCGCGATGCGGGCTTCTAAAATAGATGCGTACCGGGAACTGGCAGAGCAGGTCTACGGTATGCGTGTCAGTGGCCGGGCAGATTTACGCGATCAACGCCTGGGTACGGAAAGAACGTCAGGTGCGGTGGATGGCGTGATTCGCGGCGCTGAAGTGGTTCGCAGCTATAAAGTCGGTGATAGCTATGTTACTGAACTCAGGCTAAATATTGACAAGATGAACCGGTTACGCAATTACGGTGAAGTGAAAGTGGTACCGGAAAAACGGCGCCAGACAATCTTTTAGTCGGTAGCCAACTATCTCCAGAAACTATCTCCAGAAATAAAAAAGCGGCAATCAACCTTGCCGCTTTTTTGTGTTCGAGTGAAACTGTTTTTGGCCGCAGGCTAAGCGCGGCAAGTAAGAGTGTTCAGGCTTTCAGGTTGGTACCCAGGGTGGAAATATTCTGCGCTTTGCCGTCGGCGGTGTAAGTCATGCCGGCTTTATTCTGGCTTTGCTGCATCAGGTTATTTAGCTTGTTGAAGCTGAGTTGAGCGCGTTTTAGCGCTTCACCATTGACCAGGTTCATGCGCTGACAGTCGGCAATAATCGTGCGGACTTGCTCCACTTTCTGTTTCAATTCATCTACGCTTTGCAGCAGTTCAACATCCGGATGCTGGCTGATCCGTTGATCGGCTTGCTGCAACTGATTGATCAGCGTTAATTTCTCTTTGGCCAGGGCTTCGATCTGCTTAGAGACCCGGCTGGTGATGGCAAGTTTCTCTTTCTCAAGCAAAGTTGAGAAAGCTTTGGCGTTGTCTAACTGAAAGTCAATTAAGCTCTGCAACGATGCCATAAATACCACTCAATCTAACCGGATGGTTATAAACCACCCAGCTCTTTTTCAAATTTCATCATGTTGTCGGCCAGTTTTTCAGGGTCAACGGTATACGAGCCATTGGCGATCGCTTCTTTGATAGCGGCGACTTTTGCTTTGTCGAAGCTTGGTTGCGATACCATTTGGTTATGCATTTCACCCATTGCTTTGCCGTGATCACTCAACGACACTGCATCATGTGCAGCCTGGGATTTCGGCGCAGATTCTGAGCTTTTAGCTGAAGAATCGCTACGGGCTGAACTGCGAGTCGACGTGGCGATCGTCTGTCCAGGACGTATGTTATCGATACCTGCCATAAATTAGCCTTTGATTAAAACAGTACTTGTACAGTCACTATCGACGAGTTGCTTCAATACTTTAGTGTTTTTCTTATAATAATCGCAATTTGTTGCTACAGCACTGGTTGATAGTGGCGATTAAAATTTGACGGTAACTTCAGCAATGTCGGTGACAATTCCTTCGATTATACGGTTGGATTTATTATTTTTCACTCTTATATGCTCACCAAGTGACCCATCTGTGAGTGCCGTACCCTTTGTGGTGATGACCATGCCGTACTTAGACGCTTTAATCATCACCGAATCGTTGCGGCAAACCACGCAAATATCGCCTTGCTCCAGGATCTCGCCACTACGAAGGTTTTTCTTGGCTTTGGCCCCGAGGATGGAGACGGGCGAGGTAAAGCCCTGGCGGCGAAAGCGGTTCAGTTCCACCATGCTGACACTGAGATCCTGGGCGGCAATTACCTGCCCTTTGTTGATCGCGTTAGCGGTGATGACTTGAGGTCCGGACATCAACAGCTTGACCGGTACATATACCCGCCAGTTATCCTGCAGGCATTCAACCAACACGGTAATGTTGCTGGCATGAGGGTTAGAAGAGGAAGCTGAGGTATTGAGTCCTTGCGGGCAGTCAGTGGCCTTAATCCGGGAGTCTATATTGGCGGCATTAGGCTGTAGCTGTGCACCTGGTGGCACTTCAATATTCGCTAGAATATGCTGCTCGGCCGCTTGTTGGATGGCGATTATTTGTTCATTCG
The DNA here is from genome assembly GCF_050299255.1 of Vibrio sp. GTDB lineage: Bacteria > Pseudomonadota > Gammaproteobacteria > Enterobacterales > Vibrionaceae > Vibrio. Next base: position 5,040 of record NZ_JBNKVP010000064.1, read on the forward strand.
TGGCAGATGTTGCCGAAAAGCTAAAGGTAGCTAACAAAATGCCGATATAGTAAAAAAAAATAATATTGGAAGCTCTACAATAAGTTGTGGCAAGTAGATTGTTGATTATTTTAAAATACGACATTCTGTTATTTCCGGAAATTTGCTTGGCCAGTAGTAGACTAGCACTTTTAATACCAAAGTTTGAAATGGAGATCCGCTTATGACCGGCATTCTGGATTCGGTGAATCAACGCACGCAACTCGTCGGGCAGAACCGACTGGAGTTACTCACGTTCCGGTTAATGGGACGTCAGCGTTATGGGATCAATGTTTTTAAAGTTAAAGAGGTGCTGCAGTGTCCAAAGTTAACCGCGATGCCTAACCTGCACCACCTGGTTAAAGGCGTGGCGCACATTCGCGGCCAGACGGTATCGGTCATTGACCTCAGCATGGCTATCGGTGGCCGGCCGACCACCGATATTGAAAACTGTTTTGTGATCATTGCAGAGTTTAACCGCAGTGTGCAGGCTTTCCTTGTGACCTCTGTTGAGCGTATTATCAATATGCATTGGGAGGCGATATTGCCGCCACCGGATGGTGCCGGTAAAGAGAGCTACCTTACCGCCGTCACCAATATAGACAATGAATTGGTCGAAATCCTCGACGTGGAGAAAATTCTGGCCGAGATCGCCCCGGCAGATGAAACCATGGATGCGTCGATCAACGATGACATCGCCCAGGTCGAAGAGCAGAAGCAGATCGTGCGCCGCATTATGGTGGCCGACGATTCGACTGTTGCTCGCAAACAGATAGAGCGGGCGATAGGTTCGCTCGGTTTCGAGGCGGTATCAGTTAAAGATGGCAAGGAAGCGTACAATAAGCTGGTCGAGATGGCTGGAGAGGGCAGCATTTATGACCAGATCTCGCTGGTGATCTCCGATATCGAAATGCCTGAAATGGATGGCTATACCCTGACTGCAGAGATCCGTCGCAACCCAGATCTGAAAGATCTGTACGTCATTTTACACTCTTCGCTGAGTGGGGTGTTCAACCAGGCCATGGTTGAGCGGGTAGGTGCAAATTCTTTTATCGCCAAATTTAGTCCGGATGAATTGGGTAATGCCGTTAAATCGGCGCTGACAGAATAATAAAGAGACATTGATGACAGCGATAACAATCAGCGATCAAGAATACCGAGATTTTAGCCGTTTTCTCGAATCACAATGTGGCATCGTGTTGGGAGACAGCAAGCAGTACCTGGTGCGAAGCCGGTTGAGTCCGTTGGTGACCAAGTATCAGCTGGGGTCACTTTCACAACTATTACGCGATGTTGTTGCTGGAAGAAACCGAGATTTACGTGTGGCTGCGGTTGATGCCATGACCACCAATGAAACTTTGTGGTTCCGCGATGGTTACCCGTTTACCGTATTGGCTGAACGGCTTCTGCCGGAGTTAGCCGTCACTAAGAGGCCGCTAAAAATATGGTCAGCGGCCAGTTCGTCCGGTCAGGAGCCTTATTCGATGGCGATGACCATACTGGAAACTCAGCAGCGAAAGCCGGGGATGTTACCCAGTGTGTCGATTACCGCGACGGATATCTCCTCCAGTATGCTCGATATGTGTCGGACTGGCGTTTACGACAACCTGGCGTTAGGACGCGGATTATCCGCGGAGCGGCGCCGGATGTTTTTTGAAGATGCCGGCGATGGCCGGATGAAGATCAAGGACCAAGTCAAACGGCTGGTTAATTTCCGGCCGCAGAATCTGATGGACAGCTATGCGTTGCTGGGGCGGTTTGACATCATCTTCTGCCGTAACGTGTTGATCTACTTCTCTCCAGATATGAAATCCAAGGTGCTGAACCAGCTGGCCAACAGCTTAAACCCGGGGGGGTATCTGTTGTTGGGCGCATCGGAATCGCTTACCGGATTGACCGACCGGTTTGAAATGGTTCGTTGTAATCCCGGCATCATTTACAAACTGAAGTAACAGTTTGTTACGCTAGTTGAAACGCCCGGCAATATTTGCCGGGTTTTTTAGTTTTTGGCCGCTATGTTGTACCTGATAGATGGCGGTGTGATATTCACCCCATGTTCAAAATCGCGAGCGGGTCTACTATTGGCATTGGCGCGCTTATTGCTCTGTTTATCGATACTGCAGAGATATTCAATCAATTTGTGACTGTGCTTAATCTTGGTACATAAATTGCTTGATTAACCTCGGTAAACGGTCAGTTCTTATTTGAGAGGCAACCATGGCTATTTCTTTTAACAACGCTTTAGGCATTCACCAGCATACGGTGGGCGTACGTGAGCGCAATGCGGAAGTGATTTCCAGCAACATTGCGCAAGCAAATACCCCTGGCTTTAAAGCGAAAGGAATGGACTTTAGCAAAGCGTTGCAGGCGGCAACATCGGGGGCAAGCATTAGTCTTAGCCGCACCGATGGTCGGCATATTTCTGCCTCTACAAATGTGACCGGGGAAATGAAGTACCGGGTGCCTACCCAGCCAGATACCGGAGACGGCAATACGGTGGATGTTGATTTAGAGCGTAACTTGTTTATGCAGAATCAGATTCGTCACCAGGCGTCACTGGATTTTCTGGGTGGTAAGTTCAGGAACTTAACTAAGGCAATCAAAGGGGATTAATAGATGAGCTTATTTAATGTATTCAATGTGACTGGTTCAGCCATGAGTGCCGAATCTGTTCGTCTAAATACCACCTCCAGTAACCTGGCGAATGCGGAAAGTGTCTCCAGCTCAGCGAAAGACACTTACAAGGCGCGCCATGCGGTTTTTGGTGCCGAGTTAAGTAAAGCGCGTTATAACCGTGACCATAACGTGCCGGTAAAAGTACTGGGTATTGTAGAGAGCGATAAGCCACTCAATGCCGAATACAACCCGGATCATCCACTTGCGAACGATGAAGGCTACATTTACAAGCCAAACGTCAACGTGATGGAAGAGATGGCCAATATGATATCTGCCTCTCGTGCATATCAGACGAATGTACAGGTTGCAGATGCAAGTAAACAGATGCTGCTGCGTACGCTGCAGATGGGTCAATAAAGGGAGGGGGTAGCATGGCCGAAATTAATAAACTTGGTCAAAGCGGCTTGTCCTATGTTGACCAGCTTAAAAAGCTTCAGGAGCAAAACAAACCGGATGAAGTAACGGGTAAGCAAGATCTCAAACAAGAGGACTTCTTATCATTACTGACCAAGCAGTTAGCTCAGCAGGACCCTTTTAAGCCGGTTAGCAACGACCAGATGATTGCGCAAATGGCTTCATTTGCCACCGTTGACGGTATCGGGAAAATGAACAATCAGTTTGAGAGTCTCAATTCCTCGATGACGTCTAACCAAGCTCTGCAAGCTTCCTCACTGGTAGGTCGTGATGTGCTCGTACCAGGAGCTGCAGGGGTGAAACAAGAGAATGCCGGTATGGCCGCCATGGTTAAGCTTCCTCAATCGCTGGATAACCTGATGGTCAGAGTAGAGAATGAAGCGGGCCAGCTGGTACGTACATTTGATGTGGGTGCCAAACCTGCCGGGGATACTCGAGTGGAGTGGGACGGGAACGACGAGAACGGTAATCCATTGCCGGCCGGCAAATACAAAGTGAAAGCGGCGGGTTTGCTGGATGGAGAAAGCAAAGAATTTCAGGTTTCGACCTATGCAAATGTCAACAGCGTTCTCCTGGGTAAAGGTGATGGTAACGTAATGCTCAATCTGGCTGGCTTTACGTCGCCAGTTCGACTGGCTGAAGTACTTGAAGTTGGCAAAGCGTAATCACGCGAGCTAGAAGGAGATTTTGGAATGTCATATATTGCCTTAAGTGGTTTGTCTGCAGCGCAGCTGGACCTGAACACCACCAGTAACAACATTGCCAACGCCAATACTTTCGGTTTTAAGGAGTCGCGTGCAGAATTTGGTGATGTGTACTCTAACTCACTGTTCACCCACATTAAAACCTCTCCGGGTCAGGGTGTACAGGCGTCACAGGTTGCCCAGCAATTCCATGAAGGTTCCAGTATTTATACTAATAACCCGATGGATCTTCGCGTGGCGGGTACCGGTTTCTTTGCCGTGGCAAAAGATCGCCTGACTCCTCAGCAAAATGAGCTGACACGGAATGGCGCCTTTCACCTTAACAAAGATAACTACATGGTAACGGCAAACGACGAGTTTCTGTTGGGTTATCAGGTCAATAAAGATACCGGTGATGTCTTGTCCTATGAGCCTTCGCCGATCAATATTCCGGCCGAATTTGGTAAGCCGAAGCAGACCGCCAATATTGAAGTTGGCGTGAACCTGCCAGCCAACGGCGATTTGAAAGATCCGGCACTGTTTGACTACAGCGATCCGGACACTTATAACCGCTCGACGTCGTCGACCATTTACGATTCGATGGGCCAGTCTTATAAGCTGACGACTTACTATGTGAAAGATCAGACTCAGAAGAACACCTGGCAGACCTACTATACCGTGACCGACAAAGCCGGAGAAAAACCGCTTAACATTGTTGGTGGAGACGCCACGTCACCAACCGGCCATGTGGGTCATACCATGAAGTTTAACAATGACGGCACTCTGGCCAGCCTCAATAATGGTCAGAATATCGTATCTGAGCCGTTGGGTGCCGGCGACAACCCTGTGGATCTCAATGGTGCCGATCCCGCGCAAAGCCTGTCATTTGGCCTGGATTCCGCTACCCAGTTTGCCGCACCATTTGAATTGACCAAGTTCGATGAAGATGGCGCGACCACTGGCTTTCTGACCAAAATTGATTTTGATGAGAATGGCAGTGTGTTAGGTACATACTCGAATGGTGAAGCGGTGACGCTGGGCCGGGTAGCTTTGGTTCGTGTCCCGAATGAACAGGGGCTGGACAAAAAAGGCGCGACTCAGTGGGATTCCACCCAAGTTTCCGGTGCTAAAATCTGGGGTGAGTCTAACAAAGGCTCATATGGCACCATCAACAGCGGTACTTTGGAGCAATCGAACATCGATATGACCCAGGAGCTGGTGGATCTGATTTCTGCTCAGCGTAACTTCCAGGCCAACTCACGTTCACTGGAAGTCCACAACCAGCTGCAACAAAATATCCTGCAGATACGCTAAATCTCACTTCTGAACTTACCGATCCAGTCAACCAGCGGCAATACTGGTTGACTGGCTTGCCGCCCGGCTCCCGGCTTGCGGCAATTTCCCTCCAAAACCCGACATTATCCAATCTATCTGACTGATAAATAACAAGTTTAAATCTTGGCATGCCAATTGCTTTGATTGTGTTATCGATTGATCATTGGAGCAGATTATGGATCGTTCACTGTTTCTTGCCATGAGCGGCGCTAAGCAGAACATGCAGGCGATGCAGTTACGGGCAAACAACCTGGCCAACGTCAGTACTACCGGTTTTCGTGCCGACTTAGCCCAGGCCCGCTCAATGCAGGCCTACGGCGACGGCTTACCGACCCGGGTATTTAGCATGACCGAACGGCCCGGACACAATTTTGCTCAAGGCAGTGTTATTACCACCGGCCGCGATCTGGATGTCACCATCCAGGGGCAGGGCTGGATAGCGGTAATGGATAAAACCGGCCAGGAAGGTCTGACCCGCAATGGCAATTTAAAAATCGACGCCAATGGCCTGCTGATTAGCGGCAATAACAACCTGGTGTTGGGTGAAACCGGCGCGCCGATTACCGTACCGATTCCGGTCAGTAAGGTAGAAGTTGGCAAAGATGGGACGGTGTCAGTGTTACCGCAGGGGGCTCCTGCCGACGCCATGGAAGTGGTCGACCGAATCAAACTGACCCGAACCAATGATCAATCGCTGTTTAAAGATACCAATGGTCTGTTTCGCTTAAAGCAGGCGAATCAGCCCTATGAGGCAGACGCCAGTGTGACACTCCTTACCGGGGCCATTGAAGGCAGTAACGTCAATGCCATTGGTGAGATGACCAACCTGATTGATCTGCAACGCCAGTTTGAAATGCAGGTCAAAATGATGCGCACCGCAGAAGACATGGACAAGTCGTCCGATTCGCTGCTTCGGATGAGTTAAAGAGATTAGGAGAAGGCTATGCAACCGGCATTGTGGGTAAGTAAAACAGGTTTAGATGCGCAGCAGACCAATATTGCGACCATTTCCAACAACCTGGCTAACGCCTCAACCATTGGCTACAAAAAAAGTCGTGCGGTATTTGAAGATCTGTTTTATCAGAACATCAACCAGCCTGGTGGCCAGTCGTCACAGAATACCGAACTGCCCAGCGGTTTGATGTTGGGCGCGGGCTCAAAGGTAGTGGCGACGCAAAAAATCCATACCAATGGTAATGCGCAGACCACCAATAACAGCCTCGACATGATGATCGAAGGGGATGGTTTCTTCCAGATCCTGATGCCGGACGGCAACATCGGTTATTCTCGTAACGGCCAGTTCACCGTCAATGATGAAGGGGCGATTGTCACTTCAGGGGCCGGTTACGCGCTGGAGCCAGAAATTGTGATTCCGGATGATGCCATCAGCATCACTGTCGGCACCGATGGCGAGGTGTCGGTCCGGGTACGAGGCCAGCAAGATAACCAGGTAGTGGGGCAAATCACTACCGTGGATTTCGTTAACCCGGGTGGTCTGGAACCTATTGGTCAGAACCTGTATCTGCCGACCGGCGCCAGTGGTGATCCGCAAGAAGGCGTACCGGGCCTGGAAGGGTTTGGTTCGGTTCGTCAGTCCATGCTGGAAACCTCCAACGTCAATGTGACTGAAGAGCTGGTCAACATGATTGAAGCGCAGCGCGTGTATGAGATGAACTCTAAAGTGATCTCGGCCGTCGACAAAATGATGAGTTTTGTCAATCAGCAGCTTTAAGCAAATTTCAGGAGTAGTGGGATGAAACGTCTACTGTGTATATGTGCCATTGCGACACTGTCAGGCTGTAGCCTGATGCCGGAAGCCGAACAAACCAATGAACCGACTTCCGGTACCACGGTTGTGGATGCGGTAGAAGGCGATAAAGCGGAACAGGAAAGCACGGGCATCACCGATACGCTGCGCGGCAGAACCGATCCGGTTGCCGGCGATCCGGCCTGGGCACCGATTCATCCCAAAGATGCGCCACAACACTATGCCGCAGAAACCGGTTCACTGTTTAACAGTAAGCGGGTCAATAACCTTTACGATGATTCCAAGCCGCGTGGCATTGGTGACATCATCACCGTGACGTTAGATGAGAGCACCAAAGCGGCTAAAAGTGCCGATGCGGACCTGTCGAAGAAAAACGACGCCAACATGGATCCGCTGGAAGTCGGTGGCCGGCCGCTGACCATCAACGACTATGATTTCTCCTACGCACTGAAGAACGACAACAAATTCAGTGGCAGCGCCGCCGCCAATCAGAGCAACAGCATTTCCGGCTCTATCACCGTTGAAGTCATTGAGGTGCTGGCGAACGGCAACCTGGTGATCCGCGGCGAAAAATGGCTGACCCTGAACACCGGCGATGAGTACATTCGTCTCAGCGGCACCATCCGTCCGGATGACATCGAATTTGACAATACCATCGCATCAACCCGCATTTCTAATGCCCGCATTCAATATTCCGGCACCGGAACCAATCAGGATATGCAAGAACCTGGATTCTTGGCACGATTCTTTAATGTCTCTCTGTAAAGCGGCAAGCCGCCATTTGTTTGGCTTGCCAACCGGCTAACCCGTTAGCCGGTTTTAAGGACAGAGTAAAAGGTAAAAGTGATGAAAAAGTTAACCCTGCTATTGTTAAGCTCGCTGCTGCTGGCTACGGCGGCGCAGGCTGCCCGTATCAAAGATGTGGCGCAGGTTGCCGGTGTGCGCAGCAACCAACTGGTGGGGTATGGACTGGTGACCGGTCTGCCGGGTACCGGTGAATCCACTCCTTTTACCGATCAAAGTTTCCGGGCCATGCTGCAGAACTTCGGCATTCAATTGCCGCCGGGCACCAAACCGAAATCGAAAAACGTTGCCGCCGTGATCGTTACCGCTGATTTGCCGGCTTTCTCCAAACAGGGTCAGACCATCGATGTGACGGTTTCGTCGATCGGCTCCGCGAAGAGCCTGCGCGGCGGTACTTTGATGCAGACCATGCTGAAAGGCCTCGACGGTCAGATTTATGCGGTAGCGCAAGGGAATCTGGTCGTGAGTGGTTTCAGTGCCAGTGGCGCTGATGGTTCAAAAATTGTCGGCAACAATCCGACTGCCGGGATGATCTCGAACGGCGCCATCGTTGAGCAGGAAATCCCGACTCCTTTCAGCCGCGGCGATTACATTACTTTCAACCTGCTTGAGTCTGATTTTACCACCGCCCAGCGCCTGGCTGATGCGGTAAACAATTTCCTCGGCCCGCAGATGGCGTCAGCGGTGGATGCCACCTCGGTCAAAGTGCGCGCGCCACGTGATATCAGCCAGCGGGTCGCGTTTCTGTCCGCGATTGAAAACCTTGAATTTGATCCGGCCGAAGGCTCGGCCAAAATTATCGTCAACTCTCGTACCGGCACCATCGTGGTTGGCCAGCATGTCAGGTTAAAAGCTGCCGCGGTGACCCACGGCGGTATGACGGTAGCCATTAAGGAAAATCTGCAGGTTAGCCAGCCGAATTCGTTCTCTGGCGGGCAGACAGTTGTTGTACCCGATTCACAAATCGAAGTGACCGAAGAGCAGGGCAAGATGTTTAAATTCGAACCCGGCTTGACGCTGGATGATCTGGTCCGCGCGGTCAACGAAGTGGGCGCCGCTCCCTCTGACCTGATGGCGATTCTGCAGGCACTGAAACAAGCCGGTGCCATTGAAGGCCAGTTAATCATTATCTAGCGGAGTGAGCAGCATGAACAACGCCAACGACATTGGTTTTATTCACGATATTGCCGGGCTGGATAAACTGCGTCAGCAGGCTGTGAACGGCGACAAAGAGAGTGAACAGGCAGCGCTGAAAACCGCTGCCCGTCAGTTCGAAGCGATCTTTACCAATATGCTGTTTAAGTCGATGCGGGATGCCAACGCGACCTTTGAATCCGGTTTGATGGACAGCCAGAATCAACAGTTCTACCGGCAAATGCTGGATGAACAGATGGTCAGTGAACTGAGTGACTCAGGTTCGCTGGGCCTGGCCGATATGATCGTCGCCCAGCTTAGTGCCGGCCAGGTGGATAACCAGAATGCCGCCGCCCGCAGCGATGATTTTGCCGCTATGATGGATAAAGTCAGTGAGCATCGCCGGCAAGCCGCGCTGCACAGCGCGCCGGAAACTGAATCGGTGGCGGCGTTGCAGCCTGCGCCCGATAAGTTTGAGTCACCGGCTCAGTTCATCCACTCCCTCAAACCATATGCTGACCGGGCGGCTCGTGCGCTCGGTGTGGACTCCTCAGTGCTACTGGCCCAGGCTGCTCTGGAAACCGGCTGGGGTAAAAAAGTGGTGAAAAACGCCACCGGCAGTTCCAACAACCTGTTCAACATTAAAGCTGACCGTCGTTGGCAGGGAGATAAAGTCGCCACCCAGACACTGGAATACCATCAGGGAGTCCCGGTCCAGGAGCGGGCAGCATTTCGTTCTTATGATAACTACCAGCAGAGCTTTAATGACTATGTCCAGTTCCTGCGTGATAACCCGCGTTACACTACGGCGCTGCAGCATAGCGGCAATTCGGAGCAGTTTATTCGCGGCATTCATCGGGCGGGCTACGCGACCGACCCGGACTACGCCGATAAAGTGCTGCGGGTGAAGCAGCAGATAGAGCAGATGTAGTGACTCCATTTAAAGGGCTTGCCGTTGGTAAGCCCTTTTACTTTGCCGCGACTGCGCGCCTCCGCCGCCTCCCGGCTCCACTTGCCGCCGTTAGCAAGCTAGCACCGATGTCATAGCCAACCTTATTGGTATAGTAATTGCATTTCTAAAGTCAGTTACGCAGTAAACACTGATTTTATTAGCTTTTCGGGGGCAGTATGGCGTCGGATCTTCTGAATGTGGGGGCACAAAGTGTCCTGACCGCTCAGAAACAGCTTAATACCACGGGTCATAACATTTCTAATGTTAATACAGAGGGTTACAGTCGTCAGTCTGTGATCCAAGGGACCAATGATCCGCGCATGCACGGCGGCCAGACGTATGGTATGGGCGTCCATGTGGAAAAAGTTCGCCGCTCCTGGGATCAGTTTGCCGTTAACGAGCTAAACATGGCCACCACCAGCTATGCCACCAAACGTAATTCAGAAGAAGACTTGGAAATGCTGTCCAATCTGCTCTCTTCTGTGGCTTCAAAAAAGATTCCGGAAAACATCAATGAGTGGTTTGACTCGTTAAAATCACTGGCTGACAGCCCCAATGATGTCGGTGCGCGTAAAGTGGTGCTGGAAAAAGCCCGCCTGATCAGCCAAAACCTGAATGATTTCCACAATACGGTAAGACAGCAATACGATGTTACCAACAAGAAGTTGGAGCTTGGCATTGAGCGGGTTAACCAACTGGCGCTGGAAATCCGCGATATTCACCGCTTGATGATGCGTACCCCAGGTCCACACAATGACCTGATGGATCAGCATGAAAAGCTGATCACTGAATTATCCGAATACACCAAAGTGACCGTTACCCCGCGAAAGAACAAAGAAGGCTTTAATGTTCACATCGGCAATGGCCATACCCTGGTCTCCGGTACTGAAGCCAGTCAGTTAGCCATGATCGACGGCTATCCGGATGTCAAACAGCACCGGTTAGCAATGATCGAAGGGGACGGTATTAAAGCCATCACCAGTAAAGACATCGACGGAAAAATCGGCGCGATGCTGGATATGCGCGATGAAAAAATTCCGTACCTGATGGATGAGCTGGGGCGCATGTCGACGGCCTATTCTTATGAAGTCAACAAGCTACAGGCGCAGGGCCTGGATTTGCGCGGCAATATCGGTGGACTGATGTTTACCGACGTCAACTCTGAAGTGGTCGCCAAATCCCGGGTGGTGACTTCGTCTCAGTCGGAAGCGGAACTGGCGGTATTTATCGAAGACGTCAGTGAGCTAAAAGGCGGCGAATACTCGCTACAGTACGCCGATGGTGATTACTATATTACCCGACCTAACGGCGAAAGAACGGAAGTTGACGTTAAACGTGATGCGATCAGTATCGACGGCATTCGCATTGAAATTCGCGAAGATCTCGCGGATGGTGAGCGGGTTCTGATCCGGCCGACCCGGCGCGGCGCGGCGCAGATTCAAGTTGAAACGGAAGACCCGACCGCCATTGCCGCCCAAAGTTATGAAGCCTCAACCACTTTCGCCCAGGGCACCGCCAAGTTCGGTATTCGTGCGGCAGGCGAGTTGCGCGAGTTCGAAGTGGTCGTCTCACCGGATGGGCTACAATTTGCCGTCACCGATCCAAAGGGCAAAGTGCTGATGGAACCCAGGGACTATCCGCCGTCTGGCCCTGTCACTGTGATGGGCACGACCTTTGAACTGACCGGTGGCGCGTTACCGAACGATAAATTCACGGCAAACCTTGTCCCCTCAGAAGGGGATAACGGCAACCTGAGAAAAATGCTTAACCTGCAGAGTGAAAAAAAGCTCAACCAGGATCAGTCGACCCTGATCGATATCTACCACAACCTCAATACCGATGTTGGTCTGCAGATGTCGACGGCGTCCCGCTTGACCGATGTTTCACGGTTAGAAAAAGAATCGGCCCAGGAGCGGGTGGCGACTATCTCGGGGGTGAACCTGGATGAAGAAGCTGCCAACATGATGAAATTCCAGCAGGCTTATATGGCCTCGTCCCGCATCATGCAGGCGGCGAACGACACCTTTAATACCATTCTGGCACTGAGATAAGGAGCTGAAAAATGTTTAATCGAATTTCCAGCTTCCATAACTATCAAGCGGTGCAAAACGATTTGCGCCGTCAGGAGTCGAAAGTTCATCACAACCAGGCTCAGTTAGCGTCGGGCAAAAAACTGATGCGGGCCAGTGATGACCCGCTGGCGACCCACTACATCCAGAACATTGGCCAGCAGTCGGAACAGTTGCGCCAGTATATGGATGCCATCACGCTGACCCGTAACCGCCTGGAACACCATGAAGTCATTATCGCCAATACCGAAAACTTTGCCGACGAAGCGAAGCGGAACGTGATGGAAATGATCAACGGCGCTCTCTCTCCGGAAGACCGCCAGGCTCAGGCGAGGGTGTTGCAGGAAATATCCGATAACTTTCTTAACCTGGTCAATGTTCAGGACGAGTCGGGCAACTACATTTTTGCCGGTACTAAGCCAAAAAATCAGCCATTTTTCCGCGACAGAGACGGCAACGTCAGTTATGCCGGTGATGACTACCAGCGCAAAATGCGTATCTCCAATGCATTGGAAATGCCGCTCAACGATCCTGGCAGTAAGTTGTTTATGGAAATAGACAACCCGTTTGGCGACTACGAACCCCAGTATCAATTGAAGAAAGGTTCTGAGTTATTGCTGGAGCGCGCGACCAATACCAGTCCGGACGATGATTCGGTTTATAAAGTCACTTTTGTTGATATGCCGGATGGCAAATACGGCTACCAGCTAGAGCGAAACGGTTCTGTGGTCAAAGCGGATGAATTCAGCCCGCAAAACGGCATCCAGTACAAAGGGGTCTCTATCTCGGTAAAAGGACAAATCACTCGTGGTGACTCTATTACCTTGGAGCCGCGTAAGACCTACAGTATTTTCGAAACCTTTAAGCAGGCTGTCGAGCTGTCGAAAGGGTCGGTATCCGATGTGTCCAATGCGGCAAAACTGCATCAGATGACCGAAGAGTTTGCCGCTGCCTTTATCCACCTCAACAAAGCCCGCACCGATGTCGGTGCCCGGTTGAATACCCTGGATATTCAAGAGCAGCAGCATGAAGATTTTAAGATGACCCTGGCGAAGTCCAAAAGTAACTTTGAAGATTTGGACTATGCCGAAGCGGTGATTGAATTTAATGAAAACTCGCGTGCCTTGCAGGCATCGCAACAAGCGTTCGGTAAAACCAAAGACCTTACCCTATTTAATTACATTTGATGCCAGGAAGCCGTATGTGCAATGCCGTACGAGCATGGCAATCAAAGTTAATGGGGTAAAAATTCGCCGCTTGCCACCGGGTGGGCAAACAGGGCGGCAAACAGCGGAAGCGCCGAAATAATGCGTTTGAATATGTTGAAGTAAAAGTAAGTTATTGAAATTTATTAAAATAAACCTTTCATTTTGCGGTGTCTAAATTTTGGCACGCTAATTGAATAACAATATTCAGAGTTGAAAGGTTTAAAAACTGGCAAGTGCCGGTTTTGCAAGTCATTTACGGTCAGTGCTTCCAAATGAGATTAAGCTGGCCGCTTCGCAAGTGCTTGCGAACTCACTAGGAGAGCAAACTATGACCATTAACGTAAATACTAACGTGTCGGCGATGACAGCTCAGCGTTACTTAAACAAAGCCACCGGCGAGCTGAATACCTCCATGGAACGTTTGTCGTCAGGCGCGAAGATTAACAGTGCAAAAGATGATGCTGCTGGCCTGCAGATCTCTAACCGCTTGACCGCTCAGTCTCGTGGTCTGGATGTTGCCATGCGTAACGCCAATGACGGTATCTCGATTGCCCAGACTGCTGAAGGGGCGATGAACGAGTCGACCAATATTCTGCAGCGTATTCGAGACCTGGCACTGCAGTCCGCTAATGGTACTAACTCGCAATCAGAGCGTGAAGCCCTGAATGAAGAGGTTGTGGCGCTACAGGATGAGCTGAACCGTATTGCGGAAACCACGTCATTTGGTGGCCGTAAACTGCTGAACGGCTCGTTCGGTGAAGCGTCATTCCAGATTGGCGCCAGCTCAGGTGAAGCCATGATCATGGGCCTGACCAGTATGCGTGCCGATGAACCGCTGATGGGTGGCCAAACGTTTATCGCTGAACAAGGCAAAACGAAAGACTGGGGTGTACCAGCGGAAGCGTCCGACCTGAAATTTGAGTTTGTTACTCCTGAGGGTGAAGAAGTCACTATCGATATTGTCGCCAAGCAGGGTGATGATATTGAAGAGCTGGCCACCTATATCAATGGTCAGAATGAACATTTCAAAGCTTCGGTCGACCAGGATGGCAAGCTGCAGCTGTTTATGCCGGAACCGAACATAGAAGGTGAACTGAGCATCTCTGGTGGTCTGGCATCTGAGCTTGGTTTGGAAGGTGGTCCGGGTACGGCGACAACCGTAAATAATATTGACGTGACTACTGTTGGTGGTGCGCAGAATGCAGTCGGTATCATTGATGCGGCAATGAAATACGTTGATTCACAACGTGCGGATCTGGGTGCGAAACAAAACCGCCTCAGCCACAGCATTAATAACCTGGCGAATATCCAGGAAAACGTAGCGGCGTCTAATAGCCGAATCCGCGACACGGATTTTGCTAAAGAAACCACCGCGATGACCAAAGCGCAAATTTTGCAACAGGCAGGTACTTCGATACTGGCCCAAGCGAAACAGTTGCCAAACTCTGCAATCACGTTAT
>NZ_JBNKVP010000065.1:0-19428 GCF_050299255.1 Vibrio sp.
CAGTCTTTTGGTAAAGTTGAGAAGGAATACAGTACCTTCAAGACCAATAAGAAAACCAATGCGTTCAACAAATCGGATCAAGAGGCGTGCAACTGGGTATTCCTTTCGGCCATGATGGCACTGAAGAATAGAGCAGTTAAAGAGGGCGGTAACGCGGTCGTTGAAATCAAATCCAACTACAAAAATAACCTGACTTCCAGTAAAGAAACCTTTCAATGTGGTGCAGGTACGTTTGTAGCTGGCGTAGCCTTAACCGGCAAAGTGGTTAAGTTGCAGTAAGCCTCACTCATTTATAAGCAGGGCAGCCAGTGGTTTTTTTTGATTTTTTGCCCTTACAACTCTCGGCTTAAATATAAACAAAGCGCACCAATAGGTGCGCTTCTTTTTTGCGTCTAACTCTTTCCAGTAAGCATTAACCGGCTTTAAATTTGCTCCACATACGTAGCAGTTTGCGGCCAAACTTGTTGTCGTAGGCTGGCAGGGTGAATAGTTTGTTCATCACTTGCTCAGGCGGGTAGATACCTGGGTCATTTTTCACTTCTGGATCTACGTACTGTTGTGCCTCGGTATTCGGGTTGGCAAAGAATACGTAATTACTGTTAGCCGCCGCGACTTTTGGATCCAACATGTCATTCATAAAGGCCAGCGCTGCATCCACGTTTTTGGCATCAGCAGGGATGTACATGGCATCGAAGAATACCCGGGCTCCCTCTTTTGGAATGGTGTAGGTTGGCACGTTGCCGTTGTTGGCTTCTGCTGCCCGGTCTTTCGAGATGAACACGTCGCCGCTATAGGCATGCGCCACGCAGGTGTCGCCGTTTGCCAAGTCTGTGATCACCTGAGATGCATCAAAGTAGGTAATGTAAGGGCGAATCTTCATCAGATGCTCTTCAACCAACTTAAGGTTCTCAATGCTGACTTCCTGAGGATCTTTACCTAAATAAGACAGTACAGCACCATAGGCTTCCATTGGGTCATCCATCATGGTCAGGCCGCACTGGGAGAGCTTTTTAGCAATTGCCGGATCAAACAGCAGTTTCCAGCTATCGGTTGGTACGTCACCCGCGTATTTCTTCACCAGTTCAGGGTTATAACCGATACCCGTAGTACCCCAAAGGTAAGGCACACCGTACTCGGCTTGCGGGTCAAACGCAGCTATCCATTTTCTTGAGTGTTGATCCAGATATTTGTAGTTTGGCAGTTTTGACTTATCGAGTTTTTGATAAGCGCCTGCTTTGATGTGCTGGGCAATTTTGTGGCTGGAACCTTCGTAGTAAATAATGTCATAACCGCTATTACCGGTCATGATTTTCGTTTCCGCCATTTGGTAGGAGTCATAGGTTTCGTAGCGAACTTTGATACCGGTACTTTTTTCAAAGTTTGGAATCGTGTCACCAGCGATATAGTCATACCAGTTGTACACGTTAACTTCTTTGGCCGTTGCCATTGAAGTAACCGCGAAAAGTGAAGCAAAAGTGATAGCGATGTGTGTTTTACGCATTTGGACCTCCTTGTCGGAATCGAGACTGAAATACAGCAGGGTGAGACCAGCCTGATTGCCACTTAGTGTGTTTTCCGGTGTTAATTTATTGTTAACATTCGAGCGTTTGTTAACCATCCCCTTATTGAGTTATATCCAGCTAAGAATTCAGGTTCGACCGCGCGTTTTTGCGCTAATAAAAAGCAAGCTGTACCAAAACGGTGCAGCTTGCTGTGAAAGTTATGATTTGATGTTGGCGTTAAGTTGTTGCATCTCTTGCAGTCGCCTTTTTTCGGCTTTAGCCATTAGCCACCAGGCGATGAATGCGGCCACTGAAACTACGGCGACAATAATGCTGGATAGGGCATTGATCTTCGGATTGACCCCCAGTTTGACGCTGGAGAACACCACCATTGGCAGGGTAGTCGCGCCAGGGCCACTCACAAAGCTGGCGATAACCAGATCATCGAGCGATAGGGTAAAGGCGAGCAGCCAACCGGCGATGATGGCGGGCAAGATACTCGGCAGCGTAATCACAAAGAAGGTTTTCCACGGCGGTGCGCCTAAATCCATCGCCGCTTCTTCAATGGAGAGATCCAGCTCTTTCAACCTGGAACTCACCACTACGGTCACATACGCGGTACAGAACGTAGTGTGGGCAATCCAGACGGTGTGCAGACCCCGGTTAGAAAACAGGTCAAACACATTGCCGAGCGAGATAAACAGCAGCATCAGCGAAAGCCCGGTGATCACTTCCGGCATAACCAGCGGCGCGGTGATCATCAGAGCAAAACTGTTTTCCGCTTTAAATTTGCCAAATCGAGTGATGACAAATCCTGCTACCGTGCCAATAACGACCGCGGTAGAGGCGGCTAACACCCCGACGGTCAGGCTGAACAAAATGCCTTCCATTAACGCCTGGTCGCGGAACAGCTCACCATACCACTTGAAAGAAAACTCTGACCAGACAGTAACCAGTTTGTTTTCATTAAATGAATAGATGATTAATGACAATATTGGCAGGTACAAGAATCCCAGACCGAGAATCAATACTGTCCATTTAAAAGGATGATTAATTACAGGTATTTCGTTCATCAGGCTGCCCCCATGTCTTTTTTCTGGTAACGATAAAACAGCAGTATTGGTCCTAGCAGCATCAGTAACATCACAGTCGCGATTGCGGATGCAACTGGCCAGTCACGATTCATAAAGAACTCGTTCCACAATATCCCGCCAATCAAGACTGAATCCGGACCGCCAAGCAGGGCTGGAATAACGAATTCACCAATCGCAGGAATAAACACCAGCATAGAACCGGCAATAATGCCTGCTTTGGTCAGAGGTAGCAGAATCTTAAACAGAATGGTTATTGGACCTGCGCCAAGGTCTTTGGCCGCTTCAATGAGTGAGTAGTCAACCCGCATCAGTGCGGTGTAGAGAGGTAAAACCATAAACGGCAGATAGCAATAGACGATACCCACGTAAATAGCCGTATCGGTATAGAGCATTTTAACTGGCTCGTCGATAACACCGACTGCCATCAACATATTGTTTAGGATGCCGTTGTTTTTCAGGATACCAATCCAGGCGTAGACCCGGATCAAGAAACTGGTCCAGGATGGTAAAATCACCAACATCAACAGGATGTTACGCGTCGAAGGTTTGGAATGGACGATGGCCCAGGCAATAGGGTAAGCGACTAAGAAACATAAACCGGTGGCGATGGTGGCGACTTTTAGTGAGCGCAGATAGGCGCTGGTGTAAAAATCATCTTCGAACAGCAGGGCATAGTTGGCAATGTTGAGCAGTAATCTTAGTTGCTCGTCAACATAATTGACCAGTTCTGTATAGGGTGGAATGGCGATCGCGGCTTCACTTAGGCTGATTTTAAATACGATAAAAAACGGCACTAAGAAGAACAGCAACATCCATAAATAAGGAATGGCCAGCACCATACATTTAGAGGTAGGAAACCATTTGCTGGTATGCAGCCTCGCTAACGGGGCAGGCAATAATAGACTAGTCATAATTTCACCACTCGGTTGCTTTCGGCACTCCAACTTAAGCTCACTTGCTGTTTGTAATGCAGTTCACTTTGGTCAACATGTTGCTGGTTAGGACGGGTAACGATCACGACCTGACCACTTGGCAACTGAACATGGAAGATAGACTGGCTACCCATGTAGGCGATGTCTTTAATGACGCCGACACAAGAGTTGGCCTGGCCTTCTTTAGGCAAACTGATGGAGATTTTTTCCGGTCTGAGTGCGATCATCAGGCTTTGGCCAACGGCATTAGATACACCGTGTTTTAAGTGAATCGGGAACGGAAGAGCTGGGCAATTGATAATGGATGAATCGGAGCGGTTCATGCCTACCGTGCCTTCAAAGATATTAACCGAACCGATAAATTCCGCGCTGAAGCGAGAGTTCGGGTATTCGTAGATTTGTGATGGCTCACCTATCTGGACAAAATGGCCCTGGTTCATGATGGCGATACGGCTGGCCATGGTCATCGCTTCTTCTTGATCGTGGGTTACCATCACACAGGTTGCACCAACTTTATCCAGAATATCGACCACTTCTAACTGCATCTTTTCCCGCAGGCTCTTATCCAGTGCACCCATAGGTTCGTCCAGCAGCAGCAACTTAGGTCGCTTGGCCAGGCTACGAGCCAGAGCAACCCGTTGGCGCTGTCCACCAGAAAGCTGGTGAGGCTTGCGTTTGGCGTATTGGGTCAAATGAACCAACTCCAGCATTTCGTCTACCCGGGCTTTAATTTCCTTTTTGGGTACACGATCTTGAGTCAGTCCAAAGGCGATGTTTTTTTCTACCGTCATATGCGGGAACAGGGCATAAGACTGAAACATCATGTTGATGGCGCGCTTATGGGGCGGGATATCGGCCAGGTCTTCGCCATTTAGCAATATCTGGCCTGACGTCGGCTTTTCGAACCCGGCCAACATGCGCAGCAGCGTTGACTTACCGCAACCTGAACCGCCAAGCAGGGCAAATATTTCACCTTGCTGGATATCGATACTGAGGTTGTCGACAGCCAGATGGCCGCTAAAATCTTTGCACAGATTTTTCACCGACAGAATGGGTGTTGTCTGTGCTTCTGGTTGATTGAATAACGTCACGCTTACATCATTGTTGCGACTATTGCTACTCAGCTTACTTGGCTCTGTAGCCTGGTTATCGAGAAGTTTGGCGGCTTCCATGTTACACCTCACTTGCTGTCGTTGGATTGGGGCCTGTATTGATGAAATTTGCTGTACCTAATACCTCAGGAGACAGCCTAATTGTGAAATAAATGTAAATAACAGTTGCCCTGCTGGGTATACCCCCTCTGAGTTAGCAGGATGAATTGACTCAGCCAGGAAGTGTCGTTAAAAAGCGCTTTCTCTGTTTGAATGCACTCTTGCAAACGACGTCCTGCTTGGACAACTTAAAAAAGTTGCAATTAATATACCAGCTGTAAAATTACATAAAATGTAACCGTGATGGCTGGGTTTTACTTTGTGTGGGTCTGAATTGCTAAAACGTGAACAGAGCTTTACAACCACCCAATTGCACCAAAATAGACCGGAGCTAACCCTAAGAGGGAATGGTGACTGACGATATCCCCGCTTATCTTGACTGCAAAATTTCCCTTTAATCATTGAGTGCAGCAGGAGCTAAACATGGAATGGATAAACCAATTAAAGGACCCTAAATTACTGCAGGCTGCGTTTGCCCCTGGCAGTCGTGAAGCTGAAATTGTGGTTATTAACCCGTCTAATCAACAGCCGCTGGCCGCCATCAAAGATCAGACCAAAGACGATATTGATGCTGTGATCCGTGCCGCCCATGCCGGACAGCCAGATTGGGCCGCGCTTAGCGCCAAACAGCGTAGTGTGATTTTGCGTAAGTGGTTTGACTTAATTACTGGCGCGACCGATGACCTGGGCTTAATCATGACGCTTGAGCAAGGTAAACCACTGCCAGAAGCGAAAGGCGAAGTGGCTTATGGGGCCTCGTTTGTTGAGTGGTTCGGCGAAGAGGCCAAGCGTGCCTATGGGGATACCATTCCCGCTCCGGTTCCAGGGCGTCAACTGATCACAGTAAAACAGCCAATTGGTGTAGCCGCGGCGATTACCCCTTGGAACTTCCCAATTGCGATGATCACCCGTAAAGCGGCCCCTGCGTTGGCTTCCGGTAACGCATTTATCAGCAAACCGGCCCCGAATACGCCGCTGAGCGCGCTGGCAATTGCCGAACTGGCTTACCGTGCCGGTGTGCCGAAGGAAATATTCCCTGTCGTGTGCTCGAATGATGCCCCAATGGTGGGTCAGATGTTCAGTCAACATTCGTTAATTGGCAAAATATCTTTTACCGGCTCAACCCGGGTCGGCAAACTGCTGATGGAGCAGAGCGCCAGCCAGGTACAGAGAGTCTCAATGGAGCTGGGCGGAAACGCGGCTTTCGTGGTATTCGCCGATGCCGACCTGGATAAAGCCGTGGCCGGTGCCATTGCCAGCAAATTCCGTAATGCCGGTCAGACTTGTGTTTGCGCCAACCGATTTTATGTCGCCGATGAAATCTACGACCAGTTTGTCGCTAAATTTGCCCAGGCTATCTCTGAGCTGAAAGTAGGCGACGGCCTGGAGCCAGGCGCACAAATTGGCCCTATGATCGATAGTGCGGCGGTTAACAAAGTGACTGAACTGGTGGCACAAGCGATCGCTGCTGGCGCGACGCTGGAAGTCGGGGGGGAGCCGCATCCGCTGGGTGGTAATTTCTATCAACCGACGCTGCTGACCAATGTCAGGCATGAAAACCCAATCATGCAGCAGGAAATCTTTGGCCCTGTAGCGCCGGTATGTCGCTTTAGCGACGTCGACCAGGTGGTCCGCTGGTGTAACGATACCGAATTTGGCCTGGCGAGTTACTTCTATACCCAGGATGTCGCTAAGGCCTGGAACGTGGCTCTGCAGCTGGATTACGGCATGGTAGGCATCAATGAAGGCATTATCTCAACCGAAGTGGCACCATTTGGCGGCGTGAAGCAATCCGGCGTTGGCCGTGAGGGCAGCCATCAAGGGATGGATGAATATCTGGACACCAAGTACATCTGTATGGGTGGACTGTAATTCTGGCACTGCGCAGAAATTTAGCGCTCATAGCTTGGCTCATTAGCCTGAATTCATCACTGACAACAGGCTAGCCAATGCAGGCAATAAATTTAATAGAAGTTAAGGTGGCCCACTGAATTTTCAGTGGGTTACTTTAGTTCATTTGTCCAAAAACATTACCTATCTAACTGTTATTTAATAAAAAACACCAGCTACCCCCGCAAGGTTATTTTTGCCAACAACAAACTCCTTTAGCTTATAAGCATGCCTAGGCTTTGGTCGGTGAACACAAACCAGGCAAGCAAGTTGTATGTCAAACCAAGTTGAAGTTGATGTCGCGGTAACAATACGGCGACTAACAGGGAGAACCATCATGGCCAAAAATGAAAAATACCAACCAACCGATCCAGCAGTAGTACCACGTTTCGCGGACGTCGCGACTTTTATGCGCAGTAAGCGTTTTGAGGCGACCGAAGAACTGGATATCGGTCTGGTCGGCGTACCATTTGACTTGGGCGTGAACTATCGTAGCGGTGCACGTCAAGGACCTTCCGGCGTACGTGAATCATCTCGTCTCATTCGCCGAGTGCATCCTGTCAGTGGTATCAAGCCCTTTGAAATCGCCAACGTGGCGGATATCGGTGATTGCCCAATCAACCCGATGAGCAAAGATAAATCCATCGACCAGATCGAAAACTATTTCGCTGATCTGAAAGCAAAAGGCATCACGCCAATCGCGATTGGTGGTGACCACACTATTCCTCTGCCAATCCTGCGTGCACTGGCAAAAGACCAGCCGGTTGGTATTCTGCACGTCGATGCCCACGGTGACGTACTGGACAGCTTATGTGAAGACAAAGTTAACCACGCCACCTTCATGCGCCGGGCGTTGGAAGAAGGCCTGCTGGATCCAAAACGCGTACTGCAAATAGGTATGCGCGGCAGCCGTTTCGTTGCAGAAGACATCGACTATTCATACGAGCAGGGCTACACCGTTATTACCATGGACGAATATGACGAAATGGGCCGTGACGCAGCAATTGCGAAAATTCGTGACGTGTTAGGTGATGGTCCAATCTATATCTCTATCGATATTGACGGCCTGGACCCAGCGTTTATGCCAGGTACCGGTGTACCAGAAGTGGGCGGCATCATTCCGCGTGACATGCAGGTGATTCTGCGTGCACTACAGGGCAAAGAGATCGTCGGTGCAGACATCTGTGAAATCACTCCGACACTGGATCCAACTGGTATCACTTGTGTCACGGTAGCGAACCTGATGTTCGAAATTCTGTGTATCACTGCTGATTCACTGGAGCAGCAAGGTAAATTGTGAGGTTAGGCCGATGACATCTTTAAAAACCAGTAGTGAAGTGCTGGATGCATACATTGAGCGCTCCTGGCGCTCTAATGCACAGCGTCAGCGCAACAAAGGTGCAGAATTTGTTATCGGTCGTCGGCAAGGTGTGTACTTGTGGAATCTTGAGGGAAACCATAAGGTTATCGACTGCGGGAATGCTGGGGGCGTACACTCTCTGGGACACCGCAATGAGGAGATCCTTGCCGAGCTCCAAAAGGCGCTGTTTGAAGACGAGCGCAACACCGGGCTTTGGTCGAATACGCCATTTTTCTTTATATCACCGCGACATCAATCAACTAACCCTTTCATGTGTACTACCCCTGCTGCGGTATGGCAGGGGTTCTTTCCGACTGATTAAATGGCTTTATGGCTGTGAGGGTCACTCCACGCTCATTCAACAATCGGCAATGAGGTTCGACCGCTAGTCAATTTCAACATCTGTTGGAGGAGACCATCCTGTCTCTGCGTTGCTTTAACTGCAACAACCACCAACGGATGGTTAAACAATTACAGACTGCAGCGATATTTCCAGGGAGGTACTGCAATGAGCAAACTGATTTATACCGGCCTAAACGCAGGCAAAAACAAAGTCACTAAAGTCGTCGGCGGACAAGGTGTCTATTTCCATCTGGAAGACGGCCGTAAAGTGTTAGATGGTAGTAACACCGGCGGACCACTGGGTCACCAACACCCACGTATGGTTGAAGCTATGGTAGATGCAGCCAGACGTATTCCGGTCATTAACGAAGGCTGGTTCTGGGCCGAGCGTGAAAAAGCGGCGGAAGAGTTAATAGACTTCGCCTTTGCCGGTGAAGACTGGGTAGGCGGGGTACGTTTCTTCCTGTCGGGCTCAGAAGCCAATGATTTGGCGCTGTCTTTCGCCCAGGCTTACACTGGCCGTACTGCGCTGGCAACCCGTGACCGTGCCTACCACGGCATGACTGGCTTGTCATTACACATGACGGTACAGCCTCACTGGCATGGCGGCCTGTCGGTTGCTGATGGTAACAACCGCCCGGTACCAACCACTTTCGATGTTAAAACTCTACCTGCGCCAATCAGTGCGGTATATGGCGGACAAACCCCACCAGCGTCTATGCAGGACTATCTGGCAGGCGCTGAAGAGCTGCTATCTGACACGGCTGCTACCATTATCGACTACACCCAGGGCGGCAAATACTACCTGCCTGAATATCAGGATCTGGTGGCCAATGCCGCGCGTAAAGCCGGATCACTTTGGATTGCTGATGAAGTAGTAACTGGCCTCGGCCGTCACGGCAAATCTATGTTTGCTTTCCAGGGCGGTAAAACGCGTCCGGATATCGTCACTCTGGGTAAACCTATTGGCGGCGGTGCAATGCCAGGCGGTGCGGTGGTGCTGTCGAAAGACATCATGGATGACATGAACGACAAAAGCTGGCAGACCTACTCGACTTTCCGTGGTCACCCGATGCAGGTCGCTGCAACCCGTGCGTACCTGGATGTGCTGAAAACTGAAAATCTGCTGGCACATGTGTGTGAATTGGAAACCCAGATGCACAAGCGTCTGGTAGACATTGCTGAGTCTCACCCGGCAGTTAGCCGAGTCGACGGACGTGGTCTGCACTGGACAGTAGAATTACATGGTCCAGACTGGCGCAACTGGCAAATCGCCACAGGTTCAACGCCAATCGCGTCTAAAGTGGCCAACCGTGCACTGGAACTGGGTGCGATGATCGGTACTTCCGGCGAGCAGACTTCACTGTTCCTGGCTCCACCACTGATCATTTCGGCTGAACAGTTGGATGAACTGCTGTCTATCCTGGACGAAGCGTTGTTGGTGGCCGATGCCGAATACCAAGCCGACCGTGAAGCGGTTGCCAGTGTTTAATTGAGCAACCTGATCAATTTAATCTGACTTAGTAGAGGTGCCTGCATTCACGTCCGAACCTTCGGAAAAAGCGGTGAGTGGCGGTGCCTTTGTTTATTGATGGAGAGCGTATCAATGACAGCAAAAGTTAATCAAAACCGTCTCTGGGACTGTCTGGAAGAACACGGCCAGATTGGTTCAACCGGTGATGGCGGTGTTAACCGTGAAACCCTTACTGAAGCAGACAAAGTAGGTCGCGACACTTTCATCCGCTGGTGTGAAGACGCGGGCATGTCGGTTGAAATCGACCGGCTGGGCAACATATTTGCTACTCGCCCTGGGTTGGATAATTCCTTGCTACCCGTGGCGATGGGTAGCCACCTGGATACTCAGCCAACTGGCGGTAAATATGACGGTATTCTAGGCGTATTAGGTGGACTGGAAGTGGTACGTGCGCTCAATGAAGCCAACATTACTACCCGTCGCCCAATTCAGATCGTTGTCTGGACCAATGAAGAGGGCAGCCGATTTCTGCCATCGATGGCGGCGTCTGGTGTCTATGCCGGCATATTTAAAGAAGAGGATATTCTGGCGGAAACCGATGATGAAGGCGTCAGTTTTGCCGATGCGTTAGATGCGATTGGTTACCGGGGCAGCGTTGAAGTCGGCAAACGGAAATTCCACGCTTTTATTGAATTACACATTGAACAAGGGCCGGTGTTGGAACACAAAAAGATGGAAGTGGGTGTAGTGACCGGTTCTCAGGCCATGAACTGGAGCAACGTGACTGTTCGTGGCATACCCGCCCACGCCGGCACAACGCCTATGCCTAATCGTACCGATGCGCTGGCTTGCGCGACACGTTTGCTGCAACGGGCCTACGACGAAGGTAACGCCATGGCGGGTGCCTGCACCACTATCGGTGTGATGAATGCCTATCCGTCGTCACACAGTACTATCCCTAACCGAGTCGAATTCACGCTGGATCTTCGCCATCCTGATCCGGATAAACTGGCAGAGCTGGTCGCCGATTTTGATGCAGTGGCCGCAGTAGAAAGCCGGCTGGGATTTGAGATCACCCGCGAAGAATTTGGCATCGCCGAAGCGCAGGTGTTTGATAAAGAGTGTACTGCAGCGATTCGCCGTGCGGCGGAGCAGGGCGGCTATCGTTACTGTGACATCGTCAGCGGAGCCGGTCACGATGCGGTGTATCTCAACCAAGTCTGCCCAACCGGGATGATCTTTGTTCCCTGCAAAGATGGTGTCAGCCACAACCCGAAAGAGTCAATCACTGCTGAACAGGCAACTGCCGGAGTGGACGTGATGCTTAATGCGGTTCTGGAACTGGCGAATAAAGAGGGTGTCACTGAGCGTGACGTCCGCCTGGAAGAGCCTGTGGCAGGTTAATTCAATTTTTGACAATGGTTGTCTGTTGCCGGGTCGTATATGCCCGGCTTTTTTGTGCCTGCTGTTTGGTCATCTACCTTCCTAGGGTGATTTTTCCTTCGCTGGTTATAACTTAGTCTAGTGAATAACCCTAAACCCAACAGGAACCCAGCAGTTATGAACAAGGACATTCAAGAGATCAGTGAACTGGCACAAAAGTACTTTGATGCCCTGTATTTTGGTAAATCAGAATTGTTTGCTGAAATTTTCCATCCTCAAGCCGGTTTGCACTGTAATACCGATGATCAACACACCACTATGGATGTGGCGACCTATCTGGAGCTGGTTGCCGGTCGTGCTGCCCCGGCTGAAACCAATCAACCACGCCGAGACGAAGTGTTGTCGATTCAAATCAGCAGCCCGACGACTGCCGTGCTGCAAACCCGAGAACTGTTTGTACCAAAACTGTTTACCGATGATTTAACTCTAATGAAGTTTAACGGTGAGTGGAAAATCATCGCCAAGATCTGGCATTACGACCTGGTAGAAAACCTGCAAGATTAAGCGATAGACGGAGGCTCGCATGGATACCATCACTGAGAAAATGCTCGATCAATATGGCGTCACGGATGAAACCCGGCAGTTTTTGGCGCAACCCTTTCAACCTATGTTCATCAATGGTGAATTTGTACCGGCCAGGTCGGGCGAACAGTTCGACGTGTTCGATCCTGCCACCGAAGGCCAGTTATTGGCGGTCCCCAGTGCGGGTATCGAAGATGTCGATGATGCTGTCATGGCGGCGCGTCAGGCGTTTCCTGAATGGGCGGCGATGAAGCCACTGGAACGCCAGGCGCTATTGATGAAATTGGCGGATGCCATGGAGCAGCATGCAGATACGCTTGCTGAACTGGAAGCCATCAACGCAGGTAAGGCTTTGGAAGGCTGCAAAGTGGTGGATATCCAAGGTTCTATCGATTTTATCCGCTATATGGGCAGCTGGGCGACCAAAATAGACGGCGCCACCCGTACGCTTTCCTGGCCGGGCGAAACGTTCGGCTATACGTTGAAAGAACCGGTCGGGGTCGTGGCAGCCATTGTACCCTGGAACTGGCCACTCAATATGGCGATCTGGAAACTGATTGCACCGCTTACTGTGGGATGTACGGTCGTGATCAAACCGGCTGAGATTACCCCTATCAGCCTGCTCTACCTGATGAAAATCTGGAAGGAAGCGGGATTGCCAGACGGTGTCATCAATGTGATTACCGGATTCGGCTCTGTTGTGGGCGCGCATCTGGTTAGCCACCCTGAGATCAACAAAGTGTCGTTCACCGGCTCGACACCGGTTGGCAAGCTGGTCGGTAAAGCGGCGCTGGATAATATGGCCCACATTACTCTGGAGCTGGGTGGTAAATCGGCCATGGTGGCGTTTGAAGATGCCGATATCGACGATATCGTGGCTGCGGCGCACCAGAGTGTGTTTTTCAACTCCGGCCAGGTCTGTTCCGCCGGTTCACGCTTGTATGTCCATCGCGCTATCTACCAGCAGACGCTTGATGCTTTGGCGGCGTCACTACAGGATGTGGTCATTGGCGATCCGCTGCAACCGGGCGTCACCCAGGGGCCGCAGATCTCAGCCAATCAGCTTGAAAGCATCCTTAACTATATCAATATCGGTGTACAAGAAGGGGCGAGGCTGGTTTACGGTGGTAATAAAGTCGATCGTCCCGGCTACTTTGTTGAACCGACGCTCTTTGCTGATACCCGCAATGACATGCGCATTGTCCAGGAAGAAATCTTTGGTCCGGTCCTGACGGTTGCGCCGTTTGATTCTGAAGCGGAAGCGGTCGAACTGGCCAATGACAATATCTATGGCCTAGCGGCTTCTGTGTTTACTCAGGATTTGTCTCGCGCCCATCGCGTGGTGAAAGCGTTGCATGCCGGTACGGTGTGCGTGAATACCCACGATGCGTTGGATCCGGCGTTACCGTTTGGTGGATACAAACAGTCTGGAATAGGCAAAGACTTAGGAGCAGAGCAATTACAACACTTCCTTGAGACTAAAGCTGTAATTATGCAGCTAAAATCATCATAAACGAGCCTACGTTGTAATTGAGTCTTTCTCGCCGGTTTTACCCGGCGAGTTTTTTATTGGTCGCGGGGAAATTTAGAAGTAGTTTTCCAGCGGATCGCCGCCGTCGTAATTTTCAAATTGTTTTAACGAATCGATAAACAGGTGGAACAGCTCAGACTGACTGCCGATATCCAATTTGCGATAACTGTTGCGGCGATGGATTCGAACCGTTTCAGAAGAAATATCCAGCCTTTCCGCAATTGAGTTCGAAGAATGTCCTTTCAGCAACAGCCGGATAATTTCCGCTTCACGTGGCGTCAGTTTCGATCCGCCAAAACACTCCAAAGCTTCATCTAATTGAAAACTCAATGTTTTCGTTCCAGCCGCCATTTGGCTCACTTGCTTAGACCAATGTTTAATACATAAAGCTTCAACTAGTGAACTGACCTGACTCAAGATATCCAGTTCCTGCTCAGAAAACGTCTGGTAGGTTTTACTTCTGTCGAGCGATAAATTAAGGAAATGGCCACTCTCAAAGTGGATCAGATAGCCACACTCGTCAATCAAACCGGTGCGGATCAGATATTGTTGGTAGTACTCGCTATCGACAAAACCTTCAGGTGCCAAATCGACAAAACTGGCAAAACCACTTATCTGGTGCTCACGGGCCGCACGATAATAAGGGTCGATCAGAAAGGCGCCGGCCAGATAGGTATCAAAATCCTGCGGGAACGGCTTAACCTTCTGTTCAAAATACAAAATTTGCGGTCGGTCGGCGAACAGAGTAAAGACTATTTCGTCGCACACCACCAGCTGTTTTAAAGTGGTAGTCAGTTTTTCGGCGAAATTGTCCTGGCCGATGCTCGACACGACATCGGCAAACAGATCGCTGTAATACATCAACTCTTGTGATGGCTCAGCGGATGACATGATCATTTTGGCTTCCATATGCTCTCCATATACTTCCTGGTAACCGTTCAAGATGGTCAATCTTGAATTGATGCTAACAGCGTCAACAGGATATTTCAGTGAGGCGACAGACAATACCCGTACTGTATAGCAGGCTGGGCAGACAGATATGCAGATGACTACGTTTGGCACTGTGATGATATAACCCAAATGCAGTAACTACCCCATATAGGATATTCCGCATCTTTCAAAAAGCTTGCAGAATAGCTACATAGAGCGAAAACCTATATCAACCTGAGAGTCGAGCAAAACGATTGTGTGAGTACTGAACTCATATAGAGGGACCTGAGTCCAGTCGCACGCTCCTCTACCTGACAAATGGAGTTAAATATGACCGTTGAAGCTTTAATGCAGCGAAACCTGCCTAAGTTCAGTGAGCAAAAGGTTAAATCACTGGTATCCGAGTTATTTGGAATCAGTGGTGATTATCACGAATTAGTAAGTGAACGGGACTTGTCCTGGCGGATAAAAGTCAATGGCGGCGCCAATTACGTCGTCAAGGTTTCTAACGCTACTGAAGCGAAGGGCGTAGTGGATTTTCAGGTGAAAGCGTTGCAACACATTGCGCGCCAGGATCCGGACCTTCTTGTGCCACGGATGATCGAATCTAAACAAGGCAATGCCTATGAGTGGATTGAAGCTGAAGATGGCCAGCGCCACATGATTCGTATTCTGACTTTCCTTTCCGGCCGGGTAATGATTGATACGCCAGAGGCGCATAATCCTGTAACACGTTATAACATAGGTGCAATGACGGGCCGTTTAGCCACGGCACTGCGCAATTTCTTCCACCCTTACGGTGCCAGCAATGTGCACCTGTGGGACATCAGCCGCGCGCTGGAACTACGCGGTTACCTGAAAGATGTTCAAGATGTTGATCTGCGCGAATTGTGCAGCAACATCCTCGATCGGGCAGAAAATTTCACCTTACCTGAAATGAATCGTACCCGCTGGCAGGTTGTCCATCAGGATGCCCACAGTGGTAACGTACTGGTGTCGGAAACGGATGCCACTGTGCCTGCGGGTATCATCGATTTTGGTGACATGGGCTACAACTCCATCGTAGCTGAAGTGGTGGGAAGTGCCGATAACTTTGCCAGCGGTGACGATCCGTTAGACAACCTGTGCCACGCGGTAGCGGGTTTTGACAGCCAGTTCCCGCTGGAAGAGAGCGAAATCGACCTGTGTTACGATGGATTGTTGCTGCAACTGGCCGTATTTTCCATCATTGTCTGTTCTCGTCAGTTACGTGATGGTTCAGAGAACACTCATATCGAAGATGTCGATACCGCCCCTGAAATGCTGATAAAGCTGTATGCCGTAGGACGTGAAGAAGCCGTTCGCCGTCTGCGTGAAGCGTGTCGATTCCCGGTTTATGCACCAGGGACCGATGGTGAAGTATTCGAAAATCGTGATGATGAGCTGGTTGAGAAACGCGAAACCAAACTGGGCAAAATCTGGCACTTCTACGATAAACCAATCCACTTTACCCGTGCTCAGGGCGGTTATATGTACACTTCAGATGGTATTGCTTATCTGGACGCTTATAACAACGTTCCTCAGGTCGGTCATAGCCACCCGCACGTGGTTAAAGCTATCGCACGCCAGGCCGCGGCGCTGAATACCAATACCCGCTACATGTGTGATATTGCGGCGGACTATGCCGAACGCTTAACCGCGGATCTGCCTGAACACTTGGATACCTGTATCTTTGTTAACTCAGGAAGTGAAGCCAATGACCTGGCGATGCAGATATCTAAATTGCTCAGCGGCAATCAGGGCGGCATCATTATCGAAAATGCTTATCACGGCTGTACTGAACTGACGACTAAGCTTTCCCACGAAACCTGGGGTGCCTTGCCAAAAGAGAAATGGCCAGATGATATCGAATTGCTACGGGAAGCGGGCAGCTACCGCGGGCCGTATGTCGGCGACCCACAAGCGGCTGAGAAGTATGCTGCAGATGCAGATGCGGCCATCGCCAGTCTGGCTGATAAAGGCTATAACACTGCCGCCTTTATGGTAGATACCGCCATGTGTGCCCACGGTCTGGTGACCGTGCCGGCAAACTACTTCAACCTGGTAGCCGAAAAAACTCATGCCGCCGGCGGCTTTGTGATTGCCGATGAAGTACAAGCCGGACTGGGTCGTATGGGGCAGTTCTGGGGCTTCCGTGCCAACGGTCTGAAAGATGAAAACGTTGACTTTATTACCATGGGTAAACCGGTAGGCAACGCCCACCCGCTTGGAGTGATTATCCTCAGCAGTAAACTGCTGGCGAAATTCCTGGACGGCAGTCACCCAATGCTGTTTAGCACTTTTGGCGGTAATGCGGTAGCGTGTGCGGCAGGTATGGCAGTGCTGGATGTGATTGAACGTGAGCAGCTGGTTGAAAAGAGCAATCGCATTGGTGATTACATCCGAGATGGATTGCGCAGCTTAGCTAAACAGTACCCGGTGATCGGCGATGTTCGTGGCAAAGGCATGATGATTGGTCTGGAGTTCGTGACCGACAGCGAAAGCAAAACGCCAGCAATCGAACTGACCGATCAGGTAGTTAACGCGATGTTTGAGCGCAAGGTAATGATAGGTAAGGGTTCCGGCAATGTACTGAAACTGAGACCGTCGCTTGCCTGGAACGAAGCGGAAGCGGACCTGTTTATTGAACAAATGGGCCAGAGCCTCGCACAAATCTGCCAGTAGCAAAATATTGTTCTGTTTCCTCTCAGCTTAACCTGGCGAAACTTCAGTGTGATCGGGTTAAGCTTATTCGGTTCAGTAGCCAAACGTGGTGTTGGTAGCTGAACCTTTTTTATTTCTCACCGCCAGTCGTTATTTCGCTATACTCGCACTATCTCTAAGCTATGGAAGAGCCAGAACTTTTTATGCGAATCTTGCTGGTAGAAGATGACACTTTACTCGGCCAATCTATTACTACATCGCTAAGCCGACAGGGTTACACGGTTGACTGGCTGGAAAAAGGTAACGGTGTTGCCTCTGCATTGAACACCGAGCAGTTTACCGCTGTTATCCTCGATCTCACCTTGCCCGATATCGACGGGTTAGCAGTATTGAGTCAAATCCGCGCCGCAGGTCATGACCTGCCCGTAATGATTCTGACTGCGCGGGATGACATTCAGGACCGGGTGAAAGGGCTCGATGGCGGTGCTGATGAATATATGGGCAAGCCGTTCGCTCTGGAAGAGTTGTTGGCTCGTTTACGACTGATCATTCGACGCCATTCGGGTAGTGCCAGCGAAGTGATTCGGGTTGGCGATTTGGAACTGTCATTGGCTGAGCAGTCGATTCGATTTAACCAACAACCGCTGAAACTCACCCGTAACGAATTCAAAATCCTGGTTAGTTTAATGATCAACGCTGGTCGGGTGATGAGCAAAGAGCAGCTATTGCAGTCGATCCACGGCTGGGATGAAGGCAGCAGTGATAACGCGATTGAAGTCCACATCCATAACCTGCGCAAAAAAGTACCCAACAAGATGATAAAAAACATCCGTGGAGTGGGGTATATCATTGAAAAATAAGCGCCAGTTCTCAATCAAGCGCCGATTAAGCCTGTCGGTGATACTACTCAGCTGTACTCTGATACTGGTGTCGTTTGTGCTGAGTATGTCCACCGCCCGCCATGAAGTGGAAGAAGTTTATGATGCCAGGTTAGGGCAATCGGCAAAATTATTGCTGATGGCCACAGCCGTCGCGCCGGAAGAGTTTGCCCAGCTACACAGCCAGGAATTGTACGACCGCTGGATGAAAAACCTCAGCCGTCTGTCGGAATCAAAAGAAGACGGTGAGACTCAGTTCGGTCACCCTTATGAACAGAATATCGTCTATCAATTCTATCTCGGCGATAAGATGATCTGGAGCGCGGACAACACCCTACCGCCGTTATCTCCTGCAGAAGGCTTTCAGGGCTATGGCTATGGCGAAGCTAACGGAAGTCAGTGGCGTTACTTTCAGCTTCAGCAAAGTGGGCCGGGCCAGCTTTCACGATCCGTGCTGGTGGCAGAGAAGAAGCGTATTCGCAGTGAAGTAATCGACGAAGTGGTGTTTTCTACCACTTTGCCACAGCTGGTGCTTATACCGTGTCTGGTGTTTTTGCTGTTGTGGCTGATAGACAGAAACTTCAAACCGATACAGGCGCTGATCTCAGCCATTGATCAGAGAAGTGCGCAGAAACTGGACCGCATTCATGTTGAGGACCCAACTGTGGAGCTTTCTCCGCTGGTGAACGCACTCAACGAACTTTTGGCTCAACTGGAAAAAGCCTGGCAGCATGAGAAGCGCTTTACCCGCATGGCTGCCCATGAATTGAAAACGCCGCTGACCGTGTTGCGCCTGAATGCCGAAAATGCACTAAACAGCCAAAATGCAGATCAATTAGCACAGGATCTGAACCATATTCTGAAGGGTATAGACAGAACGGACCGGTTGCTGCAGCAGCTATTGACTCTGGCCCGAGTCGAAACCTTAACCGACATCGACAAGCAGCCGGTTGAGCTGAGCCAGGTACTGAAACAGACCATTGCAGATCTGGCTCCTGTGGCGCTGCACCAGCAGCAAAAGCTTGGTTTTGACGGTGAAGAGGTGACGCTCAGCGGTGACGAGCTGCTGCTGGGGATACTGTTTCGCAACCTGATCGACAACGCGATTCGCTATTCTGGTCATGGTAGCCATATAGATGTCAGCCTAATCGTGCGCGAGCAACAAGTCGACGTGTTGGTCGCAGACAGCGGTAGTCCGATTGCAGAAGCTGATCGCAGCAAGTTGTTTGATAATTTTTATCGTGGCAGTACCGAGAAAGGCGATGGTGCCGGGTTGGGTATGGCGATAACCCAGTATATCGCCAGCCTGCACAACGCCACGGTGACTCTGTTAGATCCGCAAGAGCAGGGTAACGTCTTCCGGGTGAGGTTTCTGCTTAACTAAACCCGCTCACTGAGCATAGCCACTGCCGATAGCCCGAAACGGCAGTTGGAGTTCCAACTCAGGAACCTGAATACCAATCCAGGCCGGAAAGGTGTTGCTGTTGGGGCCGGGAAACAAGGTGTATTCATCAGCCCAGGGATAGCGTGTTGCGGCAGTGACTATTTTAGGGATCAGTTGCTGCGCTTTGTCCCCTTTAATAGACAGTACTTTTTCCGGCTTGGCGCCATACCAGTAACGATCCGGGGTCGCGGTC
>NZ_JBNKVP010000066.1:0-19158 GCF_050299255.1 Vibrio sp.
GCAGAGACTCCGGTTGTTACGCCCACTTTCGCCTCAATCGATACCGTAAAGGCGGTTTGATTGGCGCTGTTGTTGTTTTCAACCATAGGGGCCAGTTCCAGACGGTTGGCCTGCTCATCGGTCAGACAAAGGCAGACGATGCCGCTGCATTCGCGGATCATCAGTGCCATTTGTGCCGCGGTAAGATGCTGCGCTGAGTAGATAAGATCGCCTTCGTTTTCCCTGTCTTCGTCATCGAGCAACATGACGCCCTGGCCATTTTGTAGCGCAATAAGCGCGTTGTCGACACGGGTGATAGGATCGCCGAATTCGGCAAGTAGTGATGTCTGATTCATGGTTTACTCCATTGTTGATACCAGAATCAGGGCTAAATTGGAGGGTTAAAACACAATGCAAAATGCACCAGAAGAGCGTGTCAAAAAACGCGTTATCTGGTGTGTTTCAATTCTCTCTCATCCGGACTATAACCGTCGGCTCTGGCGTCTCACCAGATCTGCTGACCTCGACGAATCGAGCGCTCGCGGGCTCACCCATTGCTGGGTATACCGCCGGTGGGGAATTTCGCCCCGCCCTGAGAATTAACTATTTAAGATGTTGCCTGCAATCAGCAGGCGCAACCAGACTATTACAATAACCACCTGGGTGAAATCTTTTTATCGCCCATGAGGTAAAATTTTTCGTTCGGTCATCTGGCCATGCTCTGTTTCCCCTTGGAGGTAAATTAACCAAAGTATCATTAATAACACGCTATTCATCGGCTTTTGCACAGTTCAAGCCAAGCGTATATGCAGTGCATCAACTAGGATAATAACTAACGCCGCACCTGGTACACATCAGGAACGGATTACCCGAAAAGACCAAATAAAATGAAAGTATCGATTTACATGTGAGGATTCTGAACATTGTTCGAATTTGCACATAGACAATGTTCGCGAGCGATCATGTAAAACATGAGAGGCAACTCGTATGAATAGCATAGACAAAGCAAAGCTCGAAGATTTCAAAGACCACTTCGGCGGCGAACTGGTTTTCCCCACCGACCCATCCTATGAAGAAATACGCCAGATTTGGAATGCCATGATTGACCGCAAACCCGGTTTGATCGCCCGTTGTAAGTCGGCGGAAGATGTCGTCATGGCCGTTAACCTGGCCCGCGAAAATCAACTGCTGGTATCGGTTCGTGGTGGTGGCCATAACATTGCCGGTAACGCACTCTGCGATAATGGTTTGACCATCGACCTGTCACTGATGAAGCAAATCCATGTGGACCCGGTTACCAAGCGGGCAACCGTCGGCCCCGGCTGCACCCTGGGTGACCTTGATGAAGCCACCCTGAAACATGGCCTGGCCACCCCGGTAGGGATTAACTCAACCACAGGCATCGCGGGCCTGACCCTGGGCGGTGGCTTCGGCTGGTTAAGCCGCAAGTATGGCATGACCATCGACAACCTGATGTCTGCCAACGTGGTTACCGCCGATGGTCGTCAATTGCGGGCCAGTGCATCGGAAAACCCGGATCTGTTCTGGGGCCTGCGTGGCGGTGGCGGTAACTTTGGCATCGTCACCCAGTTCGAATTCCAACTGCACCCCGTTGGCCCCGATGTACTGAGTGGCCTGATCGTATTTCCATTTGACCAGGCAAAATCGATTATCAGCCAATTTGCCCGTTTCACCGAATCCGCGCCGGAAGAACTCAGCGTCTGGATGGTGACCCGTCAAGCACCACCACTACCCTTCCTGGCTGAAGAAGTGCACGGCAAAGAAATTGTGGTACTGGCTATCTGTTATGTAGGCGACCCTGCCGAAGGTGAAAAGCTCATTGCACCGCTGCGTGACTTCGGCACGCCTCATGGCGAGCATATTGGTGTACAGCCATTCAGTGCATGGCAGCAGGCCTTTGACCCTATGCTCACCCCTGGCGCGCGCAACTACTGGAAATCGCACAATTTCACCGAGTTGAGTGAGGGAGCGATTGATGCTGTGATTGAATACGCGGGAAACCTGCCGTCACCCCAGTGTGAAATCTTTATTGCCTCACTGGGCTGCGCCACTAGCCGGCCGGCGGCCGAATCCATGGCTTACTCAAGTCGGGATGCTCAATATGTGCTTAACGTTCATGGACGGTGGGATAGCCCAGCAGAAGACGAGCGCTGCATTGGGTGGGCGCGTGAGTTCTTTGCCAAAACCCAACCCTTTGCCAGCGAAGGCGCCTACATTAATTTCCTGACTCAGGATGAAGCGGAACGCATTGAATCGGCCTACGGCCCTACCTACGAACGTTTGCAGGAGCTAAAAGAGAAATACGACCCCGCCAACTTGTTCAGAGTGAATCAGAACATTAAACCTTACTGATCATCCCCTCCAACACGGCGCTCTGTTATTGAGTGCCGTGTTGATATCCTACCGTGCCGTTTCCGCTACAAATGACAGATATCGATTTGCTCACACTAATCGGTTCTTGATTCAGTAGCACAGAGTTTCATTTAAGTCGTTTTCTTTGACACCCAGCACATCCAAATTCGGTGATATAGCTTTTTTCTATAGAAAGGAACGAAATTTCTATTTTTTAATCGTTCAGTTGATCGTTAAGTTATCGGTTATCGAAACCACATGGATGAATTCTAATGAAGAAGCTCCTAAAACCTGTATCAATCTGTACTCTGGCGGTATTGGCGGCAAGCCCGGTGGCGGCCATGACTGAAGGTGAAATCACCATCTGGATCAATGGCGATAAAAGCTACGAAGGGCTGGCGAAAATTGGTAAACAATTTGAGCAAGACACCGGCGTGAAAGTAAACGTGCAACACCCTGAGTCCCTGGAAGAACGTTTTGTCAAAGTGGCCGCCAAAGGTTTAGGGCCTGATATCATTTTCTGGGCGCATGACCGGTTTGGTGGTTATGCTGAAGCGGGGCTGCTGAAAGAACTCAATCCAAGTGAAGAATTTAAACAAAAGCTGGTCGACTTCAGTTGGGACGCAGTAACGGTTAACGGAAAAATTGTCGGTTACCCAATGGCAGTTGAAACGCCTTCGCTTATCTACAACAAAGATCTGCTGCCCGAGCCACCCAAAACCTGGGAAGAACTCAGCGCCATTCACAAACAAATGGCCGCACAGGGCAAAACCGCCATTATGTGGGACGTGAAAAACGCGTACTTTACCTGGCCGATGATCTCCAGTGGCGGAGCTTACGCATTTGAGAAAGTCGCAGGTGGTTATAACGGTGCTAACACCGGGGTAAACAACCCAGCCGGGATTAAAGGCCTGCAATTCCTGGTCGATATGGTCAATCAGGGTGTGATCAATCCTGACATGGACTACTCAGTATCTGAAGCGGAATTTAGCAAAGGCGAAGTGGCGATGACCATCAACGGCCCCTGGTCCTGGGGTAACCTGGATAAAATGGGCGTCAATTACGGTGTCGCTGA
The DNA here is from genome assembly GCF_050299255.1 of Vibrio sp. Lineage (GTDB taxonomy): Bacteria > Pseudomonadota > Gammaproteobacteria > Enterobacterales > Vibrionaceae > Vibrio. The sequence goes on from NZ_JBNKVP010000066.1 coordinate 3,428, forward strand.
GCTGCCAAGCCTGAACGGCGGTAAGGGTAACCCGTTCGTCGGCGTACTGAGCGCCGGGATTAACGCTGCCAGTCCGAACGATGACCTGGCGATAGAGTTTTTAGAAAACTACCTGTTTGTCGACGATGCACTAAAAGTGATGAACGATGACAAACCACTCGGTGCCGTCACGTTAAAGAGCTTCCAGCAGATCTTAGAAAGCGATGAGCGCATTAAAGCAACCATGCTCAATGCGGAAAATGGCGAAATCATGCCAAACATCCCGGCGATGACCGCTTATTGGTTTGCCGAAGGCGCGGCGATTGAAAACGCCATGCTCGGCAAGCAGACCGTCAAAGAAGCGCTCGATACCGCGGCGAAACAGATCGCACGATGATTCATCGACTCCATTTAACTGTTGTGTTTTTTACTTAGGGCAAGTTTACCCGTTTGGTATGCCGAGAGCTTAGCTCTCGGCTTTTTTATGGATCAGATTAATCAGCGCCTGGGTGGGTTCGGTAAAATCCCCCGCCTTAGTATAAATTCCTACCTGACCAACTTGCTGCTGATTCAGCCACAACATGGTAAGCCCGCGTCGCTCAAAATGGCCGCGCATTTGGGCGGTATACGGCATGATAGCATTGCTCATCTTGACCATATCAACGCTGGCCGACAAAGAATCGAGTTCGTACGTCACCCGGTTGTTTTGTGCCGAGACGGTGAACAGCTCTGCCCCCTCTTCAGTCAGTACATCACCGTGGCGGGCGTGGTCTGGTGTGACTTTAACCAGCGGATAGTCGCGCGCTTTTTCATTGATGTCAGACTGGCCGAGTAACGGATGCTGTGGCCGCACATACCAGGCTTCCTGCTCCTGAAATAACGGCGTAAACCGCACCCGGTGGCGAGATTTGATCCCGGAGATTTCATGGCCGACAAACAGGTCGATATCGTCATTGATCAGGTGGTGCAACATCGACAGCCCATTGCCAAACTCAATGTGCATAGAACTGTTGGGAAACTGCTGGCTGAACTGCCGAACCGCCTCCGCGCCAAAGCATTCCCACCACGCTTCGCCGATACCGAGTTTGACCTTACCGCCACTTCTCAGCTTCATGTCGGAGAGCTGATGCATCATCTGGGTATGCTTCTCCTGCACATCCTGGACATATCGGAAGTAAACCCAGCCATAAGCGGTCAGCTCCACCCCTTTTGATTTGCGCACGAACAGTTCCGTGCCCAACTGCTCTTCCAGTTTTTTGATTGCCGTGGTGAGTGAAGGCTGGCTGATAAAAAGCTTATCTGACGCCGCCTTGATGCTGCCCTGGCGGGCAACCTCATAAAAATAACGATACTGTTTGTCCATCTGCTGTAACTTCGCCGTAAAGGAATCAACAGAGTAGCGCCTGATATTGATTTTTTCTATATGACATTTAAAACAATCAATTATTTTTCTCGCCATCGGTCCGCTATAGTCAGGGATATATTGAAATATTGTAGGGCCAAAGCATGGAAAAACGTTGGTGGCATGACAGTGTGGTATATCAAATTTACCCACGCAGCTTTTGTGATTCGAACAACGATGGTATCGGAGATATCCAGGGCATCATCAGTAAACTCGATTACCTTAATAACTTGGGTATTGACGTTATCTGGCTGTCGCCTGTGTATCAGTCGCCGATGGATGACAACGGCTATGACATCTCAGACTACCAGGCCATTGCGCCAGAGTTTGGCACCATGGAAGACATGCGCGAGCTGATTGCCTTAGCCAAACAGCGTGGCATCCGTATCGTGATGGATTTGGTGGTCAACCATACCTCCGACGAACATCCCTGGTTTATTGAATCCAAACACAATCCAGACAGCGAGTACCGAGATTTCTATATTTGGCGTGAAGCTGGTGAAAATGGCGCTCCACCCAGTGACCTCGGCTCAATTTTTGGCGGCAGTGCCTGGCAGTGGGATGAACAGAATCAGATGTACTACTTCCACCTGTTTTCTAAACGCCAGCCGGATCTGAACTGGCAGAATCCACAGGTTCACGACAAAGTGTTTGAGATGATGAACTGGTGGATTGACCAGGGGATTGGCGGTTTCCGACTCGACGTCATCGACCTGATCGGCAAAGAGATCGACAAAAGCATCACCGGCAACGGTGACAGGCTGCACCCGCTACTGCAAAAAATGAACAGAGCCACCTTTGGCGACAAAGATCTGTTAACTGTGGGTGAAACCTGGGGCGCGACGCCGGAAATTGCCAAGCTTTACAGCGATCCGGCCCGTCATGAACTGTCTATGGTGTTTCAGTTTGAACATATCACCCTGACCTGGCAAAACGGCGATAAATGGCAACCGAAACCACTTAACCTGAATGAACTCAAGCAGGTGCTAACCAAGTGGCAGCTGGAGCTTAAAAACCAGGGCTGGAACTCGCTGTTCTGGAACAACCACGACTTGCCGCGGGTGGTATCCAAATACGGCTGCGACAAACAGTACCGGGTCGAATCCGCCAAAATGCTGGCCACTACCCTGCACTTTATGAAAGGCACCCCGTATATCTATCAGGGTGAAGAGATCGGCATGACCAATGTCGCTTTTGAGCGCCTCGAGCAGTATCAGGACATCGAAACGCTCAACTTCTACAAGGTGAAAACCGAATCAGGCTTCAGCCATGAACAGATGATGACCGCGATTCACGAAAACGGCCGAGACAATGCCCGAACACCAATGCAGTGGAACCGTCAGCCGCATGGCGGCTTTACCGGCGGCACACCATGGCTGGAGGTGAACCCCAACTACCCGCAGGTCAACGTGGCGGCGGCGCTGGAGGAGCAAGACTCGATTTTCTATCACTATAAAAAGTTGGTGGCGCTGCGTAAAACGCATCCTGTCATCGTCTACGGTGACTTTATTCCGCTGCTGAAAACCCATCCAAAGTTGTTTGCCTATGAGCGCAAAAATGACGATGAACATATTGTGGTGCTGAATAACTTCAGTGCCGGCGCCTTAACCGTCGAACTGCCCGGCCACCTGGCCAACCGGCACGTATCGACACTGATCTGCAATCTTAACCCAGTCGATCAACTAAGCAGTTCTATCGAGCTACAGCCCTACGAGTCCCTGGCGCTTAAGCTATAAGGATTTAGAGACACACTCTCCGTGTCTCGTCCTAAAATACGTTGACGATTTACGAAGCCAGTAGCTCAAACCGCTGGCTTTTTTCATGCACTACGCTTGGTGTTTTCATACTAAGGCTGAGGTGCAGACTGATATTGTTATAAATCACTAAGGATTCATCTACGATCTTTTCAATCTCATTGATATCATTACAACGAGTCAGCAAGAAATCTTGCTTAACGATGCCATTTACTCTCTCCGCTAACGCATTCTGATAACATCTTCGTTGTAGCTGTGTCGGATACAGGTGACGATAAGGGTCATCACTATTCCAGATAAACCACCAGCAAATCCGCCTCAACCGCATTGGCTAACTTCGGAATTGACGAAAACAGCTTACTCAACACTTTATGATGATGACCACAGACGACAAGATCGGTGCCTCTTTCTTTGGCTATACCCGCCAGTTTGATATGCAAGTCGCCAATGACCACTAAAGCTTCTTCAACCGGGTAACCACAGTTATCAGCCAGGGCCTGCAATTGGGTCTCTAACTCCTGCTCTTCTTTGGGAGTTATCACCACATCATCAACATCGACGAAAACAAAAGTAAGTTTACTCTTGGCACTTTGGGCTAACACAATCGCTTTCTCAATCACTATCTGACTGGAAGGCGTTAAATCGACCGCAACTAGAATTTGTTTGTAGCTCATTACGTTCTCCCTGGTTATTGCTATTTAGTTACCCTAAGTCTAGCAGCCAAGAGGATTAGGTTAATTTGAGTACAAACAATCTTCCGCTTCGATTATTTCGGGAAATGACTGGCAGGCAGAGTAACGTCTGTCTGCCAGTGGCATTTTTACGCTTTTTCGATTTTAACCGGAACACCGTGACGGGCAGTGGAACCAAATGTCACATCCCGGTACAGACTGGCACCTTTTCGGGTCGGATCGACGACATTAAAGGCATTAACCGCCATGCCACCTCGTCGTTGTGGAATGGCCGCCAGTACTTCACCATCGATGGTTATGTCGCTGGCACCGAACGCCGTGTGGCCAAATCCCAAAGGCACTACGATGCAGCCTCTGGCTACGGTTTCGTCGGCCTGAACAATCCCCTCGATACTGACCCCTTTCGGCGAAATCACCTTGGCAAAGTCACCGCTTTTTAACCCGTATGTCGTTGCATCATCCTTATGGATCTGGATGAAGTTGTGATCCCCCAGTGCAGTAATGCTGTCCAGGTTGACAGAATATGGGCTGCGCAGCTGATGCTTAAAGGTAGAGAAGTGGAACGGATACTCCTCCTCTTTCCAGACATCGCGTATCGCGGTTCCATCCCAGAATCTCTGTTGGTCAAAGACCGGTACACCTTCCAGATATTGTCCGGAATGGAAATTGGTTATCTGTGCCAACCCTTCGTTGTACACCTGGAACTGCGCGTCCCAACGCATCATTTCACTAAAGAACTCGCCTTCATAGCGGCTTGCTACCGGATAGTAGCGGCCGCCCCGGGTAAACAGGAACATAGTCGGACCAATTTCGCCAGGCTTCAGGCGGGCTTTTAAATCTGGATAGATACGATCTACGCTGGTAAATCTGACATCAGCGTCTGTTGGCACCGGCAATACAGTATCGCTGTGCGCCAGATTGGCCAGCAGTGGAATATAGTAGTCCTCCGGGGTATGCAGTGCCTGAGCTTTACCCGCAACATCTTTGAATGCCGTGTCACCGTAGCCTTTCAGCCCAACCGTCTTGGCGACATCAATCAGAAACTGCTCCATGCATACTCGGTTACCTTCAGCGTTAAGTGGTGTTCTTGGCTCAATGATAGGGAATGACACTACGTCACCCATTAGCTCACTGCCCCACTGACGCGAGGCACCCCACTGTTCGTATTGCGCCAGATCGGGCACAAAGTAGTCGGCATAGACGTTTGTTTCATTAAAGTAGGGGTCGGTGGCGATGATTAGCCCCAACTGTTTAGGATCACGAATCGAATCTTCAACCTGATCTTTTAAACCTGAACACGCATAGAGTGGATTGTTCGCCCATGCTATCCAGGCTTTAAACTGGAACGGGTTTGCATTGGCATGTGCTACCAGCAGTTCACCCGCATTGTCCTGGACAAAGGTTTCATTCCAAGGTTGTTCGGACGGGAAAGGATTGACTCCTGTGCGGACCTTTTCCTGATATTCATGGCTCTGACGGTAATCACCTGAACGCTCCGCATTAAAACCACTCAGACTGGCGTGCTCAAACGCCATCAGATCATACAGTGGTGAAGTATTTTCATATCCGACTCCGCCGGTATGAAGCATTCCCCCCTTGGCATTGTGAGCCCCAACAAGCGTTGCCAGCATGATCATGGCAAAGCCGAACTGACCACCATCTGTCGCGTTACAACCCGTATTGGTTTCGATAGCTACCCTGCGGCCATGAGAGCTGAACTCCTTGGCAAGCTCAATGATTTTGCTCTCTGGGATCTGACACACCTGCGAGTACTCTGCGAGGGTAAACTTATTGACTCGTTCCATCAGCAGGGAGAACGCCGTAGCCACTTTAACCTTCTGGCCGCCTTGTGTTTCTACTTCACCGATAAAGCGAATATCGCATGGTTCGGAGCTATCAGACGTTACCAGTGCATGAGTAGCCTGATCCATCACCATCTTGGTAGCTGCATCACCTCGCCCACACGCTTCTGCAGTAAGGAAGCGACGATAAAGTGGATGTGATTCATCCGTCACAACCAGATAAGGGGCGTTGGTATAGTTGACCTCACCATTTTTGTAGGCTCCTTGCTGGCTTGAAGCAGACAGGTAGGTTTTGTTATATCTCTCATTGTTAATGATGTACTGCATCATCGCGTGCATCAGCGCCGTGTCGCCGCCGGATCGAATCGGCACCCATTCACACTTGTCACTGCTGGACGAACCGGTCAGAGAACGAAGAATCGGATCTATCACAACATATTTGAAATTAGGATTCTGAACACGAGCATCAGCCAGGCGCTTCGAACAGGAATTAAGACTGTTCCCACTCAGGCCCGGGTTGGTGCCGATAAAAATCGCAAACTCGCAGTGTTCGAAATCTGTGGTCGGCAACGCGCCACTATTGGCGCCATCTTCCACACCGAGAGCACAGCCGGCAACTTGCTGATGTCCACAGTAGGAATCCTTATTGCCAATGTTGGGTGTTCCCCAGGCGGCTTCAGAGAATCGTTTATAGAAATCCCACCGCGCAGGATCTTCAGAGCAACCTGTCATCAGCAACTGGTTTTTCTTGGGTCCAAAATCCGGATACGCCGGGTTCGCAACTGTGGTGTCGTCATAGATAGCCGCGAGCCCTTCTACCGGCCCCTCACCGAACAAGTCGCCACCATCGACCACTTCTTTCAGTAGCTGTTCATAACTGATCGATTCCCAGCGGTTTTCGCCACGTTTACCCACCCGTTTGAGGCACTGCGTCACCCGGCGGGGATCGGTGACGGCATCCGGTACTGCATTGCCCCGGCCACACAGTGTTGAGCGATTGGTATTGCCTTGTTCGCCGACCAGCTGCCGCATGGCGTCTTCTGGGGTAACCTCCATGGCAACCGGATTGCCTGATTGCGTAGATAATGCATACGGGTTACCACTTACCCGGATAATTTTACCTGTGTTGTTATCGATCCTGATTCGTGCACCGCATACGTTGTAACACCCAAAGCACTTGGTAAAGGCAAAGCGCTGATTCGGGTTGCTGACCAGTTTGCCGTCAGGAGCAATGGTGAACTCGGGTTCCGCGCTCAATGGTGCAAAGCGCTTGATATCCTGAGTTTTTTTATCATTGCCAGCAGTCGCTGTTCCTGCCAAGCCACCCGTCGCGGCGAGTGCGGCACCTGATTTTAAGAATTGTCTACGATCCATAATTAACGCTGCCATGTTAGTTCTGAGTTAAGGTCATAAGGCTGGTTACTTTCTTGTTCGGTCAGACCGATATAAAACACATTCGGTTTAGTGTTCTTGTCTGACTGAAGTACCAGAGCCTGATGCTCTTGGATGAGCTTAGAAACCTGACTTTGGGGATCATTTAAGTCACCAAACACTCGTGCCCCACCGGTACAGGTCTCGACGCATGCCGGCAACAGACCTTGCGTTGTTCGCTGAATACAGAAATTGCATTTGTCCATCGTGCCGGTTTTGCTGTTGGTAAACCTTACGCCGTCATAAGGGCAGGTATAACTGCAGAAGTTACAGCCGACACAACCACTGCTATCGACCACAACGATACCATCTTCTTCCCGTTTGAACGTTGCGCCGGTAGGACACACCTTAGTGCAAACCGGGTTGTCGCACTGATTGCAAAGCAGAGGCAGGTTCACGACATAGTCCTTACCATTGATCTTTGTCGAGCTTTGCAAAACCTGAGTTCGGTGTTCGTCCGGAGCATTGCCGTTCTCTTTGCCGCATGCAGTGACACAGGCTTTACAGCCGTTACATCGGCGAAGATCAATCACCATTGCTAACTTCTTACTGCCTGGTCTTGAATCTGTGGCTATCACAGAACCGATGACAGGTGAGGCTGAAACCAGTGTCAATGAGCCACCGCCGGCTATCAGTTTTATCGCTTTACGTCTATCCATTGTACGGTTCGCCTTATTGCTGATCTTCGTTAAGTGATGCATACCAGCGGTTGTGGTGCTGCTTGGCCCAGTTTTCATCACACTTGCCCGTAATCATGTTGCTGAGGCCACCTTCGGAAATGACCGTCGCCATAAAAATGTGTACCACAGCGAATGCACCGATAATCATTGCGGACAAGGCGTGAAGCGCGATAACCAGAGGCGCATACTGGTGTGAAGGAGCGAGTGGTGGAAAGAGCAGCATCAGGCCGGTAACCGAAAGTGAAACAAACGTCGCCGAAAATACCCAGAACCAGAGCTTTTCTCCGCCGTTAGCGAAGCCAGCTTCCGGATGTTGTTTGCTGCCAAAATTGATATAACCACCGGCTTTTAGGAACCAGTCAATATCGTAGGCTTTGAACAACTGCTGCTTCCACCACATAGCGACCATGAGTAAACCGCCAAACATAAACGGATAGACGGCGATTTCATGCAGCGACGATGCAAGTTGGACTGCTCCAGCCCACTCTGCGCTGCCTGGCGTAAATATGACTTTGCCCGCTCCGATAACAATGCCGCTAAGGATAAGTACCAGGCAAGGAATCGCGCCAAGCCAATGCACCATAACGCTGCGCACAGACCAGCGGCGAATGAGTTGACGGCTGAATCCGTTATCGAGTTTTGACGTGCCATTAAAAATGACAAATAGCCCCATGATGATGACTACACCTGCGACGCTGGAAACCAATAACCACGGTAAGGCGGACTGACTGGACAGCATATCGAGCCATATTGTTGACTGTTGCATACAGACTCCTTCGAGAAATTAAATCAATAAGCTTTTGATAAGTTACCAATGGTAACTAATATTTTCCCGAATGTTACCATTGGTAACTTGAGTGAATTGTGAGTCTTGTGGTGTTTTAATATCCCCGATATCAATATGGTTTAATATCGAAAGGTTAATTCACACATGATTGATTTTAATCAAGAAAAACAAACGACCCGGAGAGTGTAAACTGCATCCGGGTCGTCAATAGGAAGAAAGGTAACGGCTGTGGTATTTAGCTGGTAATGATCTTATATACCTGCTCTTTCAGATATGAAAGCCCTAACTCAGCGGGCACTTTTTCTGAAACAATAATCGAACCAACAGAATCAATGATGCCGTAAACCGCGAGTAGCTTCATTCTGTTTGTGTGTGCGTCCTCATCAAGAGGAAGCTGAAATATTTCCGAATAGGCGTTAACAAAAAAGTCCAGCACTTCTTCCTGAAGCCCGGTATTTGCAGGAAAACACTTTAGTGCAGCCAAAGTAATATCGTAGATTTCGCCGTTCTGTCTCATACAGTTAATATAAGAGTCACAGAGAATAGAAACCGTTTCCGCTAGTGATAGATTGTTACTGTCTTTCGCAACTTGAATAGACTCGATCAGGCGCTGATCGATACCCTGATAAATCTGTTTCAGTAAGTTTTCTTTACTCACGAAGTGATTGTAGGCAATGGGCTTTGTGACCCCGGCTTTTTCAGCGACTGTTGCGAGTGTCAGTCCTTCAGCGCCAGCTTCGCGCAAAATAGTGATTGCAACCGACAAGAGTTGCTCCCTTCTCTCATCTTTTTGCATACGTTTGGACATACTGAAACTCCGAAAAATCCATTTTGGTTACGATAACTGACTGGAAAATAATACTTATCCTTATTAGGCGGTACAAGCTCAGCGAACGTGTTCGTTTTCGAAACCGCGTTTAAACCGCCATTTTACTACGCCATAGCAACAAAAAGGCCGACTGAATTCAGCCGGCCTCAGGTGTTTACTTTTTCAAGTCAAAACCAGTCAAATGTATGTGGTTTTACTGCTGCGTGCGTTTATGTTTAGGTACGTAGTTGAGAATCGAGATCGGCACCGGCTTTTTCGGTTCGAACCCTTCTATTACCCTGCGATCAATCAGATGACCTAAACGGCTTTCGATCATGCACAGGTTTTTGAAATTGTCTTTCGATACAAAGGAAATTGCTTCACCGCTGGCGCTGGCCCGGCCGGTACGACCAATACGATGGACATATTCATCTGCCGGGAAAGGCAGGTCGTAATTCACCACTCGGGACAATTCCTCGATATCAATACCACGGGCGGCCACGCCGGTGGCAACCAGATACTTGATCTCACCGGCTTTAAACGCCCGCAACAACTTAGCCCGGGCATCCTGGCTACGACCGCTATGAAAGGCCTCCGCACTGATGCCTCGCTTTTCTAGCTGAGACACCAACTTGGCGGCGCCATGCTTGGTTTCGATAAAAATCAGCGCCTGGTCCCAGTCATTTTCGGTAATCAAATGACTCAACAATGCTGATTTTTTGTCTTTATCGACTGTGATCAACCACTGCTCAATATTAGCTTTAGATGCCTGGTTAGCCGCAATGGTGATCTCATATGGGTCATGTACGGCGCTTTTCGCCAGGTCACGTACTTTACGCGACAGCGTGGCCGAGAACAGCAGGCACTGGATTTCGCTCGGTAAGCGGTCGATGATCTTGTTGATGTCGTCGATAAAGCCCATATCCAGCATGCGATCGGCTTCGTCCAGCACCACCATTTCCACTTCCTCGAAGTAGACTGCGCGCTGGCCATACATATCAATTAAGCGGCCAGGCGTCGCCACCAGCACATCCACGCCTTCTATCAAGCGCTGCTTCTGTAGCTTTTCATCGACCCCGCCATACATAGCCAGGCTTTTCAAACCGGTGTACTTGCCGTAGAGGTCTATTTTTTCCGCTACCTGAATGGCCAGTTCACGGGTCGGAACCAGGATCAGTGCGCGGATGCGCTTCTTACGCTGCGTTTGACCCGCCAGCAGTTTTTCCAGTATTGGTAATACAAAGCTGGCCGTTTTACCGGTACCGGTTTGCGACGCAGCAATCAGGTCCTGGCCGCGCAAAATCACGGGAATTGCTTGGTTTTGAATGTTGGTGCTATTTTGATAACCGAGTTCCGCGACTGCTTTAGTCAGTGCATCACTCAAGCCAAGTTTGGAAAATGACATGGAAAGAACCTGAATAATTAATTGATACCGCAGAGCACTCTCTGCCAGGGCGAGCAATTCTAGCATGAAGCCACAGCTCGGCAGAATGAAAATATCTCGATTGGCTAGGAGAACAAAAAGGAGTAACGTGTCTAAACAATATATAGCTGAATGTTAATTACTTTTTATTCGTCATGGAGGAATTCAAAATGAAAAAATTGCTTACGATTCTGATCGCGACTATGGCTTTGACGCTGGCCAGTGGATCCGTGTTTGCCTCTGATCGAGCAGACAAAGGCTGGCAGTTAATTGAACAGGGCGCAATGATTGTCGATGTTCGTACCCCAGGGGAGTTTGCCTCCGGTCACCTGGATAACGCGATTAATTTTCCACTGTCTGAAATTGAGCAGCACTTTGCCGATATCGATAAAACACAGTCGATAGTGGTTTACTGCCGTAGCGGCAACCGCTCTGGCAAAGCCTACGATTACCTGGTATCGCAAGGTTTTACCAACGTACACAACGGCGGTGGTTTACAAGAGATGCAAGCTGCGATTAAGTAGTAAGATTCAATAAGGTTCGCCTAATCAATCGAGGCGAACACTTTTATTAAACTGTTTAAACTACAATTCATAGAAGTATCTTTACGCTCTGACAGTTTGGTGCAAAAGGAGAGCTCCGATGAATGGAATCTATCTTATATTGGTACTTTTAGTTGGTAATTTATTAGCAGCTTGTAGCACAATTTCCACCCCTCCCGATAACGCCATCCGTGATACCTGGACTGAACAACACATGGAAAATCGTAGATGGCGCTCCCCTGAAGAACAACAAAGAGACTATATAAAACTAGCATCAGAATCTTCTCTGCCTATCCAGGATTCTTGGGTTAAAGTCATCGGTACAGATACCAATAGTTCGATCCAAAGTCTCGCCGATAAAATATATCTTATCGAACATGCCAAATATTCAATAGACCTCACCTATTATATCTTTTCTACCGATATTGCCGGCAGCGCAATGTTAGGGGCGTTATGTGAAGCCGTACAAAGAGGCGTAGATATCCGGATCATGGTTGATAGCTTGGGATCATTCAGCTTAATCCATGAAGACTTAAAAGGTTTGAAACAATGCGAGAATAAAGCCGGGTATGTTAAAAACGAAAGCGGTAACGTAACCACACAAAAAGCACGTGTCCAAGTCGTTGTATTTAATGCTATGACAAAATGGGATTCAGACTTCAATCGTCGATCTCACGACAAGTTACTGATTGTGGACGGGGCCTATCCAAAAGATGCCGTGTTAATCACGGGTGGCCGTAACATATCCGTTCACTATTATGCAATTGACGAAAAGGCTTTACCTGATCCAGGCGCGTTCAAAGACATTGAAATCATATTAAAACCTAGTGATAGCGCAACTGCTGAGACTTCGCCGACTCAACTTGCAGAATACTATTACTCAATTCTCTTTTCTAAACCAGGGAATAAAAACCTCACTACCTTTGTCACTTACAAAAGAGCCATGGAGCACGAGAAGAGTCAGCTCGAATACCTCAAGAACAGTCCAGCATTCAAAAATGCTTACCAAAAATCAGCAAACCATTTGAACCATGGATTTTCATTGACACAAACACGTTTTGCTCACGAGTTAGATAACCTCATTAATGAAAATCTAGTGTCCAGCTATAGTCACAATAAATTAAAAAATGCCAACTCAATTAGTGGAATACTAGGCCGTGTAGGATATGAGAATTTTGATATCAAAAAAGTTAGAATCGTGTCTCCCTATCTGTTTTTGCAATCCGACCTTTTAAAAGACCAAGAAGTAATTAGTAAGAATATTAATGTTACGCTCGAATGGTTAGACAAAGACCCAGACCGAAGTATCGAAATAATCACCAACTCAGTGCTCACCAGTGATAACTTTTTCACCCAAGCGGTGATCGATATGCACACTGCGCCACAGTTATTAATGACTGAACAAGAAAGGCAACAGTGGCTCGACAGCGATCTTAGCCAGAATGAAGAAAACCAACAGTTTATAAACTCCGAATCTTGGCAAAAATTAATCAACCATCCTCGAATTATATTTTATCAATTAGGTAAATCAGATGCAGTCAATCTAGGCGGGAGTGAATATTACGGAAAACTGCATGCGAAATTTGTCATCGCTGACGACCGGGCTTTCGTCGGTACTACCAACTTAGATTTTCGTTCATTGCTTTACAATAACGAGATGGGATTCTTCTTATTAGGTGGCGAAGTGATCGACCGTTTGAATGCTGAATTTGATTTACTCCAGACCCAGTCCAACCGTTGGGGTAGTAAGGACTGGTTGGAAATGAGGCATAAGGTTCGTGAAGTCGGCGGGATGAAAGGATTCACAACCAATGAACAGAGAGCCATCTATAAATCTTTAGAAAATACAGGTCTGATATACCAGTTTTAAGGTCCTTATTAGATTCGCATACACACTCAACTATCAACCAAGCAAAAGGCCAACGTCAAAGAAGTTGGCCTTTTTATATTGCGAGTACACATTGGGACTTACGGTAAGATCTGTCTGATTAGCGAATAAATTGCAGTTTATCGAAACCTTTATCGGTTAAAAGCAGCGCTTGCTTGTCGTCACTTTTTTGCTCGACAAATCCCTGCGCCTTTAACCATTCAAGTCCTTGATTTAACTCACTGATGGCAAAGTTTTCTGATTCGATTTTTGCTTGTAGTAAACCGTATTGAAGTAGATCCCCGGCATACTTTCCTTTTTCTTTGAAAATGAGCAAAACCAATCGTCCAATCGCTTCAGTTGTAGAGTACGCTGTCATCGAATTCTCCTGTTCAATGCTAGGAACTGTCATCCGGTAACAGAAGATTATATGGTTACCGATACAACATACCCTATAATACATCAGACAGTTGGCCTTCATAAAGTGAAACCCAAAACCAACTGGTGAAGTTATGAACTGGATCTACTGCTTTGCTCTGAACCCCTCAGCTCAAACTGGCTAAACGTGCGGCAAATCCCATAAACAACATGCCGAGTAATCCGTTGCCAATTTTCGACAGTGATTGGTTGTTTTTAAACATTTGCGTCAGTGATGTACCGACAAATATCAGCAGACTTAAGTAGAGAATACTCACCACCTGCAGGATGGTCGCCAGCACCAGGTATGAAAGCCAGGTGTGCTCAAAGCTGTAATCGATAAACTGAATAAAGAACGACACATAAAACAGGATCGCTTTTGGGTTTGTCAGGCTCAGAGTCAGTGATTTACGGAACACTTTCTCCCGCTTCAGCACGACGCTGGCCTCTTGTGCTTGGTCACGCTTGATCCAGTAGTGATAAATCAACTTGCTGCCCAAATACAACAAATAAGTCGCACCGAGATAACGGATGACGGTAAACAGTAGCGGGGAAGCCTGAATAACAGATGCCACACCCAGATAGGCGAGGAGAATTAACACAGCATCACCGACCAGCACGCCAGACGCCGCTTTATAGCCGTTTTTGATCCCATAGGATGAAGCTGTTTTTAATACATACATAGAGTTAGGACCGGGCGTGAGGATAATCATGACTAATCCCACCAAATACGTCCAAATATTAATCACGCCAAACGCTTCTAGCATGTTCTTTCTCGCAACAAATTGACCATATGAATAACCGATATTTAACGCATAACCAGCATAAAGTCTATCCCTGTAATCAGGACGGCATTCGTTAAATTGCGAGTGCTAAATAAGCGGCCATCTTTCATGGGATTTTTTGTCTGTATAGCCGCGTACGTAACGGTTAGCTAGCTTCGCACTCCTGAACCAGCTTGGCGAAGATTTCACGCAACTGCTGATCATCTATCGCCAGCAGATTGTCACCAATATACCATTCAATCAGTGACTGATTTGGATGGCCGGTGACCTGGGGATTACCCAGCCAGATGCCTTTTTCGGTGGCAAACTTTCGCTGGATCTGCAGTGCTTTGTCATGACTCACAGGTAAAATTAAATGCAGCATATTGGCCTGCGGCGCGGCCGGATTCACCGCCAAAGCGGGAAATTCGTTAATAATGGCGCAGACCTGCTTGGTCCGTTCAAACAGCTGTGGCAGTTTAGCGAGGCGCTCGTCAAACTGCATCGCAGCAGAGACGACATAAGGCGTACGGTGGTACACATTGCCACCCTGCCTCCTCATCCACAGTGACGCCAATTCAATAAACTCTCTAGAACCGAGCAGCATCGCACCACCTAAGCCGTTAATGCCTTTGTATAAAGAGACATAAGCCGTATCGAAGCCGGATGCTATTTCAGCGTAAGGCTTCTGATAGTAGGCGCCAGCTTCCCAAAGACGGGCGCCATCCATATGCAGGTGGATGTCTTGCGCTTTGCAGTAGGATTTGATCTGTTCTAGCTGTTGCCAGGCAGGTAATTGACCGCCTATTTCACGCATCGGCAGTTCATACAGGGCAGCGGCTATTTTGTCCGGCCAGGCCTGCAGATCTTCGACTGTCCAGCACTGATACTGGTTGCCAAGCGGCAGCACCTGAAAACGTTGCTGCAGTTGGTAGCCCTGCCCTTCATGCAAATAAACATGGCAAGACGGATGCATTGCCACCACGGGATTGGCTTTTTGCTTCGCCACCAGCTCCAACACTGTAGGTTGCGTCAGAGTGCCGGTAATCACAAACAAGCCAGCTTCATAGCCGAGCAGATCCGCCACTTTCTGTTCGAAATGTTGAATGGTGTCGCCTTCCCCATAAACATCATGTTGAACCTGGTGCTGTTCACACCAATTTGCCATCTTGGCAAAGTGTTCTGCCGGCGAGTCCTCTTTGTTGCCCGGAATGATGACGTCACATAGGTTTTTTAGCTGGCTGCTCATTACTCTTCCTTTAGATTCATAAACCTGAAGCAATCTAGCCGCTGGTCAACTATTAGTAAAGCGGGTCTGTCTGCTTAACCAAGCAGCAGCACCCAATAGGAAAAAACAAAAGGGGAACGAGTTTACCTCGTTCC
>NZ_JBNKVP010000067.1:0-19156 GCF_050299255.1 Vibrio sp.
GTGCCGGCTTCAGCCGCCATTTCCATAATGGTGTTTTGCGCTTTTGAGTGAAGAATTAAACGAGTAGAGTCAGCTTTAGGGTCACAGCCTATGATCATGACTTTTTTCCCTGCTTCAGCCAGAGCCGCTACCAGATTTTGAGTTGTAGTGGATTTACCGATACCACCTTTTCCGTAAATTGCACATTGACGAATTGCCATGGTCTATCTCCTTTTAAAATTAGACTCATGACAGTTAGTGCGAAATATATACCAACTAAATATTGCATTCTTATCAATAAGTTAAAGTGTTCTGTCTTGTGCTTATGGAAACAAACAGCTGATATTGTTTGTTTTAAGACAAGGGCTGTAAGTTACTATTCAGGAGGAATTAGGCATAAAAGAAGTGAGTAGTTGCCAACTGAAAAGACACTCGCGGGTCTTTGTTCATATTGCTTTTCTTGCTTTGCCGGTGACAACTACAACAATGGCAGATACCCCTGAGCACGACATACGGCTTAGCCGTTGGTTTAATCATGGTATCTAACTGGTCAAACTTCTGGAAATTTCCTGCAAATCCCAGATTACACTAGAAGCAAATGCATTTGGGTCTGTTTTGTTATTAGTGAAATAACTTAGTAAATGAACCACCTTTTAAAGGCAAAGCGCTATTGAATGAACCCCCCCTACTGAAGCCGGGGATCAGAATTGAAAACAAAAGGCAAGGTTTTCACACCTTGCCTTTGCTCTTTCCAAGCATCTATAACTAGTTAGACTCAAACGTAAATTCTGGATAACGCTTGTTCAATTCACTGCGTAACATACCATTGTGACCGACAGTTACGTGACACGATACACAGTTAATAGGGTCGCCTTTTTCCAGTTGCTTCTTGTAATGCGCATGAGTTTGCAAAGATTTGGGATTGTCAGCTTCGGTTTTATCCAGAAGCTCTTGGTGACAACTTAAACAGCCACTATCAAAAACAAACCGTTTTCGCTGTTCCCGTCGATCAATCCAATCAATCGCATCGGTATCCGTGACGTTTTCAACAAATACATCATTAATGCCATGCGCGGTCTTGGCCACCATGTATCCGAGTACCGAATCTTGAGGCAAATGGCAATCAACACATTGAGCAACAAACCCATGCTCATTTTGCCCGCCATGGACATCATACTTAAATGTTTCCGCCATGGGTTCCATAGAGTGGCAAGAGCCGCAAAACTCGGCATCGCCAGTGCTATGCGCAATCTCGGCCGTTATCAGACTCGCACCTGTACCTAACAAGCCACCAATCGCTAACAGCATTACAATAAACCATTTTTTATTCATAGTGACTCCTTACGGCACCTTATCCATCCATGAGGTTGTCGTATGACAATCGGAACACAGGTTAATTGACGGCTGATGTTCAGCGTGACATTCGTAGCAGTCCAAATCCAATCCATCATGGAACGAGTTATGTGGATTTGTGTGGTGCTTGTCCATGAACTGTAATCGATCGGCTACTTTCTGTTTGCTTCCGTGACAGCTTAAGCAGTTTTCGGTTTCCAGTGGCTCGTATTGTTCTGGGTCATTACCTTCATGGCACATAACACAGTCAAATTTCAGCGCTTGGTGATGGGGTTTGAGGGTGTATTCTTCGCTCAACTGCTTCCAGTCTGGCTGCGGTTCCGCATTCACACTTAAAGTGGTCAGTGTTGAAAAGAACACCATTAAGCAGAGTAAAATGGATTTTTTCATAAGATTCATATTCTTAGTATTAGGGGTGGCGATACACCACCCCAAGAGAAGTTATACCCAAGGTTTCGCTTTTGCAGCGTTTTCGCCGGCAACCATGCCAAATGTACCGCAGTCAATGGTTGAACATGCGGTCAAACGGATGTAGCCGTAAGTCCCCGCAGACGCTTCACCACACACAAAAGCCCCTTCGATCGGCTCACCGGTGGCCACATCCACAGCCTCTGCTTTTGGCGTGATCATTGCGCCGCCCTGAGCGTAGTTGTAGCGAGGGTTCAATTGCATGGCGTAGAATGGTGCCTGCGAAATTGACGTCGCCTCTTTTAGTACACCTTTAGGCTTGTGGAACTCATCCTGATCCAACGCCATATTGGTGTTGTACTTCTCAATATTCTTTTCAAGTGTTTTGATATCCATCTCGAAGTTATCAGCCAGTGCCTGGAGTGTATCGAACTTCCAGATTGTGCCGTTGATGCCGTTTTTACCTTCCAGAGACAGGTGGAATCGCTGCTGATCATGGTAATGCTCAGCACCTTTTTGGTCATAGATAAGGACAGTATGCTCGCCATCGATGTGGCGCCGCTCTTCCAAGATCGCCATACCAATCGCCTGACGATCGTTGTTGTTGTACTCGTCAACGAAGCGTTCGCCTGTGCGAGGGTTAACCAAAATACCCCAGCGAATATCTTCAGTTGGAATGGGGAACGCAAAGCGGAACAGCGTCATGTGGATTGGTTTGAAGCCGGCATTGATCATCGCCTTAATGGCACCCGCCGTCGCACCGGGTTGTGTTGTTGATGCAGCGTTGTACATAGTCCCTACTTCATCACCACGGAACTTACGGTCTTGGTTGTAACCGCCCGTCGCCATGATAAGGCCCCGCTTAACCTTGTAGTATTTAACGTCGCCGGATTGATTGATCGCTGGATTATCGTTATCCCCCAGATCATCATGCCTACGGTTAAAGCGATAGTTTTCACGCACTTTGACACCAATAACGCGACCTTTTTCGTTACGCAGGATCTCGTCTAGCAAGATTTTCTTGCGAACTTCCACATTGCTTAGGTTGGCAGAGCAGTAGCTTTGCAGCTTCTTGATAACTTCTGTGCCGCCCCCTTTAGGCCAAACACATCGCGGACGAGAGTGACCTCCCAGCTTCTTAACACCCGTGCCACCACCGATGGACATATCATATTCAACGCCATGGTCTTTCAGGAAGTTGTACAGATCGAGTGTTCCTTTTGCTGCCACTTTGGTCAACTCGCGGTGGTTGTAACCTTTCGCTTCGCGCTCGATATCTTTGAGCAGTAGCTCCCAGGAGTCATCTTCAACGCCAATGTTTTTTTGTAGATCAGATCCCACCACGGCCATATTCAGGCCAGAGATCAAAGACGATCCACCCAGACGCGACATTTTATCTGCAACAACCACTTTTGCGCTGGCATCAGTCTCGGCGGCGCGGATAGCCGCGATCATACCCGCCATACCAGAACCAATGACCAGTACATCCATCTCCTCATCCCACTGGATCTCGTTAGGATTCGATGCAGCGAAAGCGGCGGTTGACAGACCTAACGCTGAAACAGGCGCAATAGCCGCCGCCCCCAGCCCCAGTTTTATGAAATTACGACGTGAATTTTGTTCAGACATAAACTTTTGCTCCGTTTGCACTCACTGTGCACTTATTGGTTATTACTTAACTACGGAGCATTGTTCACGAGCAGTCAGGCTACCTCTATAGTGGTAAACCGCAGTTACTCTTCATGATTGATCTAAGACAAACATTCAAACTATCAATATGAGACGCTTAACCCATATTTGAATTTCACCAGGCTTCGCTTTGAAAATAAGAACCATGTTGCTAATCGCAACTATTTTGTTGAGCAGCCCTAGCTATGCTGAGCAAAAACTAGTCCGAATTGGAGTGCTCGCCTTTAATGGCGCAGCCTATACCTTAAAGCGCTGGCAACCGACCATTGATTACTTGAATCTGGCACTACCGGGTTATCACTTTGTGATTGTTCCTGCCGATATTCCAACCTTAAACAAGCTAGTCGATAGCGGGCTGATCGATTTTACGTTGACCAACGGCATTCAATTCCTTATCTATAAATACAAGCATCAGGCAGTCAAAATGCTGAATCTCAATCCGCTGCACGGCGATGCTAAGCACGCAATTGGCTCAGCAGTCATTGCGCGCATCAATGAACCTGAACTCAAATCCCTCAAAGCATTGACTCGTCGCTCTATCGTCTCGGTGAGTGAAAATGCGTTTGGTGGTTTTAGGGTAATGCTTGGGGAGTTTTTGCAGCATGGAGTCACCAAAGAAGATCTCCATCGGCTTACTTTTGTTGGCTACCCTCAGCAAAAAATCTTAACCAAGGTACTGAATGGAGAAGTGGACTTTGCAATCGCGCCGACCTGTCTACTGGAAAGGAAAATACTCGATGGCACCATACCCCCGCACACTCTGAAGGTTATGTTTCGTAAGCAACCCACCAGCGATTTTGCTTGCCACACCTCCAGCCAACTTTACCCCAATTGGACGCTCGCTCGTTTAAATCATGTGCCGGCAGATTATGCCAATCATATTGCTCGAATTTTACTGACCATTCTACCAAACAGCCCCATCGCGGTTACCGGCTTATATGGTGGCTGGTCAGTCCCCATCGACGATAGCGCAATCTATCAGTTGATGGACAGTATTGGGGTTAATATTCAACCCTCGTACATTGAAAAGCTGTGGGAGAAATATCGCGGCTGGGCGCTATCCGCTATCGGCTTGGTGATGCTACTTGTCGTCTATCACCTACGGGTTAACTACCTGGTCCATGTCCGTTCGGCACAGCTAAGAGATGAGATTGACCAACACAAGCAAACCTCCTTACTACTTGAAAATGAAACCAATCAGTTGTTTAAGGCACAAAGAATACTACTGACCGGAGAAATGGCAGCTGGGATTGCCCACGAACTAAACCAGCCATTGATGGCGATAGGTACCTACACCGCTGGTTGTAAGAACCGATTGAAAAAGCAAGCCCTAGAGCCTAAGCAGTTGGAAAATACTCTGGAGAAAATTGAGCAACAGACCAAAAACGCGAGTGACATCATTCAGCGGTTGCGCAACTTCATGAAAGTACAACATGATGAACGTTGTGCGGTTGAGATCGGTCCGCTGATTTCTAATACCTTGCTCATTTTTCAGCACACCTTTAAACATCACAACATTAAGGTAAAGCTTCATTCAGAAACGGTTTCAGCCCAGATAGATACCGTACTCATCCAGCAAGTGCTGGCAAATTTAATTCAAAATAGCATCGATGCATTGAGAGAAGTCCATCGCGAAAATAAGCAGATATCTCTTTCGGTGTACGAAAGCAAAGTCTCTTGTGTCATTGAGATTGAAGACAATGGCTGTGGTATCAGTGATGAGCAGCTTGAGCAACTCTTTATGCCATTTCAAAGCAGCAAAGAAGCCGGTCTTGGCCTTGGAATGGTTATCTGCAAACGAATAATTGAAGCCCATGAAGGAGAGATACAAGCGTTGCAGTTAGAGCAAGGAAGCCGTTTTAGAATAACTCTACCCAAAAACTACTAAAGGATTGATTATGCCATGCCCTATCTATCTGATTGATGATGATATAGCCATTCTCGACTCCGTAACTTTTTTACTTGAAGATCAAGAATTTGATGTTAATGCATATCAAA
Source organism: Vibrio sp. (assembly GCF_050299255.1). Lineage (GTDB taxonomy): Bacteria > Pseudomonadota > Gammaproteobacteria > Enterobacterales > Vibrionaceae > Vibrio. The sequence goes on from NZ_JBNKVP010000067.1 coordinate 5,428, forward strand.
GTGCTGTCGATTTCCTAAATGAAGCCGATCTGAGCCAGCCCGGCGTCATCTTACTGGATATCAATATGCCCGGGATGGATGGCTTAGAGATGCAAAAACAGATCGAGGATTTGGCGTCCAGTTTAGTGATCGTGTTCTTGACCGGTCACGCAGACGTCGAAACCACCAAACTGGCCTTTAAGCGTGGCGCTCACGATCTGCTGCAAAAGCCTGTTCAAAGCGATGTACTGTGCCAAACTCTGTGGCGGGCGCAGGTGCTAGCATTAGAGATTTATAAAACCAAGCAGCAGAATGCGGATTTAAAGAGCCGAGCACAAACCCTGACTGAACGAGAAAAGAGCCTGATACCTTTGATCATCGAAGGTAAGCCAAATAAAATTATCGCTGACGAGCTCTGTATTGCCCTAAGAACTGTCGAGATTCATCGGCACAACATATTCAAAAAAATGGCGGTCTCATCCGGTATCCAATTGGCATTCGAGGGGAAAAGGCTGCTCGAGCTGCTCACTGAGCAGTAAATCACGACACAGAGAACGGGAAACGAGCGATGGCTTGTTACTAAAGATAGCTTGGGGTGCGAGATAATCTCAGACCAACCGCTACATTGGCTTGGTCAAATCTGATGCTCATTGATAAAGATCATACTAGTATTGACGAACCTCCGTAAAATAACATCACCACGATGAATAGATAAGAATGAAACAATACAAATGGACTTCTTCTCTTAGCCATCGCGGGGTATCTAAGGTAGTCGAGGAATATTGATGGCATACACCGTACTTGTAGTTGATGATGAGGCATTAGTCCGCACCCGTCTGAAAGGTTACTTTGAAAAAGATGGTTATCGGGTGCTGGAAGCGTCAGATGGTCAGCAGATGTGGCAACGACTGGAGCAGACACAGGTTGATCTCATCATGCTGGACATTAATATGCCGGGCGATGATGGCCTGATGCTTACCCGTGAACTTCGTAGTCACTCCAACATTGGTATTATTCTGGTGACCGGCCGTGATGAAAGCATTGACCGCATCGTCGGACTCGAGATGGGCGCGGACGATTATGTGACTAAACCCTTTGAACTGAGAGAGCTTCGGGTTCGGGTGCGAAACCTGCTGTGGCGTATTTCACTGGAAGACAGAGCCCGGCAGCAAGCCATTCAACAGCTTTCAGCCAGGGATGATAGCCTGTATTTTTCAGACTATCATTTGCAGCTGAACAGCCGTCGCCTGTCACATAAAGACGAAGTCATTCGCCTGACCAAGGGCGAGTTTGAGCTACTGGCCGCCTTCACCCTTTATCCGAATCAGGTTCTGTCAAGAGAAAGGTTGATGCAACAGACCAGCCACCGGGATGAGGATGTCAGCGACCGAACCATTGACGTGATCATCCGTCGTCTGCGCAATAAGCTCCGTCCCGACCTGTTTGTGACTGTACACGGTGAAGGCTATCTTTTTGCCGCCAATGTTACGGATTAATCTGCTCAGGGGTAACCCGATAAAGCGGATAGTAATCAGCCGGAGCCAGGCTTTGACTGAGATCCACATCCTGATAATTATGAGGGGTCAGGCGTTGAATGGCCGGGCCGATACTACCGAAATCCCCTTCGCCCTCAAGAGTCCGAACCACCAGGTCAACGGCTAAACTCCCCTGGATCACGACTCTGTCATCATTGGCGTAAGCCACCTTACCGCGTCTTAGCCCGCGCAACACATTGGGGGATAGATAAACACTGACCAGGATAAGCTCGCCCACCAGGTTATTCTGCCGCACCGTCCCCATGGCAGCCTCAATAGCGACAGCACTGCCGAGCAACAACTGGGGGATAGGATGTTCCGCCAACATCTGATTGATTTGGTCTCGATACAGATTACGGCTATTATCCGCATGCCTGACGGAAATAATCTGTTGCTGATCAATCATATCTCTGACTCCACTTTCAACCATATCCGTACCGCCCCGCTTATCCGGGCCAACCAGCAGCGCCAAGCGCTGAGCCGGCAATGTCGCAATATACTGCCCGCTCAGCTGGCCCATTTGGTACCAGTTAACACCAACATGCGTTTTTACCTTAGGGTGGTTAACCTGGTTTACTAGCGCCAGTACCGGCTTGGTGATCTCTACCTCTGTGTGGTTCAGAAGGTCTGCACTGACAGCCCCCAGCAGGATGGCGTCAGAATCATCATTCAGGCATTGCTTTAGCTGGGCTAACTGTCTGCGGCTATTATCGTAGCCCCCGGCGTCATACAATGTCATACCAATACCCAGCGCCCGGCTGCGGGTAGCCAGACCATAGTTGACACCGATCCAGTAAGCATCTTTCAAGTGAGGAACCAATACACAAACCTGCCATGGACGGCTGGCCTGATGCAGTGGCTGATATTGGACTTCTTGGGCCGTTTGGATTGGCTGGTTGAATGGAGTGCGTTGTTCGAGAGACCAGGTTTGCGCCCAGGCAGGTAACAACACCAGCGATAAAACCCAGGTAGATGTTTTTACCAGTAATCGTCTGGAAATAAATAAATGGTGCATATGAAATTCCCTGAATTTGGGTGTTATCATCTATACGCCGGAGCAGTCCGGAAATTGGTGTTATTTTATCAGCTAAAGGGTGAGATGTGAGACCTTTATCATCAAGGCTTAGAAGTCTGACCGGCAGACTCATGCTGGTATTTTGTCTGTTAGCCATTTTGCTGTTGCTGCAGTTCGCTCTTGCTAATATCAGCTTGCACTGGGTACGCAATGCCGACAGTTCGCTATACGGACAAGCGTTACCCGCTTCTGAAGCCGCCAGGCAGTTATCTCAGTCTGCTACCGCACTGGTTGAGAATGCTCAACGCCTGGGTGAAATCAATGAAGAAGTTCAAAGACAATATCTCGGACGGCGTCTGGCCATTGAAAGCAACCGGATGCTGGAAGCGATTTCGACCCTCAAGCAACTAGATATTGAAGGCTCTGATCGGCTCAAGGATACCGCTAGCCAGATTATCAGTCTGCTTACCCTGCAGGGTGAGCAAACAAAAAAACGGTTGCAGTTAGCTGATCAACTCAAAGATCAGGGCAACGCACTCACCCTGGCTGCCGGACGGGCCAGCACCCTGCTACAATCAGAACTTGCCGTGCTGGATTCTGTACTGCTAGCCAAACTTAGTCAGGGCCCGGACCAGACTAATCTCGACAACATTATTGATTTGGATATCAGTCGAGCAGAACAGCTTAACCGAGCATTAAAACTCACCCACCAGATTGCTCTGATGGGACAAGCCTTTGAAGCGGTGGGGCGCGGGCAAAACCTTATGCCCTTATCACCCGTCGAGTCAGAGGAAGCCCAGCTATCGCCAGACTTGCTGCAATTGATTCCTATTGAATCTCTGGTGAGAGATCCGCTCCGCTCGCGCGAACTTCAACTAGAGTTTTCCCGGATGGAACAGATTCGACACAGCGAAGCCGTCTCCCAGTCTCTGAATGCTCTGCAACATCAACTTGAACAGCGCCAACTGGCCATTGCAGACATTCTCAAAACGATGGAACAGACGGTAGACACTGCTTTGCAGAGTCAGCAACGTCACCTGATCGAGGCCCGGAACAATTACCTGCATCAACTCGACTGGGCTGCAGCTGGTCTTTGGATAACCGGCGCACTCATCCTTAGCTTGTTGATTGTGGTCAGTTGGCAGGTAATTTATAAAGGTATCGCCCTGAGACTAAGCAATGCGACTGATGCACTTAACCGTCTCAGTAAAGGGGAAACCAATGTCACCATCCATTCTTACGGAGACGACGAACTGACCGCGATGGCCTCTGCGCTCGAAGCGTTTAAACAAAAAACGGCCGATAATTTACGATTGCAACAAAATTTACGTCAAACTGCCGCGGAACTCAGTGAACATAAATCAGCTCTGGAACAGAAGGTCACTGAGCGAACCCATGAACTGGCCCGGGCCAACGAGCAGCTGCAAGAGGCCAATCAGGCAAAATCGCTGTTTTTGGCGACAATGAGCCATGAAATACGCACACCGCTAAACGGACTGCTGGGCACGCTGAGCTTAATCAATAAGACCAGATTGCCAGAAAATGCCCAGCAAATGCTGGCCCTCTCTCAATACAGTGGCGCGCTGCTGCAGACAGTGCTGAATGATATCCTCGATTTTTCCCGGCTTGAACAGGGAAGCCTGGTCAATGACCCCCGACCGGTAGCGTTACCTGAGCTTCTTGAAGAAGTCACCGCCATCATGCTGGGTGGAGCCAATCTGGCGAACCTGGAGTTAAAGCTAATAACCAGTGACATACCACCGTGGATTCTCATCGATGGTCCAAAACTTCGGCAAGTTCTGTTCAACCTATTGAGTAACGCCATCAAGTTTACTCCAGAGGGCGGGGTTACTATGACCGTCACTCGGCAGAAAGAGCAGTTATTGTTCGAGGTCAGAGACACAGGTATCGGTATTCCGCAATCGGTGATGGAAAAACTGTTCATTCCCTATGTGACCGAAACCGATAACGCCAGTACGCGAGGAACCGGGCTAGGATTGAGTATCAGCCATCATCTGGTGAAGCTGATGTCCAAAAACAGTGTCGACTCCAAACAGGTCATTGAGGTTGTCAGTCAGCCGGGTCACGGCAGTAGTTTCCGTTTCCGACTGCCAGTTGAGATATGTGAACATGACATTGGTCCCTGTGAACACGCCCCAGCGATCAGCCCTCCTCAGCGCGTTTTACTGGTTGAAGATAATCGGGTCAATACTCTGGTGGCCCAGGGATTTCTTGCATACCTCGGTCACCAGTCGTGTGTGGCACGCAGCCTGTCAGAAGCTCGGCGACTGTTAAACCAGGGCGAACAATTCGAAAGAGTCATGCTGGATGTGCAATTGCCTGACGGCTCAGGCACCGAACTGTTGCCGCGTCTCCGCCAGCAAGCAGATAACGACATCCAAGTCGCGGCTTTCACCGCCCAGTTACAACATCAGGACATGATAGATTATCAAGCGCTCGGCTTTGACCTGGTGTTGCCTAAACCGCTAAACCTGCAAGCTCTGAGAGACTGGCTCGGAGTAGCAAATCAAACCAATAGCGACTCTTGGCCGAGCTCTAACGTCAATTCGGCAGATAAACCTACCGAATCTGAAATAACACCGACGCATCTGTCTACTTTGGTTAACCGAAAACAGATTCGTGAAGATCTTGAGGTACTCGGACACCAGACTGTAAGTGAAATGCGTACCCTGTTTATCAACAAGAGCGGCGATCAGCTCAGCCGAATTGAACAACTGTACAGCTGCAACTCACAGCAAAGTCAGCAGGAGCTTCAGTCTCTGCTTCATTCATTAAAAGGGAGCTGTGCCAGTATGGGAATGGACGCCTTGTGTCACTATTGCTCGACCTGGGATAAAAAGGTGCGCGCTGGAGAGCGCCTTGATGTGGCGATGGTGAAGCGCCTGAAACAACTCCACCAGGAATCACTGAGCGCGTTAGATTCCGTTCTCGCCGATAAATCGGCAAGTGAATAAACAGAAAGCGCCATAACGGCGCTCTCTGTTTATTGGCTAACCTGGTCTGCCTTTTGAATCTTAAACCTCAGATTCAGTTCTCCAGACGTAACCACTGTGCATCGCTGCGGACAAATGCCTGAGTCAGCCTGGCAAGCGCGGCATAAAATCCTTGCTGATCACACTCACCGATCCGATCTGTAAAATCAGGCAACCAGCTCAGGATGCACTCTTCAAGAAAGGTCAGCTGCGCCTGGGACGGCGCTTTCAGGCACAGCTCTGCCTGATAGGCCAGAATCACCGCCAGATGATCAGCCGGTTCCGGAAAATCACTGTCTACAGATAAGCCAGCCTGTTGCAGAAACCCCAGCATTTGCTGATGCCATTCTCCAAATACGGCCATGTCACTGTCATCATTGAGATAACTACCGGCATAGGGGGAAACACTGCCTTTACCGCTGACCAGAAACAGCCCGCAGAAATCTGCCGCCAGTTCCAACAATGCTCTTTCACCTTCATCATGGGATGCCGTTTCAATAGCGGTTAACTTATCCCACAATAGTCCGGCATCTGCCGACAACTCTGCTTCTGATATCAGTTGTTGCCAGAAGGGGCGGGCCTGGGAACAAGTCAGCTCTTCCATTCGTTTGGTGCTGATCTCTCTGGCGAACAGATCAGAGAGAAAGCGGTAGAACGATGCCCTGGCGGAATTTATCTGATTCATTTGTATTCTCCGTTATTGTGGCGAGATCAAATCTGTACTTCAATCGGGCCACTAAAAGATGCCACCGCAGGGGCGGTTCCGGTGAATTTTTCAAATTCAACCAGGCAGGTGTATGCCGAACAAGCCTGAGCCAGACTCGATGAGCCGATATCTTGTGTCAGCGTATTAGGATCACCATAACTGCATAGTGCGCCAATTTCGGCTCCTCCCTCTTTACTGCCATCCTGGCCGACCGGTCCATACCAAGCGCCCTCCTCAATTCGGATCACTCCCTCAGGGAAGCGGTCAGAAACCACGGCGCCTGCCAGGACCTGGCCACGGTCATTGAATACCCGCACCAAATCACCATCACGGATCCCTCTTGCTTTGGCATCTCCCGGGCTGATATAGACCGGTTCACGCCCCTGAACGGTATACGTCGAGCGAAATTCTTCCGACTCACACATCTGTGAATGGAGGCGTTTATCCGGATGGCATGACTGCAGCCAGACAGGGTGCTGGGCGCTTCCCGGCCCACCGTGGCTACGTTCTGATTTTTCCATCCAGACCGGATGTCCCGGGCAGTCAGCATAACCAAAGCCTGCAATTTTCCGGCTGTAAATTTCAATCAGTCCGGAAGGTGTTCCCAGCGGGTTAATTTCCGGATCATTGCGGAAATCCGCATGTCGAACCCAGTTACTGCCTTCTCCAAAATGGACATAGCCTTGTTGCCAGAACTCTTCGAACTCTGGCATAGGAAAGTTGTTTTTGTTTGCAGCCCGGCAATCATTATAGAGTTGTGCCAGCCACTCCATTTCATTCATGCCCCGGGTATATTCTTTTTCTCTGCCCATCAGGCCGGCAAACCGGGTGAAAATCTCAAAATCAGACAGACTGTCATAAAGCGGTTCAACCATTTTATGCATAGCGAGAATACCGCGTCCCGCGTAGGCCCCGTAGACATCAATATCATTCCGCTCCAGCGTGGTACATGCCGGCAAAACGATATCGGAAAAGCGAGCGGTGGCGGTCCAGTTCACTTCCACCGCAACCACACACTCCAGTTTGCGAAACGCCCGCTTCATACGGTTGCGATCCTGATGGTGACTCCAGGGATTGTTACCGGAAAAGATCGCCATGCGAATATCCGGGAAAGTCACTAGGTTGCCATTGGCCTCGATAACCTTACCTGGCTCGAGAATGGCATCGATCCAACGGGCGACCGGGATGGTGCTGCTGGCACCTTTAAAATCGTTGTTGTCAAACAGCGGCTTTTTGCCTTCATCCAGATTGCGAGGAAAGGCTCCTGGTGCCGCCGCGCCTGTCGCGGGAACACCAATCCCTGAGTAGTGGTGCCCGTAGCTGATGCCACCGCCCGGCAAACCTATCTGACCGAGCATCGTTGCCAATACCGCCGCCATCCAATAAGGCTGTTCGCCATGTTGCTGGCGCTGAATACACCAGCCCATCATGATCTGAGTTCGCCCTGCCGCCATAGTGTGTGCCAGTTCGCGAATCGTTTTGGCCGGAACACCACAAATCGCTTCGGCCCATTCCGGTGTTTTCGCCACACCATCCTTTTCGCCGAGCAGATAAGGCAGGAACATTTCAAAACCCAGACTGTATCCTTCGACAAACTTTTTGTCGTAAAGGCCTTGGCTGTAGAGCTCATGTGCCATCGCCAACATCAGAGTCACGTCGGTCTGCGGGTTGACGTAAAGATGTTCACAGCCTAAATACGCCTGCGTTTTGGTTTCAACCGGATCGATGCTGATCACGCGGATCTGACCGGACTGAACTTTTTCTTTTAGTTGGGCCAGATATTCAAATGATTCATGCGTTTCTGCGTTCCAGCCTACTTGCAGGTTTTTACAGGGATCATTTGACCAGAGTACGATGGTGTTACTGTTTTCAAGAATCAGCGGCCAGGAAGTACCTTGAGCGTATACCTCTGTTGAACCGAGTACGTAAGGCAGAATCGTCTGCCCTGCCCCGGTAGAGTAATCACCAACCTTTTTCACAAAGTTACCATGCATGGAAACGGCGCGCTGCATATGGCTGGTACTGGAATGCAGTTGTCCGGTCGCACGCCAGCCAGTATGACCGGCGTACAGGCCTGAAGGGCCATACTGAGTCTGAACCAAATCGAGCGATTGTTTGAGTAGTCGCAGCGCCTTATCCCACGTCACCCGGACAAAACGAAAATCACCGCGCTGACTGGTATCGCTTTTATGACCTTTTAGCAAGAAATCCAGTCGGACCATCGGATAACGGACCCGCGACGGATTGTACACAAGCCCGCGAATGCCATTGATCATCTCCGTGGGGTTGCGGTCAAACTCCAGTGGGCGAATGTCGGCAATCACACCGTTGCGACGTTGTACCCGGAACGCGCCAAAATGTGACCCGGTTGTCAGCCAGTCGTCACTGGTATCCATAGCTTTTGCCATGGCGGACACAGGTGCCAGCACTGAACTGCATCCAGCAACCACAGCGGAAGTTGAAGCCAGACCTTTGAGAAATTCTCTTCTGTTCATAAACACAGCCTCTTAATGTTTTTCTTCGCTAAAAGTCGATGAGTGTTGCTGCAAGTATTTTTGCACCAGTTGCTGGGTATCCTCGTCCATATTGACGAATGCAAGCATCCCCTGGAACATGCCTGGCCATGTGTTGGCATCGAAATGCGCTTCTTCAGGCTGGGTGTGACAGACGCTACAACTGGAACTGTAAGTGCTACGTGCATAGCTCCAGAGCGGTTCCAGCTCTGTCAGCAGATAATCTGAATCGGTCCACATTTCCGCTTCCACTCGCTGCCATTTGAGGCCGGTCATCGGGTCTTCTTTTTCTTCGAAAACTTGAATGACACCGTCAGTTTTGGCCGCTGACTTACTTAACTGGGCCGAAAGAATATTTAAACCAAAATCGAGGTAGATCACTCGGCCAACCCCTATTTTTTTACGCCAGCCATCAATCGCAATCCGGACACGTTTACCGTTGACCTCCAGCACCTTAACTGAAGTCGCGACGTTAAGTGTTCCGGCTTCATCCTCACCGGTCGCGTCAAGGTAAAGCGGTTTGATCAGGGAGCTGTAATAGGGCTGATCTACGGCAAGAGAACTGTCACCGTAGCCGACCTCGGCAATCAAATCCGGTGCTCGGGCCGTGCCCATGTCTGGCAGTTTATGGGCAATGCCCTTGTGGCAGTCGATACAGGACTGATCTTTTTCTGCCGCGGACTTCATCTGCTTTCGTGCTAATGGGGACATTTCTTCCCACTTCATGGAGCCGTAGTCGTGGCAGTTTTTACAGGCCTGGGAGTTATCACGCGAGAAGCGTTTCCATTCCCTGCTGGCCATTTCCAGCCTTTTATCCTCAAATTTTTCCTTGGTATTGACGGTGCCGAACAGCCAGCCCCAAACATCATGGGAGGCTTCCATCTTACGGGCGATTTTTCGGCTCCAGTCATGAGGGACGTGGCAGTCGGGACAGGTAGCCCGTACTCCGGAGTGATTAGACCAATGAACGGTCTGCTGCAGCTCTTGATAAGGGTTATTTTCCATTGAGTGACAGCTAATGCAGAAAGCTTCGGTATTGGTCGCTTCCAGTGCCGTATTGAAGCCGCCCCAGAACAGTATGCCCATAATGAAAGCTGACAAACTGACAGCTCCGAGGGTCAGATATTTAGTCGGGCGATTCAGCGTACGCCAGAGAGTTGTTATCCATTTAATCATGTCAGTAATTCACCTCTTTCAGTGTCCGGGCATCCCACCAAGGGCAAGATTTAGCCAGACAATCAGGCCGTAAAGGCCAATCCCGGCAACCGTCAGGATCGGAAACAATAGAAAAGTAATCAGACCGTGAGCCACCAGCTCCTGTTTTTTGTCTTGAGTGGGTTCAGACATTGCTATCGCACCAATTCAGATATGTTAGTTAGTGGATACATAGGGTAGAGGAATGATGTGAACGGCAATAACAGAGGTAATGAATGGATTTTGACTAAATGTGAAAGATTATGAATAAAATGGGAGTAATGAGGCCAGTAAGTTGATTTAGCAGAGAAAGTAGCGTGGGTTCAAACCATTAGACGCAGTATTGAAGGGAAAATTTACCCGTTCACAATGTCGGAGATCGGTCTAATCAAGCACTAGTTTTAAGCTCTGACTCATGTACGTGAACTAATCAGTATTTGCTACATGGATTACAATGAGAATCGCCCTCACTCAGCACTGGGTTACCTTACTCCATCTGAATTTGCAGCGACAACAAGAACAGCACGAAACAACAGTAATTTAGCCAGCATTACTAACGAAGTTTTGGATTAGTTCTTGGGGGCAGGTCAATATCTTTAAAGTAATCTTTACCATCGAAACTAGCGAACTTAGCACCACTGTTAAAAATTTCAGCCATCCCATTCCTAAAAATAACTTGATATCTCTTCTTATCGATCTTTCTGTAACATTTTAATTTTCTACAAGGTGAATAACGTAGACTGTCTGGTTATCTTTTATATCGATATAAACGCGTAGAACGGTGGTAAAGCATCTGATTGCATTTGGCACTTTGCGTGATCACTTTCAAAAAATTAAATAAACCTCCCCAAAGAGGAAAAATGTCCGCTCTTTGCAACAAAAAATTCACAATGATAAGGGTGAAACAATAATGAAAGTGGAAAATCTCTATGTCTACAATAATGAGTTTAATCGGCATCGTGTCATTGATGCTCATCGGTTTTGTGTTCTCGGAAAACCGTAGAAAAATTAATTTTAGAACCGTGTTAATGGCTCTATCCATTCAAATCACTCTGGGTGCTTTCGTCATGTATGTGCCCATAGGCATGAGTATCATCGAGTCGCTAAGTCACGGTGTTAATAGCGTGATTGCGTTTTCAAATGCAGGTCTGAAATTTGTATTCGGTGACTTAGCGGACTTCAAAGTCGGGTTTGTGTTTGCCATTAACGTACTTTGTGTGGTGGTCTTTGTCTCTGCACTTATTTCTGTTCTTTACTATCTACGGATAATGCAATTAATAATCAACGTGGTTGGCGGTGCTTTATCCAAGTTGGTTGGCGCAAGTAAAGCTGAATCGCTATCCGCTACAGCCAATATCTTCGTTGGTCCAATAGAAGCCCCTTCGATGGTGCGACCACTGGTAAAAAACATGACTCGCTCTGAGCTATTTGCAGTAATGACCGGTGGCCTGGCGAGTGTCGCTGGCGGCACTATGGTGGGTTATATTAATTTGGGTATTGATCCTAAATATATACTGACAGCCTGTTTTATGACGGCTCCTGCCGGTTTGTTGTTTGCCAAACTTATGTGTCCGCAAACAGAACCTGAACAGGTCAAAAATAATATTAATATTAATTCCGATGACAAGCCCAAAGGCCTACTCGAAGCCATTTCAGATGGCTCCACAATGGGTATGAATCAGGTAATTCTCGTTACGGCAATGCTGATCTCTTTTGTCGCTCTTATTGCATTGCTTAACGGTATTATTGGCGGCCTTGGCAACTTAATCAGTATCGATAACCTGACCTTGGAAGTCATTATAGGTTACTTGCTAGCACCTCTTACCTTTCTCATGGGTGTTCCCTGGTCGGAGGCAACCGTCGCCGGTTCAATTGTTGGGCAAAAAATCGCTATCAATGAGTTTGTTGCTTACATCAACTATCTCGATGTCGCACCACAGCTCACGCCGAAAACTCAAGCCATTATTGTGTTCAGCTTATGTGGTTTTGCCAATATAGGCTCACTCGCCATGGTTGTTGGCGGTATAAGTGCAATGTGCCCAGACAGACGTGAGCTTATTTCAGCCATCGGGCCACGTGTGCTTCTCGCTTCTATTCTTGCAAACCTTATGTCAGGCACTGTTGCCGGCGCTCTTATTTCATTAGGCACTTATTAATCTAGAGGTATCTCATGTCTACTCCCCATATCAACGCTAATCAAGGCGATTTCGCTGAAACAATCATTATGTCTGGCGATCCACTGCGTGCAAAATTCATTGCCGAGACATTCCTGGAAGAAGCTCGTGAAGTGACAAACGTACGTGGCATTCTGGGCTTTACCGGGAAGTATAAATCGACGCCTGTGTCCGTCATGGGTCATGGAATGGGAGGCCCTTCTGCCTCAATCTATTTCCACGAACTTATGACGCATTACGGCGTAAAAAATATCATCCGTGTTGGCAGTTGCGGCGCGATTTCTGACGACGTGAAACTAAAAGATCTTGTCGTTGCTCAAGGGGCCTCAACCGACTCGAAAATCAACCGGATTCGCTTTCGAGACCATGACCTGGCAGCCCTGGCAGACTTTGGGCTTTTGCAAACTTGCTATGAGGTTATCAAAACACGCTCAGTAAACTACAAGGTAGGTAACGTTTTTTCATCAGATCTGTTCTATCGCCCAGACGAGGATTACTATCAAACTATGCAACGTTACGGAATCTTAGGGGTTGAAATGGAGATCAATGCCCTATATGCGCTCGCTGCAGAGCAAAACTGTCGCGCCCTTGCGCTATGTACGGTTACCGATCATATCATTCGTCATGAATACCTCAGCTCCGACGAACGTCAAACCGGACTAAACGACATGGTTGAAATCGCACTTGAGACTGCGTCAAAACTGTAACTTCTTTTCACAGTGTTAGGGATGTCAATTCATCTCTAACACTTAATATTGGAACTGGTATGAAACACGCGATTCTCGGCTCTGTCTTCCACACTCCTGTTAAAGGTGAGTTTGAATATATTGAAAATGCACTAATCATTGTCGATGAGAATGGAATTATCGAGCAGGTCCTTAATCCAAGTGACAAAGAGTACTTTCGGGTATTACTCTACTTTAAAACGATAGATAAACTTCAAAAGCTTTCCCCCGGACAGTATCTTCTCCCCGGAATGATTGACTTGCACATCCACGCTCCACAGTGGCCACAAGCTGGTAAAGGTCTTGATCTTCCGCTAGACGAATGGTTGCTCAATTACACATTTCCTCTTGAGAGCCGCTATTCAGACCTCGATTTTGCAAAGAGCATTTATCCAAATCTAGTTAAGACTTATCTTGCCCATGGTACAACGACAGGCGTTTATTTTGCGACAGTCGACCTTGATGCTTCACTTTATCTCGCCCAGGAGTGTCTGCAACAAGGGCAGAGAGCTTACGTCGGGAAAGTGGCAATGGATGAACGGTCTATGTGCCCGGATTACTATGTCGACTCTGACTACCAAGCATCAATCGATCTGACCGAGATGTTTATTAACTCGGTGCGTACCATGAAGAATAACTCAGGTCTGATTCAGCCTGTCGTAACACCACGCTTTGTGCCCACATGTTCACTTGAAGCGATGCAAGGCTTGGGACAACTGGCGAAAAGGTATGATTGCCCGGTGCAAACACATGCAAGCGAAAGCGATTGGGCTCGTGATTTTAGCCAAAAAAAATACCAAAAAACCGATGTTGAGATTTATCAGGAGGCCGGATTGTTAGGTCCTAAGACCATCTTGGCCCATTCAATCTTCCTCACTAAAAATGACCTGGATAT
>NZ_JBNKVP010000068.1:0-17929 GCF_050299255.1 Vibrio sp.
TTCCCCCTTAGTTCAGTTGGTAGAACGGCGGACTGTTAATCCGTATGTCGCAGGTTCGAGTCCCGCAGGGGGAGCCATATTAGAGAAAGCCTCATCACCCGATGAGGCTTTTTCGTATCTACTGATTTTGGTTTTGTTTCAACTCAGTTTCGAATCTCGCAGGGGGCGGACGGCGAGTTGAGCCATTTTTCAAAAAGCCAGACCTAGGCGTCCCCGTCGTTAGACTTGGCTTTTTTCGTTCTAAACGCCCCAATCTAGTAAGCTGGCTAACCAGTCAGCACTCTCACTTCTTCCCCATAGGCTGCAGAGCCTGTCACGCCGTTTAGACGCCAAAAGCCACTTCTTGCCATGGGTAGGATCAAAAAAGCCAGTGAACAGGTCACTGGCTTTGTCTGAGTCGATAGTCAGGCTATCAGGCTTTCACGCCTTGCTGCTGGTTAAGCATGGCCACTTCACTGTTGAGCGAATCCAGCTTAGCCTTCATCTGCTCATGGCACAGGTTGGACAGCTTACGCACGTCTTCTTTGCGGTAGCCTTCGGTGGAAATAGGCGGCAACATTTCAACGATCACATGGCCGTTGTTCCAGCGATTCAGTTTCAGGCCGTCAGTTGAGCTACAGACAATAGGAATAATCGGCACACCGGCACCTATCGCCGCATGAAAGGCACCAGTCTTAAACGGTAATAGACCGCGGCCACGGGAACGGGTACCTTCCGGGAACATCCAGATCGACACATCGCTCTGTTTAATGCTGTTCACCACCTGGTCAATCGTGCCTTTGGCTTTCGAGCGGTTAGCCCGGTCGATCAGAATATTGCCTGTCAGCCAGTACAGCTGACCAAACAGAGGGAACCACGCCAGGCTCTTTTTACCTACCGTGACCACTTTAGGCGTCACCGCCGCCGACACGGTAAACATGTCCCAGTTATTCTGGTGGTTGGCGATATAAATGTGCTGGCCGCGCTGATAGGCATCTTCTGGAATACGCAGCTCCAGCTTAATACCAAACAGTTTAGACAAAGCGGCAAAATAGCGGCCAAAGGTAAAGACATGTTTTGGGTTGCGCGGGCTTAACAAGCAGTAGCCGCAACCAAACACAAACATGACAACTGCCCATACAGCAACCGCCACTACACGTAAAAGTGCAATCATGAAATCTGTTCTCCGGGGAGCAGGGAAGCAAAAACATTCCTACCGCTCACCTCATTTACAACTGAAAAAAAACCGAAACCAGAGTTTCGGCTTACATCCGTGCGCTCATTCTAACCCGACTCGCGAAAACGCTCAATATTTGCGCCCAATGCCGTGAGCTTATCTTCGATTTTCTCGTAACCGCGGTCGATATGGTAAATACGGTCAACCACCGTTTCGCCTTGCGCGATGCAGCCGGCAATCACCAGGCTGGCCGATGCGCGCAGGTCTGTCGCCATTACCTGAGCAGCGCTGAGATGGTCAGTATCACCACAGATAACGGTGTTGCCTTCGATCTCGGCTTTAGCGCCCATCCGCAGCAGTTCCGGTACATGCATAAAACGGTTTTCAAAAATCGTTTCGGTAATCACGCCACTGCCTTTGGCCATCATATTCAACAGCGTAAACTGCGCCTGCATATCGGTTGGGAAGCCCGGATGCGGTGCGGTGCGTATCGTGACCGCTTTCAGCTCTCTGTCGGTCATATCCAGGCTGATCCAGTCATCACCCGTTTCAACCTTAGCACCGGCTTCTTCCAGTTTAGCCAGTACCGCTTCCAGCAGGTGGGCGTTGGTATTACGGCAGGTGACTTTACCGCCTGATACCGCCGCTGCGACCAGAAACGTACCGGTTTCAATCCGGTCAGCCACCACCTGGTGTCGACCACCGCCGAGGCGCTCGACACCTTCAATGGTAATCGTATCGCTGCCGGCACCACTGATTTTGGCGCCTAATTCATTGAGGAAATTCGCGGTATCGACAATTTCTGGCTCGCGGGCCGCATTGTCGAGTACCGTTTTACCTTCTGCCAGTGTCGCCGCACACATAATGGTGATGGTGGCACCAACGCTGACTTTGTCCATCACGATATGCGCCCCTTTGAGACGACCGTCTACGTGTGCTTTCACGTAACCGTCTTCCAGGGTAATCGTCGCGCCTAACTGCTCCAGACCATGGATATGCAGGTCTACCGGACGGGCACCGATAGCGCAACCGCCTGGCAGTGAGACCTGGCCCTGACCAAAGCGGGCCACTAGCGGGCCCAGAGCCCAGATAGATGCACGCATGGTTTTAACCAGATCATAGGGCGCGCAGTATTCGTTGATACTGCTTGGGTCGACATGGACTGAACCGTTGCGGGTCACTTTTGCCCCCAGGCGTTTCAGCAGTTCCATCGTGGTGTCAATGTCACGCAAGTGCGGCACATTGGCTACTTCTACCGGCTGCTCTGCCAGAATAGAAGCAAATAAAATTGGTAGTGCGGCGTTTTTGGCGCCAGAGATCGTTACTTCACCAACCAGCGGTTGGTTCGATCCAACAACTCGAAACTTTTCCATTCAAAAACCTTACAGCGACATCAGTTTTTTATCGCGGGCCCACTCTTCGGGCGTGTACGCTTTGATTGATACCGCGTGGATGTCATTGCGTTGAATGTACTCCATCAATGGGGCATAAATCAGTTGTTGTTTCTTCACCCGGCTCATACCTTCAAAACTGGCATCTACCGCGATGACTTCAAAATGGCTGCCTTCGCCTTTAACATGCACTTCTTCCAGAGTGAGTGCCTGTTCTAAAATCTGTTGTACTTGTGTACTTTCCACAATTTACCCCTGCTTAACGCTTAATGTGTTTCGCTAATATCTGTGACACGTTACTTAGCTGAAACAAAGTACTCAGCTGCTCTGGCACGAAACTGAGCATTATATGACAGTTTTGCTTTTTTGCATGCTCTATTAAGTGAATTAACATCACCATCCCGGCAGAATCTACCCGGCCGACTTTATCCAGCGCGACTTCAACCTGCTCAGCGGCCGGTTTCCACTGCTGGGCCAGCGGCCACAATTCGGGAACCGTATCCCGATCGAGCGCGCCAAGCAGTATGATTTTGTCTTCGCTAGGCTGCTGCCATTGTGCGTGTGCCATTATTGGTTGCTCTCCAGCGCAATCGGCCGTTTGGCCTGCTCTTCGAGATCTTTGGCCACCGCCAGAATGCCGTCTTTACGCAATTTACCGCTCCACTCAGACTGCTTGCTGGACAGCATAGAGACACCTTCCGCGACCATATCAAACGCCAGCCACTCGCCAGTGTCTTTCTCGCGTCTGAGCTTGAATTCCAGTTTGATATTGGGCCTCGGCGAATCAATGATGTCGACTTTAACCGTGGTAATACGGCGATCTTCATCCACCGGTATCTCAGGGCCAAATTCGATCACCTGATCGGTATACTGAGTCAGTACCTGGGCATAAGAGCGCACCAAGTAGCCGCGAAACGCGTCAATAAAGGTCATCACGTCGGCGCGTTTGGCCCCTTTCAGGTTCGGCCCTAGCAGCTTCAGCGCCGCATACTGCACATTGACATAATCCAGCAGTTCTTCTTCGACAACCGTCTTGAGGTAATCGGGATTCTGCTTGATCTTGTCCTGTTCTGCTTTCAGCCTGGTAAAGGTCTGTTCAGACACCAGCTTCATCATCTGATAAGGCTGGGTTTTATCGATTGTGGCTGCCGTGCTAATCGAGATGGCGCATAACCATCCCAACAGGACAAAAAGGCCTTTTTTCACCATCGAGATCACTCCTCACTACTCTCTTTCGGACTGCTATCTTTCGGGTTACCCATGCTGTACAGCACCTGACCAATCAAGTCCTCCAGGACCAGCGCCGACTTGGTATCTTCAATGTAGTCGCCATCGACCAGCATCTGTTCATCTTCAAAGATGAAGCCCGGCGTCAAACCGATATACTGCTCACCGATCAGACCAGAAGTCAGGATCTGGACACTGGAAGTGTCAGGAAACTGATCGTACTGACTGTTGATCGACATCGAGACGATCGGCAGCAGCGATTCCGGATCCAGGGTGATGTTACTGACCCGGCCGATCACTACCCCGCCCACTTTGACCGGTGAACGGACTTTCAGGCTACCGATATTGTCAAACTCTGCATTGATTACGTAAGTATCATTGCTTCCCAGCCCCTTAACGTCAGCAACTTGAAAAATCATTACCAAAACGGCGCAAATTCCCGCTAAAACGAAGCTGCCAACCCATAATTCTAATTTTCTTGTTTGTTGCATGATCAATTCCCAAACATCAATGCAGTTAGTACGAAGTCTAGCCCAAGAACCGCCAGAGACGAATGCACGACGGTACGTGTTGTCGCCTGGCTGATCCCCTCAGAAGTGGGCACCGAGTCATAACCGTTAAACAGCGCAATCCAGGTAATAGTCACGGCGAAAACCAGGCTCTTGATCAGGCTGTTGCCTATATCCTGCCCCAGCTCCACCGACGCCTGCATCGCTGACCAGAAGCTGCCGTGGTCGATGCCTTTCCAGTCAACCCCAACCAACTGGCCACCATAAATCCCCACCGCCATAAAGATCATCGCCAGCAGCGGCATAGAGATAAGCCCCGCCCACAGACGTGGTGCGATGATGCGTTTCAGCGGATCCACCGCCATCATCTCCAGGCTGGATAACTGTTCTGTTGCTTTCATCAGGCCAATCTCTGCGGTCAGCGCCGACCCTGCCCGACCAGCAAACAGCAGCGCAGTTACCACCGGGCCCAGTTCACGCAACAGTGACAGTGCGACCATTTGTCCCAGCGCCCCTTCGGCGCCAAAGTCGACTAAAATCACATAGCCTTGCAGGCTGAGCACCATGCCGATAAACAGCCCTGACAATACGATGATCGCCAGTGACTGCACCCCAACACTATAAAGTTGCTTGATCAGCAGCGGAAAGTTTTTGATCGGCTGAGGTCTGGCCGTCAGCGCACCAAACAGCATCAGGCTGGCACGGCCAAATGACGCCGAGATATCCAGCCAGCGGCGGCCCACAGCCGCAATCGAATTTGTTATCGAAGCCATGTTTAAAATAGATCCTCTTCCAGGCTCTGCGCCGGATAGCGGAACGGTACCGGCCCATCAGCATTACCCTGCAAAAACTGTTGTACCCGGTCATCCTGATTCTGGCGCAACTGCTCCGGTGTGCCACTGGCGATCACTTTATTATCGGCCAGCAGGTAGACCCAATCGGCAATCGACATCACTTCCGGCACGTCGTGAGACACCACCACCGATGTCAGCCCCAGGGCGGAATTCAGTTTACTGATCAGTTCCACCAGCACCCCCATAGTAATCGGATCCTGACCGGCAAACGGTTCATCATACATGATCAGTTCCGGGTCGAGAGCAATCGATCTGGCCAACGCCGCCCGGCGCGCCATCCCGCCGGACAGTTCACTTGGCATCAACTGGGCTGCGCCACGAAGTCCGACCGCTTCGAGTTTAAGTAGCACCAGGGTGCGGATCAGGCTTTCATCCAACTGGGTATGTTCACGCAGTGGAAACGCCACATTGTCGTACACCGACAGGTCAGTGAACAGCGCACCTGACTGGAATAACATACTCATCTTCTTTCTTACTGCGTAAAGCTGCTTACGGTTCAGAGTGGGAATATTGACGCCATCAAACCAGATTTCCCCTTGTTCCGGCGCTATCTGACCGGCAATCAAACGTAATAAAGTGGTTTTACCGATCCCCGACGGGCCCATGATGGCGGTAATTTTGCCTTTGGGAACGTGCAGGCTGACGTCATCAAAAATGGTGCGCTCCCCCCGATTAAAGGAGAGATGATTAATCGTGACTAGATCTGCTGCTGCCATGCCTACCTCGAGAGCAATCCGTTGGCTACTGATACGAAAAAGCAATCATAAGCACTATAGGGAACAATTAAAAGCACTGTACAATTAATTCGATAGCCTAACTGCCTATCTTTTCAAGCAAACTGACACCCGTCACCAACTCCCCTGCAATGACCTGAGCACAATTTCTTTGATGTTCAGCTTCCATTTTACACAGCAAACCGTCAAAATTAGCGGTTAAACCATTCAGTTGTTCACCAATTAGGAATCACCATGTTTGAAGCCGTTGCCTTGCTTGTCGTAGGTCTAGTTTTATTGGTTTGGAGTGCGGATAAGCTGGTTTTTGGCGCCGCTGCCCTGGCCCGCAACGTTGGAATTTCTCCGCTGGTGATCGGTATGACTATACTGGCCATGGGCTCTTCGGCGCCTGAAATGATGGTTTCTGCTACCGCGGCACTGGAAGGCAAATCGAATACCGCAGTGGGTAACGTATTAGGGTCTAATATCGCCAATATCGCGTTGATCTTGGGGATAACCGCGTTGATCAAACCGTTATCCATCAGTTCAGGTGTACTGAGACGTGAACTGCCACTGATGATCATGGTGACGCTGCTGGCCGGTTACATACTGAGTGATAATCACCTTGGCTACAGCGAAGGTATTTTGCTGTTCGTATTGTTTGCGCTATTTATTCTCACCATGCTGCATATCAGCCGACGCGAAAAACAGCGTGGTGATGCCATGCTGGACGATCAGGAGTCCGAAATCCCAGAAGGGGTCAGCAGCGGTAAAGCGGCACTCTGGGTAGTGATTGGTCTTATTCTGTTACCGATCGCCGCTGATATCCTGGTCGACAGTGCGGTGGTTATCGCTAAGTACTTTGGCATGAGCGACCTGGTAATCGGCCTGACCATCATCGCCGTCGGTACCAGTTTACCCGAACTGGCCGCCTCGCTGGCCGGAGTGCTGAAAGGCGAAGACGACATGGCAGTCGGCAATATCATCGGCTCAAACGTGTTTAATATTCTGGCGGTAATGGGCATCCCCGGCATTCTTAATCCTTCTTTGATCAGTGAGTATGCCATGGATCGTGACTTCTGGGTCATGCTCGGCCTGTCGTTGCTACTGGTCGTGATGGCGCTGGGCAAATCACGCAGTATCAATCGTATGGAAGGCTTTATCCTGTTCGGCTGCTTTATCGCCTACCAAAGCTATCTGTTTATGAACATGGCCGCCTGACCAGTGTTGGCGGACAACAACAAGAGACTATCTATGTTTGATTACCGTAGTGCGGCTTTAAACGTATTGTCAGTGGAAGTCGCAGCCCTGCAACAGCTCGACCAGTATTTTAACCAAGACTTCTGCCAGGCCTGTGAGATGATTTTATCTAACCAGGGCAAAGTTGTGGTGATGGGTATGGGTAAATCCGGCCACATCGGCAATAAGATCGCGGCGACCCTGGCCAGTACCGGCACTTCCGCTTTTTTTGTTCACCCGGGTGAAGCGGCGCACGGCGACCTGGGTATGATAGAGCCGGGCGACATCGTACTGGCGATCTCCAACTCCGGTGAGTCTTCTGAAATCCTGTCGCTGTTTCCGGTACTGAAACGGCTCAATATTGGTATTATCAGCATGACCGGCCAACCGAACTCCAACATGGCCAAGCTGTCTGATATCCATCTGCAGATCACCGTGCCGGAAGAGGCCTGTCCGCTCGGGCTGGCTCCAACTTCCAGCACCACGGCGACACTGGTCATGGGCGATGCGCTGGCGGTTGCCTTGTTGCAAGCACGCGGATTCACCGCTGAAGATTTTGCCCTCTCCCACCCCGGTGGCGCACTGGGACGCAAACTGCTGCTGCGCCTGTCAGACATCATGCACAGCGGAGATGCACTACCGGTCGTATCGCCCGATACCCTGATCCGCGACGCCTTGCTGGAGATAAGCCAGAAAGGGCTGGGGATGACCGCAGTGGTGAAAGACGAACTGCTGGTCGGTATCTTTACCGATGGCGATCTGCGCCGCATCCTCGACAAACGTATTGATATTCACAGCACAGACATCGGCAGCGTCATGACTACTCACCCAACGGTGGCAGAACCAAGTATGCTGGCCGTTGAAGGACTGAATCTGATGCAGGAAAAAAGCATCAACGGCCTGATGTTATGCCATGAAGGACGCCTGGTCGGTGCGCTGAATATGCACGATTTACTTAAAGCCGGAGTGATGTAATGAGCCAGACAATCGACACTCTGTATGGACCGGTAAGCAGCGAACTTATCGCCATTGCCAAACAGGTCAAACTGCTGATCTGCGACGTCGACGGGGTATTTTCCGATGGCCTGATCTATATGGGCAATCAGGGAGAAGAGTTAAAAACGTTTCACACCCGCGACGGCTATGGCGTGAAATCGCTGATGAATGCCGGGATTGAAATCGCCATTATTACCGGCCGACAGTCTCAAATTGTCGAAAACCGGATGAAAGCACTGGGTATCTCCCTGATTTATCAAGGCCAGGATGACAAAGTACGCGCCTATCAGGATATCTGCCATAAACTTAATATCAGCCCTGAACAAACCGGATACATAGGGGATGATCTGATAGACTGGCCAGTAATGGAACAGGTCGCGCTGCAAGTTTGTGTGGCCGATGGTCATCCGCTGCTCAGACAACGGGCCAATTACGTTACCCAGATCCGTGGCGGGCATGGTGCGGTCCGTGAAGTGTGTGATTTAATACTGCAGGCTCGCGGTGAGTTAGAAGCACATAAAGGCTTAAGTATATGAGTCTGTCCCGTTTTGGTTACATTTTACTGATATTCATCGGTTCTTGGTCGGCGTATTATCTGTACGACCGAGACAGCGGATTCGACCAGCAGGTTGAGCCAGATACCGAATTGCCGATTTTCAGTGGTAGCCAGTTACAGAATACCTCTTATACGGACAAGGGGCTGCGGAGTTACGCTATTACTTCCGAGCACCTCGATCACTATGCTAAAAGTGGTGATACAAAATTCACCCGACCGGTATTAAAGGTCTTTCGCGAGGGGGACCAGCTGGAGTGGCAAATCACCGCTGAAACAGGCGTGCTGGATGATAATAACGTGTTAACACTGACGACCAATGTCACGGCCAAAAACTTACTGCCGGATTCCGGGTTTGACACCCTATCGACTGACTCCATCAGCATTCAGCTCGATAACCGGGATTTTTGGGCCGATACTCAGGTGACCCTGGTAGGACAACAATTTGAAACGGTAGGACAAGCGATGAAAGGCAATTTTGCCGAGAATACCGCGGTCCTCTATAACCATGTACAAGGTAGATATGAAACGCTCACACCTTAGTCTGATTGCGTGTTTAGTGTTATCCAGCCAGGCAATGGCGCTATCCACTGACAAAGATCAGCCGGTCTATATTGACTCAGACACCCAGCAACTGGACATGCAGAGCAACCAAGTCACTTTCACCGGTGACGTGCAGTTGAAACAAGGCAGCATCAATATCAACGCCGATGAAATTATCGTCACGCGCAATGCTAAAAACGGCGCGATTGAAGGGATTGAAGCCTACGGTGACCTGGCCACTTTCTCCCAGCTCACCGACGATGGCAAAACCTTATACGGCGAAGCCAAACACCTGCACTACAAGATGGTCGAGGATCAGTTGACCATGACCGACCAGGCGATGCTTTCGCAGGACGGCAGTGAAATTCGCGGCAGCAAAATACGCTACCAGATCTCGTCGCAAAAACTGATTGCTGACGGCAAGCAAAGCGGCGATCGGGTATCGACGGTTCTTCAGCCTCAGGCAGTACAGAAATAAATATGGCCATCCTAAAAGCAGAGCATTTAGCCAAGAGCTATAAAAATCGTAAAGTGGTATCGGACGTCAGCCTGCAGGTGCAGTCGGGCCAGATCGTCGGACTGCTCGGCCCCAACGGCGCCGGTAAAACCACTTCGTTTTACATGATCGTCGGCCTGGTGGCACGCGATCAGGGTAAAATCACCATTGATGATCAGGACATCAGCATCCTGCCGATGCACAGCCGGTCACGCATGGGGATAGGTTACCTGCCCCAGGAAGCCTCTATCTTCCGTAAACTGTCGGTGGAAGACAACATCATGGCGGTACTGGAGACTCGCGAAGAGATGACCCGCGAAGAGCGTCAGGACAAACTGGAAGATTTATTGGAAGAATTCCATATCCACCACATTCGCCACAGTGATGGTATGTCATTATCGGGTGGTGAGCGTCGCCGGGTCGAAATCGCCCGGGCACTGGCCGCCAACCCGCAGTTCATTCTGTTGGACGAACCCTTTGCCGGTGTAGACCCGATTTCGGTCATCGACATCAAAAAGATCATCGAACATTTGCGTGACCGAGGCTTGGGCGTGTTAATCACCGACCATAACGTCCGTGAAACACTTGATGTCTGTGAAAAAGCCTATATCGTCAGCCAAGGACACCTGATTGCAGAAGGGACACCAGAGCAAGTCCTCAATAATGAGCAGGTAAAACAAGTTTATCTCGGTGAACAATTCCGTCTATGATTAAAAGAAAGAACGGTAAGATTCTCGTATCAATAAGGTAAGTAATACTGAATGAAACCCTCATTACAACTCAAGCTAGGACAGCAGTTAGCCATGACACCTCAGTTGCAGCAGGCTATTCGCCTATTGCAACTTTCGACTCTAGACCTGCAGCAAGAAATCCAGGAAGCGTTGGATTCCAATCCGTTGCTGGACGTCGAAGATGGTAACGAAGATGTGGCCAACAATGAGGAACGAGAACTCAGTAACGGCGAAGACAAGACTGCGTCTGCTGAACTGAGCGAACCCGAGGTCAAAGACAGCTCTGACATGATTGAAAAATCCGACCTCAGTTCTGAACTGGAAATCGATACCACCTGGGAAGACGTGTACAGCGCCAACACCGGCAGTACCGGCATTGCCCTGGATGACGACGCCCCCATCTATCAGGGCGAGACCACCGAATCGTTACAAGATTACCTGATTTGGCAACTCGATCTCACCCCGTTCAGCGAAGTTGACCGCACCATCGCCCTGGCGATTATCGATGCGGTCGACGATTACGGCTACCTGACCGTCTCCTCTGAAGATATCCTGGAAAGTTTTGACAACGAAGAGATCGAACTGGATGAGATCGAAGCGGTACGCAAACGCATTCAGCAATTTGACCCGCTCGGTGTCGCGTCGCTAAACCTGCAGGACTGTCTGCTGCTGCAGCTGGCTACATTCCCGGAAGATACTCCCTGGCTGGCAGAAGCCAAAACGGTGCTGTCAGACCATATCGATCAGCTCGGCAACCGGGACTACAAGCTGATCATCAAAGAGACCAAGTTAAAAGAGGCTGACCTGCGCGAAGTGCTGAAACTGATCCAGCAGCTCGACCCGCGTCCCGGCAGTCGGATCACCGCCGATCACGCCGAGTACGTCATCCCGGACGTGTCGGTATTTAAAGATCACGGCAAATGGGTGGTCACCATTAACCCTGACAGCGTACCCAGACTGAAAGTGAACCAGCAGTACGCCAGTCTGGGCAAAGGCAACAGTGCCGACAGTCAATACATCCGCAGCAACTTGCAAGAGGCAAAGTGGTTGATTAAGAGCCTTGAAAGCAGAAACGAGACGCTCCTCAAAGTTGCAAGGTGCATTGTTGAACATCAGCGAGATTTCTTCGAGTATGGAGAAGAGGCCATGAAGCCGATGGTCCTCAATGATGTGGCGCTGGCGGTAGATATGCACGAGTCGACTATCTCTCGAGTGACTACCCAGAAATTTATGCATACGCCCCGCGGCATTTTTGAATTGAAATACTTTTTCTCTAGTCATGTCAGTACTGACAACGGAGGAGAATGTTCATCAACTGCGATACGCGCACTGATCAAGAAACTGGTGGCAGCTGAAAACCCTGCCAAACCACTCAGTGACAGCAAGATTGCAGCGCTACTGGCTGACCAAGGGATCCAAGTCGCCAGAAGGACGATAGCCAAGTACCGAGAATCCTTGGGAATTGCCCCTTCAAGTCAGCGAAAACGCCTGTTGTAAGGCCCCAACCGAGAAGGAAAGTCTATGCAAATCAATATAAATGGCCACCACGTTGATCTAACCGATTCAATGCAAGACTATGTTGAAAACAAATTCCTAAAACTGGAGCGCTTTTTCGACCACATCAATAACGTGCATGTGGTGTTGAAAGTTGAAAAGCTGCGCCAGGTGGCAGAGGCCACGCTCCACGTCAACCATGGCGAAATACACGCCTCTTCCGACGATGAAAACATGTATGCTGCCATCGATTCTCTGGTAGATAAATTAGTCAGACAACTTAACAAGCACAAAGAAAAGCTAAGTAGCCATTAACCATGCAATTAAGCGAAGTACTTTCACTGGACTGCACCAAGAGCGCAGTCCAGTGCTCTAGCAAAAAGCGCGCGCTGGAAATGATCAGCGAGATCGTCGCCCAACATACCGGACAAAACTCTACAGAGCTGTTTGAAAGCATGCTCAGCCGGGAAAAAATGGGCAGTACCGGCATCGGCAACGGCATCGCCATTCCTCATGCCCGTATGACCACCAGCGACAAAGCGGTCGCCGTTCTTTTACAGTGTGAGCAACCGATCGAATTCGACTCCATCGACAATCGTCCGGTGGATCTGTTATTTGCCCTGTTGGTACCAGAGGAGCAGTGCAAAGAACACCTGAAAACCCTAGCCAGTATGGCCGAGAGACTGAACGATAAACAGACGTTAAAACAGCTGCGCAACGCTCAATCAGATCAGGAGCTGTACGACATCATGGTCAGCCAGAAATAGGTTACCCGTCATGCGTTTAGTCGTTGTCAGCGGACAGTCTGGAGCCGGTAAAAGTGTCACCCTCAGGGTACTGGAAGATCTCGGCTACTATTGTGTCGATAACCTGCCGGTAAATTTGCTCGACGCGTTTCTGCGCTCGATTAAAAGCAGCAAGCAGAACGTTGCCGTCAGTATCGATATCCGCAACCTGCCCAGTACCGTCGCGCAACTCACCGAGCCACTGGAAGCGATCAAAGCCAGCGGCGATATCGATGTACAAATCCTGTTTTTGCACGCCAGTACCAGTACGCTGCTGAAACGCTACAGTGAAACCCGCCGGGTCCATCCGTTGTCCCTTACTCATGAAACGCTGTCGCTGGCTCAGGCGATCGAGCGCGAGCACACCCTGCTGCAGCCGCTGGAGCAGATCAGTGATCTGGTGCTCGACAGCAGCAACAAATCGCTGCATGAGCTGAGTGAAGAGGTGCGCCGCACCATCCAGGGCCAACCGCAAAAGCAGCTGATCATGGTATTTCAGTCATTCGGCTTTAAATATGGTCTGCCGTCCGATGCCGACTATGTGTTCGATGTGCGCTTTTTACCCAATCCGCACTGGCAACCCGAGCTGAGACCGATGACCGGACTGGATGCACCGATCAAATCCTTCCTGGAAAGCCATCCGGAAGTGATTGAACTGAAGCACGACATTCAGCATTTTATCCAGCGCTGGTTACCGCTGCTGGAGCAGAATAACCGCAGCTATCTGACCGTGGCGATCGGCTGTACCGGTGGTAAGCACCGGTCCGTCTACATCACGCAACAATTGGGTGAATACTTCGCCAGTCTGGGCCATCAGGTCCAAATCCACCACACCACCCTGGACTCAAAACAATAGGAACCTCCATGGCACAACTGAGCCGTACCGTACTGATACAGAATCGCCTTGGCCTGCACGCCCGCGCCGCCGTCAAGCTGGTGGAGCTGGCTCAATCCTTTGATGTGGTACTGACCATAGAAAATCATGAAGGTAAGCAGGCGACCGCCGACAGTGTGATGGGGTTGCTGATGCTTGAGTCTGCCCAGGGAGAGCACGTCACCATCAACGCCGAGGGCAGTGATGCCAGCCCGGCTCTGGATGCCGTCTGCCTGCTGATCGAAGATAAATTTGACGAAGGCGAATAGTCCTCTGCCTGCCGGGTTACTTTTTACCCGGTAGTACAATTTTATTTCTACCAGTCACAATAACTTATTAAATAAGAGCCAGATTTACGCTACTATTCACGCATTGTCAGTATAGAGAGTGAGGAGGAAGTGATGGCAGAGCAAATAGAATTCGACCAAGCTCACCAGGCCCTCCAAGAAGTGACCGAAGCACTGGAGAACGGTCGCTTTGTCCATGTTCGTCGCCAGCTTCAGGATATGGAACCTGAAGATATCGCACCGCTACTCGAAGCGGCGCCGAGAAAAAGCCGTGAAGTGCTGTGGCAACTGACTGACCCCGAAGATTACGGTGATATCCTTGATGAACTGAGTGAGGACGTTAAGGACTCGCTGGTGTCCAAAATGGCACCCGAGACCCTGGCCGAAGTCACCGAAGGGATGGACACCGATGACGTCGCCTACGTACTGCGTAGCCTGCCTGACGACGTCTCCCGTGAAGTTCTCGCCCAGATGGACGCCGCCGAGCGGCTGCGGATAGAAACCGCCCTGTCCTATCCGGAAGACAGCGCCGGCGGGATCATGAATACCGACGTGATCACCATTCGCGGCGACGTCGACGTCGACGTGGTGTTGCGTTACCTGCGTATGAAAGGCGAATTACCGGAAACCACCGATGCGCTGTATGTGGTTGACGAGTCAAACAAATTAATTGGCCACCTGCTGCTCACTACCCTGATCACTACCCAGCCGGATGTGCCGGTCTCCGATGTCATGGAAGATGCCGACGAAGCGCTGGAAGTCACCATGAGTGCCAGCGACGTTGCCAGCCTGTTCGAACGGCGTAACTGGGTATCGGCTCCGGTCATCGATGAGCATCAGCACCTGGTCGGCCGGGTCACCATCGATGACGTAGTGGATGTGATCCGTGAAGACGCCGAGCACTCGATGATGAGCCTGGCCGGTATGACCGATGAAGAAGATACCTTCGCACCGGTATTCAAATCGGCCCGTAAACGCAGTATCTGGCTCGGTGCCAATGTTCTGGCAGCCCTGGCTGCCGCATCGGTATCGAACATGTTCGAAGCCACACTGGATCAGATGGCGGCGATCGCGGTCCTGATGACCATCGTCCCCTCCATGGGTGGGGTGGCCGGTAACCAGACCGTCGCTCTGGTGATCCGCGGCCTGGCTCTGGGCCATATCGGTGACTCAAACAAACGTGAGCTGCTGATGAAAGAGGCGGCGATCGGCTTTCTCAACGGCATGATGTGGGCGCTGATCATCGGCGGTATTGTGGTGGTGTGGAAAGATAACTGGATGCTCGGCGGCATTATCTCTGCTGCCATGATGACCAACCTGCTGGTCGCCGGCATTTCCGGGGTAACCATCCCTATCCTGCTGAAGAAAATGAACATTGACCCGGCATTGGCCGGCGGTATGGCGTTAACCACAGTTACCGACGTGGTCGGTCTGTCGGTGTTCCTCGGCCTGGCCACGCTGGTCATTTAGTCTCTCTGACCAGCGGTATGAGACAAAAAAAGCTTGGCATCCGGCCAAGCTTTTTTTTTGCGCGGTGATTGTCTCGCGGCATGTTCAGTGCGCGTTATTCACCGGCGACTTTCATCGCTTCAAGCAGAATCGAACCGGTCTGGATCTGCGAGCGGGTTTCCACGTCGCTGCCCACCGCCACAATGCGCTGGTACATGTCTGCCAGGTTACCCGCGATGGTAATGCCGGAAACCGGATACTGAATCTGACCATTTTCGACCCAGAAACCGGCCGCGCCACGCGAGTAATCACCGGTGACGGTATTGACACCCTGACCCATCACTTCAGTTACCAGTAAGCCGGTACCCAGTTGCTTAAGCATGGCGTCAAAGTCGCCGCCGGTGGCAGCAACAAACCAGTTGTGAATTCCGCCGGCATGGCCGGTCGGGGTCATCTGCATCTTGCGTGCCGCATAGCTGGTCAGCAGGTAAGTCGACAGCACACCATCGGTAATGATCTGACGATCCTCGGTGCGCACCCCTTCGCTATCAAACGGGCTGGATGCCAGACCGCGCAGCACATGTGGCCGCTCAGAAATGTTGAACCATGATGGTAGAATTGAGCTGCCCAGTTTATCGAGCATAAAGGAGGCTTTGCGGTAGAGATTGCCACCACTGATGGCCATTACCAGGTGGCCGATCAGGCCGGTGGCCACATCCGCGGCAAACATCACCGGGTACTGGCCGGTTTTCAGCTGGCGCGCATCCAGGCGCTGGACGGTTTTTTGCGCCGCCAGCTCACCGACCCGCTCCGGGGCCCACAGATCATCGCAGTGGCGGGCAACGGTATAGCTGTAATCACGCTCCATATCACCGTTGTCGCTGACGCCGATCACGCAGCAGCTGGTGCTGTGGCGACTGGAGGCATAGCTGGCCAGCAGACCGTGGCTGTTACCATACACCTTAACGCCGTAGTGGCTGTCGTAGCTGGCACCGTCGCTCTGCTTGATCTTGTCGCTGTACTGCAGCGCGGTATGTTCCGCGGCGATGGCGATCTGCGCCGCGCGATCCGGGTCTGGCGTATCAGGATGGAACAGGTCAAGATCTTTGATCTCCTGCACCATCAGCTCTTTCGGTGCCGGGCCGGCGCAAGGATCTGGCGAAGTGTACTGGGCGATATCCAGCGCGGCGGCAACGGTCTGCGCAATGGCTTTCTCGCTCAGGTCTGACGTCGAGGCGCTGCCTTTACGCTGGCCGCGATAAACGGTGATACCGAGCGCGCCGTCACTGTTGAATTCCACGTTCTCGACTTCGCACATTCGAGTGGACACACTCAGGCCGGTCGATTTGGTGATCGCGACTTCAGCCGCGTCCGATTGAGCTGAGGCCAACTCCAATGCCCGTGCAACCGCCGCTTCTAGCTCGGTACGTTGCTCGGCAACTTGCTGTATTACATCCATATCTAATCGTACTTGTCAGTGGTGTTTTTCATAGGATAACAAGATTTTCGCTTTCTCCCCATGATTGTTGTTAAAATAGAAGCAGAACAGCTAGTAATTAAGGTAAAACAATGGCTCGTAAAAATCAGAAAGCGCCCTGGGAACCGGAAGAAGAGATCATCTGGGTCAGCAAGTCTGAAATGAAACGCGATATGGAAGAGCTGCAAAAGCTCGGTGAAGAGCTGGTCAACTTAAAGCCTGCGGTACTGGAAAAATTCCCGCTTAGCGATGAGTTGTTCGCAGCAATCAAAGACGCTCAGCGCTTTAAGAACGAAGCCCGTCGTCGTCAGTTGCAGTTCATCGGTAAACTGATGCGCAACGAAGACCCGGAGCCCATTCAGGCGGCGCTGGACAAGATTCGCAATAAACACTCGCAAGCAACTGCGGTACTGCACAAGCTGGAGAATCTACGTGATCGTGTGGTGGAAGAAGGCGATGCTGCGATTGTTGAAGTGATGGAACTCTATCCGCAGGCAGACCGGCAGCGACTGCGTCAGCTGGCCCGTCAGGCCAACAAGGAAAAGCAGGCCAACAAACCGGCCAAAGCCTATCGGGAAATCTTCCAGATCCTGAAAGAGCTTAACGACGAAGAGTTTTAACCCGGCCAGGCCAGCAATTAATACCAAAGCCCGATCTTATCGGGCTTTTTTGATCCGCCAATCCGGCTATTGACCGGCGGCGACAAACTGCGCCAGCGCCGGACAGCAATGTTGAGCCGTCAGCTCGCGGATGGGTCCGGTCACTTCGATACGCCCCTGGCGCATAAAGGCAAAATCACTGGCGATCGCTTTGGCATCGCTCAGGTGGTGAGTCACCATCAGCAGGGTGATATTGCGTTCTGCGGCCAGTCTTTTTACCAGTTGCAGCATCTCTTCGCGCAGCAGTGGGTCCAGGGCAGAAAACGGCTCATCCAACAGCCAGATAGGGTGCGACTGGACAAAACAGCGCGCCAGGGCCACCCGCTGACGCTGGCCACCGGACAACGCCTTGGGCAGACGGTCGAGGTACTCCGTGAGACCGAGCAGCTCGGCGGCGGCCTCGGTGCGCTGCTTGATCTCGGCCTTCGGCGTCTTCGACATCGTGAGTGCGAACCCGATGTTGTCGCGCACCGTCATGTGCGGATACAGCGCGTAG
>NZ_JBNKVP010000069.1:0-17839 GCF_050299255.1 Vibrio sp.
GTAGTTCGGCTATCACTGGGCCTTGCTTGTGAAATTCAATACCGTCAGATGAAGTGGCAATGCATTGGGTGGTATGTCGATCCCTTTCGGTACCAATGCGGGTATTGCCGGTATAAAACAGTTTGAGTTGATCACCATCACTGACGGCATGGCCGGAAAATACTCCGTGAGCATCAAACCAGTCTGATGGCGTCAGGGCAATGGGCTGCCAATGCCAATGGACTAAATCTTTACTGGTAAGATGCGCCCAGTATTTGTCCTTGTGTTGGCAGGCGAACGGATGCCACTGATAAAACAGGTGGTATTGACCCTGGTGAAAAATAAAACCATTCGGATCATTGAGTAGCCCTTGCGGCGGCGAGATATGCCACATAGGTCGATAAACGCTGCTAACCGGTTGGCACTTGTCTGCAGCCCGCTGTTTCTGCCGGCTAGCAATCCTTTTGCCTAGATCCAATAACTGTTGCTCTGTGACCTGAACGTGGGGAAAACTGACTTGTGTTTCGCCAAGTACGTCTTCAATTTGCATCTGGTCTGAATCGATATTAACCGCAGAATCATCCGCAACGGCGAGCACCAATCTCTGCCCGGGATACAACACGCGCACGATATTTTCAATTCCACCACAGCGTTCAACACAGCTCTCTAACAACATCTGTTATACCTTAAATATTGGGAACGTTTGCAAACATAATCAAATTTATGCCGGGACACAAGTTCCGGTCGATAATTGCGGCTGGTCGCGCTGATAATGCGTGATCGAACGCACAAAAAAGCCCGGCGAATGCCAGGCTGATTGAATGCAAAACCGCTTCGATTTACGCGCTACCAAGCGTTGTTCAGCAGGTCTCCCGCTCTACGTTCTGGAACGTCAGCACCAGTTTACTCATGGTGTTGCTGGCACCAGAAATAATCTCCAGTAACATTTTTGCGCCATTTTCCCCTGCTTTATCAAAGGCATAGTTAAAAGTGGACAACCCTGGCGAACTAATGAAACCCAACTCATCGTTCCCCACCCCGAGTACTTTGATATCCTTGCCGGGCTGTTTACCACACTCCTCAATCGCTTTTATCGCCCCGATGGCGATACGGTCGGTGGCGCAAAATACTCCGTCCGTTTGCGGGTATTTCACCAACAATTGCTTCATCTGCGCGTAGCCCGATTCTATTGAGAACTCGCCATGGGTATGAAACTGCAGCTCATTGGCCCCTGCCATGGTGAGTGCCTGTATCAGGCCGTCAGAACGGAGTTTATCGACCGCGACGTCCGAGCCCATGACCCCAATAAAGCCGATATATTGACACCCTGCCGCCAGCAAACGGTTACCCGCTTCGAAGCCAACCCGCAAATCATCGTGGACTATGCTGGGTATGTTAAACAGTGATGCATCCTGGCCGACGACCACAACCGGTGCGCGGGACTGGTGGATGGCGGCCACCAGTTGTGAATCGACATGAGTCGCGTAGAGCAGGATCCCTTCGACCCGCTTCTGGTTAAACAGTTGAATAAACTCAACTTCTTTATTTGGAATCATTTGGCTGTTGGCGAGCAGAACGTGTTTGCCCGCCTGTTCAAACACCTTACTTAAACCGTCGACGCCAAGTGCAACCGCGTTGGATGACATCCTTGGCACGATGACGCCCACCAAGTTGGTTTTCTGTGATTTCAGGTCTTTCGCCACCTGGTTGACGACGTAGCCGCACTCTTCCACCGCCTTCATCACTTTGATTTTAGTGGCTTCTTTTACGCCATATTCATTGTTAACTACCCGGGATACGGTAGATTTTGACACCCCAGCCAGTTTTGCAACGTCATGTAAGCTCGCCATGTCGGCCATCCTTTAGTTGTTATTTTTGGGATTGATTGCAAAAAACATTACTTATACAGCGTCATTTTACTGATCAAAGCCCATTTAGCGAATTTGTTTAGCAGATCAATCTCACATAAACTGGCTATATACTTTGACGAAATGCTATCGATGGCGAAAAATTAATTTCGCAAACGTTCCCAAAATGGATTGCAAGCTGTAAAAACACTTTGACGAGAACAGATACTAACCGGGGTATGCAATGAACTATCCAGTCATAGCAAGACAATTATTAGAGCTGCTTGGTGGCAAGGACAACTTACAGGCGTTGGCACACTGTGCAACACGCTTGAGATTGGCGTTGAAAGACGATTCACTAGTTGACGAGTCAGCAATAGAAAATTTAGAAGGCGTAAAAGGCCAGTTTAAGGTCGCCGGTCAATACCAGATCATTTTTGGTTCAGGTATTGTCAATCAGGTCCATGCCGAAATGGCTAAACTGACTGGCTTGGCAGAGATGTCGACCAATGATGTGGCCTCTGCCGGTGCGCAGAAACAGAACATAGTTCAGCGCGCAGTGAAAGGGCTGTCAGACATATTCGTGCCGATTATACCGGCGATTGTGGCGGGCGGTCTGTTAATGGGGCTGTTTAACGTCCTGACGGCCAAGGGGCTGTTTATTGATGGCCAGTCACTGATTGAGGCCTACCCTGGCATGGCCGATCTGGCCAGTATGATCAACACTTTTGCCAACGCACCTTTTGTCTACCTGCCAGTGTTACTTGCCTTCTCCGCCAGTCGTAAATTTGGCGGTAACCCATTCCTCGGTGCCGCGCTGGGTATGTTGATGGTGCACCCGGATTTGCTTAACGGCTGGGGCTTTGGTGGCGCAAGCGTCGCCGGCACGATCCCTACCTGGAACATTTTTGGTTTTGAGATTCAGAAAGTCGGCTATCAGGGCTCCGTCCTGCCAGTGCTGGTTTCCGCGTTTATTCTGGCCAAAGTGGAAAATGGGTTACGTAAAATCATCCCGTCGATACTGGATAACCTGCTAACGCCGATGCTGGCCATCTTCATCACCGGCTTTTTAACTTTCACTCTGGTCGGGCCTATCACCCGTGATCTGGGCTTCCTGCTTGGCGACGGCCTGAACTGGCTATACGATTCCGCTGGCTTTATCGGTGGTGCCCTGTTCGGCTTTGTCTACGCACCGTTTGTAATTACCGGTATGCACCACAGCTTTATTGCTATCGAAACTCAGTTGCTGGCTGACATCGCGGTAACTGGCGGTACCTTTATCTTCCCGATTGCGGCTATGTCGAATGTCGCTCAGGGCGCAGCGGCACTGGCCGTGGGACTAACCAGCAAGGATCTGAAGCTGAAAGGGATTGCAATGCCGTCTGGCGTTACTGCACTGCTTGGTATTACAGAACCGGCGATGTTTGGTGTTAACCTGAAACTGCGTTACCCGTTTATCGCGGCGATCACTGGTGCGGCCATCTCCAGCGCCTTTATCACTCTGTTTAACGTTAAAGCTCAGGCTCTGGGTGCTGCAGGTTTACCGGGTATTATCTCCATCAACCCGACTCAGATTGGTTACTACGTGGCGGGTATGGCAATCTCGTTTGTCGTGGCCTTTGGTCTGACGCTAGTTTTGGCACAACGACAGAAAGTCAAACAAGGCAAGGCAGTCACCGCATAACCCCCTATGTGTGATTGCTCCTGATAAAAGCGCCCAATGGGCGCTTTCTTTTTCTTTGCCAACACCAAAACCTGTTACTGATGAAATTCCAGCATGCCTTCAGTGAGGATAAAGTCGATGATGGTGTCCAGTCCCTTACCCTCTTTTAAGTTGGTGAACACAAAAGGTTTGGTCGGACGCATGCGCTGCGTGTCCTGCTCCATCACCTCGAGTGATGCGCCCACATAAGGCGCCAGATCAATCTTGTTGATCACCAGCAGATCAGAGCGGGTAATGCCCGGCCCGCCTTTACGAGGAATTTTCTCGCCTTCAGCTACGTCAATCACGTAGATAGTCAGATCAGCCAGCTCCGGACTGAAAGTAGCACTGAGGTTATCGCCACCACTTTCGACAAACACCACATCCAGATTCTTATGCCGCTTGGCCAGCTCTTCCACCGCCGCCAGATTCATCGAGGCATCTTCACGAATCGCGGTGTGCGGACAGCCTCCGGTTTCCACGCCAATAATGCGGTCCGGCTCCAGTGCTTCGGCTCGGGTCAGGATTTTTGCATCTTCCTGGGTATAGATATCATTGGTGACCACGGCGATATGCAGTTTGTCGCGAATCGCTTTACACAGCACTTCCAGCAATGCGGTTTTGCCCGAACCGACCGGGCCTCCTATGCCAATTCGTAATGGTTGTTTGTAGCTTTCCATAAAAACCTCTTTTTTAATCGCTGAGTGCGGTTGAATCTGTTGCCCGGCTATGATCGAAACAGCCGGGTGTATTGCTGTTCATGCAGACTGCTGGCGAGCGCAACCGAAGGGGTAAAGCTGCCAATCATCCACTCTTCAATTTGACTGGCGCGCTCAATGGCAGTGGGAAACTGTTCACTAATATTGACCATGGCGAGCTGACCATCGGTCTGACCCAGTGGCACCAGTTTGACGCCAGCCATCACCATATTTTCCAGCCAGCTCCACAAATAACCCTGTTTGAGATCAGCGGCCGGGATCCGCCAGTGATGCGCCGCCAGGCAAAATCCCAATAGCTGATTGGGGTGGCTTTGCACACTTGCCGGCCACTCAATGCCCAGCTGCTTAAGCAGAGTTTTCAGGGCCAGCCCCCGCTGGCGCTCTTCCGCTCGCAGCTCGCGGGTCTCCCTGCTGCTGTAAAGCAGTTCACTGTACTGCTCCAGGGCTGTCTCATCCTGGTGCTCCAGAGCCAGATAGAATCTGTCGATCACGGGCAGTTCTAAGGTGGCGACACTGCTTATCAGCACATGGGTTAGCCACTGCTCCAGTGATGATCTGTCCTTGACCCAACCGGCTTCGACCGCCCACTCCAGCCCTTGAGAGTAAGTGAATCCACCTATCGGTAACGAGGGGCTGATTAACTGGAAAAGGCGATAACGAGCTAGCTCACTAGCTGACTGCTCTGCCATCTTCATGCCGTCAGCAGATATGCAGCAGTCAGTGAGGAAACGATAGCGGCCAGCCACTGGCTCGCCACGATGCGATGGGCCGCTAAGCCAACTGCCATCAGTCCGGTGGCAGAAACCAACATACCGGTACTAAATGAAGTTACCGTTCCGGTGATTTCCACCCCATGGGCATAGCCGTGGAAAAACAGCATAGCGGTACATACGGTCAGTGACAGATTTTGCCACTGTTTTGAGGCGGAAAACGCCGACCATAATGCGCCGCTGACCACGAGCAAAGAGACAAGGATCAGCAGTTCGATCGGTGCCATAGCCCCCAGACTTCGGCCTGCCACCAGTCCGGCAAATAGCACGGCCAGCGCCGCTACCATTAGCCCCGCTTTGCCTTTTGCCTTAAGAGAAGAAAAACCGACCAGCATACCAAAGGCGACCAGCATCAGCAGGTGGTCAACGCCAGTCAGGGGGTGAAGTAGCCCGGTCGAAAATGACGCTAAATGCTGACCGGTGTGAGCCCAAACGGCAGAAGGCGCCGCCGCGAGCGACAGTGCAAGTGGCAACCAGGTAAAACGTTTCA
This sequence comes from Vibrio sp., assembly GCF_050299255.1. Classification (GTDB taxonomy): domain Bacteria; phylum Pseudomonadota; class Gammaproteobacteria; order Enterobacterales; family Vibrionaceae; genus Vibrio. Next base: position 5,508 of record NZ_JBNKVP010000069.1, read on the forward strand.
AAGTTGAAGTTGTCATGATGAATTCCTTTTCTGATCTCGAAAACTAGGCTTGTTAGTTTAATTAGTGTTCATGATGATGGTGATGTCCGCCGCTGCGACCACCGTAGGCACCGCTTTCCGGCTCAAAGGGTGCCAGCTCAGAAGTGACCTTAGCGCCGAGCCCTGCCACCATTTCATCCAGTACGTGGTCGTGCTGATAACGCACCCAGCCAAACTCCACTTGCAGCGGGACATGGCGATTGCCCAGGTGATAGGCCACCCGGGTAAGCAGTCGAAAATCGTCGCAATAGACGGTCGACACCTGTTCAGGAGCGGCCTTGATCTCTACCAGTAATCCGCATTCACTCTTCAGTTGTTCACCGCCGCGCAGTATGTGGCCACGGGGCAGAAACAGTCCGGCATCGCGGCCATCATCCAGGATGACTTTCAGGCGACTTTTGATCCGGCTTTCAATCGGCAGGCTCAGGAATGCGTTCGGTTTATGGTTAATTTCTTGGCTGATTTCGGTAAGTTTTATCATCCTTGCCTCTTTATGATCTCGTGCGCCGTTAAAACAGGAAATACCGCTGCGCCATCGGTAATACTTCTGCCGGTTCACAGACCAGCAGTTCACCATTGGCACGCACCTGATAGGTTTGGGAGTCGACTTCGATATTGGGCTGCCAGTCATTTAACTTCATGTCAGCCTTGCTGATATCCCGGCAGTGACTCACAACGCCGATCTGGCTTTGCAAACCCAGTTGTTCGGCCACGCCGGCCTGTTTTGCGGCCTGAGAAATAAACAACATCGACGTGCTATGTACTGCTTTGCCAAAGCTGCCAAACATCGGCCGGTAGTGGACCGGTTGCGGGGTCGGAATCGAGGCGTTGGCATCCCCCATCGGTGCCATGGCGATCATGCCGCCTTTGAGAATAATGCTGGGCTTGACGCCAAAAAACGCCGGCTTCCACAACACCAGGTCCGCCAGTTTGCCCACTTCCACCGAGCCGATTTCATGGGCCATACCGTGAGTGATCGCCGGGTTAATGGTGTATTTGGCCACATAGCGCTTGAGGCGGAAGTTATCACTGTAGCTGGAATCTTCCGCCAGGCTGCCGCGCTGCACTTTCATTTTGTGCGCCGTTTGCCAGGTACGGGTGATCACCTCGCCTACCCGACCCATCGCCTGAGAGTCAGACGCGATCATCGAAAACGCACCAAGGTCATGCAAAATATCTTCTGCGGCGATGGTTTCACGGCGAATGCGAGATTCGGCAAAGGCGACATCTTCGGCAATCGAAGGTGACAAATGGTGGCACACCATCAGCATATCCAGGTGCTCATCCACGGTGTTGACCGTATAAGGCCGGGTCGGATTGGTTGACGATGGCAGCACATTGGCCACGCCGGCTGCCTTGATAATATCCGGAGCATGGCCGCCACCTGCGCCTTCGGTGTGATAGGTGTGAATGACGCGGTCGCCGATAGCCGCCAGAGTGGATTCCACAAAACCGGACTCGTTCAGCGTATCGGTATGTATCGCCACCTGAACGTCGGTTTCGTCGGCCACCGACAAGCAGGTATCAATCGATGCCGGTGTCGTGCCCCAGTCTTCATGCAGTTTCAGCCCTACCGCACCCGCGGCAACCTGTTCCCGTAATGCCTCGGGCTGGCTGGCGTTACCTTTGCCCAACAGGCCAAAGTTCATCGGAAAACTGTCCAGCGATTCCAGCATACGGTGCATGTTCCACGGTCCCGGCGTACAGGTGGTGGCATTGGTGCCGGTGTTTGGGCCGGTTCCGCCGCCAATCATGGTGGTAATACCGGACGCCAGCGCCTCTTCTATCTGCTGCGGACAAATAAAGTGGATATGAGAATCGATTCCTCCGGCGGTCAGGATTGCCCCTTCACCAGCCAGCACTTCCGTGCCCGGGCCAATGATGATCGACACACCCGATTGCACATCCGGATTACCCGCTTTACCAATCGCCTGAATGCGGCCATTTTTAATCGCCACATCGGCTTTAACGATACCCCAGTAATCCAGGATCACCGCGTTGGTGATCACCAGATCCGGAGTTTCACTGCTGGGACGCTGGCTCTGTCCCATGCCATCCCGGATGACTTTACCGCCGCCAAATTTTACTTCGTCGCCGTATACCGTGTAATCCTTTTCCACTTCCAGCCACAACTGGGTATCGGCCAGTCGAATACGGTCGCCGGTCGTCGGACCAAACATTTCGGCATACGCCTGCCTGGATATGCTCGCCATTCGCTATCCTTGTCTGTTAATGAATTGAAAATCCGTTTAATTTTATAATCGCTAGGGTTCTAGCTTACCCATTACTTTGGCCTGGAAACCGTAAACCTGGCGGCTTCCGGCATAGCTAACCAGCTCTACGGTACGGGTTTGACCGGGTTCGAAACGAGTCGCGGTCCCCGCGGCGATATTGAGCCGGTAACCTTTGCACTTGTCGCGTTCAAACTGCAGCGCGTCATTGACCTCAAAGAAGTGGTAGTGAGAACCAATCTGTACCGGGCGATCACCCATATTACGGACACTAATGGTCAATGTTTCACGTCCCTGATTGAGCTCTATATCGCCTTGTTGGGTTTCGATCTGGCCGGGGATCATGATGTCAGCGGACTCCTTACCGGTCGCTGTTACTTTACTGGAAGACATCAGCACTCCTTAGACTATCGGTTCATGGACGGTAACCAGTTTGGTCCCGTCGGGAAAGGTCGCTTCGACCTGCACGTCCGGCAGCATGGAGGCAACGCCTTCCATCACGTCATCGACGCTAAGCAGCGTGCGGCCGAAATCCATCAATTCCGATACGCTTTTGCCCTCTCGAGCCCCTTCCAAAATCGCACTGCTGATGTATGCCACTGACTCAGGATAATTGAGTTTGATCCCTCTGGCTTTACGCTGTTGTGCCAACATCCCTGCACAAAATATCAATAACTTATCTTTTTCTCTCGGAGACAATTCCATGTTATTTCCTATCGCTATCAGGTGGCCCAGATCCTCGGTAGATCCGGCTCCACACCGGTCCAGTGACCACGGGTAAGTTGCCAGACTTGCTGAAAGCAGCGCAGTAAGATTTCACTCCACACCGCCAGCGCACGGACAACGATCACGCCTTCAAGCTGTGTCGCGGCGACGATGATCTGGTCACGGCCAAATTGTTGCTCTATGGTAGAGAGCAAGCTTTGTACCAGTTCGATAAAAGCGTCATCCTGGTTAGTCAGGTAGAGCGTTCCCGCCAAAGGAAAATCCAGTAAGCCTATATTTTTCATTAGCTTATCTTCACCAGAGAGGTTAATTCCTTCGGTTAGAATGCGCTGACCATCGATAAAAATCTCGGTCTTGCCAATCAAATGACCTGAGCTAAATCCCTCATTTAGTGCAGGCCGTCCAAGACAGTGCATCTCCCAGCCCAAAAATTGTGCATCGCTTTGCAGTTCAACTATGGTGTCTAACCGCGCATGTGCCTGTGGGAAAAAGATATTTTCCTGCGGCAACCATTCCAGCCTGGCACCAGACGCAACGCTTAAATGCTGAGTCTGGCGGGCATAGCGATGATTGGAACGATAGAACTTGGTCGCACCCGGGGTGGTGACCAGCGCTTGTGCGCCGGGCAGTGCCGTGGCGGTAATCGACAAGGTATCACCGCCGACGACCCCACCAGGCGGATGAAGCAGATAGGTATGGCAGGTTTTGCCTTCCGGATAGAGCGGCCTTTGGATAGCCAAAGGCCCTTGCTGGCTGCGTTGTTTGATTACCGTTTTATCGCCTCGGTCACTGAAACTGAGCGCCAGCCTGGCTTTCCAGCCCGCCTGCGTGTCGTGGTCAATCGCTTGGGCAAGATCAACCGGCGGCCGTGATTGCGCTTGGGTTGGCGTGATAGTATTCATACTGTCAGGTACTCCTTGATCAGCCTATCATCAAGCTGGCTCATCTCGCCCTGCGCCACATGGCGGCCGCGGTCTAAAATACAGAACTGATCACCCACTTTACGGGCGAACGGCAATTTCTGTTCGACCAGCAACACCGTTAACCCGAGCTTATCGTTGAGCATTCGAATGATGTCGCCGATCTCCTGGACGATATTGGGTTGAATACCTTCGGTTGGTTCATCCAGGATCAGTAATTTAGGGTTAACCACCAGTGCCCGTCCGATCGCCAGTTGCTGCTGCTGACCGCCTGACAGGTCACCGCCCCGGCGATGCAGCATATCCTTTAGCACCGGAAACAGGTCGAAGATAAATTCGGGGATCTGCCGGTCGCCTTTGTCGCGGATTGGCAGGCCAACTTCCAGATTTTCCTGTACGGTCAACATCGGGAATATCTGCCTGCCCTGAGGGACATAACCGATACCCAGCCTTGGCCGGGCTTCCGCCTTGTGCTTTAGCAGCGACTGCCCTTCCAGGGTGATCTCGCCGCTTTCCACTTTTACCAGGCCCATAATGCACTGCAGCAGCGTGGTTTTTCCGACGCCGTTGCGGCCCATCAGCACGGTACATTTGCCCTGGGGTATTTCGATATCCAGGTCCCATAATGTATGGCTCTCACCATAAAACTGGTTTAAACCAGAAATCTGCAACATGTTATTCCCCTAAATAGACTTGTTTAACTTCAGGATGGGCCTGAATTTGATCCATGTTGCCCTCAGCCAGCACATGCCCCTGGTGGAGCACAGTGACATGGCTGGCTATCGAGCGAACAAAATCCATATCGTGCTCTACCACCACCACCGAGTGTTTGCCCGCCAGCGAGTTAAGCAGTTCCGACGTTCGGTCCATCTCCTGATGGGTCATCCCTGCCACCGGTTCATCCACCAGTAGCAGTTTGGGGTTTTGCATCAGCAACATGCCGATTTCCAGCCACTGTTTCTGCCCGTGGGACAGATTGCCCGCCAGTCGATGGGCATCGTCTTTGAGGTTAATCAGCTCTAACACCGACTCTAATTTGTCGGTTTGCTCGCCAGACATGACCGCGGTGTAAGTCCGCCATACCGAGCGCACGCCGCTCATGGCCAGTTCCAGGTTTTGCCACACATTCAGGCATTCGATTACGGTCGGCTTCTGAAACTTTCGGCCGATACCGGCGTTGGCGATTTCCGACTCGTTCATCTTGAGCAGGTTAAGATTTGAACCGAGCCAGACCTGTCCGCTATCGGGTTTGGTTTTGCCGGTAATGATGTCCATCATGGTGGTTTTACCGGCGCCGTTCGGGCCGATAATGCAACGCAGTTCCCCTTCCCGGATGTACAGGTTAAGGTCATTGATCGCTTTAAAGCCGTCAAAACTCTTATTAACCCCTTCCACGTACAGCACGATGTTGTGGCGGGTATCCACCAACGGATGACGTTCGGGTTTCAGGAACGAAAACACCTCATCACGGTTGGTGATCTCTTTTACCGCGTGGCCGATCTGGCTGGCCGTTTCAAAGCTGTTCATACCGGCGCCTCCCCTACGTTGTTTTTCCCAAGCTTAGATTTCCCGGGTTTGCTTTCCCCCGGTTGTGCCTGTTGCTTTGATTGAGCGTCGGTGGTGACACCGGCTTGCTGATGGTTTAACGGCTTGTTAAGCAGCGATAGTTTTTCGCTGATAAAACCCATTAAACCTTTCGGGAAATACATAGTCGAAAGAACAAACAAGCCGCCCAGTGCAAACAGCCAGACTTCCGGAAATTCCACTGTAAACCAGCTTTTGGCGTAGTTGATCACCAATGCGCCGACAATGGCGCCAAACAGCGTTGCCCTGCCGCCAAGTGCCACCCAGACCACGACTTCAATCGAGTTAAGCGGGGCAAATTCACCCGGGTTAATTATCCCCACCTGCGGTACGTAAAGGGCACCGGCAACACCGGCGATGACGGCAGACAGAACAAACAGCCACAACTTAATGCCATCAACGTCATAGCCCATAAAGCGGGTGCGGGATTCAGTATCCCGAATCGCCATTGCCACCCGGCCTAAACGACTGGCGACAACGCTACGACAAACCAGATAGCTGATGATCAGCGCTACCCCGGTCGAAATAAACAACACATTGCGCGTGGCATCAGCCTGTAAGCTGTAACCGAGAATGTCCTTGAAATCAGTCAGGCCGTTGTTACCGCCAAAGCCCATCTCATTGCGGAAAAACGCCAGCAATAACGCGTAGGTCAGCGCCTGGGTAATGATCGACAAATACACGCCGGATACCCGTGAGCGAAACGCCAGATAACCAAACACATAAGCCAGCGCGCCAGGCACCAGCACCACCATCAGCGCCGCGAACCAGAACTGATCAAAGCCATACCAGAACCAGGGCAGCTCCTGCCAGTTGAGAAACACCATAAAATCGGGAAGAATCGAGTTACCGTATACGCCGCGATCACCGATTTGTCGCATCAGGTACATGCCCATGGCATAACCACCCAGGGCGAAAAATGCCCCATGGCCCAGGCTCAAAATACCCAGATAACCCCAGACCAGGTCGACCGCCAAAGCCAGCATCGCATAGCTGAGGTATTTGCCCATCAGTGAAACCGTGAAAGTCTCCACGTGCAGCGGATGACCGGCCGGTAACAGCATATTGGCCATTGGCACCAGCACTACCGCCAATAGCAGGATCAGCAGGGTGATCTGGCCACCTCTGTCACCTTTCATGGCCGATAACAGCACCGATTTTGAATTCATACCGTTTGATTGCATTTGTCCTCCTTAACCTTCTGCCGCACGACCGCGTTGCGGGAACAATCCGCGAGGACGTTTTTGAATAAATAGAATAATGAATACCAGCATCAATATTTTGGCCATTACCGCACCTGCCCAGGGTTCCAGCACTTTGTTGAACAAGCCTAAGCCCAAACCGGCCACCAGTGTGCCCCATAGATTGCCAACGCCGCCAAACACCACCACCATGAAGGAGTCGATGATGTAGGCCTGGCCCATATTGGGGCCGACGTTGGTAAGCTGAGACAACGCCACCCCGGCAATACCGGCCACACCGGAGCCCAGGCCGAAGGTCAACGCATCCACCCGTTCAGAATGGATGCCCATCGCCCTGGCCATTGCCCGGTTTTGCGACACAGCACGAACCTGAAGCCCCAGCGGGGTTTTCTTCAGAATCATCACCAGGCCGATAAACACCATGGCGCAAAACAGCACGATATAAAGGCGGTTGTAGGTAATGGATAACATGGGGTTGATTTGCAATGCGCCGGACATCCAGTCCGGAGTCGTTACTGAGCGGTTAAGAGGTGAGAAAATTGAGCGTACCGCTTGCTGAAGGATCAGACTGATACCAAAGGTCGCCAGCAGCGTTTCCAGAGGCCGACCATACAGGTGGCGAATCACACTACGTTCGATGGCGATACCGACCAATCCTGACACCACAAACGCGGCAGGAATTGACAGCACCAGCGCGACTCCCGGCATAGCCGGCATCAGCTGCTGCAATACATAGGTGGTGTATGCCCCAATCATGATCAGCTCGCCGTGAGCCATGTTGATGACACCCATAACGCCAAAGGTGATCGCCAGGCCAATACCAGCCAGCACCAATACCGAGCCGAGGCTCAAGCCAAAAAACAGTGTCTCAACACCGGAATAAAGCGACTGGCTCTGCTGATAAGCATCCAGGCTGCGCTTTGCGGCGGCCTGTACATCCGGGTCAGTTTCTGACGATAGCAAACCCGCTAACGTTTTATACACTTCCGGCTGTTTGTAATCCGCCAGCGTGGTAATCGCTTCAATTCGTTCAGCACCTGTACCGCTTTTTGCCGTATTGATGGCCAGTGCCAGGTTGAGCAGTTCAATCACTGTCGCATCGGTTTCTACCGCCTGCCGCTTTGCAAGCAGATCGATCACCTCCTGATCCGACTCACTGAGCAGCTCGATTACCGCCGCAGCGCGGGTCTGGGCCTGAGTACTATTGAGGCGAAGTGTGGCCAGCTCTGTTCTGATCACGCTGCGAAGCTTGTTATTTACGCGTACTTTGTCGAAATCACGTCGATTTTCGATGGTAAGAACAGAACCATCCCAGCCGTTAATGGCTTCGCTCTGCTGTTTGATGTCTTCAATGATATACAGCGCATTCTCAGGCTGCTGGGCGGGTTCGAAGTAATACAGTTGACCGTTCAGCCAGGCCGTCAGTATCGGTTTGACCTCATCTTCAGGCTGGTTGGCAACCAGCCAGTTTATGGCTGCGATTTTTTGCTGACTGCTTTTCCCAAGCAGAGCCTGGCTGAAGCTGGATTTGTCGCTCACATTTGCGAACGCGACGTTGCAACTCAGTATCAGGAGTGCAAAAACAGATAACACTCTGGTGATAGTTTTCATGCAAAGGGTCCTTGTAGACCGTCAATCCACAGACAATCGGCTATCCCTGCAAATTGATCCGGATTAAATAGAATAAAGCCAATCGAGGCAGCGCCCCGCCCACATGCAGCATGGGCTGAGGCGCTGAAATGAGTGTCTTAGTTAGTACCAGAGCACTTCTTAGTTTCTACATTAAACGCACCGCAAGAGAAGGGTTTCGACCAGCTGGAGAACAGCTTGGCAGATTCAGGTAGGTAGTTTGACCAGGCGTCGCCGGCAACCAATCCTGTGGTTTCCCATACCACTTCAAACTGACCGTCATCCTGAATTTCACCGATCAACACCGGTTTGGTTATGTGGTGGTTAGGCAGCATTGACGAGTAGCCACCGGACAGGTTGGGGACCGAAATACCAATCAGAGCGTCCTGGACTGATTCCGGATCTGTCGTGCCTGCGTTAGTGACCGCCTGTGCCCACATATTGAAGCCGATGTAATGGGCTTCCATCGGATCGTTGGTGACGCGATCCTGGTTTTTGATAAATTTATGCCAGGCTTCGACAAACTCTTCGTTTGCGTTGGTATCCACACTCATGAAGTAGTTCCATGCTGCCAAATGGCCAACCAGCGGCGACGTGTCCATACCAGACAGTTCTTCTTCACCCACCGAGAAGGCGACAACTGGAATGTCTTCGGATGAAATACCCTGTGCGCCTAACTCTTTGTAAAACGGAACGTTTGCATCGCCATTGATGGTCGACACCACGGCGGTTTTCTTGCCTTCTGAGCCAAATTTCTTAATGTCAGAAACGATCGATTGCCAGTCAGAGTGACCAAACGGGGTATAGTTGATCATGATGTCTTTCTCACTCACCCCTTTGTCTTTCAGGTAAGCTTCCAGAATCTTGTTGGTAGTGCGTGGGTAGACATAGTCGGTACCGGCGAGAACCCAACGTTCTACATCCAGTTCATTCATCAGGTAGTCAACTGCGGGAATCGCCTGTTGGTTTGGCGCGGCGCCGGTGTAAAAGACGTTTTTGGAAGACTCTTCGCCTTCATACTGAACCGGATAAAACAGAATACTATTGAGTTCTTCGAAAACCGGCAGCATTGATTTGCGCGACACTGATGTCCAGCCACCAAATACCACATCGACTTTTTCCTTTTCGATCAATTCCCGGGCTTTTTCAGCAAAAAGTGGCCAGTTAGACGCCGGGTCCACCACTACCGCTTCCAGCTTTTTACCCAGCAAGCCACCCTTTTTATTCTGCTCATCTACCAGCATTAAAATGGTGTCTTTCAGGGTTGTTTCACTTATGGCCATGGTGCCGGACAAGGAGTGCAACACCCCTACTTTAATGGTGTCAGCAGCCTGAGCCATCCCCGTAGTCAGTGCCAGAGAAGCAGTCAGTGCAGCAAGCTTAAAATTGAACGTAATGTTCATATGGTCATCTCCTTATGATGCATATTTATCCATTCAATACACATCAAAATAGATGCCAGATTAAATCCCGCGTCTAATTATTAATTTAAGCCATTGTTAAATAATAACTTTGTACGCAAGGACGCAAGTAACATCAGAGAAACACTATGCAAGCCATGCGATATATTGGTGCATTGCCCCATGGCTACTCACCAAGTTGGGTCTTATATCTTTTGGCACTTTTCTGAACCAATTTTGGCGCGGTGCTCACCGCTAAATCCAGGGCAATAAAAAAGCTCCCACAGCAGGGAGCTTTATCAGTTTAGTGAATATTTCTAAGCGTTCGCTTGATTAGAAAGGCAGTACCAGGCCAACTTTTACGTTGTTGTCGTCTTTACGAAGATTCTGGTTGTATTCACGCGCATACTCAAAATAAGGAATCATGTTTGGAGATACATTGTTAAATGTTGCGCGAACTTCGTAGTTCATCCAGTCTTTCTTAGAACCTTGACGAGATGCCGTGTTTTCAGTTTGGCTAATCGCTTTAGCGCCCAGGTAAACGTTGTCAGTCAGTTGCTTACCAACGAAGAAATCAAAACGGTCAACTTCAGATCTGTCAGCAAACTTGCTTTCAGAGTCTTTATCCAGACGGTAGCGCAGGCTGGTATCGAACAGACCATTCAGGTTAGAACCAACAGTCAGACCAAATTTATGCTGATCATTGGCCAATTTTTTTGTTACCAGCTCAGCTTCACCAGTCAGCCAGACATTTTCCCAGCCGTAGGTGTAGTTCAGGTTTGTTTCAGTTTCGTTGCCTTCACCCGCTTTCACTTTGTGTGACAGGCCAGCACCTTGATAGCTTGCGAACACTTTAGCACCAAACTCTTTACGGTTACCGGCACTGCCTGTGTCCATATTCATTTTAGAATCCAGTTCCAAGCCAGATGCAAAATCGCCTGCTTTAGTGTTGGCTAGTGCAGCATTGGACATGCCAAGAGTCAGCGCAGTTAGAGTGGCGGCGATTACTGTTTTTTTCATTGTGAGAACCTCATTGATAACTTAATTTTTCAAAGGCTTAGAGCCCTCAAATCGGAGGCAACTCTAGGTTTTGCCCTATTGGTTATCAAACTAGTTCCTATGCAATTTTTAGATGGTACCGCCATTTTATGTGACGCGCATCACTTATTCACTTTCCCCTCACACTGACTTGTCTCTAAACTGACGTGAGATTCTGCCAGGCAAAATTCAACCTAATCAGCCCGCCTATCCTGCGGCACCACACCATTAACAGCTGTTATTAATTCGTGCGGTGCCGCCATTTTTGGCACTTAATCCGGGCGCTCCGATTTAGCCGGCAGTTCGAACAAACGATATTAAAACTGGTTAATCGAACCAGTCATACAGTATCGCAATTTTGCCTATCGTCGCTGCTGATTCGATCATCTGATGCGCCTGCTTAAACTGGTCGGCACCGAACCCCTGAATGGTTTCTGTTAATGTTGACTGGATACGGCCTGCGTCGATTAAGTTTGCTAGCTGAAACAAGATATCCTGTTGTCGGCTGATGTCCTGGGTTTGATATAGTGAGCGCGTAAACATAAGCTCCCAGATAAAGCCCGCCGATTTGCCCTGCAGTTTTGATAGGTCTACGCCGCCGTCGAATTCAACAATTGAACAAATCATCCCCTGGGGAGCGATCAGTTCTGCCATTGCATCCCAGTGACCTTGCGTATCAGCGCAGTTAAAAATGTAGTCGACGTAATCAAAATCATGATCCCTGACCGAATTAACCAAATCAGCATGGTTAACCACGTAATCTGCCCCCATTTGTCTTACCCAGGCTTCGCTCTCCTTTCTCGAAGCAGTGGCGATTACCCTAAGGTTGGTCAATTGCTTGGCAAGCTGAATAAACATCGAGCCTACACCGCCAGCACCACCAATCACTAAAATGGTTTTTCTGGCGTGGATATCCACTTTCAGCCGGTCGAACAGCGCTTCCCATGCAGTCAGCGCGGTAAGAGGCAGTACCGCGGTTTCTGCTTCCGTCAGGCTTTTGGGGGTGTGGGCCACTAAGCGGGCATCAACCGCTTGATACTCCGCGTTTGATCCCGGTCTGGTTACTTCACCGGCATAATAGACCTGGTCACCCAGTGCAAAGCCGTCTACCCCCTCACCGATCGCAACGATCTGACCCACTGCGTCATACCCTAAAATTCTTGGTTGCGGTAATTTCTCTGAGCTGGCAGCGCGAACACGGATCTTGGCATCAGCCGGATTCACCGACACCGCCTTAACTCGTACAACCAACTCGCCACTATTTACAGTGGGAACCGGCAACTGATATTCCGTTAAACTGTCGGGTGCGTCTATCGGTAGTGAGGACTGAAAACCCACGGCTCTCATCGTGTTTGGCAATGACATATCTTATCTCTCCAATTCAGGCTTATTGTTTCAAACCAAGATATGTCAATTAGTTAGGCTAAAAAATGCCCTGCTGCGTGAAAGTTTTTCAAAAATAATTTGAAAATAGAAAGATCGATTATTGATTTAGTACCTGAACTGCTGTCGCTGACGATCAGCTTGACGCACTGCACTTACGCCATTCAGGACAAGAGTTAA
>NZ_JBNKVP010000070.1:0-17802 GCF_050299255.1 Vibrio sp.
AGTATGATACAAAAGCAATGGATGACAAGTGTAATTGGTCATAAATAATATTTACATTAAGTGAGAGTTATAATTGAGACCCGTAATTTATCGCCATATACTTCACCTAATATATTGATTACAAGATAATTTGACAGTCTCCTAACCGAGCGGTTATTTGGCTGTTTGAAAAACATACATTTATTCTGTTAATATCTTTTCCGCAAAGCATAAGCAGCGATAAGCCAAAGGGATAGTGAGGGCAGTTCACTATCCCTTATGCATTTAAAGGTTAATGTTTAGTGCTACCACAGCTTAACCTCGTTGAATGTCAGAGCAATGAAAATGTTTCATGACACTTCAAACGGCCGCTTTGATTAATACGCAAGGAGATTAATAAACTCAGCTTTTGAGTAGATATAATATTTATATTTAGGCTAGGTAAATCCACATAACTATAGTGCGCAGTGGACATTTCACAATATGCACAAATCTGTAGATTAGCCGGATTGTTTTTCTCATTTCTTACTACAAATTAAAGTAACACAACGGGGTTTTTATGAACCATTTTGCGTTGGGCCTTATTGCGTCCACAGGAATTCTATTGTCTCCATTTTCTCTTGCCAATGAAGAGCCAGCCTCAATTCAGGGTACTATTTCTATAGATGTCGCAGATTTTAGCGATCACGTAAAAATGAAATATACCGTTAAAGACAATAAAGGCAAACGTACTGAAATTGCATTAGATAAGCAGCCTGCCTGGTTGGCTAATGGCCAGAAAGTGCGCGTACGTGGTCAGCACAAAAATGGTAAGTTCGTTAGCAGTGAAGGTGAGATAGATTTACTCGAATCTACAACAAGTACAACCAGTACCTCTGGCACCACCTCAACATCAGCAAATGCGGTTTCCGGTCAACGTAGTGTTCTTGCGGTTGAAGTGCATGGTCCCTTATATGATGTTGTTGCCAACACTGAAGAGCGAATCCAGGATATCCTGTTTAACCAGACCAATCAGTATTATCAAGAAGCTTCTTACGGAAAAGTAAGTATCACGGGTGACGTTGCCCAGCCAGTGGTTGTCGATTACAACACCGACTCATGCGATACCTATGACCTAACCGATAAAGTTGACCAGGCACTACGCCGTCAGGGATACGAACCGGATAACTATGACCATGTTGCGTATCTGATTCCTTACTACTCGGCGTGCCGCTGGAACGGCAAAGCAAATGTGGGTGGTCCAAGAATGTGGATTAAGCGTTTTGAAGTTAGTACCGTTAAGCACGAAATGGGACACAATTTAGGCCTGTACCATGCAAACAAAAAAGAGTGTGGCACTGCTACTACCAATAGTAGCAACTGTACAACTATAGAGTACGGTGACACCTACTCAGGCATGAGTAACTCCACTCATCCATACCATTTTAATGGCTTCCACAAAGAGCAGTTGGGTTGGCTGGATGGGCAGATCGCTACCTTGACCTCAGATGGAAGTGCCCGAATTGCGCCACTTGAAGTGAAATCAGACAGCCCTAAGGTTCTCAAAATACTGAAAAATACTGACGAAAATGGTCAGTCAGAATGGTATTACATTGAATACCGCAAAGCGTTGGGATTTGACTCTGCTCTGTCTATCAACCAAGCCCATGAACTTAGTGGCGTTCGATTAAGAGAAGGCAAAGATAATATCCGTAGTTCAAGTTACTTACTTGACCCTACACCAGAAAGTAGCAATCTAGACTGGCTGGACATCACCATTTACCCGGGGCAAAGTTACATTGATGAGCAGTACGGCGTTACTATTACTGTCACCGATTCAGATGACTCAGGTGTCACTGTAGCAGCTGCCTTTAACAACGGAAACACCGGTCGTTGTACAACGTCTGCCCCTAAACTAGCAGCGATGAGCGGTAATGCTTCTGCGATTGCAGGAGAAGAAGTGACACTTCAGTATCAGATTACCAACAATGACAGCGTGGATTGTAGTTCGGATACATTCAATCTGGCAGGTAGCGTCCCTAGTGGTTGGACGGTGGCAATGAGTGATACCCAACTTACGCTGGCACCTGGTCAAACTCAATCACTGGAACTTTATACAACGGTTGCTTCTTCACAAACGGATGGCAACTACACAGTGACTGCTAACGCACAAAGAACTAACGGCAGCGATCAGGTTTCTGTATCCAATCAGGTAGCAGTTAGCTCTGACAGTGTTGGTGGTGGTGATAAAGCACCTACCGCAGTTAACGATGCAGTTAGCATTAGCAGCAAAGACCCAGTAACGATTAATGTACTGAGCAACGATTCTGATCCGGAAGGTGCGAGCTTACAAATAGTGAGTGTGTCACAGGGATCTAAAGGTTCCGTTACCATTAATGCCGGTGGAACGGTTACTTACAGCCCGGCGAAATCGTTCAAGAGTAGCGATAGTTTTACCTATACCATTACAGATGGTACCAATAAGGCGACAGCCACGGTGTCTATTACCCTGCAAGGAAACAGCACCGGTGGTGGCGGTAACGGTGGTGGCAAAGGTAAAAACCGTTAATTACACTGTTACTATTCATCTGAAAAAAAAGGGGCCTGTAGGCCCCTTTTGATTGATCTAAAGAATTATTCTTCGCAATTTTCTCCTGTACATGGACACAGTTGACATTTCGCAGTATCGGATTCACCGATGGTGGTCAAGTCACCTAAGTCACCTCCAGGGACGATTGGCGAAGTGGCTTTCGCATTAGCGGTATTGGTCAGGCTCAGTACATCATCCATTGGGACTTCACTTGGATTGTATTCACCTTCATAGGTGTAACAGATTCCGTCACCACCAGGGACAGCTTCGACCCATTCACCCGATGTATCGTCTTGGCAGGCAAACAGGAACACACCGGTAGAAATTTCGGTGTACTGAGTACAGGTTGCATCTGCGCCACACGCATTGGCGTCATTGATATCACACCGCTGTGCGTAGTCCAGACTGAACTCGTAAGGGCTACTTGAAGGAATGGCAGGATCTTTGTTGTCTGACAATTTCACATCAAGCGGAATATCACCATCGTTACATACTTTAACACTGTAGGTTTTTTTCAGTGCTACGAGGTCGTCTTTTGCTTCGAGCAACAAGTCACAGTCTTTATTGATAGACAATAAAGGTGACAGTTCGAGTGAATCACAATCTACGACTACAGGCGCGTTAGTCGCATGCAGTAATTCGCCTCCATCCAGTTCGATAGTTGCGTCTGTGATGGTGTTACTACCACCATTCACATCCGAATCATAAGAACCTGTGAGGACTAAGTCTTCTTCTGCATCCAGATCCGACGCATCCCCGGCGAGTGTCCCCAAAGTACCCACGATACTGAATACATCAGTGACGTCACCTTGGTCGTTAGGGTTATCGACGATGGTCAGAGTTTGATCTGCAGTAAAGGCACCTACCCCTGTATTGGTTACAGTAATTTCGTAGTCAACTTTGAATGTGTTGTCAGGGTTTAGATCCACAACACTACACTCTTTAGCCACTTCGAAACTACACAGGTTGAAGTCTCTCAGCACGAAGTCTTTCAGAGTCGCAGTAAACGAACTGGATGACCGGCTTTCTGCCATAAAGCTACTGAAACAACCTGAACCACCAATTAACTGGCTAATATTAATGCCGCCTTCAAACAGCGATTCATAAGGGAATTCGTCGGCATTGTTGCTGTTTTTAGACTGGAATGGCCAGGGTGAAGGAGTGGGATCATTCGGACCATTTTCATCATTGGTAATTGCACAGGCTTCAGTACCAACCCCTGCGGGGCCACAAGTAGCGTTGGTTTTCTGTTTCAGCCGTAGGTTTTCAGCTGCACATTGCCCAACAGAAGGGTTATTGTTGGCAGCTTTGCCACAAGTAGGGTCCCATAATACGACGGATATTTCAGGGCTGGCATTAGTCCCTTGCGGGAAGTTTGTCAGTACTAAAACATCACCCGGAGTATGCAGGCCATTGAAACTACCATCACCTTCCGCTGTTACGGGATTCTTAAAGAACCAGAAACCTAAAAACGCATCCCCTTTGTTAGATATACGGTCTGCGCCAAAATAAATAATCAGGTCACCGTTAGTCGTTACCGCATCTTTATAAGCGGCTGCATAGGCGTTGGTAATCTCATCCTTGTCTGGTGAGCTACCATCTTTCCATCCCCATTTGTCGAGATCCTGGATATCTTTGCGCCCACCGGTAAATACACTGTGATCAGTACCCGATGCATCAGGTTCATCCGGCACAATACCGGTGAATTTCAGTGCGCTTCCCCCGCCATTGTAAAGGGTTTCCCAATCATCTGGCGGCGGCGCATCTGCTTCAATAGCATTACCGTCTAATTGAAACGGATCAGATAATGCTGGGCTGGCCCATAATCCTATCGTTGCGGCTACTGCCGTGAGGATAAAGGCCCTAAATTTAGTTAGTTCCATCATGTAACCTCCAAAATTACATTACGATTCAACATTCATTCGTAACGTTCCATGGCTTAATGACAGGTAAAAAGGTGTACAAAAATGACCAATGTCTGTGGAAAGACTTGGGACAGACCTGTCAATTAAGTCGTCGTCGCTTCTAATAAGCAATAATTGAACCGAAGGTTATGTTGTTGATATATATACTTAAATAGTTAAGGCTAGCGCTAGGTGTTACAATAACTGGTTTACATAGTAATAGTGACTCTTTAGATGATATGGTTATAAGTGTTGAACTGCATTGAAAACAGCATGTTATGTAAGGGCTAGGGCCAGCGTAATGAGAATGACTTTAGTTTGGTGCGTTACACCTGTAACACTTGTTACATGATTGCTGGATACTTGATTTGGTGGGTCATGCGCAATTTTGCCGAGATAGTTATCTGGTCATTAACAATACGGTATATGAGAAAATTAAGCCTTACACGGGCTCACGCGTCCTTTAGTTTCCCGTTTCCGCAGTGGCATAGCGTCTATTAAAGTAGAGAGTTCTTGCCAGTCTGTTTTTAAGTTCCAGCGCTTTTTCTCGGTGCCATCTTTACCAATCAGAATCGCGACGTGTTCTTCACTGTTTACCCGATAAACGTCAAACAGCCACTCGATATCAAAGTAGGCTTTTACCCAGGATGGAAAGGTGAAGCCGTCCTGAGTGACAACGACGGTGACGACATCACGATCGTCCAACTCGCATTGGTTGATCAGGCTCTCTTTAATAAACTGCTGTACATGTTGGTCCTTGGTGGGGGCGAAATACATCACGCTGCGATGAGACCAATCATCGGCGTACTGGGGATAAGCAGACGTACTAACGGAGTAGCTAAGCATCAGCAAAGCTATCAGGCTACGAATAAGTGTTGTCATCTGGTTCTCCCCGAAACAGTATCGCTATACGGTTTGGTACGTTAAGTTTAGTCTTTAGGTTTCAATCGGGTGACTAAAAAAACGAAACATCACTGGTTCAACTGGTATGTATATATAGAGAACAAACGGTTAGCAGAATATACTCAGATCAAGTTTTGTAGTTTGACGACTGCTACCATAGTGCAAAAGAACCAGCTCGGTGAGACAAACCACGCTGACAACATGTGTGAGTAAAAGTATGGCGAACAATCAAAGCACGATTCTGACGGGGGCGCTGCTGACGGAGTTCAAAACCGTAGTCGGTATGATGCAGATATATTGCAAGGCACATCATGATACTGCCGATTCGACGGGCAAATGGCGGGTATGTGGTGAGTGTGACGAATTGTTACGCTATGCCGAGCAGCGATTAGACAGATGCCCCTACGGACAGAAAAAACCGACCTGTAACCAATGTCCGATCCACTGTTATAAGCCAGAGCCAAAAGAGCAAATGCGACAAGTTATGCGCTATTCGGGACCGAAAATGCTCCTGCCGCATCCGATACTGGCATTACGTCACTTGATACATGAAAAACGCCCGGTACCGGAGAAACCGGCGCCAGGCGCTTCCAATCGCCATCAAAGACGAAAAGTGGCAGAGAAATAATCAATCGGAGATTATTTGGTCAGGGCACTGTTAAGCCACTGGTCAAACTGGCTTTTAGGTAACGCACCGTTGATCATGTCTACCCGTTTGCCGTTTTTGAACACCATAATAGTGGGAATGCTGCGGATCTGAAATTGAGCTGCCAGCGTTTGTTGTGCCTCAGTATCAATTTTTACGAACCTTACCTGGTTGGCACGTTCAGTCGCGACATCGAGAAAAACGGGCGCAAAGCCCACACAAGGATTACACCAGGGGGCCCAAAAATCCACCACAACCGGAAGTCCACTATTGAGGATGGCATTGAAGTTGTTGTCGGTTCCTTCCACGGGCGCGCCATCAAGCAGGGCCGCCTGACATTTGCCACATTTTGGGCTTTCAGCGGCCCGACTGGTCGGAACACGGTTAATTCCTGAGCAGGAAGGGCAACGGGTAGTAAAGGTATCCATGATATTACTCTCTTATTCGGTGACATTCTGGTGACAGCGTCAGTCTTAGCGGTATACTGTGCGCAAACAAAAAAGACAGACATAAGGTCCATGATGACACAATATTATGCCGAAATTACCGGTTGGGGAAAATGCCTGCCACCTGCCGTATTATCCAATGACGATTTAAGTACTTTTATTGACACTAACGATGAGTGGATTCGCACTCGTACCGGGATCGAGCAGCGCCGTATCAGCCATGTAAACACTTCAGACATGGCCACAGTGGCGGCCCAGCATGCCGTTGCGGCAGCTGGTCTGGAAGCTAATGATATCGATTTGATTATCGTAGCCACCTGCTCACCAGATACCCTGGTACCGAATGTAGCTTCAAAAATTGCCCAAAATATGGGAATTAAAGCCGCGACGGCGTTTGATTTGAACGCAGCCTGTACCGGTTTTCTGTATAGCCTTGAAATGGCCACTCGCCTGATTCAGTCTGGCAATTACAAAAACGCCATATTGATTGGTGTTGAACGTCTATCTTTCTATCTGGACTGGTCAAAACGCGATACCGCAGTACTGTTTGGTGACGGGGCGGGCGCTGTAGTTGTTTCCCGCACTGAAAAAGCGGTTGGTCTGCAACAAGCAAGACTGGGCTGTGATGCCGGAGGTCGCGATATTCTGGCGGTGCCTAAATTTGGTACCTCTATGGACCGATTTGCTGACGACAATGGCCTGTGGGGCTTTAATTTTGTCGGTAAAGAGATCTTTAAGCGCGCGGTACGCGGTATGGGATCTGCGGCTAAAGAAGTTCTGGAAGCCAGCCAGCTCGATACTAAGGATGTGGATGTGGTAATTCCGCACCAGGCCAATATGCGCATCATCCAGACATTGTGCGACGTTGCCGGTATCAATCAGGATAAAGCGTTTATCAATATCCACAAATATGGCAATACTTCAGCCGCAACCATTCCTATCGCGTTGTGTGAAGCGATTGAAGAAGGCCACATTCGTCCGAATGACGAAATTCTGATGGCGGCATTTGGCGCAGGTCTTACCTGGGGTGCAGGTCATATTCGTTGGGGTGAGCGGGTTACACCACTTGGTAAAAGTGATGCGAAACTGCCCGATTGCGAGCAGACAGCTCTACAGCTTCTCGATGAAGCGATTAAGTTCTGCCAGAGTAAAGCGCACTAAAACGAGTCTGACCAAAAACAGCCGCATTTCGCGGCTGTTTTCCTTTCTTACCTTTTCATTTCTAACTTAAGCTTCGCTTGTTAAGATAAGTGAATATTCTGAATTCGTAATCCAAATAATAATGAAATTTCTCCACACCTCAGATTGGCATCTCGGACGTCAGTTTCATGGCGTATCGCTTCTTGATGATCAACGTGCTGTGTTAGAGCAGTTGATTGAATACATCACGGTCAACCCGGTCGACGCCCTGCTGGTGGCCGGAGATATTTATGATCGTTCAGTGCCTCCTACGGCTGCGATTGAATTGATGGATCAGGTGGTTAACCGTATCTGCGGTGAGCTGAACACCCCGATGATCGTTATCCCTGGTAACCACGATGGCGCGCAGCGTCTGGGGTTTGCGGCGGAGCAAATGCGCGCGGCAGACCTACACATCATCAGCAATTTTGAACAAATGCTGGAGCCAGTAGTACTCAACTCTGAAGCGGCAGGAGAGGTGGCATTTTACGGCATGCCATATAATGATCCTGAGTTAGTCCGCCACACTTATGAGCAACCAATTCAGGACCACGACCAGGCGCATCAATGGTTGACTGAACAGATAAAATCACGATTTGTCGCCGGTCAGCGGCGGGTATTGCTCAGTCACTGCTTTGTCGACGGCGCTATGGAATCCGAATCTGAGCGACCTCTTTCTATAGGTGGTGCCGACCGAGTCGACCACAAACACTTTGTCGACTTTGACTATGTGGCACTCGGCCACCTACATCAACCGCAGTCGAAAGGGCAGCCTTACATCCGCTACAGCGGCTCTCTGATGAAATACAGTTTCTCAGAGCAATACCAGAAAAAAGGTGCGACGCTGGTGGAATTAAACCGCGACGGGCTTGTATCAACCGAGCATATTGATCTGACCGCCCCCCATCAAATGCGCATCATTGAAGGGGAATTAGCGCAGATCATTGCTGATGGCGCGACGGATCAGGATAACCATGACTATTTACTAGTTAGGCTACTGGATAAGCATGCGATCCTGGATCCGATGGAGAAGCTGAGGCAGGTTTACCCGAACGTGTTGCACCTGGAAAAACCCGGCATGCTGGCAGATCTCGATCAGCCAATGGCAAAAGCGCGGCTCGCCAGGGGTGAGCTGGACATGTTCAAAGATTTCTTCCTGGAAGCAAAACAAGAACCGATCACTGCCGAACAAGAGCAGGTGATAGGGGATATCCTCAAGCAGCTGAAAACTGGTAAAGGAGCCGCCCAATGAAACCAATCAAATTGACTATCCAAGCGTTTGGTCCGTTTGCTGATCGCCAGTTGATCGAATTTGATAAATTAGGCAGCGCGCCGCTGTTTCTGATTAACGGTCCGACGGGTTCGGGAAAAAGCACTATCTTGGATGCGATCTGCTTTGGCTTGTATGGCGAAACTACCGGCAGTGAGCGCACTGGCGATCAGATGCGAAGTGATTTGGCGCCTGTCGAACTGTCGACAGTTATTGAGTTTGAGTTTAGCCTGGCGGACAGAGTGTATCGAATCATCCGTAGTCCGGAGCAGTACCTGCCTAAGTTACGCGGTGAAGGGCTGACCAAAAAAGCTCATAGTTGTCAGCTGCTCGAACTGAGTGGTGCGGGGCAAGAAATACTGCTGGCCAATAAGCCCAAACCCGTCGCAGACGCTATTACCGATCTGATTGGCCTGGATGTTAAACAGTTCAGGCAGGTGATGGTTCTGCCACAGGGACGGTTCCGCGAGTTGTTAACGGCAAACTCCAAGGATCGGGAACAGATATTCGGCCAACTGTTTCAGACTCAGATCTACAACGCAATAGAGCGGGCACTGTTTGAAAAAGCAGCTGGCATCAGAAATGCCAAACAGGAGTTTGATAACCAAATCAAAGGCGCGTTAGACGTGGTTCATGTTGACTCCGAGGAACAGTTGCAGAATCAGCTTCGCGAGCTGGAACCTAAGGTTGAGCAAGCCCAAAAATTGCTGGCCCAATCACAGCAGCACTTGGATAACGCTCAAGCAGAAGAAAAATCCGCCCAGCAGTTAACCGCGCAATTTGAAAAACGCCGTCAGACACAAAAACAGATCCAGCACCTAGAATCACAAAAGCCTGAAATCGATCAGGCGAAACAGCGTTATCAGATGGCTGAAAAAGCCAACAAACTCGAGCTGCCGTACACACAATGGCAACAGGCGCAGCAACACCAAACTAACTCGCAGCAGCAGGTAGAAACGACAAATCAACATTTGAGCCAGGCCAAAAGGCAACTACAGCACGCTCAGCAAGAAAACCAGCAATTTGAGGCTCGTAGAAATCAACTGCCAAATCTGAATAAGCAGGTGTATCAACTGGAATCTTATAGAAAGCAGTTGGTTGAACTTTCCGCTTATCAGCAGCAATTGAAATTAGCTAACCAGCAACTGAACAGTGCAAAGCAACAACTAGAGCAGACAACGCACCTCAGGCTGCATCTTGAACAGCAGTTGCAGCACCAGCAACAGCAGCTTAACTCCGCGGCGCAGCAACTGGCAGAATTACCTGCTGTTAAAGCTAAGCGAGAGCAATTGCAGCATCAGCTTAAAGTTTGTCAGGAAATTGCTCAGACTGCCCACGCCAAAACGCAAATTGAAGCAAACCACAATGCCGCCCAAAGTGCATATGAGGGGGCCCGTGAGGACACGCTGAGAGCGAAGCAAAGTGCAGATCAACTTGAATTTCGTTGGCATACAACCCAAGCCGCTCAGTTGGCAAAGCAGTTGGCTGATGGAGAGGCTTGTCCGGTTTGTGGCAGTTTGGACCATCCGCATCTAGCTCAGTTTGACGGTGACGAAGTAACCAAGCAACAAGTCGATGCTGCTCGGCATGGGCAGCAAAACCTAGTTGCGATTCAGGAACAGAGGTTGCAAGAGTGGCAGTTGGCCAAAGAACAGTTAGCCCGAGTTGAGCAGGCATTACAGGGGTGGCAGGCACAGCTTAAAGACAATCAACTCAGTACAGATACTGCGGTGCTGAGCGCCGAACTTGAACAGGTGCAACAGCAACAATCGCTATTAGAAAAACTGGATCTGCAAAAGCTTCAACAGCAAGTGGAGCAATCTACCCAGCAGGCGCAGCAGGCTGCGCTTACATTGGAACAGCAGCAAAAAGGACAGCAACAGGCAGAGCTCGAGCAAAACAAACTGCAAAGCCTGGCAGCCTCTTTAGCTGGGCAGTTGCCGGAAGATTTACAGACGCTAGATGCCGTAGATCAACAACTCAGTTCGGTAAACAGTGAGATTGCGACAATTCAGCAGCGAGATGTAGAGCTAAAGCAGATCAACGATCGGATGGTTGCCCTGCATACTACTGCTGAAGCCAATGTGGTTAATGCTAATCAACAGTTGGATAAGAGCAGAACTGAGTTGTCTGACAAACAGGTTCTCTGGCAGCAGGCTTTGGCAGAAAGCGATTTTATTGGACTGGATCAGTATCATGCCGCGCGGCTGACAACAGAGCAAATGAGCCAGTTAGCTGAACAAATCCGCGAATACGAGCAACAGGCATCCAAGCTAGACGGTGCACTTGAAGCAATTAATCAGGAGTTGGCTGAACAGTGTGAGCCGGATGTTGAACAATTTAGCCAACGTCGTACTGCCGCCTGGCAAGCCTATCAACAATCGCAGGCGGATCTGTCGGCACTGAAATCACAACAGACATCATTGATTCAAGTCCAGCAGCGTCTGGAAAAACTGTACCAACAAAACCTGCAACTGGAGCAGCAATACCAGGTTGTTGGCACGCTAAGTGACATTGCTAATGGTAAAACCGGCGCTAAAGTCAGCTTGCATCGCTTTGTGCTGGGAGTGTTACTGGATGACGTACTAATCCAGGCATCCCAGAGACTGCGCATGATGAGTAAAGGCCGTTATGAGCTGCGACGCAAGGAAGAGCGGGCCAAGGGGAATGCCGGCTCTGGTTTGGACCTGGTAGTAGAAGACGGATATAGCGGCAAACTGCGCGATGTTGCCACGCTTTCTGGCGGCGAATCTTTTATGGCAGCACTGTCACTGGCATTGGGCCTGTCGGACGTCGTTCAGTCTTACAGTGGTGGAATTCGTCTGGATACACTGTTCATAGACGAAGGATTTGGCAGCCTGGATCCGGAATCGCTCGACCTGGCGATCAACATGCTGATAGAGCTGCAGCAGGGCGGTCGGACTATCGGCATTATTTCCCACGTATCTGAACTCAAAGAGCAGATGTCGTTGCGAATTGATGTGGAGCCGAGCCGAACGGGTAGTGATATCCAGTTGGTTTACTAGGGCAAAGCAGGCGCCCGAAAGGTAACCCAGACAAAATGAAAACGGCTGATCGAGTGTGAACTTTGATCAGCCGTTTATTTATGTGTCTTTGATTTAGTGCCTGACTGCTATGGATTCACAGAGCCATCGCCGGAACGGTTAAACCATTCTGGCCAATACATACGCACGTATCCTAGAGACACCCATAAAACCAGCAGTGTGGCGATCGATAGTTCAAACATGCCAAAATTATGCAGCCAATGCCACTGAGGGAAATAGTGTTCAAAATAGTGGGTGAGGCGGAACATCGCGACCGCACTGATCACTGAAGGGAAGGTGACGGCGGCAATGGAAGGTTGAAATTTAAGACGAAGTAACCGGAAATAGCAAAGATAGATTAATAGCGTCATGGTAATGGCGATACCTGCCAGTGCTCCGGTCAGAATTGGGTCGGCATGTTCAAAGTTCACCAGGTAGCTGGCCAGAGTCAGATTGATGGGCGCTGCCATGATCGCTAAAGTTGGCCTGGCATTACGCGGTAACATACCTTCGAACACCAGCCGATACAGCACCAGAGGTAACATAAAGAAGTAGATGGTGATGCAGGTGAGTACCAGTGTTTCGGAGAATAAGCGCAGACCAAACTGAGACCCGGCCAGCGAACTACTAATTAGTCCAACAGGATAGAGAAACCAACTTGGGTATATGTTGGACATCTTAAACTTAGTAATCTGGAAGTAGAAAAACAGCACCATCATAGTCAAGTGCAAACACAATGAAGCAAACCAGATGGGATAAGCGATATAGGGTGATATGACTGCCAGATAATCGCAAAGGATTAGCAGAGCCATACTCATTGGAGCCATTAGGCTTCCGCGTAGTGGATCACGAATGTCGTGAACAAAAGTAGAGTAACTGGTGAGGTATTTGAGCAGTACTGGCAACAGCAGAACGGCACCTATAAACGCCAAATAAGGGCGAAGTGGTACCCCAATATCTGGCACATATAACGCCCAGGCCTGACCCAGACCGATGATACCAAGTGCCAACGCTGCTTGTGACGGGGGAGCGTTATGATAGTGGGTTAATCTGCGCCAGTTCAATCCGTTACCTCTGGAATTGTATTGTTATTTATTGTACTGAAGCTAAGTTCAGTTACAGGAAGTTATTCTGGGTGGTCGATGATATCAAGTGACCTAACCTGGGCGCAATCACCAACTCCGGACTCTGGCTATTTTACATAATTCAAGAAGGCTAAATCAGAACTAAGGCAACTTTATCTGCAACTGGTTTGATTTTATCCTCCCTGCCGGGCTTGTGTCATCGGGGCTCACGCAGAGAGATAGCAAAAACATTGATGGTACTTTTTTGCTATAACCTTTTTAAAAGCTTGCACTTTAGCGAATTTGAACCATAGTTAGGGTGTAAGGCCATCTGAACCGACTCGCAGGGAGGACAACATTTCGCCTTACATACAATTTGGATGGATTCAAATACGTCATTTCTTATATCCTCGTATTTGATTGGGTCGCATCAATAGACCTCCCAATCCGCAAACTCACGATTGAGTAACGAGGGATAGGGCGCACTACCGCGGTGCGCCTTTTGTCTTTCTGGAACTTCTCCAACTGCCATTTCGATACTGCCATTTGTTTCACCAAGTCGTTGACTATCAGGTTACTAAAGCCACTTTTCACTACAAATAAAAGCGCGATATACTGACACAAAAATGGAGTATTAAAACTATGACGCAAAAAGTACCGACTAATATCATTACTGGTTTTCTGGGGGTAGGTAAAACCACCGCTATTTTGGATTTACTGGCTAATAAGCCGGAAGACCAAAACTGGGCGGTCCTGGTCAATGAGTTTGGTGAAATCGGTATAGACGGCGCAATGATGTCCGATCAGGGCGCGCTGATTAAACAAGTGCCCGGCGGCTGTATGTGTTGTACTGCAGGTGTGCCGATGTCAGTCGGTATCAATGCACTGTTACGGCAACAACCGGACCGTTTGTTAATAGAACCGACCGGCCTTGGCCACCCCAAACAGGTGGTTGCAACGCTGCTTTCAGAGCAATACCAAAACTATGTCGATTTAAAAGCGACCATCGCACTGGTTGACCCGAGAAACTTGCACGACGAAAAATACACTAGCAACCAGAATTTCAACGACCAACTCGACAGCGCAGATGTGGTGATTGGCAATAAAGTAGACCTTTGTAACGTTGACGATATTGATGTCTTCAACGATTGGGTGACCGATCAGACTCCCTCCAAAATTTTCAGCAAGCTGGTAAAACAGGGTAAGATCCCGCTTGAGGTGTTAGATATTGAACGGGTAAGGGGAACAGCGGCAACACATATCGATGAGCACCATCAACAGCATGCTGATTTGGAACCCGAATTCGCGCTGGCTCCTGGTCATAGCTTTGCCCGGAAAGAAAACCAGGGACAAGGTTATTTCAGCTGTGGCTGGGTATTTGGCCCAGAATATCAATTTGATTTTGATGAAATATTTTCCATGTTCAGCGCTTTGCAAGCTGAAAGGGTCAAAGCGGTGATCAATACCAATCAAGGCTGCTATGCGTTTAATGTCGCCAATGGTGTGGTATCGGTCAATGAGATGACGCTAGAAGGGTATGAAAGCCGTATTGAAGTCATCAATGGTGAGTTATTGCCATGGGATCAATTAGAAACCGTGTTGGTTAAACTAAGTCAGTTAGCTTAATTGAAAAGAAAAGGGCGGTGATATTCGCCCTTATTTCAACAGCCCTAGCAGTTTGAATAGACTAGCGTTTGTTTTTCAGATAACGCTTACGGCGCTCTTCTTTGCGCTTGGCTTTTTCTTCAGCTTTGCGCGCTTCATTTATTTCAACTTGAACCAGCTCTTCGGTGATCATTTCAGGCCGCTCCAAGGTGATTTGACCCAATACGCCACTTCTCAGCTCGTGCAACAGGATTTCAGATGCCTTATGTAGGTCGACCCGGCCACCTGCACGTAACGCGCCACGTTTTCGGCCGATCGCTTCCATTAATTCGACATCTGACTCTGGCAAATCATCCAGTTGATAGCGTTCTTTCAGTTTCTCCGGATACTGGGCTGCCAGGTATTCCACGGTATAAAAGGCGACTTCGTCATATTCCATTGCAGTATCTTTCACTGCGCCGGTTGCCGCCAGGCGAAAGCCACTATGCGGGTTTTCAACTTTTGGCCACAGTATGCCAGGAGTATCGGAGAGCACGATACCGTTTTGAAGATTAATTCTTTGCTGGCGCCGAGTGACAGCCGGTTGGTTACCGGTTTGTGCAATAGTACGACCTGCCAGGGTATTGATGATGGTGGATTTACCTACGTTTGGAATCCCCATTATCATGGTGCGAATGTTTTTACCGATTTCTTCGCGGTTTGGCGCTAATTTACGGCACAGCTCAAGGATCTTTTGAACTTCCTGACTGTTTTGGGTAGTAATGGCCATCGCTTTGACATTATTTTCTTTTTCCAGATGGTCAATCCAAAGCTGAGTCAGTTCAGGGTCAGCGAGGTCGCGTTTATTAAGCACTTTTACCACAGGCTTTTCACCGCGAAGTTGAGAAATCATTGGGTTCTCACTACTGAACGGAATCCGTGCATCCAACACTTCAATGATCACATCAACCTGAGGAATCGCCTCTTCGATCTCTTTACGTGCCTTGTGCATATGGCCAGGAAACCATTGAATACTATTGTTAACCATTTGAAATACTTGCCTTTATATTCGTCTAAATATCTATAAGTTATACAAACACTTAGAACGACACAGTTTGCTTTAAATGAGAGCTATTGTACTTGAGATTGGGAAATGTATCCATTCGCTCTAGTTGAAGTAACGAATTGGAGTTTAATACTCAGGGAGCTAATTAGAACAATCATATCAATAGATCTTGGAATCACTATGCTACGACGCTGATTAAATAGATTGAGTAAGGAAAGACTTTAGCTTCAGTATTCAATCATTCTATTAAAAAACTAATGTGGGTATATGCTATACTCCGCGCCCAGTTCCTATCTGAGAGCACATACCATGAGTGTAAAAAAAGAAATCCAGCAGCTGAATAACCGTCTGGACACCTGTCGACATAAGCTAGATGCTGCGAAATCTCGTGGTGATGGCGAGATGGTGTCCCAGTTTACCGATGAGATCGACAAGCTGACTAAGAAAGTTAATCAACTGAAGCACAAACAGCAGTACGACTTAAACAAAGAACGTAAAGCCCTTCAGGATATGCCGTTCTCTCGAGAGTTGACTAAAGCTGAGCAGGCGGATTTAGGTAAACTGAAGAAATCAGTTAAAGGCTTGGTGGTGGTCCACCCGATGACTAAAATTGGTCAGGCGTTGCGCCTGGATGTAATGACTGGCTTTGCACCGAAGAAATTCTAACGCTTTAACAGCGACCACCACGGTTACCTTTAACTTCGATTTGCTGATAAAGGCTAGCCGCTAGTTTGGCGAGTTATCAAGCTCGCCATTCGTTCCCACCACTTCTGCAACTGCAACAGAGCCACACTACCGGATGAATAGACTATTCGAATCTCTTGTTTGCACTGTTTAGTTCACACTTCTACAAACTCGTCGGTTAATCAAAGTCTGAACGAATTGTCCAATTCGGCAGGTTTAGCTGGCTTTCAATGTTTTTGTTATTTTCGCTTTTAGCAACTTGTGCAGCCCACAGGTTGCCTATTGTTCACTGCTGTTCACTTGATCTGACTTGAACAAATTTGCACCGATAAAACACCTGATTTGATTTGTCCCTAAGCTCTCGGGCATGAGCAATGCTTTTTTTCACTTGACTATTGTCAATTGCAAAGCAGACCAAAGGAATAGTCTTGTTGATAACGAAACACACAAACCCTCACCGACCCGGTGCTTACGGTGCACTTCAGCGGTGAATAAGTGCAAATAATGGAGTTATCTATGGACAAGCAACCTTCAACGAACCCTGAAACCATTAATGAACAACGTCGCAACTTTCTCGGTGGATCTGTAGGAGTAGGATTGGTCGGTGCAACGCTGGCGACAGGTTTAGTGGCCCAAAATGCTGTCGCTTCAACCGGAAACAATAAAGCCTCATCAGACCGTATGGCAAACTACACTGCCGACCAGCTTGAGCGTGTCAAACAAGAACTAGTTGCACCACCAATGGTACCTAAACATGACCAGGTAGCCGTGGGCAAACCAAAAGTAATCGAAGTGAAAATGCACATCGAAGAAAAGCAGGTTGAGCTTGAAAACGGTACTAAAGCCTGGGTCTGTGCGTTCAACGGTAGCGTACCAGGGCCGCTCATTGTTTGTCACCAGCATGATTACATCGAACTAACGCTGGTCAACCCGGCAACCAATGCCTTGGCACACAACATCGATTTACATGCCGCGACCGGTGCCTTAGGCGGCGGTGAAATGACGCTGGTATCTCCTGGTCAGGAAGTCACGTTCCGTTTCAAAGCAACAAAAGCCGGTACCTTTGTTTATCACTGTGCACCTGGTGGCATCATGATTCCATGGCACGTTGCTATGGGTATGCACGGTGCGATTATGGTACTCCCAAGAGATGGCCTGAAAGACGCCGACGGAAATCCGATTAAATACGACCGCGCTTACTACGTAGGTGAAGCT
Source organism: Vibrio sp. (assembly GCF_050299255.1). Lineage (GTDB taxonomy): Bacteria > Pseudomonadota > Gammaproteobacteria > Enterobacterales > Vibrionaceae > Vibrio. The sequence continues at coordinate 17,554 of NZ_JBNKVP010000070.1, forward strand.
GACTTCTATGTACCTAAAGACGAAAATGGTAAATACAAGCAGTATGCAACTGTAATGGAAAGCATGCCGGAAGTGTTGGAAACAATGAAAACGCTCACTCCGTCTCACATTGTATTTAATGGTGGTGTGGGTGCGTTAACTGGCAAAAATGCCATGCCGGGAAACAATTCCGCGTACCGGGCATCCCATAGCAGGGTTGTTCCGGGGCTTAACCGGACATCTTTTCTGCGGGCATGCGCGGGAAAGGTA
>NZ_JBNKVP010000071.1:0-17314 GCF_050299255.1 Vibrio sp.
GGCCGGCGATGGTCACCAGCAGGCTGATCACCGGGCGCAGTAAAGGCTTTTTGCTGCTGCGACTGCGAATGGCACTGATCCGGTCCAGATCGTCACTCACCGTGACTTTTTCACCGCTGTAAGGGTGGCGCATCACAAAATGCACTGTCATTTGATAAGGCTGATATTTTTCGCTTGGCCAGTTTACTCTGGTGCCACCGACATCCTCGATCACCGCCTGCAGTAACGCATCGTCTTTCAGGCTGGAATATTTAGGATTCTGGCTGCTGATGTGGATCTGCTCAGCATGCATTGATGTGGTATCCGCACCGGTATCAATTTTACCGACGAACGGCACTCCCTTCAGACTGTCGATGCCATTAAAATAGACATTCTCCAGTCGCCCCAGCACCAGCTTTTCTTCCAGCTGGTAAACCGGAGCCTGGGTAGTTGCAGAAAGCGTGGCAGCCGGCAGAGAAATGGAAAATAACGCGGTCAGAAACAGCGTCATGGTCAAGGCGAATTTTTTCATAGTTGTTATCCATTCGAAGCTGAGTTGGGGAGTGGACGGATATCATCTGAGTGATTTATTACCCTATAGTTCGCAGTTTAGTGACTGTTTTTACACAATTCTAACTTTGTTGACTATTTGATTGGCAAAATCAACGCCAAGCCGGATTACCACCGCCTGAGCGATTGAAATTGGCCTGCTAACCCCCATGTTAGATTCATCATACACTACTCGATTTATCGGGTTCACAAATCAATTAAAGAGATCTCATTGATGAGCCAAGCTATTTGTCATCAGATCGCCGGTGAACTCAATGTTCGCCCACAGCAGATCATCGCCGCCGTTACCCTGATTGACGATGGCAACACTGTTCCTTTTATTGCCCGCTACCGTAAAGAGGTCACCGGCGGACTGGACGATACTCAGCTGCGCACCCTGGACAGCCGACTGGCCTACCTGCGTGAGCTGGATGAGCGCCGTCAGACGATCCTGAAATCCATTCGCGACCAAGGCAAACTCAGCAGTGAACTGGAAACCGCCATCAACCAGGCCGACAGCAAGACGCGACTGGAAGACCTGTACCTGCCGTATAAACCGAAACGTCGCACCAAAGGGCAGATCGCGATTGAAGCCGGCCTGGAGCCGCTGGCCGACACTCTGTGGCAACAGCCAGAGCATCAGCCGGAGCAGCTGGCCCAGCAGTACCTCTCTGCCGAGCACAACATCAATGACAGCAAGGCCGCACTGGATGGGGCCCGGGCGATCCTGATGGAACGGATTGCCGAAGATGCCGACCTGCTGGAGAAAATTCGTCGTTATCTGAATCGTCACGGCGAACTGGTCGCCAAAGTGATCGACGGCCAGCAGCAGGCAGGCGAAAAATTCAAAGACTATTTTGACCACCACGAAGCGATCAGCAAGGTCCCGTCGCACCGAGCGCTGGCCATGTTACGCGGCCGCAACGAGGGGATCCTGACCCTGGCGCTGAACGCCGACCCCGAGCAACAAGAAGCCGTTCGCCAGTCATACTGCGAAACGCTGATTGCCGAACACTATCAGCTGCACCTGAGCGATGCGCCCGCCGACAGCTGGCGCAAACAGGTGATCGCCTGGGCATGGCGGGTCAAAGTGTCGATGCACATGGAAACCGAACTGATGGCGGCGATGAAAGAGCGCGCCGAACTGGAAGCGATTGAAGTATTCGCCAGCAACCTGAAAGATCTGCTGATGGCCGCCCCGGCCGGGCCACGGGCCACTCTGGGGCTGGATCCCGGTCTGCGTACCGGTTCGAAAATTGCCGTTGTCGACAGCACCGGTAAACTGCTCGCCACCGACACCATCTACCCTCACCCGCCACAAAAACAGACTCAGCAGGCGGCACAGGTAGTGGCGAAACTGGTGCGCCAGCACCAGGTCGACCTGATCGCCATCGGCAACGGTACCGCCTCGCGGGAAACCGACCGCTTTGTCGCCGATCTGATCGAGAAAAACCAGCTTAACTGTCAAAAAATCATGGTCAGCGAAGCCGGCGCATCGGTGTATTCGGCTTCCGAACTGGCGGCACAGGAGTTTCCACAGCTAGACGTATCGCTGCGCGGTGCGGTGTCTATCGCCCGTCGTCTGCAGGATCCGCTGGCGGAACTGGTCAAAATCGACCCGAAATCGATTGGCGTGGGTCAGTATCAGCACGATGTCAGCGCGAGCCTGCTGGCCAAGCGGCTGGATGCGGTGGTGGAAGACTGTGTGAACGCGGTCGGCGTAGACGTGAATACCGCCTCTCCGGCGCTGCTGACCCGGGTGGCCGGTCTGAGCCAGACTTTGGCGCAGAATATCGTCGCCTACCGTGACGAACACGGCCGATTCGACAGCCGCAGCCAGCTGAAAAAAGTGCCGCGCCTGGGGCCTAAAGCGTTTGAACAGAGCGCCGGATTCCTGCGTATTATGGATGGCCGTAACCCGCTCGATGCCTCGGCAGTGCACCCGGAAGCCTACCCGGTGGTGAAACGCATCGCCGAGCAGAGCCGGCAGGGCATTGGCGAGATGATCGGCAATTCCGCCTTCCTGCAGAAACTGCACGCCGCCGATTACACCGACCAGGAATTTGGTTTGCCGACGGTGACCGACATTATCCGCGAACTGGACAAGCCCGGCCGGGACCCGCGGCCTGAGTTTAAAACCGCCACCTTTGCCGAGGGCGTCAATACTCTCAATGACCTGGAGCCGGGTATGATTCTGGAAGGGGTGATCTCCAACGTGGCCAACTTCGGTGCTTTTGTCGATATCGGCGTGCATCAGGATGGCCTGGTGCACGTGTCAGCCCTGGCCAACAAGTTTGTTTCGGATCCGCGTGAAGTGGTCAAAGCTGGTGACATCGTCAAGGTTAAGGTGATGGAAGTGGACGTGGCGCGCAAACGGATCGGCCTGTCAATGCGGCTGGATGACCAGCCAGGTCAGGACAATCGCAGTCAGCGCAGTACCCCGGAACGGCAAAAAGGTTCAGCCGCCAAGCGCCAGCGCAACCAGCCTTCTGACAGTGCCATGGGTGGCGCCTTTGCCGCCGCCTTTGCCAAAGCGAAAAAGTAACCATCAGAAAGTCGCTAGCGGAACCCTTGGCTAGTTGAACTTCTGGCTAACAAAAAAAAGCCCACTGAGCCTAAGCTGAGTGGGTTTTTTACTGATGGTCTGCGCCTGATAATACGGCGCTATAACACAGCGATGACTTCAGAAGGAATATTTGGTGCCACCGCATGACCATAATGGTACCTGATCACCGTTCGCCTTCTTGCCATCTGCCCATCTGTTATCGCAGCATCAATAATGTGTTTTGGTAGCCGAAACCGCATCGCATAGCCCTTGCCCTGACAGTTGCTGTAGCTGTCGAGTGCAATCAGACTGAAAAGCCTGGCCAGGGTTTCGGCCGGGTCTTCCTGATAAGCGCACGCCACTTCCGAGTGCAGTTCCGACTCATAGTCAGGGTGCTCAGACGGATCCCAGGAGCTCTGTTTACGACGCTTATCGTCTGCTTTGACTTTCCGCTCAGCATTGCTTTTTGCTAACGCGACGGTTGGCACAACAGGCTCACGGACTTTGTTGTCACGGGCGGCCTGCTCCGTTTGCACATTAACCGATGGGGCGATAAGTGGCACACTTACGTTAGTCGGTGACACTATCATAGCCGAAACCTCCTCAGTATCGCCCACCCCGACAGCCACAGGGCTTGTCGCTGCCGGGTTAGCTTAGTTATCGGCCTGCACTGTGAAAATTTTAGTGTTTATTTGCCTAAAAATTGGACGATCCGCTGGCAGAACTGCTCTGATTCGGTAATAAACGGCGCGTGAGAGGATTGGGCAAACACGTGGGATTCACTTTCCGGCCACTGGCGGTCCAGCTCTGCGGCGACTTTCACCGGCACCAGGCCATCCAGCCGACCGTACAAGCGCAGCATCGGCACCTGCAGTGTGGCCAGTGCCTGACGCAGATCCACTTCCGCCAGCAGCTGCAACCCGAGCGTCAGCGAGTGCGGATCGGGCATTGGCCGCGACAATACCGACTGTTTCAGCTGTTTGACATCCTGACGTGCGGAAGGGCTGCCCATCGCCTGCAGCGCCATAAACCGCTCCACCGTCAGGGTGAAGTCTTCGGTAAGCTGTTGACTGAACTGACTCAGCACCTGGGGCTGTATGCCTCGCCAGCGACCTTCAGCAGAAAATTTCGGCGAACTGGCTACCGTGATCAGCTTACTGACCCGATCCGGGTGATACAGCGCCAGGTAGCTGGCCACCAGCCCACCCAGTGACCAACCCAGCCAGGCGGCTTTGTCCGGGGCTCCGCGCAGCAGCAACTGACCGATGCCTTCCAGATTGTCGGCGTGGCAGTGGCTACTGTGACCATAACCGGGCAAATCCACCACATGGACGGTAAAGTGCTGGCTGAGCGTGTCGACCGTCTGCTGCCACACTGCGCCATTCATCCCCCAACCGTGGATCAACACCAGATCCGGCCCCTGGCCGCTTTCCTGCCAATACAGTTCCGCTTGCTGTGTCACATTCTCTGCCACTATTTCCATCCTCAACTTGCGCCACGTCCCGCCATGATTAGCCAGAACCTCAAATCCCAGTTACTGAAAACCAAAGCGCCTATGGTAACCAATTGGTTGACAAAAAACATCGCCCGCACGCTGGTCAGACTCTGTCCACTGTGCCGGATGCCGCTGGCCGATGACCACGCTAAACTGTGCCGCTTCTGCCTGCAACGCCTTCTGCAGACCTCACGCTGCCCGTGCTGTGGCCTGCAGAGTACCGACGACACCAGCCTGTGTGGCCAGTGCCTGCAGCAGCCGCCGTTATGGCAGCGGCTGTATTGTGTCGGAGATTACCAGCCACCGCTATCTGGCCTGGTGCACCAGCTCAAGTATCAGCGCCAACCCTGGCTCGCCGGGCTGCTGGCCGAACTGCTACTTAACCGCGTCACCCACAAACCCGATATCATCCTCAGCGTGCCGATGCACTGGCAACGTTACTGGCGGCGCGGTTATAACCAGAGCGACCTGCTGGCAAGGCAACTGGCGCGTCGCCTGGCTGTTCCGTATCAGCCCGGACTGGTGAAACGCACCATCGCCACGAAGGCGCAGCAGAGGCTGGACCGCCAGCAAAGGCTGCACAACCTGACCGGCGCATTCGCGCTGGCCCCCATAAGCACAACGGTGATTTGCGGCGCCCATCTGGCGCTGGTCGATGATGTGGTCACCACAGGCAGTACCATGACACAAATGTGCCAATTGCTGCTTGCAGCCGGCGCCGAAAGCATTGATATTTATTGTATCTGTCGTACTCCTGACTGATTTGAGTCGTGCAATTATCCGCATGAATCGGCCCTGATTTTCTCATAAAAGAAAAAAGGCTAGATCTCACTGATGACAAGAGTAAAATGGAGAATAAATAGCCTACAAATTTACTCAGGTATTCGTCGTGTCAAATATTATTACTATTACTGAATCTGCCCAGTCTCACTTTGCTAACCTGCTCGGTCAGCAACCTGAAGGCACTAACATTCGCGTCTTTGTGGTTAATCCAGGAACTCAGAATGCCGAGTGTGGTGTTTCTTACTGCCCGCCAGAGGCAGTGGAAGCGACCGACACTGAAATGCAGTACAACGGCTTTTCTGCCTTTGTTGACGAGCTGAGCCTGCCGTTTCTGGAAGAGGCCGAAATCGACTTCGTCACCGACAAAATGGGTTCGCAGCTGACCCTGAAAGCACCGAACGCCAAAATGCGCAAAGTGTCGGATGATGCCCCTCTGGTCGAGCGGGTTGAATACGCGATTCAGACTCAGGTCAACCCACAGCTGGCCAGCCACGGCGGCCATGTCAGCCTGATGGAAATCACTGACGACGGCGTGGCTATCGTTGCCTTCGGCGGCGGCTGTAACGGCTGCTCTATGGTGGATGTAACCCTGAAAGAAGGTATCGAGAAAGAGCTGCTGGCGCAGTTTGAAGGCGAACTGAGCGCCGTGCGCGATGCCACTGAACACGATCGCGGTGAGCACTCCTACTACTGATCGCAACTGACGATAGAGGCTGGCAATGACGCCGGCCTTTTTTATTCGTCGGACAAATTGCCTGTCAGGCCTGCAGGTCTCTTTTCAACCTGCGCCCTTTTCCCTATAGTAGGATGACTTACCCAGCTTTGGAGTTTCCGTGTGACCAAAAGGATCTTGCCAGAAATCTTAGCCAAACGAACCGTTGCCCAGTCCAGATTGTTTGCCGTGGAGTCACTCGACCTGCGCTTCAGTAATGGCATCGAGCGCACCTATGAGCGAATGCGGCCCAGTGGCCGTAACGCGGTCATGATGGTACCGGTGACCGAACAGGGTGACCTGTTGCTGGTAAGAGAATACGCCGCCGGCACCGAGCGTTATGAGCTCGGCTTTCCCAAGGGCCTGATAGATCATGGTGAATCGGCACAACAAGCCGCGGTACGTGAATTAAAAGAAGAAATTGGCTTCGGTGCCCACAGCCTGCAACCGTTAAAAGAAGTGGTGCTCGCACCCTCCTATTTTTCCAGCCGGATGACGTTATTTATCGCACAGGATCTATACTCAGAACAGTTGGAAGGCGATGAACCAGAGCCATTGGAAGTGGTTCGCTGGCCTTTGGCACAGGCAGAAGAACTGCTGACCCACGTCGATTTTTGCGAAGCTCGCAGTATTACTGCGCTGATGTTGGCCCTGCGCGTCTTAAAAGATTAGTCGCGAGTATTGAGAAAAATGATGGCAACCAATCAAGATTTATCCCAGTTGCTCCCGGAAGTGATAGAGATCGCTCGTTCAGCCGGGCAGTTGATCCTCGACATCTACGAGAACAAAGAGTACGACGAATTCATCAAAAGCGATGAAACACCGGTCACCAGCGCCGATATCGCCGCTCATAAGCTGATCACCCTGCAATTGAACCAGCTCACCCCGGAGATTCCGGTGCTATCTGAAGAAGCCGCCAATATCAGCCTGACCGACCGCGCCCAATGGAACCGCTACTGGCTGGTGGACCCGCTCGATGGCACCCAGGAATTTATCGCCCGCAGCGGCGACTTCGCCACCATTATTGCGCTGGTGGAAAACAACCGCCCGGTGATGGGCGTGGTGTACGGCCCGGTATCCGGCGTGACCTATTACGCCTATCATGGTCTGGGCGCCTGGAAAATTCCCGATATGGCTGAACGGGTACAGATCAGCACCCACAAACATGAGCAGCCGGGTTCGCCTATCGCCATTGCCATCAGCCGGCGACAAAACATCAACAGCGTTACCCGCCGTATGAGCAGTGCCTGGAACTACGAATTGGTGCCACTGGGTTCTGCCGCCCTGAAAGCCTGTCTGGTTGCCGAAGGGGCGGTCGACTGCTACGTGCGTCTCGGTCCGACCGGAGAGTGGGATACCGCTGCGACACAATGCATTGTCGAAGAAGCCGGTGGCCGGATACTCAGTACTCATCTGCTGCCGCTGTCCTACAACGAGCGCGAATCGCTGGAGAATCCTAACTTTATCGTGATGGGAGATGAGCAACTGCCCTGGAATGATATTCTGCAGATTAAAGACTGATTAGACCAGTGAGCCGCTCACCGAACTATCTAATAAAACCAAAGGGGCGCTACAGCGCCCCTTGTTGTTGAAACTGATAACGGCCTTTGCCGTCCGGATTGCCCAGCCAGGGCAGTTGCGCATTCATCGCCGGTGGAAACGCTGCCTGCGGCTTAAACCAGCCGGAAGCGTTGTAGCGGCCGTTCGGATCGACTTCAACTGCGAATCCGCCTACCACCTGATCGCTGGACTGCTCACCCTGCAGGTTGATCTGTTGCTGCTGACAACGAACATCGGCGATCACCGGACCAAGCTCAAGGTCACCAAGTGGCGATGCGATCCGATCGCTGTTCCACACTAAAGTCGCTTCACCAGCCTCACAGTAAGGTGGCTGATACTGCCAGTGGCGAATATTGATCTCCACCTGACCACCCAGTTCCACCGGAAGCGGCGGTAGCGGCAACTGTTTGATCACCGCAGAAGCTGGCAGTGACGCCAGCAGGTTTTGCGCATAAGCCCCCGACAGCGAAAGACCGACTTCTCCCCGGCCAGCAAGCGCATAATCGCTCTCTTTACCGGACAAACGCAGCTGCGCGGCCAGCTTACCCTCAATCAAACGGGATGGCTGCCATTGCCAGCTTAGCGGGCCCAGTGAGCGTCGCTGCCAGTTAACCTGGCTTGCCTGTCCTTGCCACAGCGTGCCGCTGACACCTTCGATGGCCAACTGAGCCGGTAACGGCGCGTGTTTCACCACCAGCGCTGCAGGCAAATGTGCTAATAAACTGACAACAAAAACCGATAAAAACAACAGGCTTAACAGAATGTACTTCTTCAACACACTTACCCTTTACTTAACTGCAATCGTTTTACTTCGACCACCCCTTCGCGGTCCGCTTTGGCAATATCCAGAAACTCTATCGTGACCCCCTGCTGATCGCGCAGGTAAGCCAGCCAGTCGATAAAACGGTTAAACGGCAAAGGCTCTATCCAGACCTGGACCATTTCGCCGCGCGGCTGAACCCGGGTCAGGGAAATCTGAAACCGATTGGCCGAGGAAGAGAGAATCTGGTTTAACGGCTGGCTGGAGACAGTGATGCCACCGGCGGCACGCAGCCGGGTAATGTCATCAGCTTTGTCACTGACCCAACTGAGCAATTGCTTTTCCGATACCAGACGACCCTGCGCCGCCTCAGCATTCTGACTCAAGGGAGCCAGTATGCCCCAGTATATCCCACCGACCAGCAGCAGTATGCTGGCGACGATAACCATACGTTGCTCCCGGGTACTGATTCCCTGCCACCAGCTCTGTAACGACGTCAATAAACTATTCATCTCTGCCTCACTTAGCTTTGAGCACGAAGGTGCCGTTGACCCATTCGCCGGAACGGCTTAACTGGCCCTGATCAACTTGGAAATACTGTGCCAATTCTACCCTGGCCTGCTCGAAACTCTGGAAGTCTTTACTTTGCGCCTGCAGTCTCAGCTCCTGGCGGCTGCCGTCGTATTTGACCGACAACAGATTCATATCTTCAACTTTGCGCAATGTGACCGGCAGTTTCAGCAGCCAGTTCATCAGTACATTCTGGTCACCCCCACCGCCAAGCTTGGCCAGTTCATCATCCATCTGCCGCTTGAGATAACTGACGGTAGGAATTTTATTTTTGCCTGGCAGCGCAGCGCGGAAAATGCGCTCGCTCTCAGCCCGGTATTGATCGGCCTGGGTTTGATACTGATGGATTTGCAGCAGGCTGCTGGCCGCTGATATCACCAGCAACACCAGAGCAGCGACGGCCGCTTTACGCCATATGCTCCAGTAGCGCCACACCGAGGATTTGGGCTTGAACGGCCCGGTGAGCAGATTAACCCGGCTCTTGATCGCCTGCTCAGCCAACAGCTGCATCACCAGCTCAGCTTCCCCTTGTTGCCACTCTTGCTGTGGGTCGAGTTGCAGTTCAGGCAGCGGAGAGTAAGCAACCAAAGGTAAGAATTGCTGCTCTTGTTTAACCCAGTCAGACGCGGCCAGCATGGCAAACCAATCGTGGTCGACACTGATACCACTGTATTCGCCTTTTCGAATCAGCCACTGACCAGCGATTTCCACCGCGCTCAAACCTTCCGGATTGAGCGGCAGCGCCAACACATCCGGCAATACGCGCTTGATCTCGATGCCCAGCGCCTTACATTCTGCCAGCAGGGTTTCCAGCCAGATTCGGTCCAGGGCGCAAATCAGCGCCTGGCCCTGCTGTTTCGCCAGCAGTGTAAAATGCAGCTGTTCCACATCCTGGGCGATCTCATCTTCCAGCAGATACGGCAGCATAGATTCAAACTGTCGCGAGGCACCGGCCGGGATATCGACACTGCGCAGTATCGTCTGTTTGGCAGACAACAAGACGATGGTCTGGCGTTTATCTGCATATTCCGTCAGCCTATCCAGCTCATGCCATCCCGCTAATTCGCCGCTGGCGATCACTTCGTGACGGCTCTCTGACCACACTAACCACTGGATAGCGTCTGTCCGTTGACTATTCAGTCGAACGACTAGATACTCGTTCACCGATCCCTCCATAGCGACGGCGAATTACCGTTGCAGTTTCTCGATTTGTACTAAATAACAGGCTGCGCACCCGCAACCGGGATTCATTGACCAACACCTGGGCATCCAGTTCGAAGTACCGACTGTCCACCGTTAAGTATGGTTTAACTCGCGCCACTAACTCGGCATCAACACCTTGCAAACCCGATTCGGCGACAAAGTCTTCAACGCTGTCCCAGCCGTTGTATGCGCGCCCCTCGATAATGTCACGCGCGTCCGATTCACTCAGCGCCGGGGTAAACATGGCCGCCAGTAACGGCGCCTGCTCTGGCAGCAGGGTGTTGACGTTAATCTGCAAACTGTCTGTCGGCAACGCACATATCATCGGCCCTAGCAGCGTCATCGCATCTCCGCTGACCTGATACACCGCCCGTAACTCACTGGCATCGGCGATAAAGTCATTCGGCGCCACATAAGGCGGCAACAGCGATTCGTACTCACTGTCCTCCACCCCGACCAGACTATTGACCACGTTGTTTTTATCCACGAACTCCCACATCGACTGGGCGATCACTTCCGCCTGGTAGTTATCGATACCGACAATTTCAATCAGTCGCTGCAGCGCATTGACCAGATAAGGAGCCTGCTGGTCGTTATTGGCCGTGACCGCCGACAGGGCATTTAAATTGAAACACGCCTGCAGGTCCCACAACCTGCCGGTCACCTGGCCATAATCCAGCGGATAAGTCTGCTGCTCAATGGCCCAGGGCTGGGAAAGGTTGATGTTGTCGTTATCGGTGTAACTCTGTTCGATCCCTTTGATCGCCAGCGCTTCAATCCCGATGCTGTACCAATACGCCTGCTGGTAATTCAACTGGCTGCCAGCGCGTTTGAACTGACTGAACAACCGGTCGGCCATGGTGGCGGCAATACTGGTCATGATCGCCAACAGCAACAAAATCACGATCAAAGCGACGCCGCTCTGGGCCCGTTTAGCCGCCATTCTGCTCTCCCTGCTCACCACTGTTGCTGTCTCTGATTGAGGCACCACCGGTCAGATATATCCGTTCAAGCTTGCCGTAATCTTCCAGCTCAATATTAAACGAGACGGCTTCAGGCAGGCTGTTTGGACTCTGCCAGTTGCTGGTCCATTCACCATCGACATAAAAACGCAGCTCAAAACTTTTCACTAAAGTCAGTAGCGGCATGACCAAACCCTGCTGACCGATCGGCGTGTCGGGATAACGCCACCAGACCCGCTCCAGTACATCTTCTTTCAGCCGGTATCCGACTTTTGCTACTTCCCCGCGGGGAAACTGCTGCTGTGGATTAAGCCAGCCCAACCGGGTAAACAACACCCCTTTGCTGTCCGAATCTAACAAGTAGTCCTGCCACAATAATAGCTGACTACTGGCTTCCTCTCCGTTGAGACGAAAACGGCGTGCCGCCATTTGACGAAAATCGTTGTCGATAAACACCAGCGCGCGCTGCAACTGTTTTAACCGTTCACTGCGTTCCAGCGACAGTTCATTGCTGCGCTGGATCTGGTTCACCACCTGGTAGGCCGCCACACTCAAGCTGGCAAAAATCGCGATTGCGACCAGTACTTCGATCAGGGTAAACCCTTTGCTGCGGCCTTTACGGCGGTTATCTCTATTTGGCCACACTTTATTTAGCGACACTCTATTTAGCGACATAGCTGCGTACCGTCAACAGTGGTGAACTGTCTTTGTCCAGGGCAACGCTGACGTCAAAACCCTGCAATAGATTGCCGACCGTGGTCACCGGCGTGACCTGCCAGTACCATTCCCTGCCTGCCAGCTCTTGTTTGCCGTTCTGCTTACGGATGGTACCGCCAGCCAGCGTGACTTTCGCCATCTGATTATCCACTACCATGGCAGCGAAGGTTTTTTCCTCCAGATAGCTGAGGGTGTTGATATGCTGGCTGACCGAACGCAGCACCGCAATGGCGGCCGTTGCGAAAATAGCCAGTGCTACCAGCACCTCCAGTAGGGTCATCCCGCGTTGGCTACTCTTCATCCAGTTCTCCCGGCTTGAGCAGGGTAATCTGGCCATTCTCATACGCGGTCAGGCGCCAGCCATCCTGCACTGAGTCCCCTTGCTGTGGATAGATCGCCAGCGTGAACGGGGTAATTTCACCGCTCGATGCCACCAGAATATCAGGCGGTGGCAGAGATTTTTGTTCCTGTTCGGCAAACATGTCTTCATCGAACAAGCTGCCCGGTTCAAACAAGCGGTCGTCGTCTTGCCAGACCCCGGCCCCCATGGTCAAAGTTAACGTCAGTTCGTCGTCAATTTCCGTGGTTGCCGGTATGCTATCCATATCCAGCAGTTGCCAGCCCTGGTCATCCAACTGCAACCACCGGTACTGTTTTTTCTCTTCGTCGACGGTCAGGCCAAAATCCCGTCCGCCGAGTATCGCCTCTTCATTGAGTAACAATAATCGCTGATAAAAGCTCTGGGCGTACTGCTTGGCTTCATCCTGGCTATTGCCCGGCAGTGTGGCGATCACCGCAACCGAAGTGACCGCCAACAGAGCCAGCACCAATAGCAGTTCAATTAAGGTAAAGCCTTGCTGCCGTCCCATTATTCATCCATTCTTCGCGATCGCTTACTGGTAGTCCTGTATGTTCCAGTTACCGATATCGGCCGCGACACCTTCACCGCCTTCCTGACCATCTGCGCCCAGAGTAAAGACATCGATGTTGCCTTTGTCACCGGGGCTCAGGTACTGGTACGGGTTACCCCAAGGGTCATTAGGCAGACGTTTAATATAACCGCCATCGCGATAGTTGCGCGGCTCCGGGTTGCTTGGTTTAGTGACCAGTGCATCCAGACCTTGATCGGTGGTTGGATAGACACTGTTATCCAGTTTGTACATATCCAGGGCGTTTTCTAACGCGACAATGTCAGTGATGGCTTTTTGCTGGTCTGCCTTCTCTTTGTTGCCGAGCAGGTTGGGCACCACAAAACTGGCTAAAATGCCCAAAATAACAATCACCACCATTACTTCTAACAGTGTAAAGCCCGATTGTTTTGTACGATTGTTTTTCATTAACATCTCCAAACTAGGGTTATGGTTACCCGATTTAGTCAACTTTGATTGGTTTATGTTCCCGATTTCTCTATGGCGCGCCCACCGGCTAGCCACTGATCAGGTTATTCATTTCTAAAATTGGCATCATGGTCGCCATGACGATAAACAGCACCAGTCCGGCCATGACCGCGATCAGAGCCGGGGTAAAAATCCCCAGCGCAATATTGACCGTTGACTCAAAACTGGTGTCCTGGTTGTCGGCCGCCCGGGTCAGCATGCTCTCCAGTTCGCCACTCTGTTCACCACTGGCAATCATGTGCAGCATCATGGGTGGAAACAGTTTGGTCTGCTCCAGCGCTTTACGCAGACTGGCCCCTTCGCGAACACTGTCGGTGGCCAGCATCACCTGCTGCTTAACAAAATGATTCGACATCACATCCACCGCCACGCGCATGCCGTCCAGAATAGGGATAGCACTGGAAGTACAGATAGATAAAGTGCGGGCAAAACGAGAGGTATTCAGCCCACGGGCAATCTTGCCGATCAGCGGTAAACCGATGACAGTTTTATCCCATTTCAGTCTCAATCCCGGCTTGGTCAGAGCCCAGCGGATGCAATACACCACCACCAGCACCGACACCAACAATATCAATCCCCACTGCTGGACAAAGTCACTGGCCGCCAGCAGGATTTGGGTCGACTGGGGCAGCTCCTGGCCCATCTGAACAAACTGACCGACGATTTTTGGTACCACCGCCGCCAGCAAAAATGCCACGATACAGACAGCAAATACCACCAATACAATGGGATAGATCATCGCTTGCAGCAGTTTGGAACGCATTTTCTGGCGGTTTTCCGCGTAATCGGCCAGCCGTTCTAGCACCGCGTCCAAATGGCCGGATTTTTCTCCGGCGGAGACCATGGAACGAAACAAATCATCAAAAATATGCGGATAATCGGCCAGGCTGTCTGCCAGCGTATAGCCTTCCGTGACTTTCGAGCGCACCGCCGCCAGCATAGAGCGGATGCGGTTTTTCTCAGACTGCTCTGAGACTGCTTTGAGACACTCTTCCAGCGGCATACCGGACTGCACCAGAGTCGACAACTGACGGGTGATCAGCGCCAGATCCGGCGTGCTGATACCCCGTTTGAAGCTCATTCCCGCTTTTTGCGCCTGGCCGTTGCTCTTCGCGCGGGTTTCCAGCACTTCCACCGGCACTAAGCCCTGCTCTTTTAAGCGCGAACGGACCTGACGGGCAGTATCTCCCTCAATCACGCCTTTTTTGCTGCGCCCTTTAACATCGAGCGCCTTATACTCAAATGCCGCCATTACGCTTCCTTGGTCACACGCATGACTTCTTCGATTGAGGTGATGCCCTGGCGTACTTTGGCCAGGCCATCGCTGCGGATACTCGGTGTGGTGGCACGAATGGCTTTTTCGATCGCCTGCTCTCCGGCCTCACTGTGGATCAGTTCCTGAATATGGTCATCAACCACCAGCAGCTCGTGAATACCGGTCCGGCCCCGGTAGCCTTTCTGGCTACAGACTTCACAGCCGGTCGCGCGATAGAGTGTCAGTGGCTCATTGGCCGCGATATCAAACATCGCTTTCTGCGCCGCATCGGCTTCAAACGGCTGCTTACAGTCCGGGCATAAAGTTCGCACCAGCCGTTGTGCCAGCACGCCCAGCAAGGAAGATGAAATCAGAAACGGTTCAATCCCCATATCCCGCAAACGGGTGATGGCACCAACCGCCGTGTTGGTGTGCAGGGTTGACATCACCAGGTGCCCCGTCAACGACGCCTGCACCGCAATCTGGGCGGTTTCCAGGTCGCGGATCTCCCCGACCATTACCACATCCGGGTCCTGGCGGAGTATTGCCCTTAAGCCGCGGGCAAAGGTCATGTCCACTTTTGGGTTTACCTGGGTCTGGCCGATGCCGTCAATATCGAACTCGATCGGGTCTTCGACGGTCAGAATATTGCGCTCGTTGCTGTTCAGTTCCTGCAGGCCGGCGTACAGGGTGGTGGATTTACCTGAACCGGTCGGGCCGGTCACCAGTAAAATACCGTGTGGTCGGTCGATCAGTTTGCGGAAGTTGTCGTGGTTGAGGGCCGTCATGCCCAGACTGTGCAGATCGAGCCGGGTAGCGTGCTTATCCAGCAAACGCATTACCACCCGTTCGCCGTGGGACGATGGCATGGTCGAGACCCGCACATCCACCGCCCGGCCACCGATACGCAGCGAGATACGGCCATCCTGAGGAACCCGTTTTTCGGCGATGTCCAGCCTGGCCATAACTTTCACCCGTGACACCAACAGCGGGGCCAGCTTGCGGCTGGGCGACAGCACTTCACGCAGTACGCCGTCCACCCGAAAACGGATCGACAGGCTTTTCTCAAACGTTTCAATGTGGATATCCGAAGCCCCCACCTTGATCGCTTCCGCCAACATGGCATTGATCAGTTTGATGATTGGCGCGTCATCTTCGGACTCGAGCAGATCTTCGCCCTGGGGCAGATCTTCCGCTAAGGAAAAAAAGTCGTCGCTGTCTGCACCCAGATCTTCCATCAACTGACGCGCTTCAGAGGAATCGCGCTGGTAGGCTTCGGTGAGGATATTTTCGAACTCTTCCTGGCTGACTTCCGTTAGAGTAAACGGTTCCTCGATCACCCGTTTCACTTCCAGGACCGCCTGCATCGGCAGTGGTTGGACATAATTGAGTTTCAGCCCTTGTGGATGGCGTTCAAGCACCAGCTTAAAGCGGTTAGCGAAACTAAACGGCAGTCGGCGAAACGGTGCGGTCATCGGTGACTCCAACATCAGTTATTTTCAATTTGGTCCAGGAAGGCCTGAATCTCAGCCGGATGACGAATATCGTCGCCGTACTTCGGCAGAACCGGAATATTGTCGTCATTCATCAGTTTCAGACCCTGTTCCGCTTTATACAGCTGCTCGGCACGGATAAAGTTGTACTTGCGCTGGGTAATACCATCGGCGGTCACCCCATCGCGGATGATGGTCGGCTTGATAAATACCATCAGGTTTTTCTTTTCTACCTGAGTACTGGTGGATTTAAACAGGTGGCCCAGAATCGGGATATCGCCCAGCAGCGGTACTTTTGACTCGCTTTCCAGCGCGCGCTCGTCGATCAGGCCGCCCAGTACGATCATCTGGCCGTCCTCGACCATCACCGAGGTATTGAGCTGACGCTTGGCAAAACGCACATCGACCGCGCCTTGCGCGCCGAGTACGTTGGAAACTTCCTGTTCGATATTCAGTTGCACCGAATTGCCTTCGTTGATCTGTGGCACCACTTTGAGCTTGATACCCACTTCTTTACGATCAACGGTCTGGAACGGGTTGGAGTTGTTCGAGCCTGCCGTTGAGCCGGTCAATACCGGCACTTCTTCACCGACAATAAACGACGCTTCACCGTTATCCATCACGGTAATGCTCGGGGATGACAGGATATTGGAGTTGGAATCGGACGACACGGCGGTGATCAGTGCGGCCCAGTCGCCCATCGCCAGGCTGACCGCGGCACCATTCACCCCAGCCAGCGCTTTGGCCAGGTCGGTAAAGTCGCCTTTTTTGGTAGTAGTTTCATTCCGTAAGAAATTATTATTCTGGTCGTAAACCGCTTTGGTTTCCGTGGTGTCTTTGGCTTTCTCCAGACCGATCATCACCTCACCCATACGGGCACCTGCGTTGCCGTACTGAATCACTGCGCCGGACTCCAGCGAGCCCCACTGCACACCCAGGTTGATGCCATCGCCTTCCGACATTTCAACAATCAGCGCCTCAATCAACACCTGCGCGCGGCGAATATCCAGCTGGCTGATGACTTCCTGTAGCGCAATCATGATATCCGGTGGCGCGGTCAGCACCAGCGCATTGGTATCCGGGTGCGCGGCGATCATGACTTCACCACGCTTGCCGGTATTGGCAGGCGTGCCGCTGGTGGTGGCTTTTTCTGCCTGCAGGTTGTCCGACACCCCTTTCAGCACATCGACCAGATCTTCGGCTTTGGCGTATTTTAGATAAACCACCTTGTTATTGCCTTTGGTCGCCATCTCCACGTCGAGCTGCTTGATCAGTTTGCGCAGGCGCGCCCGTACCTGTGGATCGCCGGAAATCAGGATAGAGTTAGTCCGGTC
>NZ_JBNKVP010000072.1:0-17306 GCF_050299255.1 Vibrio sp.
AAAATAGTCACCCGCGAGTCGCGTTATCTCATCGTCTTCGTTATCACGCATCACCCGGTAGATTGCGCGTACGTCACCGCCGGCGCAGAACGCTTTCTCACCACTCCCGGTTAATACCACACAGACGATCTGATCGTCTGACTGCCAGCGCTGAAGCTTGTCGTACAACAGGTCCAGCATGTTTAAACTGAGCGCGTTCAACGACGACGGATTATCCAAAGTCGCGATGGCGATGTGGTTTTTGCCATCGCGGCAAGGCACCAGCTCAAATGTGACGTTGTCACTCATAGTTACTCCCAATTACAGTTCAGCGGTAGGTGTTTGTGCATTCACACTTCCGTACTTAGCCGTTTTTCCATTCCGGCTTTCTCTTTTGCAAAAAGGCTTGCACACCTTCGGTTTGATCCTGGGTATCAAACAGCCGGACAAACAACTCCCGCTCCAGGTGCAATCCATGTTGAATCGGTGCCGCGCGTGACTGCTGGATCAGTTGTTTACAGGCGGCCACTGAAGAAGGGGATTGATTGGCTACTTGTTCTGCTAATTCTATCGCGCGCTGCAGAGACTGCCCGGCAGGCACCACTTCCTCAACCAGATTAATCCGCAACGCCTGGTCGGCATTTACCTGCTCGCCACATAAAATTATCCGCTTCGCCCAGCCTTCGCCTACCAAAGCGGTCAGGTTTTGCGTGCCGCCCGCACAAGGTAACAGGCCGACTTTGGCTTCAGGTAGTGCCATAACCGCCTGCTGCTCGGCGATTCGCAAATCGCAGGCCAGTGCCACCTCCAATCCGCCCCCCATGGCGTAACCGTTGATGGCCGCAACCGAAACACCACGAAAGGCTGACAGGGTTTCAAAGGCTTCACCAAAGCAATGGGCCATATCGAACGCAACGCTTTTGTCGCCATCGGCAAACAGCTTAAGGTCGGCCCCGGCGGAGAAGAATTTCTCGCCCTGACCGGTGATCACCAGCGCATAGACCGCTTTGTTCTCATTCAGATTGCACACCAGTGACTTGAGCTGACGTAAGCTGTCCGCCGTCCAGGTGTTCGCCGGTGGATTATTCATGGTAATCAGCGCAACATGATTTTTGATAACAGATTGGATAGCCTGGGATGACTCGGTTTCCATACCTATCTCCTTTTACTCAAACCGATGTGTCCGCCGTGTGGCCCTAACACTCGTTTGTATTGTTGGCTCCACGGCCGTCACAACAATTCGGCCCCCGCCGTAAGCATCCGGCGGGCAATGATCAGCCGCATAATTTCATTGGTGCCTTCCAGGATTTGATGCACCCTGACATCACGAAAATAGCGTTCCAGCGGATACTCTTTGATGTAACCATAGCCGCCATACAGCTGCAGTGCCTGATCACAGACTCTGAATCCGACATCGGTAGCAAAGCGTTTGGCCATTGCACAATAGGCACTGGCTTCCGGATCCTGGCGATCCAGCTTACTGGCGGCATAGCGGACTAACTGCCTTGCCGCGACCAGCTCTGTCACCATATCGGCTAACTTAAACTGCAACCCCTGAAACTGGGCCAGGCTTTTGCCAAACTGCTGGCGTTCCTGCATATACTGGGTTGCCATATTGAGTGCCTGTTGTGCGGTTCCCACCGAACAGGTAGCAATGTTGATCCTGCCGCCATCAAGCCCTTTCATCGCCAGGGTAAACCCTTCACCTTCACTGCCAAGCAGGTAACTGGCCGGCACAGCGACCCGGTCAAAATTGACCGCTCGCGTCGGCTGGCTATTCCAGCCCATTTTGGGTTCTTTGCGTCCAAAGCTGACCCCTTTGGCATCGGCCGGTACGATAAATGCCGAGATCCCTTTGGCGCTCTGGTCACCAGTGCGCGCCATCACTACCAGGAGATCCGTATCCCCGGCTCCGGAAATAAACGTTTTGCCACCGCTGATCAGGTAATGGTCGCCATCCCTGACGGCCGAAGTAGTCAGCGCAGCTGCATCAGAACCGGCATTGGGTTCGGTGAGGCAGTAGGAGCCAAGCCACTGGCCGCTCAGCAGTTTGGCGCAATACTTATCTTTAGCTTCCGAGCTGGCAAAGCTGGCTACCATCCAGGCGACCATGTTGTGAATGGTCATAAATGCGGTGGTTGAAGTGCAGCCCATAGACAGCTGCTCGAAGATTATCGAAGCGTCAAGCCGGGTTAGTCCTAACCCGCCTTGTTCTTCCGGGGCGTACAGACCGAGTAGACCGAGTTCACCGGCCTGTTGTAGCACCGCTTTAGGGAAAGTCTGTTCCTGATCCCATTGCGCCGCCATAGGGGCGAGCTGCTGCTGGGCAAACTGGCGCGCGGTATCCGCAAACGCCCTTTGATCTTCACTAAGTTCAAAATCCATGGCTTACTCCCGCTATTCACGTCTATGAGAAAATGGCGAACGGCTTTGGTTGCCTACCTGAGCTGTATAGTCAGATTCGGACCGCTTGGGATGTCGTCATCAAACCAGCGAGCGGTGACCGTTTTGGTCTCAGTGTAAAACCGCACCGCCTGTTTGCCGTAGGCATGCAAATCACCATAAAAGCTGCCTCGCCAACCGGTAAAAGAGAAAAATGGCAGCGGGACCGGAATCGGCACGTTTATACCCACCTGACCAACCTGGATTTCATGCTGATATTTCCGCGCGGCTGCGCCGCTGGCGGTAAAAATAGAAGTGCCGTTGCCGTAAGGATTGGCATTGACCAGATCGATCGCGTCTTGCAGGGTGTCAACTTCAATGCAAAGCAACACCGGCCCGAAGATTTCCTGCTGATAAATCGACATCTCGGTCGAAACGCCACGAAACAGAGTCGGACCTACCCAGTTGCCATCCGGCGCGCCATCGACTGTGCAGTGACTGCCGTCCAATTCGCACACCGCCCCCTGATCTTTACCCTGCTGAATAAGGTCTAATACTCTCGCTTTAGCCTGCGGACTGATCAGCGGACCAAAGCCAGCAGCACTGTCTTCACACCGGCCAGGATGAACTTTGGCCATCTCCTGTTTCAGGTCTGCAATCCACTCTTTGGCGCCGTCGACAAACACCGCCACAGAGATCGCCATACAACGCTGACCGGCGGCCCCCACCGATGCGCCCACGAGGTTATTGATCACTTGCTGCTTGTTGGCATCGGGCATCACCACCATATGGTTTTTGGCGCCGGCAAAAGCCTGAACCCGCTTGAAGTGTTGGGTTCCCTGCTGATAAATATATTGCGCTACCGGCACTGAACCGACAAAAGAGATCGCCCGAATATCCGGATGACCAAGCAAGAAATCCACCTGTTCCTTACGACCATGAACGACTTGCAGTACGCCTTTCGGTGCGCCAGCCTGTTCAAATAACTCAGCCAGTCGCATCGCGGTAAGTGGCACTTGTTCAGAAGGCTTGAGGACAAACGTGTTACCGCAAGCAATGGCGAGAGGAAACATCCAGAGTGGAATCATGGCCGGAAAATTAAATGGCGTGATCCCGCAGCAGACGCCCAGTGGCTGGGTCATAGAGTAGGTATCTATATCTGTGGCGATATTTTCGACCATCTCTCCCATCAGATTGCTGGCGATATTACCGGCCTGCTCAACCACTTCGATACCCCGCCAGACGTCACCTTTGGCATCGGCCAGAATTTTGCCCGTCTCTTCAGACAAGAGAGCGGCCAATTCATCATGATGCTTTTTAAGGAGGTGCTGATATCGCAACATCAGCCGTGCCCGTTCCGGCACCGCGACCTGCCTCCAGAACTGAAACGCTTCCAGCGCGCTGTCGACAGCGCGTTGCATTTCCTGTTCGGTTGCACAGGGTAAACTGGCGATCACCGCATTGGTGGCCGGATTGGTGACATCAACCCATTGGTTGCTTTCGGACTGACAAAATTCACCGGCGATATATAGAGGTACAGGCTTGTTCATAACTCGGTCCTTGTTAAGTGACTGCCACCTACCCGACTGCGCGGGCGGTAGTCTTATTCAGTAATCATTTCGTTAAACAGCTTTACATAGGGATTTCGATGGCCATTGCCGTCGCTTCTCCTCCGCCAATACAGAGCGATGCGATTCCACGCACCACTTTTTTCCGGGTAGCATCGCCATCCACGCCCAGTGCCTGTAGCTGCCGCAGACTGTGGATCAAAGTCACCAGAATGCGGGCACCACTGGATCCGATAGGGTGACCAAGCGCGCAAGCGCCCCCTTTGATGTTCACTTTGTCGGCATCCAGGCTAAGATGCTTCACGGCAATTTGTGTGACAACGGCAAAGGCTTCATTGATTTCCCACAGGTCAACATCGTTGAGCGTCCAGTCCAGCTCTGACAACAGCTGTTCAATGGCATAGACAGGAGCCAGGGTAAATTCGGCCGGTTTGCGTGCGTGGGTGGTATGGCCGCGAATAATCGCCAGCGGCTGGTAACCGTTCTGCCTTGCTGTGTCTGCATCCATCAGGATTAACGCCGCAGCACCATCGGCGATGGCGCTGGAATTCGCCGCAGTCACCGAGCCTTTTTCGGCAAACGCCGGTTTCAGACGGGTAATTTTCTCCACATCCACCGAACGGGGATGTTCATCGAAATCCAGCATTTCTGTTAATTGGGCATCACGGCCTGTAAGTGGAACAGGCTCCAGTTCATCACTGAACAGCAACTGCAGCTGCGCCGCCAGTGCTCTATGTACCGACTGACTGGCCCACATATCCATATCTGCACGGCTAAAGTGCAGCCGGTCGGCAATTTGCTGAGCATAGACGCCCATCAATTCGCCCTCATAGGCATCCTGAAGGCCGTCGAGAAACATATGGTCGTAGGTGGTTCTGTGGCCCATCCGCATGCCTGCGCGAGCCTCTTTTAACAGGTACGGCGCATTGGACATACTTTCCATGCCCCCAGCCAACACACAGTCATTGACACCTGCCTTGATCAGATCATGCCCCAGCATGACGGCCTTCATGCCAGAGCCACAGACTTTATTCAGCGTGGTACAGCCAACCGAAAGGGGGAGATCGGCGCCGAGTGCCGCCTGGCGGGCGGGTGCCTGGCCACAACCTGCGGGTAACACACAGCCCATCAATACTTCATCAATAAATTTCGACGATCCTGGAGCAGCCTCCAGAGCCGCGCGAATGGCAATCTGACCAAGCTCCGGTGCCGACAAATGACTTAGCTGGCCCTGAAAGCGACCGATAGGGGTTCGCTTTGCTGCCACAATCCAAATCGTCCTCTCCATGACCTTGTCCTCGTTAACTGAACTGTTCGACCACAACCGGTTGGGTTCGCCACTCAAATCCGGCGCAGCGTCTCTAGCTGCGTGCCAATCACCCGCAGTACCTGGCAACTGCATAACTGAGTTGCCGTATGCCAGTCACAATCGAATCAATCTGTGTATTCTTGACGTTTTCGTAAGCATAGCACTAACATTTACGTAAACGTAAACAAACACAATCACAACATGTGAAGTTTGCATACCAGGCGGTCTTGATAGCTGTACGTCAGTTCCTCGTCGTTACGCAGCCGGAGGAGACGATAGAGTGGAAAGATTTAAAATCAGCGAGCTTGCCAAAGAGTTCGGCATCACGACCCGCAGTATCCGTTTCTATGAAGATGTCGGGTTGATTCAACCTGAACGCAACGGAAAAATCCGGGTCTACCAACGCCGGGACAAAATCAGGCTGAAACTGATCCTGCGAGGTAAAAGGCTGGGGTTATCACTGGCGGAAATCAAAGAGTTGTTTGCACTGTACGACACTAACCAAAGTGATACCCAACTGCTGAAAATGTTAGCCATCATTGATGACAAACAAGCTGCCCTGCAACGTAAATTGGATGATATCACTGTGGTGATGGGCGAACTCAACGCCGCCCGCGACAGATGCGAGCAAGCGTTGCAACGTTCTGTCACAACCCGCAGGGCATCAAATTAACTACCTGATTCAAGATGAAATGTCGTTGCTCCGCACTGCAACGGCACGGCACAGACAAGCCACCTGTTGACCCGCTATCACAGGATGGACAGGAGATGTGTTATGAAAACCGATTATCGTCCGCTTAATTTCGGCCTGAGCGAAACGCACAATCTGTTGCGCGAGCACGTTAGCGCCTTTGCGGAGCAACATATTGCCCCGATTGCCGCCCAAATCGACGCCAATAATCAATTCCCGAACGAGCTCTGGCCTCTGCTAGGTGAAATGGGGCTGCTGGGCGTGACCGTAAGTGAACAATATGGCGGATCGGGTATGGGCTACCTGGCACACGCCATCGCCATGGAAGAGATCAGTCGGGCCTCCGCGTCGGTAGGTCTCAGCTACGGCGCTCATTCCAATCTGTGTGTCAGCCAGATTTTTCGTAACGGTAACCCAGAGCAGTGTGGCCGTTATCTGCCAAAGCTGATTGATGGCAGTCATATCGGCGCACTGGCGATGAGTGAAGCCAATGCGGGTTCTGATGTGCTCGGCATGCAGTTAAAAGCCACGCCCGAAGACGACCACTATGTGCTTAACGGCAGTAAAATGTGGATCACGAACGGGCCGGACGCTGACGTGGTGGTGGTGTACGCCAAAACCGAGCCAGGAAAAAAACGTTCAAAAGGCATCACCGCTTTTATCGTTGAACGAGAGTTTGAAGGTTTTAGTACCGCGCAGAAACTGGACAAACTCGGTATGCGCGGATCCAACACCTGTGAGCTGGTGTTTGATAACTGCCCAGTGCCAAACGAAAACGTATTAGGCCACGTTAATCATGGCGTCGAAGTACTGATGAGCGGGCTGGACTATGAACGAGTGATCCTGGCCGCAGGGCCACTTGGTATCATGCAGGCTTGCCTGGACTTAGTGCTTCCCTATGTTCATGACCGGAAACAATTTGGCCATTCAATTGGTGAATTTCAGCTCGTCCAGGCCAAACTGGCAGACATGTATACCCAGATGAATGCTGCGCGCAGTTACGTCTACACCGTTGCCGCGGCCTGCGACAGGGATGAATGCACCCGCAAAGACGCCGCCGGAGCGATACTGTTTAGTGCCGAACTGGCGACCAAGATGGCACTGGATACAATTCAGTTGCTGGGCGGCAATGGTTACATCAATGAATTTGCCGCCGGCCGGCTACTGCGCGATGCCAAACTGTATGAAATTGGTGCCGGTACTTCAGAAGTACGTCGCATGCTAATCGGCCGTGAACTGTTTGAAGAATCCAGTTGAGCTAGCCTCAATAGCGCAGCCAATTTGCAACCGAAGGTAAGGAATACCGATGGCAATATTGCACAGCAAAATCAAACCCAGCGACTCTCTGTATTTGGCCAACCAGCAGGTAATGAAAGGCCTGGTCGACAACCTGCAATCTAATATTGACGTCATTCGCCAGGGCGGTGGGCAGGCGGCGCAGGAACATCAGCGGCAGAAGGGTAAACTGCCGGTCAGAGAACGTGTTGCGGCGCTGCTCGACAAAGGCAGTCACTGGCTGGAGATCGGCCAGTTTGCCGCCTGGCGAGTGTATGAAGAGTCGGTACCTTGCGCCGGGGTGGTGGCCGGCATTGGCACCATAGAAGGGATAGATTGCATGGTGGTGGCCAATGATCCTTCGGTTAAAGGCGGTACCTACTATCCGTTGACGGTGAAAAAGCACTTGCGTGCTCAGGAGATCGCCCAGCAGTGCCATCTTCCCTGTGTTTACCTTGTTGACTCGGGTGGTGCCAACCTGCCCCATCAGGCCGAAGTCTTTCCCGACAAAGAGCATTTCGGCCGGATTTTTTATAATCAGGCCCGCATGTCTGCCATGGGCATTCCGCAAATTGCGGTCGTGCTTGGTCTCTGTACCGCCGGAGGTGCCTATATTCCCGCTATGGCCGATGTTTCTATCATCGTCCGGCAACAGGGGACGATTTTTCTCGCCGGTCCACCGCTGGTTAAGGCGGCCACCGGAGAAGTGGTCACCGACGAAGAACTCGGTGGAGCAGATGTCCACTGCAAAAAATCCGGCGTTGCCGACTACTACGCCAACAACGAAGCACATGCGTTCATCCTGGCACGTCAGGCCATTGCCAGCTGCAATCTGGAGCCAATCGTGGCGGTCGATAAAACCGCGCTACCTCCACGTTATTCGCCAGAGGAGATATACGGCATCGTTAATGCCAACTTGCGTCTGTCTTTCGATGTGCGGGAGATCATTGCCAGACTGGTAGACGATTCTGACTTCGACGAGTTTAAAGCCATGTACGGCACCAGTCTGGTGTGCGGCTTCGCCCACCTGCACGGTTACCCGATCGGGATTGTCGCCAACAACGGCATCTTGTTTTCTGAATCGGCACAAAAAGGCGCTCACTTTATCGAGCTATGCACGAAGCGGAAAATTCCACTACTGTTTCTACAGAACATCACCGGGTTTATGGTTGGGAAAAAATACGAAGCGGAAGGTATCGCTAAGCACGGCGCTAAATTGGTGATGGCGGTTTCCTGCGCCGATGTGCCTAAATTTACCGTCATCATCGGTGGCTCATACGGCGCCGGCAATTATGGTATGTGCGGTCGGGCTTATAACCCAACCATGATCTGGATGTGGCCGAATGCACGAATCTCCGTCATGGGAGGCGAACAGGCGGCCGGTGTAATGGGACAAGTTAAGCGGGACGTCAAAGCCCGCCAGGGACAATCCTGGTCAGAAGAAGACGAAAAAGCCTATAAACGGACAATTATCGACCAGTTTGAAACTCAGGGGCACCCCTATTATGCCAGTGCGCGCCTATGGGATGACGGCATCATTGATCCGGCCAAAACCCGAGACACGCTGGCTAATGCGCTGCGGGCGGCCTCACGCGCACCGAAGCGAGACAGCCAGTTTGGCATATTCCGTATGTAGCATTCTTCTTAAGCAACCTGGCTGAAAGCAAAGTTCCCGTTAACCAATAGATTGAATAGAAAATGGAGAGTCAGATGACCACAGAGCAGCACCCAACACAGGGCAGAAGCAACGGTTCCCAACAGCAGCCAGACTATGTGCTCTGCTCCATCGACCGTGATGGTGTTGCAACGCTGACTCTGAACCGACCGGAGAAACACAATGCGTTTGACGACCTGATGGTTCACCAGTTAAATGAAGCGCTGGCTCATCTGGTAGTGAATCCTGATGTTCGGGTGCTGGTATTGCGCGCCAATGGCAAGCATTTCTCCACCGGCGCCGATTTGAACTGGATGAAGTCGATGGCGGCCAAGTCACAACAGGAGAATATGCATGATGCCAAGCGGCTGGCGAACCTGATGCGGCGGCTGGACCGCTTTCCCCACCCAACGATTGCAGTAGTACAAGGATACGCCTTTGGTGGTGCACTGGGGCTGATCTGTTGCTGTGACATTGCACTTGCTACTCCGGATGCACAATTCTGTTTAAGCGAAGTCAAACTCGGGTTAGTTCCTGCCACCATAGGTCCATACATTTGCCGCACGTTAGGTCTTCGCCAAGCCAGACGCTACATGCTGACCGGGGAACGATTTAACGCCGCCAAAGCAGAGGAACTGGGTATTATTCATCAGTTGATCGAGCCACTCGATGACTCACCGTCTGGCGAAGAGGTCGTTCAGCTGCTATTGCTAACGCTAATGGAGAACAGCCCGTCAGCGTTGCAACAGGCGAAAGCACTCTGCCACCGCTGTCAGTTCCAGCCCATCGACCAAGACTTAATCCAGCATACCAGCGAATTAATTGCCGATGTGCGGGTCTCCGAACAGGGCCAGGAGGGTTTGAATGCCTTCTTTGCCAAACGGCTACCAAGCTGGCACCCGAAAGCTGGTAAAGGGTCAGAGCCGGATCAGGACTAAAGGCACTAATATGAGTGATAATTCTGCCCTGCCTGCGGCGGTTTCCATTGTTGAAGTTGGCCCGAGAGACGGCTTGCAAAATGAAGCCGCCGTCAGCACAAGAGCGAAAATCGCCCTGATTGACCAGCTTTCTGCCAGCGGCCTGCAAGTGATTGAGGCCGGTGCCTTTGTTTCCCCTAAGTGGGTACCGCAGATGGCCGATTCCAAGCAGGTGATGCAGGCGATTAAGCGCTCTCCCAACGTGATCTATTCCGCCCTGACCCCCAATTTGCATGGCTTACAGGATGCCATCGACGCCGGGGCCGATCAGGTCGCTATATTCACCTCCGCCAGCGAGGGATTCTGCCAGCACAATATCAACTGTTCTATTGCTGAAAGTCTGAAACGATTTGAACCAGTGATCGACCTCGCCCGCCAGCACAATATTCCGGTCAGAGGTTATCTTTCTTGTGTGGTCGATTGCCCTTATGACGGTATCACCTCACCCGGCCAGGCAGCCACGGTTGCAAAAGCGTTATATGACATGGGCTGTTTTCAGATCTCACTAGGAGATACCCTGGGAACGGGCACTCCGATGCGCATTGCCCATATGCTGGAAGCGGTATTGGCCCATATCGATGCGGTTCAGTTAGCGATACACTGCCACGACACCTGGGGGCAGGCGCTGGCAAACATCTATCAGGCGATGAGTATGGGAATCTCTGTTATCGACAGTAGTGTCGCGGGATTAGGCGGCTGCCCCTACGCGCCAGGAGCAAGTGGCAACGTTGCAACTGAAGATGTGCTCTATCTCTGTCAGGGGCTGGGGATTGAAACCGGTATCGATCTCGCCCGGGTTAACCGCGCAGGCTGGGCGATCAGTCAGGCGTTAAACCGCAAGCCCACCTCGAAAGTCGCCCTGGCGCTGGGGAATCCGTTTTCACCAAACTGATCGATTGTGATCAACAATGCAGTATGCGTAAAACCAACTCAATATATTGAAAGTGTTGTTGTTTTTATTTTGAGTGGACCTCATGAAATTCCTGTTTTCTCAAACCACTATTCTGCTTTCGCTATCGTCTCTGATTTGTGTTGGTAGCCTTGCCGCCGAACCAGGCCAATCACTGTCGTCACCCAATGGTCAGCAGTGGCTCAAGCATGTCCGTGACGGTTTAGCGCCATACTGGATGATGGACTCGGCGTACGGCAATCCTCCAGGAAACTTTCCCACTTTTCGTTGTGATAACGGCCAGGTAATGGAAGAGACCAATGTGTGTCCGGAATTGGATATGGGCTGGATTACACGCCATTTTGGCCGTGAATATACGCGAATGAAGTCACGCCAGACTTACGCTTATGGGGTACTCTACCATCTTACCGGCGATCCGGCCGCGCTTAAACGCGCCAGGCAGGGCGCCTATTACCTAATTGAGCATCTGCGGGATAAAGACCACGGTGGCTTTGTCAGTTTTACCGTTAATGGCCAGGCGGGCTTGGAGTGGCAACAGCGTACTGCCCAGGATCAAGCCTATGCACTGGTGGGGCTTGCCATGTACTACTACCTGACCCGCGATAAAGTGGTAGAACAAGCATTGATTGAGCAGCAGGCATTTATCTTTAACCAATACCGGTTAAACGATGGCCAAGGGCTGGCATGGGTACTAAAAGATGGCGACGACCAGAGCGCCAAACAGCGTGAACTGGTAGCCCAGTTAGACCAGATTAACGCCTATCTGCTGCTGGTCGCTCCTCTGCTGCCAGAACCAGCGCAAGCCAAATGGCGTGGCGATCTCAAGTGGCTGACTAAGGTCATGTTAACCCACTACCACTCGACGGATGAACAGCGGTTTTACGGCGCAATCCATCACAAAGCGGTAATGATGGCAGACGCCAACCACAACGATTTTGGCCACACCATTAAAGCGTACTGGATGACCTATCTCACCGCGAAGCAACTGGACAATAGTGAATGGGCCGAGCTGGCTGTACAAGGAATGCGCCAGACTCTCAACAAGGCCAGTTACCTACAGGATTTTAATAGTGTGGCGCACTTTTTCTCGCCCCAGCTACAAACGCAGTGGCATGACAGCAAGATTCCTGCCTGGCAAAGCCGCCCTTATCACTACGGTAGTTCTTCCTGGGAGTGGGCAGAGTTGGATCAGGCAGCGATGACATTGTCGATGCTGGATGGCTCCTATCTGGAGACTCTCCACTACACCGGTCAGACCTTTATTGATGCCTGGGTAGACCACAAATATGGTGGCGTGGGACTCAACCCCAAATCGACCAAAGCGTTTCATTGGGGAAATGGCTACCATCAGTTTGAACACGCCTTAGTCGGTTACATATGGGCACAGCAGGTAAATGACCGGCCTGTAACGCTCTACTATGCTTTGCCAGACCAAAGTGACCCAATTTTAGAACCCTATTATTTTCAAGGCTCGATAGAGTCAATAAGCCAACATAACAAGGGACAAAAAGTGACTTTTGTTAATATCGCTCCCTAATCGAGCCGACATCACTTGAGCTTCCGCTGCTAAGTTTTAGTGATGTCAGCCATGGTTGTCAATTTACTGGGAAGACGCATTAGTCGTAGGTTCTTGCTGCATAGCCACTGGTGTAATGGTCAATTCATGACTGGTCATGTTTACCTTGGCCAGATAAAGTGCACCGGGATCGCCGTAGTGTTTAAAGCTGAATTGGTAGATATTCGATGGGCCAAGAAGTTCGCTGTCGATATAGGGCATCAAATCATAGCCGTCTTCCTGATATATCTCGCTGGCCGCCACCATGGCTTTAGCTTGCTTTTCCTCGGCCAGAAGATCGGCCTTTGGCGCAGTGGAAGGGTTTGCCGGATAGGTTTCACCGTTATATTGCATCAATCGGTATGACCCGTTGCTCCAGACGATAAAATCCTGCCAGCCATTACTAAAGCTGTCCGCCAACAAAACCGGTTGGCGCACTACGCTCATGCGGTGAATAACCTGCCCTGAGTGGTCGAACATATACATACTGCAGCCGCCACTGCCACAGAAATACGGGTCCTGTATCAGCACCATGAGTTCATCGGTCCCATCGTAGTTAAGATCCGCCCTACCGCTAATATAACGCACCGGTTTGTCCGCCATAGAGAGGCCATATGGTGCCAATATTTGTTGATCGACCCACTGGTCTAGCTGGACCGCCATGTTCTGTGTGTCGCCAGACGTGGTTTCGGGGAGGCTTGAATCCGGGCTGGATTGCGATTCACCTGGGCTGACACTGCAGCCTGTTAAAGAAAACAGCAGAGTTGCCAGAAGAGCCTGGCGCTGAGATCGGGAGCTAATCATGGTGCATGTTCCGGTTTGCTTGTCGTTATCAAGATAGCTTGCACTATAAACCTGGGCTTTGGCAATGCAAATGGTTGGATAACCATTTCCGTTAAACTGGAATTTACACTTAATGCGCGAAACCAGGCCTTTAGACAGGGCTTAGCGTGGGTACTGTTGCAGAAAGTGCCAGATAACCTGAGCGCCGTTGATGTCGCCGTTTTTGTGCCCGATAATTCGGGGAAGATCCGGAACCTGGCTACCGGGTAAGGTATGCCCGCCACCCAACACACTATACAGCACAACATCACAAGGTTTCTGAGGCTGATCGTAACGGGTCATCTGAACCCGAGAGTGGTCGTTTTGGTCTGGATTGGCCAGCCATTGCATCTGAGAGTCAGATGAGCAACCGTGAAACTCGCGCCACAATGCAATCGTCTGTTCGGTTGCGATTACCGTGCCCATCCTTTTACGAAAGAATTTCACTGCGCCACCGGTATACGGCACCAACGGGTCTTCAGTGCCATTCATGATCAGCAAGGGTACCGCTCGCTTAGGCTGGCAGGTTTTGGCGAGGTTCTCCGGCAAACTTGCGGCGATCACGGCGATTGCCGCCAATTTATTACTCAGCTCACAACCCAGCCGCAAGGTCATCATGCCACCATTGGAAATTCCGGCCAGATAGATACGTGTGGTATCTAGCTGATATTGATTTGTCAGCTGCTCGATTAATTCAGTAATAAACTGCACATCATCAATGCTGTCATCAACCGTACCTCGATGAGTATAACCGCGTCCATCACGCCAGAAATTGTCCATACCATTGGGGTACGCCACGATGAACTGGTTCAGATCGGCCAGGGCATTGAAACCAAAATATTTGGCTGGCGACAAACCATCACCCCGCCCACCGCCGTGCAGTACCAGTAACAGTGCCGGTTTGGAAGCTATCTCTCTGGGGCGATGCAGATAATAAGAACGCTGCTGCCCGGCCAGGTTCAGCGTGTAGTGCTGTAATCTATTAGCGCCAGCCGATTCCGCCGCGAGGGCTAAACCACTCCCCCAAAGCATACTGAGCAGGCAGGAGAATAGGAGTGCCACCGCATACCAACGAGAGCCGCTCATTTCCCAAGTCTGTAGTCTATGAAGTTTGTATTTGCGGTTTAAACTGGACATTGGTTTCATCACAAATAACCCGATCTCTTCCCGCAATCTTAGCCTGATACAATGCATGGTCTGCACGCTTAAGTACTTCCGCAATGCCGTCTTCATCAACTTGCAATATGGCAACACCGAACGAAGCCGTCACACTGAGCAACTCGTTTTTAGCCGGTATCTGGATTGATTTGATCGCTCCCCTAAGCCGCTGCGCCACCTTAGTTGCTGTCTCTGCATCCGTTTCGGGTAATGCGACAACAAACTCTTCGCCCCCCAGACGGCCAAAAATATCTTGCGATCTCAGTTGGTTTTTACACACATCGCCGATTTGTCTCAACACTAAATCACCGATGTAATGACCATACTGGTCGTTGATGGATTTAAAATGGTCAGCATCAAAATAGATAACACTTAAATTGCGTTGAGCATGGTGGCTATGCTGGGCCGCTTTTTCCATCAGTTCCAATGCGTAAGCTCTTGAATAAACCTGAGTGAGTTGATCGATATTGGCACGTTGCTTCAGTGCTTCTTCCAGTTTCACTTTGTCAGTACGGTCGATCAGGATCACCAACAGAAACTGCTTTTCTTCGCTGTCAGAACTCAGGTGGCCAATACTGATTTCGGTCATGATCTCTGAGTTGTCGGCCAACCGGGTTGGAAAATATTTCGTCGTATCACCGCTCATCGGACGCTGCTTTGCGCCCATAATAAATGACTGCCTTAATGGTTTGTGGTTCTGTCTGAATCGCTCTGGCAGCAAATCTTCAACGGTCAACTGTAATATCTGCTCTTCGCTGTACTGAAGTTTACTTAGCGCATACTCATTTGCCGCCAATATATTGCCCTGATAATTGATCAGTAGTGAAGCGTCAGGCAAAGCCTCCATAAAACGACGAATATTGTCGACATTCATATTCAGGATTATTCCTTGTAAATCATTAAGTAAATAGCTACCTTGCTCTCATTTCCCAATGAAAGCTGCAGTCGAATAATATTACTGGTATTTATGTTTGGCCGATTATCCAACATTTCAGCATATTGGAACAGTAGTGCCCCCACATAACGCGTGGAAATAATACTAAATACAGAGGAATCCGAACAGATTGAATTAAACAAGATGTATTTGCGCTGTAAGCTCCGGTATCAGATTAGACTTTCGAGCCGTCACTTTTATGGTGCTGTGCACCACAGACCCTGACACAATTACGTCCGGCGTGTTTTGCGTCGTACATGGCGTAGTCGGCCTTTTCAAGCAAGATTTCCACGTTTTGGCCATCTTGCGGATAGACGGCAATTCCCGCGGAAAGCGTAACCACGGGCAAAAACTCCCCTTTAAAGTTTACTGACATCTCACCCACGGCGCAGCGTAGACGCTCGGCTACATCAACAGCAAACAGCTGGTCACTATCTGACAGCAGCAAAACAAACTCTTCCCCACCATAACGGCAGGCAATGTCTTCTTTACGTATGGTCGCTTCAATCTGGTGACCTAATTCCTGCAGTATCCGGTCTCCGGCGTGATGTCCATGTAAGTCATTGAATCGTTTAAAGTGGTCTACATCAAACATCACAACCGCTAACGGTTTATGGTGCCTTTGGCTACGATTTAATTCCGCTTCTAAAGTCTCTTTCAAATAGCGTCGGTTAAACAGGCCGGTTAATGGGTCGTGTAGTGCCTGATTACGTAGTTCGTCTCGCAGATTAAGGCTGGCCAGTGCCAGGCTGAGGTTTTCCGCCAGTGTCATAATGGTGGATTCGTGAGATCTAAGGTAGTCGGTTTTACTGCTAAACAGTTGCAAGACCCCCAGGATGTCTCCTCGGGCAGTAAGCGGGATACACATTTTATTCGGCGGCAATTCCATCCCGTCTGTATGAATGCATGCGATGTGGCCACTATTGAGATCGTCAAAATGCACCCCGCCTTTTTTCAGGCTCCAGCAAGTACTGGGCTTAAATATGGTCTGGCTCAGGACTGAAGCACTACCCCACGAAATCTGGTTGCGTAACTTGTCCCGTGACGCGTGATAGATAGCCAGTGAACCGCCAACCTCCGGAAACAGTTTGAGACAACAGGATCTGAGCACCATTTCCAGCTCATCATAATTGTTGCAGGAATTGAGTAAGGTACTGATATTATTCAGTTCAGAAATCTCTCTCGTTCGTTCTTTGATTCGGCCTTCTAATTGTAAATGTTCAGCGTCCACCACATGTTTAACGTAACGGGTAGACACCACACCCGCCACGGAGATCAACGCCAGGGCTACCGCGCCAACGCCGTAAAAGATGCTCTGTTGCTCGGAAATAGACGAAGTGATTTCTGCCTGAGGCCTGGCGAGGCGAAGGATAAATAGTTGACCACCCACCTCCACCTGCTGCGCGGTATAGAGCAAGTCACTTTGTGATGTCTCACTGAAACGCCAGACCACACTATGCTTCTGCTGCATGGCACGTATCACTTCCGGACGATCAGCCTGATTGTCCATTTGATCGGTACGGCTTTGTACCACCGTGCTGTCAGCCACGACTGTGCCATCTGGCGAAATTAGACTAACCCGATAGCCGGTAATACTACTGAGTAGATCCACCTGCTGTTTGAGATCGGGATTAAACCCATCGCCATGCAATGTCAGATGGTCACTGATGTTATCCAGTACCGTTAACTGGAGCTGTTGGTGGACGTTGCGATTGTAATCAATCAGCTGCTGTTCTACTAAATACTGGGAAATAAAAACGACCGCTAGAACCACGAGAAATGGGGTATAAAGCAAATAGTTTTTAATCAATATTTTCATATAGATTCCAAGCTTAATTGTGGTTACGAGGCTGTTATGTTAAGTATCAAAATTCTGATGTGATCCATTGTCTAAACTTGTTACTACAACCATCATAAGCCTAAGAAGGATACTGAATTTCGTCCAGTATCAGGACGGAAATAACGCCCAGAGTAACTGGCCTACTAGCACTATTCCCGACCTGACCACCATCACCAATCGAGCACTGGAAATGGAGTATGAAATGCCTGCAAACAACAAGGAACAACTGTTGATCAGCACATTAATCGCGAT
>NZ_JBNKVP010000073.1:0-16075 GCF_050299255.1 Vibrio sp.
CGCATTTTTGCCCACACGACGCTTAGGTTGGTGCACCGTAGTCAAGGGCGGCGAAAAATATTCGGCCAGTTCAATATTGTCGTAGCCGATCACGGAAACATCTTCTGGAATGCGCAGGCCTTTTTGTTGCAGGCGGCTCATTAACCCAAGCGCCATGGTGTCGTTAAAACAGAAAATTGCGGTTGGGCGTTTATCCATCGCGACAATTTTGTCCGCTGCCAGTACTGCCGTGTCACACTCAAAGTTGCCTTCCAGTATCCAGTCTTCGTTAACGGGCAGATCCGCTTCTGCCATCGCGCGTTTGAAACCTCGAATCCGCTCCTGACAGGCCGCTTTTTCAAAATGACCGCTTAAACAAGCGATATCCTTGTGGCCTTTATCGATCAGGAACTTAGTTGCCAGATAGCCACCTTCTTCCGAGTTATCAATAATTTTATCCGCTTGCGAACTTTCCGGGCCCCAGTCCATGATCACCTTAGGAATGTCAGCATGGCGATCCAGCATCTCGCTCAGCTCTTCCGTCAGGTCTGAGCACATAACTAAAATGCCGTCGACACGCTTTTCCGCCAACATACGAATATAGTCGCGCTGCTTCTCATAGATGCCACCGGTATTACACAGGATCAATGTATAACCCTGGCGATAACAGTAGCTTTCCACACCATCGATCACTTCGGAGAAGAACAGGTTGGTCGATTGGGTGACCAACATGCCGATGGTACGAGTGGTGTTGCATTTTAAACTACGGGCGACCGCACTCGGTGCATAATTAAGTTCTTTTACTGCTTCCATCACTTTTTCTTGTGTGGCTTCAGCAACAAAGCGGGTTTTATTTATAACGTGGGATACCGTCGTTGTTGAAACGCCTGCCAGGCGAGCAACGTCTTTGATGGTGGCCATAATTATCGTCCTGTCAAAAATCTACCTGGTCTCGAAATATCAAGCTTGTATTAAGTCTGGTAGTAACTGGCAAAAAAACAAAAAACCGCCGTCGAGCAGCGGTTTATCTTAGAGTAATAGTTTTAACGGAATGATTTTAGACCGCAACCGCTTGCGGTGCAACGGATATTGATAAAACCAACACCCGTCTGAGTCACAAATTACCTAATCCGCGGTGCGATCTTGCAGATATTCGCAGTCAAGTCGCAAGAAATCATTCAAAAGCGCGGAAGCGGCGGCATAAAACCCGTGAGGATCACCCCGCTGGCAACGCAGGGCAAATTCAGGGGTCCAGTTGAGTAAATAGTCGCCAATGAACAGTTGCTGTTGACCAAAAGCATCCTGCATATGTTTAAACTGCTCCAGTTCGTTGGACCGGATGACCATCTGGCCGAGAAAATCCAGCAGTACCGATACGTGATCGGCTGAGTCATTTAAACCATGATAAATGTCTATTCCATGCGCAGACATGATGGCTTCAATTTTATCAACCACAATTTCACGCTCGTAGCGGCGCTGATAGTCCACGGCGTAAGGTGAGGCCAGGGGAGGTACTTTGCCGGCAAACAGCACGGTATAATCAGACGCCAGGATATCGGCTTTATCTGGATAGCGTTGCAACTGCTCAAGCGCCAGGACCAACTGCTTAACCGCTGGCGTTAGCGTTTTATTCGCGGCTAATCCGGCCAAAAAATTCTGCACATCGGCGGTATAGTACTGGGTCAGTTCGGCTTGGGATAGCGCACGCGAAAACAGACCGGACAGCCACCAGTAAATTTCGGCACGTGTCTCATTGAAGGCTTTAATGTCCTGCATTTTGGTCAGCTCCCAATTCGTATTACATTCAGTTTACTCAATAATTTCGATTTCGGCGAAATCACAGGGTAAATATTGCCCAATTTGTCCTCTGTATTGGCGTGATATGGAGAGCGGGGGATAATGCCAAAACAAAAACGCCGGCACGGGGCCGGCGTTATGCGAAGTGGACGTTACTCAGAGCTTACTTTGACCGCTTTCAAGCGCATTTTGCTCGTAATTGGTCGCCCAGTCACGTAACAGCTGCCAGATACGGCCTAAGGTTTCATGCCAGTAACGCTCAGTCTGTTCCAGGTATTTACCACGAGGCGTGTATTTTTCCCACGCCTGGTCCACGTTAACCTGGGCTAGATAGTTGGTCGGTGCGGGGTACGGTTTCAGCCCGGCAGAGTGAAACTCGCTTAAGGCCCGGTACATGTGGCTGGCCGAGGTGACCACCACCAGTCGGCGCTGCTGGACGAACGCGGCGGCCTGACGGGCCTCTTCCCAGGTATCTCGCGCCGTTTCCAGCAATATGATATCGGACTTCGACACTCCCAGTGCTAGGGCCACTTTGGCCATCATTCGGGCATTACTTACTTCTGATCCCGCCGCGTAACCGGACAAAATCAGTTTTGCTCCCGGATACATACGCAGAATGCGAATACCTTCGGTCAGACGCATCAATCCGGCCCGACTCAGCTCAGACGTGGGTGGGATCTCATCATCTACCACGTGTCCGCTGCCGAGTACCATCACATAGTCAATCGATTCGTCCACAGGGAAAAAGGCAGTGTATTGGCGCTCCAGTGGCATTAACAGGCGGGAAGAGACAGGTTGGAAGGCGATGAGGAAAATACCGATAAAAGAGAATAATACAACAAAACACCCGGTCTTCTGTTTGCGGGTAAACATAATCAGCATCAGGCCCAGAAAGCCGACGATTAACAAGGCAGGCAAGGGCATCAGCAGAGATGAAACCACTTTTTTCAGCTCAAACATACTTAAATAGTCCGAAAAAACATCACTTAACGATAAAAAGCGCTAAAGGCTCTTTATTCCTACCATTCCTGTGACAGAATAGCAGCACGATTGGATATCATAACTCAACCATTGTGACTAAAGACCGCAATTTCGACGATATTGCCCACAAATTTGCAAAAAACATTTACGGCTCGGACAAAGGCGAGATTCGCCAAGTTATTGTTTGGGAAGACCTTCAGCAAATTTTGGCGACTTTTTCAGCATCCCATACGCCGCTTCATATCCTCGATGCGGGAGGCGGGTTGGCACAGATGTCGCAGAAGATGGCCGGTTTCGGTCACCGGGTCACCTTGTGTGATCTCTCTTCTGAAATGTTGCAACTGGCCAGGCAGGATATTGCAAACAATGGCTTGCTTGAGCAGTATCAGTTGATTCATTCACCGGTGCAATCAATTGGCCAGCATCTGGACAGCAGCGTTGATATTGTGTTGTTTCACGCGGTCATGGAATGGCTGGCAGAGCCGAAAATCGCGCTGAAAAAAGTGCTGGAGCAGGTCAGGCCGGGGGGGATCGCCTCTGTGATGTTCTATAACCATCATGGTCTGGTATACAAGAACGTGGTTTGCGGCAACATTCCGCACGTACTGGACGGTATGCCGCATCGTAAGCGATTTAAGCTGCAACCGCAAAAAGGGCTGATTCCTGAGCAGGTCTATCAGTGGATTAGCGAGGAAGGATTTGAGATTTGCGGTAAATCAGGAATTCGCTGCTTCAGCGACTATATTGGCAATCGTCAGAATATGGGCGATTACCAGTATCAGGATGTACTGGCGCTTGAACAACAGTTGTG
Organism: Vibrio sp.; assembly: GCF_050299255.1. Taxonomy (GTDB): domain Bacteria; phylum Pseudomonadota; class Gammaproteobacteria; order Enterobacterales; family Vibrionaceae; genus Vibrio. The sequence continues at coordinate 3,569 of NZ_JBNKVP010000073.1, forward strand.
CCGCCAGGAGCCCTATATATCGATGGGCCGATATATTCACGTATGGGCAAAAAAGATTCAATAAGCAGGAACAACCATGAGTGAAATGAAGCTCGATGCTGCCCAACAACCGATAGATGAACTGGTTGGCTGGGTAAAGCAGCACGATTTTTCATTAAACCTGACTACAGAACGGCTGGCGTATCTGATCGCCATCGCGGTACTGAGTAACGACAGGTTTGATGACGAGTTAGGCGAAGGTGAACTGCACGACGCGTTTGCCATCGTCACTCGCATGTTCGAAGAGACCGGTGAGGCTTCCGCCTTCCGGGCCAATAACGCCATCAATGAACTGGTTCAGCAACGGTTGTTAAGTCGCTTTACCAGCGAATTAACCGAAGGGGCCAGTATCTATCGGCTCTCTCCGTTGGCCATCGGCATTACCGATTACTATGTCCGCCACCGGGAATTTTCCAAACTTAAGCTGTCGATCCAACTGTCGCTGGCCGCCGATGAAATGGTCAAAGCCGCGGATGCCGCCGCCAAAGGGGGCAGCATTGAACACTGGAAGAAAAATGTTTATGGCATCTTGAAGTATTCCGTCGGTGAGATTTTCGACCAGATCGATCTCAACCAGCGGGTAATGGATGAAGAGCAGCAATCGGTTAAGCAACAGATTGCCGAGCTGCTCAATAAAGACTGGCGGGAAGCGATTAACAACTGTGAAACCTTACTGTCAGCAACCTCTGCGACACTGAAAGAGTTGCAGGATACCCTGCAGGCAGCAGGTGACGAGTTACAGACCCAGATCCTTGACATTCAGGAGACGGTTTACCACGACAGCGAGCTGGAGTTTATTGAAGAGCTGTTGTTCCGGTTACAAACCAAACTGGATCGCATCATCAGCTGGGGCCAGCAGGCAATAGATTTATGGATAGGCTATGACCGCCACGTACATAAGTTTATTCGTACTGCCATCGATATGGACAAAAACCGCGCCTTCAGCAGCCGGTTACGCCAGTCCATGAAAGACTATTTCGATGCACCGTGGCTGTTAACTTACGCCGATGCGGATCGCCTGACCGATCTGCGTGACGAGGCCCTGGTATTAAGGGACGATGAAGTCACCGGCCAGGTGCCGCTCGAAGTGGAATATGAAGAGTTTCAACAAGTCAATGATGAGTTGTCAGAACGGATCGGCAGCTTGCTACAAGCGCACAAGCAGCAAGGCCGACCCATCGATCTGGGCGTGGTCCTGCGCGACTATCTCGCCAGCCACCCACAGACTCATCATTTTGATTTAGCGCGAATCATCGTCGACCAGGCGGTCCGGCTCGGTTACTCCGAATCGGATTACCAGGCTATCCAGCCAGACTGGCAGGCGATTAACGATTTTGGCGCAAAGGTACAAGCAAATGTCATCAACCGATATTAAAGATTATATGCCGGAGAATCTGGCAAAGGCGATCGCCAACCCGCTGTTTCCGGCTCTAGACAGCCAACTGAGAGCAGGGCGCCACATCAGCAGTGAGGACATGGACAACCATGCGCTGCTGTGTGATTACGAAACCGAACTGGCGCTGTTTTACCAGCGTTATAATACCGAGTTGGTCAAAGCGCCAGAGGGCTTTTTCTACCTCAGGCCCCGTTCAACCACTCTGATTAGCCGCAGCGTATTGTCAGAACTGGATATGCTGGTGGGCAAAGTACTCTGTTTCCTCTACCTCAGCCCGGAACGGCTGGCCCACGAAGGCATTTTTACCAAGCAGGATATGTTTGAAGAGCTGATGTCGCTGTCGGATGAGAAAAAACTGATGAAGCTGGTTACTCACCGCGCCAACGGCTCGGATTTGGACCGGGAGAAGCTGTTTGACAAGGTGCGTGCGTCACTACGCAGGCTGCGCCGTCTCGGTATGATCATTCCGGTCGGAGACAGCAATAAGTTTCGGATCAGTGAAGCGGTGTTCCGCTTTGGTGCCGATGTCAGATTGGGCGATGACATGCGCGAGGCGCAATTGCGTCTGATCCGCGACGGTGAAGCGGTCGTCCATCAGGAACAACCGAGCCAGGGCAGCTTACTGGTGAATGAACAGAATCAGGACCAACAACCAGCGGAACACCCGCAAGACGACGCAGAAGGTGAAGCATGATCGCACGGGGAAAATATCAATCGCTGACTATGGTCAACTGGAACGGCTTTTTTGCCCGTACCTTTGATATTGATGGCCTGGTCACGACGCTTTCAGGTGGTAATGGTGCCGGTAAATCCACCACTATGGCGGCGTTTATCACCGCATTAATTCCGGATCAGAGCCTGCTGCATTTCCGCAACACCACGGAAGCCGGCAGCTCTCAGGCGTCTCGTGACAAAGGCTTGTTTGGTAAACTGCAGCCCGGCGCCTGTTATGCGGCACTGGATGTGGTCAACTCCCGTCAACAACGCTTGCTGTTTGGGGTTAAATTGCAGCAGGTGGCCGGCCGGGACAAGAAAGTCGATATCAAGCCATTTGTGATTCAGGGTTTGCCAAGCCACGTCAAGCCGACTGAAATCCTGATTGAATCCGTTTCGGATACCCAGGCTCGAGTATGTCAGCTCAACGAAGTAAAACAGCGGGTGGCAGAATACGAGAGTGCGCATTTCAAGGCGTTCAACTCCATTGTTGATTATCACGCCCAGATGTTCGAATTTGGTGTCATTCCCAAGAAACTGCGTAATGGTGGTGACCGATCCAAGTTTTACCGACTGATTGAAGCTTCCCTGTACGGTGGGATTTCCAGTGCCATCACCCGCTCGCTGCGCGATTACCTGTTGCCGCAAAATGGCGGCGTTAAGAAAGCATTCCAGGACATGGAATCGGCGCTACGCGAAAACCGTATCACCCTGGAAGCGATCAAAACTACCCAGTCCGACCGTGACCTGTTCAAGCACCTGATCACTGAAGCCACCAATTACGTTGCAGCCGACTATATGCGCCACGCCAATGACCGCAGTGGCAAGCTGGACCAGGCGCTAAAACTGCGCGGTGAACTGCTCGGCTCTCGTCAGACGCTGATCGCGCAAAACGAATTGCTGCAGCAGGTCCAGCAGCAGCTGGAGATGTTGGTAGAGCAGGAGTCTGGCCTGGAGCAGGACTATCAGGGGGCATCCGATCACCTGCAGTTAGTCCAGAATGCCCTGCGTCAGCAGGAAAAAATTGCCCGCTACCAGGATGATTTGGACGAGCTGAACGAACGGCTTGAAGAACAGCTGATGGTGGTGGAAGAAGCTCAGGAACGGGTGTTTGCTGCCGAGCAGGATAGCAGCCGCAGTGAAGAAGAGGTGGACAGCCTTAAATCTCAGCTGGCTGACTACCAACAGGCGCTGGATATCCAGCAGACACGGGCGCTGCAATATCAACAGGCCGTTCAGGCACTGGAAAAAGCCCGGACATTGCTGGCCCTGCCTGAGTTAAGCGTGGCGCAGATTCAGGCTCAGCTCAATGAACTGAATCTGCAGGAACAGCAGGTAACCCGCCAGGTACTGCAGCTGAAGCATAAACTGGATATTTCCTCTGCCGCGAGCGAGCAATTCGAGCAGGCGCTGACTCTGGTCCAGCGCATTGCACCGGAGACTGAGCGTACTGTAGCAGCAGAGCAGGCCAGACAATTGATTGCCAAAGGCAAAGCGGCGCAGCAGAAACTGGACAACCAGGACCAGTGGCAGGCTCAGCACCGTGATCTGACCCGTTCGCTGCAGCAGCAGCGTCAGGCGGCTGAGTTGGCGCAAAGCTATCAACAGCAGCACAACGCAGTGCTGGCTGACGCTGACAGCATGGAGATCGAGCGTGAGCGGCAGGTTCAACAGCTTGAAGCGCTGGAGCTGCAGCAGGAAGAAAATCGTGAGCAACTGAGTCAGCTGCGCCGTCAGGAGCAGGACTATCAGGCCGAGATCAGCCAACTGGAGCAGCAGGCTCCGGCCTGGATCGCCGCCAGTGAGCAACTGGAAAAACTGCGCGAGCAGAGCGGTGCTGAGCTAGCAAACAGCCAGTCTGTGATGAGCGAGATGCAGCAGTTGCTGCAGCAGGAAAAACAGCAGGCGTTGGCCAAAGACAAACTGGCCGAACAGCGCAGCCAACTGGAGCAAGAGATCGAACGGCTGGCATCACCGGGCGGCTCGAATGACCCGCGTCTGAAAGGCTTGGCCGATACCCTGGGTGGGGTGTTGCTGTCAGAAATCTATGACGATATTACCCTGGAAGATGCACCGTATTTCAGTGCCATGTATGGTCCGGCGCGTCACGCTATCGTGGTCTCGGATCTGACGGATATTCAGCAAAAACTGGTTGAACTGGACGACTGCCCGGAAGATTTGTACATCATCGAAGGGGATATCGACGCGTTCGACGACAGCAGTATCAACGCTGAAGAGCTGCAAGGGGCGGTGTGTGTACAACTGAACCAGCGTCAGATGCGTTACTCCCGCTTTCCGGAAATCCCACTATTTGGCCGCGCTGCCCGCGAGCAACGGCTGGAAAAGCTGCGTGAGCAACGGGATGAAGTGGTAGAGCTGCATGCGAAAGCGGCGTTTGACTCGCAAAAACTGCAGCGCCTGTATCAGGCGTTTAACCAGTTTGTGGCTGAACATATCCAGGTGGCATTCGCCCCGGATCCCGAAGCGGCGCTGGCATCTGTCAAAGAGAAGCGTAATCAGCTGTCTACTCAGCTGGCCCTGGCTGAGGAGAAGCTGCAGCAGCATCGTAGCCAATCCAGTCACGCTAAGCAGGCACTGGCGCTGCTGGACAAAATCGCTCCGCACATTAACCTGCTGGAAGATGAAACACTGCAGGCACGCTTTGAACAGGCCGAGCAGCAGATTGAGCTGTTGTCACAAGAGCGCCGGTGGCTGACGCAACATCAGAAATCGCTGGCACAGCTTGAGCCTATGGTGGGGTCACTGGATGTCGATCCAGAGCAGTTCGAGCAACTTGAATCGGATTACCAGACGGCGGACAGCCAGTTGCAAACGCTGAAAAGCCACATCTTTGCCTTGGCTGATGTGCAGGAGCGTCGCCACTATTTTGCCTACTCGGATTCTGTCGACCTGCTCAATCAGAGCAGCGAACTCAGTGAGCAGCTGAAAGCGAAACTGGTGGACGCGGAACAGTCGCGCAGCCGGGCGCGGGAAGGCCTGAAACAGGCCCAGAATCAGCTCAGTCAGTACAATCAGGTATTGGTGTCACTGAAGAGTTCTTATCAGGCCAAGCGTGAAACGGTGGATGAATTCCAGGCTGAACTGCAGGAATATGGCGTTAGCGCTGATCAGGGCGGATTAGAACGGGCGCAGGCTCGCCGGGATGAGCTGCAGATGCAGTTGCAAACCTCCCGTGACCGCAAGCTTGAATATCAGCGCACCATCACTTCCACTGAACTGGAAATGAAGACCTTGGCCAAGCAGGTCAAAAAACTGCAGAAGGAATACGGTGAACTACGCGCTCTGGTGGTGGCCGCCAAAGCAGGCTGGTGCAACGTGTTACGGCTGGCCAGAGAGAATGATGTGGAACGTCGTCTGCATAAGCGTGAGTTAGCTTACCTCTCTTCCGGTGAACTGCGCTCGATGTCGGACAAATCGCTCGGCGCATTGCGTCTGGCTGTGGCGGACAACGAAGAGTTACGTGATGCTCTGCGCCAGTCGGAAGACAACGCACGGCCAGAGCGTAAGGTCATGTTCTATATCGCGGTGTACCAACATCTGCGGGAACGGATCCGCCAGGACATCATCCATACTGACGATCCGGTTGAAGCCATCGAAGAGATGGAAGTGGAACTGGCCCGTTTAACCGAAGAGCTCACCATGCGCGAACAGCGGTTGGCGATCAGCTCGGAGTCGGTTGCCAGCATTATTACCAAGACTATCCAGCGGGAGCAGAACCGAATTCGTATGCTTAACCAGGGGCTGTCGAATATTGCCTTTGGTCAGGTAAAAGGGGTGCGGTTGAATGTCAAGATACGCGAGAGTCACCAGATACTGCTGGCCGGATTAGCCGAGCAGCAGGCGCAGCACAAAGATCTGTTTGAGTCGGCCCGTTACACCTTCTCGGAAGCCATGGCCAAGCTGTTCCAGCGCGTTAATCCGCATATTGATATGGGCCAGCGCTCACCACAGGTATTGGGTGAAGAGCTGCTTGATTACCGTAACTACCTTGAGCTGAGTATTGAGGTTAACAGTGGCACCGATGGCTGGCTGCAGGCCGAGTCAGGAGCGCTGTCGACCGGTGAGGCGATTGGTACCGGCCAGGCTATTCTGCTGATGGTGGTGCAAAGCTGGGAAGAGGAGTCACGTCGTCTGCGCAGTAAAGATATCGTTCCTTGCCGGTTGCTGTTCCTGGATGAGGCCGCTCGTCTGGATGCTAAGTCCATCTCGACCCTGTTTGAGTTGTGTGACCGCTTGGATATGCAGTTATTGATTGCCGCACCGGAAAACATCAGTCCGGAAAAAGGCACTACCTATAAGCTAGTCCGGAAAGTGTTTAAAGACCATGAACATGTTCATGTGGTCGGTTTGCGTGGCTTTGGTCAGCAGCGCGAGAAAACTGTTGCTGAGCAGTTGGTGGAAGAGATTTAGGCGAGTGACTGCCGCCTGGTGAGCGAAAACCAGGCGGCAGTCGGGATGCTCCGGGCGACCTAGTGCGCGACCGCCAGTCTATTGCTGTACCAAGTGCCCGAGAATAAAAAAGCTGCCAACTGGCAGCTTTTTTATTCGCTTGGTGATAATCAGGAAAAATCGGCCTTAGCGCCAAATTGTTTCATGGCGTAGGCAACCCGCTCGGCCGGCTTTGGATAGTCCGCCGGCATACCCATGGCTTCAATATGGTGCAGACGCGGCAGCAAACCGGCACCGTTTGCAATCTGAATCGCCAGGCCTGGACGGGCATTAAGTTCCAGCACCATCGGGCCTTCCTCTTTATCCAGTACCATATCAGTACCGACATAACCCAGACCGGTCATCTCCCAAGCACTGGAGGCTAGGGTCAGCAGTTTTTCCCAGTGCGGCACCTGCAAAGTCGATAGCTGCTTTTCGGTATCCGGGTGGTGGGTGACTGGCTGGTCAAACTGCACCGCCCGTACCGCTCTGCCACTGGCAATGTCGATACCAACGCCTACCGCACCCTGGTGCAAGTTGGCTTTGCCATCTGAGGCTGCGGTTGAGCAGCGCATCATTGCCATGACCGGGTAGCCTTTGAAGACAATGATCCGTACATCCGGCACCCCTTCAAAACTGAAGCCATCAAAGCAATCATCAAATTTGATCAGGTTTTCTACCACCGCCACATCGTTTTTTCCGCCCAGGGAAAATAACCCTGCCAGGGCATTGCTGATGTGGCGTTCGATATCCTGTTTATCGATCACGGAACCAGAAGGCTTGGTATATGTGCCATCACCGTGCGAGGTGATCACCAGGATTCCTTTACCGCCACTGCCTTGGGCGGGTTTAATCACAAAACCCGGCCAGTCTTTGACCATTTCGTGAATGTTCTTCACTTCAAACTGGTGGCTGATGACGCCAATCAGTTTTGGTACAGTACAGCCCGCATGCTCAGCGATGATTTTGGTTTTGAGTTTGTCATCAACCAGCGGATATTTGGAACGGTCATTATAGCGGCCAATGTAACTGTGGTTACGTTGGTTCATGCCCATAATCCCTTTATGGCGCAGCCGCGAGGGGGTGGTAAAACGTGACAGCATCACTTAGTCCTCCGCCAACGGTTTAAACCGGCGCAATTCGGTGAGACGGTAACCAGTGTAGGTACCCAGCAACAGAATTCCCGCCAGTACGATCAGCTGCAGGCCGATAAAGTTAAATGTCAGGTGCTGGACGTAGCCATTGGTCATCGCCAGGTAAACCAGTACCGCAGTCAGCAGTGAGCCACCGCCTTGCAGAACCACTTCTTTGGCACCTTCCTCTTCCCACAGGATGGACATACGCTCGATGGTCCACGACAGAATGATCATCGGGAAGAAGGTAATCGACAGGCCTTCAGTCAGGCCGATTTTGAACGCGACCACGGTAAAGATGGAAATGATCATAATAACGGTGATGATCACCGCGGATATTCGCGCCACCAGCAACAGATTAAGCCTGGACAGATAGCTGCGAATAATCAGGCCGGTGCCAACAATCAGCAGGAAGCCGATAATTCCGGTCAGCAGTTGCGTCTGTACAAAGGCGACCGCAATCAGCACCGGCATGAAGGTACCGGATGTTTTCAGGCCGATGATAACGCGCAAAAATACCACGATCAGCGCACCGATTGGGATCAGCATGATGGTTTTAAACATCGCTTGCTCTTCGAGAGGCAAACTGTGGATCGACAAGTTGAGCAGGCCATCCGCGCCAATTTTTGCGTTGGTCGCTTGCTTGGCTGACACGTCCTGAACAATCATCGAAAAATGCACCTGGCTGTTCTGTCCGCCGACAATGTCGAGCAAAGAGACGTTAGATTCATCCCAGATCAGGATGTTAGGACGGATCTCCTGATTGATGTTGTTGGGGTTAAACAGTACCCAGTTTTCGCCGTCCCACACTTGGTTCATCGACTGAATGGTCTGACGACGACGGCCGTCTTCCAGTTCGATCACGCCGACGACTTTGCTGTAAATCTGACTGAAGGCTAACAGCTGGTCCAGCGCCTGAACTTTGGTCATGCTATTTAAAATCAGCGATGCATTCTGGTTGTCGCCATCGTTGAGGGTTTTAACCAGTTCGCGGGCAAAAGTTATATCATCGGCCGAGCGTTGCTTGGCCCGTTCGATCAGAGCAACGGCAGCGGCTTCAACCGGGCCAGAGAAAGATGGAGTGTAAATTTCGCCAGAAGGGGCAATCGGTTTGACTTTGGCCTGAGAGTCGACCAGGAATTGAACTTTGTAGTAGATGGTCTGTGGACCGTTGGCACTGCGTACCGACCACTCAGCGCGTCGACCAGCCTCACTGGTTACATAAGAAACACCGTAACCGGGAGAGGAGGAAGACTCTTCAATTAGTGTATAGCCGTCTTGAGTGTGAGGTACGGCCAGCGAAGCTTTGACCGCATCGTTCTGAGCATTAAACTCCACTCGGGCTTCAATGTCCCAGATCTGGCGGGTTTCACCCGGCGTCCACGGAACTCCGTAATTTTGGTGACGGAACAGGCTCAAGGCGATACCCGCAGCGATCAGTAACAGAACAGACAGGTAAAAGGGCACTTTAGAGGTCATAGACTACCTATATTATTTTTTGTTCTTTTCAGTGATGATATATTTACGGCTCACATCCACCAACGCGATATCGCGAATGAATTCACGTCCCAGTAACACCGGATGTGTCATCAAAGAACGGTCTGCGAGAGTAAACTGTGCTTTTTCGTGAATTTTTCCTACTTTAACCCACAATTCGACCACCGCACGTCGTTCAACGTTTTCACTGGTCGATTGACGAATCTTAACAAAACGTACTACTGGTGCTTCTATCCAGTTTTTATCTGTCTTTTCGTTGGTTGGATCGGCCAAATGAAAGCGAACCCAGTTTTTGCCGTTACGCTCAAACAGCTCGATGTCCACGGCATTTAGCGATGAGGTCACGGCTCCGGTATCTACTCGGGCGTCGAAAGTTCGATTGATGGAATCTATCGTTACCCGTTCCACTGCGCCCAGCACCACTTCGCTGGCCAATTTGGATTGAATGACGACAGGTACCGGTTTCGCTTCCTCTTCAGCCTCTTCCGTTTGGTGCAAATCTACTGCAGAGACTTTGAAATTGTTCAGTTCTTCTGTCAGCGATACAACTCTTTCTTCTAACAGATCAATGTAGTCGGTTTGATTACTGACGGCGAGTTCCAGGTTAGAGATTTTTTGCGACAGGTTGGTTTCAGACTGCTGTATCGCCGCGAGAGTCTCGCTGTGGTATTGCTCACCTTTGGTTAGCGTGCAACCTGCCAGAAGAGAAACGGCAAGAACCGGGAACAACTTAGTAACCATCGAAAACCTTAAATTGTAAATAGTTATACAAACAAGAGTGTAGCTTAAGTGCAATTAATGTCACAAGCAGAATGGGTGCTACGAGCTCTACTATTGGGCATAATTATGCAAGATACAAAGAGAGGATGCCAATAGCATCCTCTCTTCAACAACACAGCTTACTCTTGTTTAACCTTACTAGCGTTAGGTTATTGTCAATTATGGCTTTTTCGCTACCAAAATTGCTCGTCGAGGAGCCGGGTATCCCTCGACGGTCTTATTCGGGTCGGCGGGGTCTAAGTAATCGGGTAGTGAGTTGTGTGTCATCCAGCTCGTAGTGCGTTGTTCACCGGTAGTGGTTGTGTTTTCATCGACAATGCGGACGTCGACAAAACCGGTCTGCTCCAGCCAGACTTTCAGTGCCCTGGCCGACGGGAAGAAAAACACGTTGCGCATCTGGGCGTACCGGTCGGTGGGTACCAGCACTGCGGTTTCATCACCTTCAATGACCAGAGTCTCCAGTACCAGCTCGCCACCAGAGACCAACTGGTCACGCAGTTGCAATAGATGATCGAGTGGTGAACGACGGTGATACAACACGCCCATGCTGAACACGGTATCGAACGCTTCCAGTTTTGGCATCTGTTCAATACCGAGCGGCAGCAACTGGGCACGTTGGTCGTCGCCCATCAATTTGCGCACCGCTTCAAACTGAACCAGGAACAAATGTGACGGGTCGATGCCGATACAGAGCCGTGCACCTTCTCCCAGCATGCGCCACATGTGGTACCCGTTGCCACAACCCACATCCAGTACGGTCCGGTTTTTCAGTGGCGAAATGTGCGGCAGCAGACGATCCCATTTCCAGTCACTGCGCCATTCAGTGTCGATATGAATACCATGCAGTGTGAACGGGCCTTTGCGCCACGGATGAAACGTACGCAGCAGGTTTTCCAGTTTTTTACGTTCACCGTCAGCCAGTGGTTGCTGATTGGCGACGGCCACACACTCTTTGAGTTCAACGTGATCCGGAGTGCCCTGAGGAATCTTTTTCAGTGCCCGCAACCAGCGTTCAAAGTCACCGTGCTGGGCATTTTGCCAGTCCGTCAGTTGCTGCGGCAGGCTGGTTAGCCAAGCCTGAAGACGCGGTTCCTGTGCGATCAGCTGATAGAAATTACCAAAGTTGAACATCAAATCTTTCCTAACATATCTTTCTAAAATAATAATGCGGTACAGCGTTACTTAATGGCAAACCGTTACTTAATAGCAAACATAGAGCCGAAGTTAAAACACTGGAACCAGACTTCGAAACTGGAGAAACCGATCGCCGCAAATCGTTCTCTGTGGGTATCAATGGAATCTGGGCGCATCACATTTTCAATTGCGCTGCGTTTCTGGCTGATCTCCAGCTCGCTGTAACCGTTGGCACGCTTGAAATCGTGGTGCAGGTCGATCAGCAGCTGATTCGCGCTCTGGTCGGCAAATACGTATTTTTCCGACAAAATCAGAATGCCTCCCGGGCGCAGCCCCTGGTAGATTTTTTCCAGCAGTGCGATACGGTCAGCAGGCGACAGAAACTGCAGTGTGAAGTTAAGTACCACTACCGAAGCGTCACTGATTTCAATATCGCGAATGTCCGCTTCAATCACTTCTACCGGGGTATCGGAGCGATAGGCATTAACGTGCAGTTTACAGCGCTCAACCATCGCCGGTGAGTTATCGACCGCGACAATCCGGCAGCCTTCCTGGTCGATATGGCGACGCATCGACAAGGTGGCGGCACCCAAGGAACAGCCGAGGTCGTACACAGTGGAATGCGGTTTGGCAAATCGCTCGGCCAGCATGCCGATCGCAGAAATAATGTTGCTGTACCCAGGCACAGAGCGCTGAATCATATCCGGGAACACTTCGGCTACCCGCTCGTCAAAGGTGAAGTCACCAATTTTATTGATGGGAGCGGAAAAGATGGTGTCTTTATTGCTCTTTGGACTCATAGCTATATCTCTGTGCTAACGTTCATTCCACCCAGGGCAGATTGAAACTAGATTACATCGCAAAATGGGCGCATATTTTACGGGATATTACGGCCAGTGTCATTAGCTGAAAGCGGCCTGAGTTCTGAGCAATGAAAGAGAGGGTAAAAAACTCAGAACATGTTCAGTTGCGGTTGGTCGCGATCGGCCGGGAACTCAGCCAGGTCGGTCAGGGCAACGGACTGCTGCAGTTGTTGATAGATCGCTGAGCCAGTTGGGGCGCTTGCACGTTATCCGGGGTATGGATCATCAGGTAAGGGTGTTTGCCCTCGGCGATCCATCTGGGCAGTTTAGCCAGCCAGGGCTGGAAAAACGCGTCGTTGTCGGTCAGAACCGGGTGGCCAATAAAGCGAATCATGGGATGGTTGGCAGTTGCAATTGCATGAACCGGTACTTTCGGCTTGTTCTGCTGCGCTTCAATCACCGCAGGTGACTCTGGCCGGGCGGCATACACAGGGCGACTGTCCATGATTATCCGGTCGATAGCGTTTTCGACTAACCACTGATTCAGGCGCCGTTCAGCATC
>NZ_JBNKVP010000074.1:0-16023 GCF_050299255.1 Vibrio sp.
GTAGGTAAAGCCTGTCACAGCAGTACCGGCGGCTATCGCTACCAGATACATCAATACAGGATTGATTGCACCTGGAATGAGTAGCACGAACAAACCACCGTGCGGTGCCATCAGTTGTGCGCCAAACAACATGGATAGGGCACCTGTCAGTGCACCACCGGCGATACAAGCAGGAATAACTCGCATAGGGTCTTTGGCTGCAAACGGAATGGCACCTTCGGAAATGAAGCACAAGCCAAGTACAAACGATGCCTTACCGGCTTCACGCTCACTTGCTTCAAATTTGGATTTGGCTAACCAAGTCGCCAGCCCCATACCGAGTGCCGGCACCATACCCGCAGCCATAATCGCGGCCATAGGCGCATAAGTTTGTGATGCCAGTAGGCCAACACCGAAGGTATAGGCGGCTTTGTTAATAGGTCCACCCAGGTCGAAACACATCATAGCGCCCAGTAGCACACCGAGTAGAACCGCGTTGGCAGAACCCATATTGTTAAGGAATTCGGTCATTGCACTCATTAAACCGGACACCGGACCACCAATCAGGTAAATCATGATAAGACCGGTTACTAAGCTGGCGACGAATGGAATGATCAGAATGGGTTTTAATGCTTCCATTGACTGAGGTAAAGTCACTTTCTCAGCCAACCATTTTGCCAGGTAACCGGCAATAAAACCGGCTGCAATACCACCCAGGAAACCGGCGCCAGTGGAACTGGCCAGCATACCGCCGATTAAGCCTGGAGCCAGCCCCGGACGATCAGCAATAGAGAACGCGATGTAACCTGCAAGAATAGCGATCATCAATGCAAAGGCTGAACCTCCGCCAATGGTCATCAACGCGGCAGGTAGGGTACCTTCCTGCTTAAAGGCTTCGATACCAAATGCAAATGACAGAGCGATGATCAAACCACCAGCAACCACCACCGGCAACATGTGTGAAACCCCGGTCATCAGGTGTTTGTATGCACCTTTCTTCTCTTCACTCACCGCATCTTCGCTGCTCGCGCCACTATGTTGGTAAGGCGTAGCTTTAGCCAGTGCATTATCAAATTCTGCTACGGTCTTTTTAAGTGCTGGTCCGGTTTTAGTACGGTACAGATTTTTGCCAGCGAATCTTTCTAGCGGTACATCGATGTCCGCCGCGACAATCACCAGATCCGCTTCGGCAATGTCTTGTTCAGTCAGTTGGTTTTTGGCACCGACAGAGCCACGGGTTTCAACTTTAATTTGATATCCGCGACGTTTACCTTCCTCTTCAATAGCTTCTGCAGCCATAAAAGTATGGGCGACACCGGTTGGGCAAGCAGTGACAGCGACGACTTTTTTCACTGACTGGACAGATTCAGCATCAACAGAGTAGGTCGCACTCTCTAGTACTTGCGCCTGCTCTACGGCTTGCTGCAGGTATGCAACCGGGTCACTGGTACACGCACTGATTTCGCTACGGTAAACCCGTTTACCTACCAGACGTTGATCATCTACCTGGGTATTGGCCGCGACCACAACCACTTCAGCTTGTTCAATAGCTTGCTGACTTAGGACGTTACCTGCCAGCACGCTCGACTGACACTCAATTTCGGCGTTCCAGCCTAATGTCTGAGCGGCTTTTTCCAGTAACCCTGCTGCGATAATACTATTGGCGACGCCACTTGGGCACGCAGTAATAATGGCAATATTCATAGTTCAACCTTCTGTTCCTGTATGCTCTGCTAATGAGAGATGTTCTACCTTGATTAGATTTTGTAGGGTGTTTAATTGATTTATGTCTTGCACGCCAACGCCCACCTGACCAACCGCTAGGGCTGAGAGGGCAGTGGCAAATTGAATCAGCTGTGTGGCTGGCATATCTTGCATATGGCCCCAGCAAAGTCCGGCGACCAGTGTATCTCCAGCACCGACCGTACTGACTACCTCCATCTTAGGTGGCTGCGCCAGGTAAGCGCCGGAGTTATTGAGCCAGACCACGCCTTTTTCACCGCGAGACACCACAACATTGGCGATGCCTTGTTGGCGAAGCAGCGCAGCTGAGTCGATACATTCGGCTTCGGTTTCCTGCGACTGGCCTGTTAGCTCTGCCAACTCTTCATCGTTTGGTTTAATTAGCCAAGGTTTCGATTGGATTCCAGATGCTAGAGCGTGGCGACTGCTGTCAAACAACACTTTTTTACCACGTGCATTAAGTAGCTCTATCCAGCGTTGACACTGCTGTTCAGAGACCCCTCTCGGCAAGCTACCAGCCAGTACGAAGTATTCATGGTCTTCGCAAAGTACATCCAGAGTCTCTTCAAACTCAGCTATGGCTTGCTCGGGGATCACAATTCCGGGAAAGTTGATATCGCTAACGCGGCTGTTCTGCTCAACCAATTTTACGTTAATGCGGGTTGCGCCCTCTACGCGGATAAACTGGTCGTTCGCGCCAATTTGCTCAAAAAGCTGGCAGAAAAGTTCCTGGTTATCGGTCCCCAGAAAACCAGTTACCGTAACGCTGGCACCTAAGTCAGACAGGACTTTTGCCACATTCACACCTTTTCCAGCTGCATGCAGTGCGCTGCTGGAGACCACACTAACCGAACCTGTATTCAGTTGCGGTAGTGTCCCTGTAAGATCCAGTGCCGGGTTGAGAGTAATGGTGACAACTTTGTTGGTCATGATCAGGCTCCTTCACCCAGGCCAGCCTGAATTGCGTTGCCAATCGAAGACAGAGCCTGCTCCGCATCCGGACCTGACGCAGTGAAGCGCAGCTCATGACCATGTTTAACGCCCAGAGCGATAACTTTCATCAGACTTTTCGCGTTGACTGCTTTACTGGACGAACTGATGTTTTCTACTGAAATAGATGAATCGAATTTCTTCGCTTCAGCGACCAACATGGCACCAGGGCGGGCGTGTAAGCCGTGCGCATTGCGAATCTTAAATACCGCGCTGTGACCTTCCGCTGCGCTCGCTAAGGATTCGTTTGCACCGGTAAATTTAGCAACAATCTGTTCCGCATTCATGTCGAGTAGCTTTGGCAGGGCTTTATCTGCAAGCAACTGTTGTAGTACCGATAGCTGTTTGCTGTGTACCGGATTGTTAGCGGCAATTGCAATTAGAGCCTTAACCGGTTTACCGTTGTGCTCGAAAGGCTGAGAGCTGGTTACCCAGGTCATCGCAGTACTTTTAACACCTGCATTTGTCCCAGCTAACCAAATGCCATCTGCCAGGTAACCAGGATCTTTAGTCACAAGGTCTGCAACGGTTTCCGCACTACCACTATTGCTGTTTTTCAACAGACCACCGGCTACCGCACACAATTGCAACATGTCGCTGGCAGGGAAGGCCTGTAATATATGCGAGGTAGTAAAGTCGCATTGCAGCTGACTTTCACCGTTCAGTAGTGCCACGATCTGCTGCGCTGATGCTGCAGATTTTAACTGCACTTCCACACCGTCGTCCGACAGTACTTTGGTTAGTTGCTTTAAGATTGCCAAGTGTTCATCCGACTTAGCGGCAATGCCAATCGCAACATAAACGGTATTACCATCGCCCCAGTCAACACCGTTAGGGTAGTGGTGTACCGCAACACCGGTTTTTAATACCAAACCTCGGGTATCAACAGTGCCATGTGGAATAGCGATACCATTCCCGAGGAATGTTGAGTTTTGTTCCTCACGCGCTAACATGCCCGAGACATAATCAGCATCAACTAGTGATTTGGCTGTCAGGGAAGCTGCGATGGCACGGATAGCCGCTTCTTTACCGTCGGCAGCAAGATTCATCTCTATATCGTTATTGTTAAGTGTCAACATAATGACCTCAATTCTCGTCCTGTCACTGGTGTGACTCGTCTGGTTATCAGTTTGCTTATCGTTGGCTGAATCGGTTCAGCATTTCGTCAAAAAAAATCAGCAAACGCGTCTTACGGTTTTTTTAATAATGGAAGGTTATCTTCACTAGGTAAAGCCAACCTATCTCACAAAACAGCATTTGCTGAATCCTTTCAGCTTTTAGGCTGGAACGATTCAGCTTATAATGCAACTATTCTGACCGACTAGTGTTTGGATTTATGATCTGAAACACATAATTGAGTGAAATGTATGACGCTAGATGAAATTGCCAAACTGGCCGGAGTCTCAAAAACTACTGCCAGTTATGTCATAAATGGCAAGGCGCAGAAATACCGAATCAGCCAAAAAACACAACAAAAAGTTATGGCGGTAGTAGATGCACATAACTACAAACCAGACCTGGCAGCCACCTCCCTGCGAGCGGGGAACAGCCGTTCATTTGGGTTAATCGTCCCTGACTTGGAGAACACCAGTTATGCGCGCTTGGCAAAACTAATCGAGCAAAACTCGCGTGCTGCTGGCTATCAGACATTAATAGCCTGTTCCGATGATGATCCCCACACCGAGCAACAGGCAGCGAATGCGTTGGTGAGCCGCCGGATCGACGCGCTGTTTGTCGCTACCAGTATGAATGAAGCAAGTGATTTTTATCTTCAATTGCAACAAAAGGGGACGCCAGTCATTGCTCTTGACCGACCTTTAGATGATGAGCATTTCTCAAACGTAATCAGTGAAGACTACGATGCGGCCTTTGAACTCACTTCATCCATTCTGGGTGACAACGTAACGTCGGTTGGTTTAATCGGAGCACTACCTGAACTGACCATTTCCCGAGAGCGGGAAGCGGGTTTTCGTAGTGCAATTAAACGCCATGATGCCAGCATAACATGTACATACGGTGAGCACTTTAATCGCGATGTTGGCCGGGAGCTATTCAGTCAATGGTTAGATCAAAACAATCTCCCCGATGCTATAGTGACGACTTCTTACACTCTGTTAGAAGGCGTACTGGATGTTCTGGCGCAGCATCCAGAACTGGTCAACAAAGTCCGTTTGGCCACCTTCGGTGACAATCGCTTGCTCGACTTTCTGCCAATGAAGATCAATTCATTACCCCAGCAATTTGAGCTCATCGCTGACAGTGCACTGGCATTAGCGCTGAATGCGACAGCGAAACGTTACAATCCGGGCGTTGAATTGGTACCGAGAAAACTGGTCAAGAGAGTGTAACAGAGGAGCGTGATGACGCTCCTCAATCATCAGGTATCAGTACTGAAAACGGACTGACATGGTGATTTGCGGGCCGTAAATACCGTTATTACGGGTCTCGGCAGATAAGGAAAGCTGCTGGGTAGAGTGGAAACGGACACCCGCATGGAAAACAGAACGCTCATCCAGTTTACCTACGCGTCCGGTGAGTTCTACTTGCTGAGTCAGCCAAAGACGAAAACCTACATTCAGTTCAGCTCTGGTGTCACTCTCCGTACCAGTATCATTGCGCACATTCATGTGGTGAAGCAGAACCTGACCATAAATGTCGCCAAACTGATTCATCGGGCCGTTAAACCCGACACCAACGGCTGTGTCGTAATCGCTTTCAAAACGACTGTCCATACGCACTACAAAATGGGAATTCTCAGTGAAATTGGCGCTGTATTCTCCGCCAAATGTCTGAGGTGAGATGGCTGTACGAAACTCAAAAAAGTTGTAATTAAAATTATTGGCATGCGCGACTGAACTTCCAACCGTGAGCATTGCACCCGCTATTAACTTAGCGATATTTATTTTTTTGAGCATTCCTATTAAATCCAAAATACAGTTTAAGTTTTTGACGTTATAACAAAAAAGCCTGCAAAACGCAGGCTCAGAAAACAAATTAGTGATAAATATGGGTAGCAGGTTACAAGATCTGCATAGATTTGCCATTTTTAGCAGGTTTTGCACCTACAACCAGCCAGCATTAACGGCTGTAACAGAATGTAGGAACTGATAACTAATTGACTTATCACTTGTGTACCCAGCAACGAACGGTATGATTACGAGTTAATTTGCAACCGACCAATATGCTCCCAGAATGAACCCAATACATTATCGCCTTATGGTACAGGGCACGACGTCTGACGCCGGTAAAAGTGTACTAGTCGCCGGTTTATGCCGGGTCCTGGCAAGAAAACAGGTTACCGTCGCTCCCTTTAAACCCCAAAATATGGCGTTGAACAGTGCGGTGACCAGTGATGGTGGTGAAATCGGCAGAGCGCAAGCTGTTCAGGCTCTTGCCTGTGGGATTGAACCAACTGTTCATATGAACCCTGTGTTACTCAAGCCGAATTCGGACACCGGAGCCCAGGTAATCCTGCAGGGTAAAGCGTTATCCAATATGGAAGCTATCGGTTATGACAATTACAAGCAGGTGGCACTTTCGACGGTGATGGATTCATATTGCAGGCTAACGACCGAATACGATTATGTGATGGTAGAAGGCGCGGGTAGCCCGGCAGAAATCAATTTACGTGAAAATGATATTGCCAATATGGGTTTTGCAGAACCTGCTGATGTGCCAGTGATCATTGTCGCAGATATTGACCGAGGCGGCGTATTTGCCCATCTGTTTGGCACTCTGGCGCTGTTATCCGAATCTGAACAGGAAAGGGTAAAAGGGTTCGTTATCAACCGCTTTCGCGGTGATATTCGCTTGCTGCAATCCGGCCTGGACTGGCTGGAGCAGACCACCGGCAAACCCGTGATTGGTGTTTTACCGTACCTACATAACTTTGACCTGGAAGCAGAAGATGCCATCACTCAACAGCAGCGGTTGGGGCAGGGAAAAATAACGGTTGCCGTTCCAGTGCTGCCACGAATCAGCAACCACACAGATTTTGATCCACTCAGACTCAACCCAGAGATCGATTTTCGCTACGTTGCCAAAGGAGAGCGTCTATCCGGCGCCGACTTAATTATATTGCCCGGCTCCAAATCGGTCCGGGATGATTTAGCCTACTTACGGCAGCAGGGGTGGGACAAGGATATACTTCGCCATCTTCGTTTTGGTGGCAAAGTGATGGGGATATGTGGCGGCTTCCAGATGCTTGGCAGACAAATAGACGACCCACTGGGAATCGAAAGTTCTCCCGGTTCCAGTGACGGGCTGGGTTTGTTAGACGTAGTTACGCGTTTGACTGAACACAAGACATTGACCAACAAGTCTGCCCGTTTGACGCTTGATGGCCAAAGCGTGGAAGTAGAAGGGTACGAAATACATGCGGGTGTGAGTGAAGTCAGCGAAACCAGACCGATTACCTGGTCAGATGGTGGCCAAGATGGTGCCGTCAGTGACTGTAATCAAATTATGGCGTCCTATCTGCATGGTATATTCGCTCGGCCTGAGGCGTTGTCTCTGATCTGTCAGTGGGCGACAGGGCAGGCGATTACGGCACAGTCACATAAGGACCATACTCAGCAAGCGATCGATCTAATTGCTGATGCTATAGAAGAGCATTTAGATTTATCCCTGCTTTGGCCCAATTTATTTCCACAGGAGTCGTCATGAAGGTGCCAAAAGTTATTGTCACGGTTGTTTGTCTGCTTACATCTCTAACCATGCAGGCCGCTGAACTACGTATTTATGCGGCCTCGTCCATGACTAATGTTATTGACGACATAAAACCGATATTCGCCAAGCGCGATATTACTATTAAACCGGTTTACGGCAGTTCATCTTCACTAGCGCGACAAGTTGCAGCTGGCGCACCAGCTGACGTATTTGTTTCAGCCAGCAGCGACTGGGTAGACTATTTAGTCAAGAATCAATCAATCAGAAGTGACAATGTCACTACGGTCGCAAACAACCGATTGGTCGCTATTGCCCCTGTTACAGCGCCATTTGAGAGTTTCGACTACCACGACCAGGCCACATGGATCACATTACTGGCCGACAGCCGTTTGGCCATTGGCCAGCCTGACTCTGTGCCCGCCGGTATATATGCCAAACAAACGCTGCAAAATCTAAAGTTGTGGGCTTCGCTACAACATCACCTGGCACCCACTAATAACGTGCGCGTTGCACTGGCGCTGGTAGAACGAGGGGAGTCACCGTTAGGCATTGTCTACAACAGTGATGCGATCCAGTCGGCTAAAGTCAAAATTGTGAGTGAATTTGATAACAGTTTACACACGCCAATCGTGTACCCGATGGCAATCATTAATGAAAGCCCCTACACTGAAGCCCTTAAACAATATTTCATCTCCAGCGAAGGTAAAGCTTTGCTGAAAAAACACGGTTTTGAATGATCGGCTCGGATATAATTTCAGACTATGAACTTCAGGCGCTGCAACTCAGTTTAAAAGTGGCAGCATACGCGGTTATCTGGTTACTACCACTTGGTGTGTTTCTGGCCTGGATACTGGCCAGAAAGCGGTTTGTTGGTCGGTCACTTCTAGACAGCCTGGTCCATCTGCCGTTGGTACTGCCACCTGTTGTGATCGGCTACTTGTTACTGGTCTTAATGGGCCGCCAGGGTGTGATTGGCAAATGGCTTGCCAACCAGTTTGACATCGTGTTTAGTTTTAGCTGGAAAGGCGCGGTGCTGGCCTGCATCGTAGTGTCCCTGCCGCTGATGGTCAGATCAATCCGCTTAAGCCTGGAATCGATAGACCCAAAACTGGAGCAAGCGGCTGCAACATTGGGCGCTTCACCAATCAAGGTATTTCTCACTATTACTCTGCCACTAATGATCCCCGGTATGATTACCGGCACTATGCTTGCGTTTGCCAGGAGCCTGGGGGAGTTTGGCGCCACTATCAGTTTTGTCTCTAATATACCGGGGGAAACGCAAACTATTCCGCTGGCAATGTTCACCTTTCTTGAAACGCCCGGTTCAGAAATGCAGGCCGCAAGGCTGTGCGTTATTTCAATCGTGATTGCACTTGGCTCTCTGATGATTTCTGAGTGGTTGAACCGCGCTTCGGCCAGGCGGTTAGGAAGAAATCGCTATGAGTAATCTCACTATTCGTTACCAGCAGCAACTGGGAGATACACAGTTCAATATCGATCTGGAGCTACCGGCAACTGGAATTACAGTAGTATTCGGTCGCTCCGGAGCCGGGAAAACGTCGTTGATCAATGTGGTGGCGGGCCTGCAAAAGCCAGAACAGGGATTGGTCCGGCTAAACAACACCGAAATATTTAATTCCCAGTCAGGCGTGAACCTGCCAGTGCACAAGCGCAATGTGGGTTACGTTTTTCAGGAGGCGAGGCTTTTCCCGCACTACAAAGTACGTGGCAACCTGACTTATGGCATTAAATCGGGTGATTCAGCCTTTTTTGATAAAGTCGTTTCTTTGCTCGCGCTTGAGCCATTGCTTAATCGATATCCGAGAGAGTTATCGGGAGGGGAAAAACAGCGTGTCGCGATAGGACGGGCACTGTTAAGTAAGCCTGATGTACTGCTGATGGATGAACCACTGGCCTCGCTCGATATGCCACGAAAACGAGAGGTTATGCCATTTCTGGAAAACCTGGTACGTGAAATTGCCATTCCAATTTTGTACGTCACTCATAGTCTGAACGAAGTATTGCGGCTTGCCGATCATATTATTGTACTGGAGCAAGGGATCGTTGTGGCTCAAGGTCGCCTTGAGGAAGTCTGGTCACAAGAAGTCATGCGGCCCTGGCAGTCATTTTCAGCTCAGAGCTCGCTGTTCGATGCCCACATTATTGAGCACAATATTGCCTACGGCTTGACCAAAGTAAGCCTGTGTGAAAATACCAGTTTGTGGATTCAGAAGATCGATGCAAATGAAGCAGAAAGGATTAGGTTACAAATTCGAGCCAGCGACGTATCGATTGTTTTACATCCATCTAAACAGAGTTCAATCCGTAATGTGCTACCAGCCACCGTCGTCAAAATCGAACGCCAGGTGTCTGGAAACTACAAACACAGCGTATCAGTTAAGCTGCAGCTATGCAGTGATTGTGTTTTGACCGCAACCGTGACGCAATGGGCGGTTGATGAGTTGGGTTTGGCTGAAGGGATGGCCGTGTTTGCCCAGATTAAAGGGGTCAGTGTTGCGCAAAAAGATGTGGTACTGGCGCATTAAAAAAGCCGCGAGAAGCGGCTTTTTCGTCTGAAGCTTATTTATCAAAAACTTCTTTGAATTCCCGTTTTAGAATGGGATCACGGCGAGCCTTTTTGATTTGCTTGACCATATCTTTGATGCAGTTGTGCAACACCTGGTCAATCAGTTCAGCCCGATACTCTTCTTTCTGCTCATCAGTCATATCTTTTGGCAGGTTAAGCGTCGGAAACTCTTCCATCACATTTACGCCAGCAAATGCCTGACTGACTGAAATCAACGAATGAAACTGTTCAAAGTTATCCAGGATATTTTGGGCACTGGCAGGCAGCCCTTCCCAAGCTTCACGCACTGCTGGCTCAGTCACCTCGTGAATAGAGGTAACCATTGGATACATGGCTTCCGGTACATCGTCAAATACAATAACCTGACGAAGTTCTGGCGAAATAGATTCTAAATCTATTTCAGGATTTTGTGATGCTTGCGAATCAGACATAACAGTCTCTCTGCGGTTGAAAACGGCTATGCTAAAAAAATCCGTTAAAAAGTCAACTCAGTCATTACATTACATTGAGAGACAGCAAAATAGCGCAAAAAGTGCAGGGAAATTCGATAGTGACCGTGAGCAAAAATGTGGAATAGGGGGCTAAAACCTTGGTAACGGCGATCCATCAGTGCTAGGCGGTTGCGGACACTTTGCGCGCAAATTTTACACAGTTTCTTCCCGCTTTTTTTGCACTGTACAGTGCCTGGTCGGCCACTTTAATCACTTCATGCGGATTCGACCCGTGAGTATTATTCGCAACACCAATACTGATCGTGATAGTGACAGATTTCTGTGCGTTTTTTTTACCCCTCTGCTTACTTCCCTGTTTGTCATTGGTCGGGCGTGAGCCGGAGTTACGAATCACCAGTTCATATTCTTCGATCGACTGGCGTAGCTCTTCCAGGTGTTCTTTGGCCTGGTCTGAGTGACGACCTTTAAAGATGACGGTAAATTCTTCTCCGCCATATCGATAAACTTTGGCGCGTCCGCCTACCTCGGTGAGTTTGGCTGCCACCAATTTCAGTACATCATCACCAGTATCATGGCCATAAGTGTCGTTAAACGATTTGAAGTGGTCAATATCCAGCATAGCGATAGAGTAGCGGCGGCCAAGGTGACGTATATCCGACTCCAAGGCATGGCGGCCTGAGATACCGGTCAGTCTGTCTTTAAATGCCAGTTCATGACTGGCAGACATCAGATAGAGGAGTAACAGAATCCCCGCCAGGGTGAATACTGTGCTGGAAATATAAGGGATGTGAAAAAAGATCAGCGTAGCGCTAACCAGTAAAATGGACGAGTAACAAACGACGTCAACGATACGGTTATAACGAAGCACCAGGATGGCACAACTTGCCACCAGCCCAATCATGTATAGAACCAGCACAAAAGGAAGCCGGGATAGCTCTGGAACTACAAACAAAAAGCTGTCATCGAAGTCTGCAAACCCACCTTCGTCGAAGTGTGAGATGATAAGGTAAGACCACAACAGTAAGAGTGACAGTGTCACCAGGTAGATGCCAAATGAACGTGAATCCAAACCACGATCGTTAAATGCATAACTCAAGAGGCAGGCGACGGGTACCAAAAATCCGGCCAGGGAAACTTCGAGCATGGTCGTGCCGACTGAAAGTGGGACCTGTAAGCGTGTCTGAATAATCCAATAGGTGAGCAGCAACGCCGTGGCTACCATGGCGATGCGACTTTGCTTAAATGTGTGGGCTAATATTATGGCGGCAGCAAACAATACAAAAGGTAAACTGGACGCGATCCCTAAGTTAGCCTCGGTAACAAGGATCACATTTTGACTGCCGAATCCAAGTACAGACAATAAAACTAAAGGGAATAATAACCGAAACCAATTTGAGGAGACGAGTGAAGAATCCATTTCTTACTGTAAACCTAACCGAAACAACTAACTAATTGAAATATATTAATGTCTAGCATACTTCTATTTAATCAATTGCCAAGCTTTTTGCTAAACTTAGGTCAGAATTTTGGTAGAGCTTCGGTTTTTGTGACTTCGCTTTGAACCCATAACAGGAAAGCCTTCCTAAGCTATGCTAGCTTATTCTTAAGCCTGACAAATAATATGCAAGGACAGTATTGATGAACATAAACAAAGACGTACACAACTACATGGAATCCTTGGTTGGGCAAGTACTGGCACGTGATCAATATAGTGAATTAACACAAGAGCAGTTAGCAGACCTCGCTTGTCTTGCTCTCAGTCAGTTACGACCAGTTTACATTCGGCATGATATCGATTTTCTGTCGGCACTTTCAGAGCAACGCTTAATGGTCTTAAAGCAATATGCTGAAACGGCTATCGAATCCGCACTGAATATGGTTCTCGATGATCGCCGTTCCGATCGTGACAAAGAAATACCAATTGTGTTCACTGATCCTAGATTTGATGATGACTCAGAGTTACAGTGGTTTGAAAAACCATTGTTTAGCAATTCACATGAAAAGGAGAATTAAGTGGGCCTGTTCTCTCGTTTATTTGGCAGCAACAAAACTCAAGCGCAGAAAAGCGTTGAGCCTGTCGAGTACAAAGGATACAAAATATACCAGGAAGCCATTGCAGAAAATGGCCAATTCCGGATTGCCGGACGCATTACCAAAGAGATCGATGGTGAATTAAAAACACACCAGTTCATTCGCTCTGACGTCTTAGCCAGCGAAACTGATGCCAACGAGTTCATGCTGCAAAAAGCTCAGTTATTTATCGATCAAATGGGCGACAGCATTTTCCAGTAATTTCGCTCGCCTATATTGATTTTTGTCATACTTTGGGGAGCCATTAGCCGATATGCTAGTGGCTCTTTCATTATCCAACACTTGTAATTGTTTGTATTACTTAACTTATTGCGTGACTGGTACAACCACTTCTCCAAAAGTGGGCGGCATAGATCTTGACTCATAAAACCAATGCTATGCATGACGGTTGGTTATATGTAATGATGATTTGTGTTTTTATTTCAACTAAATGCACAACATAATACCGAGTGATACAAACAGGACAATTATTGTGCCAATAGTCAAGGAAAAGCTATGCAGATTGGTGTGCCAAAAGAAACACTCGCGGGAGAAACGCGGGTAGCTGCTTCGCCGAAATCGGTAGAACAGCTGATTAAATTAGGGTTCGATGTAGCCATTGAAAGTCAGGCTGGCGTGCTCGCAAGTTTCGACGATTCGGCTTTCGAAAATTCTGGAGCAAAAGTAGTTGCCAAAGAGGAAATCTGGAATTCAGATATTATCCTCAAGGTCAATGCACCATCAGACGACGAAATCGAATTAATAAAGGATGGCGCGACGCTAGTCAGTTTTATCTGGCCAGCACAAAATCCAGAATTAATGGAAAAGCTATCAAGCAAAAACATTAATGTACTCGCAATGGATGCTGTGCCTCGAATTTCCAGAGCGCAGTCTCTTGATGCTTTATCATCTATGGCTAACATTGCCGGTTACCGTGCAGTTGTCGAAGCCGCTCATGAGTTTGGTCGTTTCTTTACCGGCCAAATCACAGCAGCCGGTAAAGTGCCACCAGCAAAAGTATTGGTCGCAGGTGCGGGTGTTGCCGGATTGGCCGCCATCGGTGCTGCTGGTAGTTTGGGTGCTATTGTTCGTGCTTTTGACGTTCGTCCGGAAGTAAAAGAACAGGTTGAATCCATGGGAGCAGAGTTCCTGGAAGTCGATTTCCAGGAAAATAGTGGCGCCGGTGACGGCTACGCTAAAGAGATGTCCGATGAATTCAACAAGAAAGCGGAAGAGCTTTACGCTGAACAGGCTAAAGACGTAGACATCATCATTACTACCGCACTGATTCCAGGACGCCCAGCGCCTAAATTGATCACTAAAGCTATGGTTGACAGCATGAAACCGGGCAGCGTTGTGGTTGATTTGGCAGCGGCGAACGGTGGTAACTGCGAATATACCGTGGCAGACAAAGTCATTACCACAGACAACGGCGTCAAAATTGTTGGTTACACTGACATGGTCAGCCGTTTGCCTACACAGTCTTCTCAGCTGTTTGCTACCAACATCGTCAACCTGCTGAAACTGCTGTGTAAAGAAAAAGACGGCAACATCAATATTGATTTTGAAGATGTCGTTCTTCGTGGTGTTACCGTTGTAAAAGAGGGCGAAGTCACCTGGCCAGCGCCACCAATTCAAGTGTCAGCTCAACCACAGCAAAAAGCACAACCAGCTGCCGTAGAACCGCCAAAACCAGCCGAGCCAGCCTCTCCAACGAAAAAAATCGTTGCCGTAGCGGTGGGTGTCGCGGCATTTGGCTGGGTAGCTTCAGTTGCTCCGGCAGCTTTCCTGTCACACTTTACTGTATTTGTATTGGCCTGTGTCGTCGGTTACTACGTTGTCTGGAACGTTACTCATGCGCTGCACACTCCACTGATGTCGGTTACCAATGCGATTTCCGGTATTATCGTGGTTGGTGCACTACTACAAATCGGGCAGGGTGATGGCTTGGTAAGCTTCTTGTCGTTTATTGCGGTGTTGATAGCCAGTATCAATATCTTTGGTGGCTTTACCGTTACCAAACGCATGTTAGAAATGTTCCGTAAAGACCGATAAGGAGTAACAAGGAATGTCTGCAGGATTAGTACAGGCGGCCTACATTGTTGCTGCCGTGTTTTTCATTATGAGTTTGGCCGGATTGTCGAAGCAGGAGTCTGCAAAAGCAGGTAACTATTACGGCATTACCGGTATGGCTATCGCCTTAATCGCCACTATTTTCGGCCCAGAGTCTCAAGGCTTTGCCTGGATTATTGTCGCCATGATCATTGGTGGCTCAATCGGTATCTATTACGCCAAGAAAGTTGAAATGACTGAAATGCCAGAGCTGGTTGCAATTTTGCACAGTTTTGTGGGTATGGCTGCGGTACTGGTTGGTTACAACAGCTATCTTGATACACCCGAAGTTGCCACGCATGCTGAGCATGTGATTCATTTGGTTGAAGTCTTCTTAGGCGTGTTTATCGGTGCCGTAACCTTTACCGGTTCGGTAGTTGCCTTTGGTAAACTGCGTGGCGTAATTTCGTCTTCACCTTTAAATATTCCTCACAAGCACAAACTGAATCTGGCTGCAGTAGTCGTATCTACTCTGTTGATGATTCATTTTGTTAATGTAGACGGCAGCATGTTTGCTCTTATCGTCATGACGCTCATCGCTTTTGCATTCGGCTATCATTTGGTCGCATCAATTGGTGGTGCAGACATGCCGGTTGTAGTCTCAATGCTTAACTCATACTCTGGTTGGGCAGCAGCAGCAGCCGGTTTCATGCTGGCAAACGATCTTCTGATTGTAACTGGTGCACTAGTTGGTTCGTCAGGTGCCATTCTGTCTTACATCATGTGTAAGGCTATGAACCGTTCATTTGTCAGTGTTATCGCAGGCGGTTTTGGCCAGGAAGTAGCTGTATCGGGTGATGTCGACCACGGTGAACACCGTGAAATTAATGCCGAAGATGTCGCTGACATGCTTAAGCAGTCTAAATCAGTGATTATCACTCCAGGGTACGGTATGGCCGTTGCGCAGGCGCAATATCCTGTCCATGAAATTACCGAAAAATTGCGCGCCCAAGGTGTAGAGGTTCGCTTTGGTATTCACCCTGTTGCAGGGCGACTTCCTGGTCATATGAACGTGTTATTGGCTGAGGCTCGCGTTCCGTACGATATCGTACTGGAAATGGATGAAATCAATGACGATTTTTCAGAAACTGATACAGTTCTGGTCATCGGTGCTAACGATACCGTCAACCCGGCGGCTCAGGAAGATCCAACCAGTCCGATCGCAGGTATGCCTGTACTCGAGGTTTGGAATGCGCAGAATGTGATTGTCTTCAAGCGCTCAATGAACACCGGTTACGCCGGAGTACAAAATCCATTGTTCTTTAAAGACAACGCACATATGTTGTTTGGCGATGCGAAAGACTCCTGTAACCACATCATCGAGCACTTGTAAAAAGAAGAGCACATTGCCGGGTAGGCCAATTAAGGTCTTTCGTGTTACCAACTAAGGTATCGACGCAATGTTCAATTCACTATAAAATT
>NZ_JBNKVP010000075.1:0-15984 GCF_050299255.1 Vibrio sp.
GATATGGATGTTTAGAACGAATTGGTTGATTTAATTACTAATCTTGGCGCAATGAATCTGGTTGCATTTTGTTGATGCTGCGGTATAAAAGGTAGCGCCATGCCGTTATCAGAGCGGCAGTGGAAAGTTATAAAACCAGTCGAATACGATGTAACGCAGAGCTGAGGATAGAGAATGTTTAGTCATGTAATGGTGGGTTCAAATGATATTGAACAGTCGAAGCGTTTTTACGATGCTATCATGCAGGTATTGGGTTACCCAACCGGGGTAATCGATGGCAAAGGTCGCTGTCTTTATCTGAATCCGGAAGGTGTGTTAGGTATTACCAAGCCTATTAATGGTGAGCAGGCCACGCATGGCAACGGTATGACTATTGGGTTTAAAGTGAAAAGCCCGGAGCTGGTGGATGCCTGGCACGCGGCAGGCCTGAAACATGGTGGCACGGCTTGTGAAGAGCCTCCTGGTGTGCGGGCCAGTGCGGAGCGCAAGCTGTATCTTGCTTACTTACGCGATCCGTCTGGCAACAAAATCTGTGCTACTCACTTTATGTAATCGCAACTTTTAAAAACCACATTAAGCTCATTGTGTATTGTCACTGCTCTTAAACAAATCGCGATATTGAGCGATGTGGTTTAACTCATCACCAATGGTTTCACCAAACAGTAGCGGCTGGCCAAAAGGCAACACAGTGCTACTGTTTGTTTTTTGACTGATAGCTTTGCTCGGTATGATGCTGTAAGTGTTCAACAAATTTAGAAATCTTTTTCGCAACGTGCTTGCGGGATGCGTAAAACGCATACAACACCAAATCGTCCGGTTGATACTCAAGCTGGACAATTTCCAGCGCCCCGGCCTGCAACTCCTCCCTGCAGGCGTCTAATGGCAGAATGGCAAACCCAAGCCCGGCCAACGCGCCCGTTTTGGCCATCGCGCCGCTATTGACCTTGAACGAAGACTGCACCTTTTGCATCACCGGCTCACCCTGCGGGTTGTTAAATACCCAAGGCGTGCCATTCAAAGCCGTCAGGCTGCTGATACACGGAACGCAGCTTAAATCGGTAATCTGGTAGGGGCGGGCATAGCGTTGCAGCAGTTGCGGCGAGGCCACCACGACACTGGGCCAGCGGATGATCTCTCTGGCCACCCAGCTACTATCGGGGAGTTTGCCGCGATGAAAACTTAAGATGAGATCGAACCCTTCGAGCAGGTCGTCTTTTGGGCTCAGACTGGTATCGCAACACAAGGATATGGCCGGATGCTCAATACAGAACGACACCACTGCTTCGGCCAGCGCCGGGGAATCCGGCATAAGCACTTTCAGTTGCCCCATCACAGTATGAGAGTGTCGGGTCACTTGTTCCAGCGCATCATTAAGTTTTCCCAGCAGCGGCTGAGTGGATGAATACAGCTGCTCCCCCGCATCGGTCGGAGCCATGCGCCGAGTGGTTCGTTCAAATAGCCTGGTATTGAGTTTTTCTTCCAGCAATGCGATATGACGACTCACGTTGGATGTCGGCAGGTTGAGCAGCTCCGCCGCGCGCTTAAAGCTATTGTTCTCAAAGACGCAGTGAAAGCTCTTGAGCCACTGCTGTTCAATATTTTCCAGTATCACTAATTATCCCAAAATGTTGGATTTTAAAACCCATGTACACCACTTTATTGCTTACGGTAAATTTCTACAATAGCTCTATCGATTTACGGCTTTTAAATGCATCGGCTGTTTGATTCCGGGCCCGCGACTCTGATGATTGTCCCTTTATTTACAATAATCGGATAAGTGGCGCCGGTAACATGCCATTCAGCATGTTTTAAGTGAGACAAAGCCGCCACCAAGAAAAGGTTTGCCATGAGTTGGCTAGAAAAGCTATTAGAGAAAAAACAGCTAATCAGTACCCGAAAAACGTCCATTCCGGAAGGCGTATGGACCAAATGCCCGTCTTGCGATCAGATCCTTTACCGCACCGCGCTGGAAGAAAACTTGTCGGTCTGTCCGAAATGCAGCCACCACATGCGGCTGGCGGCACGGCGCAGGCTGGATACGTTTCTGGATCAGGACAACCGGGTTGAAATCGCCGGTGAGTTCGAACCCAGGGACACGCTGGGATTCCGCGACCTGAAACGGTACAAAGAGCGACTCGCGACTGCCCAGAAAACCACCGGTGAAAAAGATGCGCTGGTGGCGATGAAAGGAGAACTGTTAGGGTTGCCGATCGTCGCCTGTGCATTCGAATTCTCGTTTATGGCCGGCTCGATGGGTTCTGTTGTCGGGGCGCGTTTTGTCCGGGCGGTGGAAACAGCAATTGAGCAAAACTGTGGCTTAGTCTGCTTTTCCGCCAGCGGCGGAGCACGGATGCAAGAATCACTGATGTCACTGATGCAGATGTCTAAAACCAGCGCGGCGCTGAATCGGCTCGCCAATAAGGGCCTGCCTTATATCTCGGTGTTCACCAACCCGACATTAGGCGGTGTTTCCGCCAGTTTGGGCATGCTGGGGGATATCAATATCGGTGAACCTGAGGCCATCATAGGTTTCGCCGGTCGGCGCGTGATTGAGCAAACGGTGCGCGAACAGTTGCCGGATGATTTCCAGCTCAGTGAGTTCCTGCTGGAACATGGTGCTATCGACATGATAGTGGACCGGCGCGATATGCGAAAACGAGTGGGTGGCCTGATATCCAAACTGACCAATACTCCCCTCTAAGCCGGGGTTTGAAACCTCGCTTCGGGCCAGCATGGCAGCAATTTGCACTGTAAATCGGTCATTGTTAATCAAGAGCTGAGTGAACAATTCTCTGCTTTTTTATTTGCGTTGGAGCCGGCCAGCCGTTGAGGGGCTTGGTTGTGCCTACCCAGCTAATTAAAGTCATTAGAAATAGTTAAACAAAAATCATGTAGCTGTAATTTTCCTTGGGTACTTTGCCCTTGATTGTACTCATTCAAGGAAAGATCATGACTTATCAACCATATACCAGAACATTTGCCGGTTTGGCGCTATCTAGCTTAACCGTCGTCAGCATGAGCGTCAGTGCCGCTGTGCTATCACTCGATAAATCAAGCTACAAAACCGGTCAAACTGTCCAGGTTAGCTGGAGCGAAGGTGCGAACAACGGGTCAGACTGGATCGGGATCTATCCTGCAGATGGCAACCCAGGAGGTTCCGGGCCGGCGATAAGCTGGGGTTACGCTGTGGGTACGGAAGGAAGCCTTAACTTAACCGCACCGAATGATGGCGGGGACTACTATGTCGGCTACATGCTGAATAACGGTTATACCGAAGATGCCACCCGGGCGCCATTTTCGGTCGTGCAGTTACCCAGAGTCACTTTAACCGTCAATGGCCTGCCTTCCGATCCTAAGCAGAAAGTCATTACCGTCGATCAGTTAGCCGAGTTCGATACCCAGGCTGTTTTGGACAACATCACCCTGGAATATTCAGTTGATAAGATGGCAGGACTGGGCTGGGAAGCGGATCTGCAACTGACCGTTGACGAAGATGGTTACCACTTCTCACTGCCGGAGTCCTACTACGAACGCTACGATATCAAGATCGTAACGTCGGACTACCTGTTTGTGAAAAAATCCCCCAAAGCACAGAATGAGCTACGGGTGATGACGTTTAATATCCAGGGACCGGACGTTAAAGGCACTGCCTATGCCGGCCTGCACCACGGTCGCGCCGTGCAGAACCTGCGTGAAATTGTTTCCGTGGATGCCGATATCGTCGGCCTGCAAGAGTTCTATCCGAATCACTGGGACGTGGACAAAGACTGGTTCCGCCAACAACTGACCAGAGCCACCGGGGATGAGTGGTATAGCTGTAACCATACCACTTTCAGTCGCTATCCGGTGATCAACAAGTATTATCAGGGCTGTGATATTGAGCTTCCCGGCGGCCGGCAAATCTATATGGGCAACATTCACGTCGGCCTGATGGATGACTGGAGTAACTACTACTTGCCTTACGCGGCTAACAAAGCGGAAGAGATGGGGTGGGATGAGGGCGAGCTGATCCGTCGTGCCAGAATGAACCCTGACTATCAGGAATTCGAGCGAGATATTGGCCTGCCGTATAATCAACGTTACTCGGTGCTCAAACAGGAACTCAACCAGGTTCCAAACAATACCCCTATGTTTGTCACCGGTGATTTCAACGAGCCGAGCCATTACGACTACACTGAAGCGGCCGCCGCAGCGGAAGCCGATCTGCCGTGGAAGAGTCGTCGAATCCCGATGGCGATTGCTGCGCCTATGTCAACGGAACTCACCAGCGAATATGGCCTGACCGATACCTTCCATGAAGCCCGTAACAACTGGCCACTCGAAGAAGGCCAGGTCGCCGAAGTGATGTATCCGGGTATTACCTGGGGGCCAACCAACCTGGTGACTCAATCTCCCACCGACGCGCACCGAATCGATTATGTCTACTTTGGCGCCAACGGCGTAGATTGGATCAAGGTGAAAGACGCGAAAGTTGTCGGAGAAGCGCCGCAGTATGGTCGCTACAAGACACCGAATGACCGGGTTGATATCCAAACCACCCATGAGCGCTGGTCAGCGGACCACCGAGCGGTGGTGGGCATTTATGAGCTCACACCAGCGGCCAATGTGGTTAAGCCAGAGACCAAGAGCAGTGGCGGCGCCTTTGGTACTATTTCACTGCTGGTTATGTTCGGCCTGGCCTTGTTCCGTCGCCGTCTAAACTGAGCTTCGGCCGCTCTGGTCGCTGGAAAAAACAACCTAACTGGTTGTATCAATCGGCCTGATTTCGGGATTGCACCGCAGTCAGGCCGTGTGATTCGGTGCTGGTTTTCGCGGCTTTTTGATGAGCTCCTGTGCCGCTCCACCACGTCTGATCTCTTCGATTCGGATCGCGTTTAAAACCGGCGCAGTGCTACAATGGATCCACAGCTAAACTGTCGGCAGCCATTACCACTACTATGGTTGACGGAAACATGCCTGCAACAAAAGCAGGGTAGGTTCGGTGCACTCAATTTTTCCTATCGGAGTTCGCAATGCTTTCACTACCTCCATTTATCGCACTATCTCTGGCCATCGTGCTGGAAGTCTTCGCGACGGCCTGGCTGCCAAAAACCAACCAGTTCACCGCCTTGCTGCCCACCGTGGCGGTATTAGTCGGCTATGGCCTGGCATTTTACCTGTTGTCGGTCGCGGTAGAATTTATGTCACTTGGAGTCGCCTATGCGATCTGGTGTGGCGCAGGCATTATTCTTGTCGCCGGGATATCCTGGTTGCTGTATGGACAAAAACTGGATATTTACGCTGTAGTCGGCATCGGATTTATCTTGATTGGGACGGTGATCATAAATCTATTTTCAACTTCCGTGAGTCATTAATCTGTCACGCTAGTGTCGAAAAAACGCAACCTCATTGAAGTAATTTTGCCTTATTTCAATGAGGTGAAATCATGCTCCCACCTTTACGTGCCCTGGTTTCTTTTGAGGCCGTCGCAAGGTTAGGCTCCATCGGTGCTGCGGCTCGCGAACTGTGTGTAACTCAGGCAGCGGTCAGTCAACAACTGAAAACCCTGGAAGCTTTTCTCGGCACCACCCTGTTTGAACGCAGCCAGAGAGGCGTCAAGCTCACCTCTGCCGCGCAGCACTATCAGCCGATTGTCTCAGGCTCACTTGCCCACCTTAAGTTGCAAACCCAGATCCTGTTTGGCGAGAAAGAGACCGATGTGCTGAGCCTTCGGGTTAATCACACTCTTTGCCATAACTGGCTGCTGCCCAGGCTGCCGCTGTTCTACCAGACCTATCCTTTTATTCGCCTCGATATCCAGTTGGTGGACTGGCCATCGACTACGCCTTGTCAGAACGTCGATATCGAGCTGACCAATGGCAAAGTCGACAGCGAAGAGACCCACTGTGAGCGGCTGTTTCAGGAACACTGGCAACTAGTGTGCAGCCCCGAATTTAAGCAGCAGTACCACGAGTCACTTGCCGCCAAAGACTTTTCCGAGTTGCCTGCGGTGCAGGTGAAAGGCTACCAGGAAAACTGGATGCAATGGCTCAGCCACAACCAGTTTGATGTCTCCCTGCCCAGGGTGCAGCTGGAAATCAGCAATTCTCTGCATGCGCTGGAAGCGGCCAAGCGCGGCGTTGGGGTGCTATTGGTGCGCTCGCTGGCTGTGGCTGAGCAAATCAAAAACCGCGAATTGGTACTGGCGATTGATGCGCCGATGCCCGCGGAATCGGCCCATTACCTGATCACCAAAAACAGCCGCAGCGCCAAGGTGAATTTTTTCTGCGACTGGCTGCATCACCAAATTGAGGACGGTGAGTAAGGGTAAGTTTTTCTTATGGGTAGCCATAAAAAATATCAGGCACTGTCCAACAGACTTGTCACATTACCCGGTTACATTCATCCCATACGAACAATCACGAGACCACTATGATTGCTTTTTCACAACCGATAACCAACCGCCTAAAAGTGCTGCTGTTTACCGCGCCGTTGCTGGTGCCGCTGGTGACTTTCTGGCTGGTCCCGTTTGGTTATTCCATCTATATCAGCTTTACCGATTGGGATTACATCTCCCCCGACTACAGTTTTGTCGGGGTCGAAAACTACCAGTATATGCTGGAAGATTTTGAGTTTACCCAGGCGCTGCTGAATACCTTTTGGTTCTCGCTGGGGGTAGTGACCCCGACCGTCCTGCTCGGGCTGATGTTTGCCCTGTTGCTGCATAAAAACTTTACCGGCAGTCAGTTCTACCGGGCGGTGATTTTCTCCCCCTGGATTACACCTACCGTGGCAGTGTCTATCGTCTGGTCCTGGGTGTTTGAGTCGAAAACGGGCCTGGCCAACCAGCTGTTGAACAGCGCCGGTTTTGACGGTATTGCCTGGCTGGAGCAGGGGGACACCGCAATGGTGGCGGTGATTATTGTCACCATCTGGCAGGCGATTGGCTGGACCATGCTTTTTTATATCAGCGCGTTAAACAAGATCCCCACATCGCTGTATGAAGCGTCACTCATCGATGGCTGCAGCAGCCTGACACGCTTTTTCAAGATCACGTTGCCGCTGGTGTCACCCACCACATTTTTCCTGGTGGTGGTCAATATGATCACCGCGGTGCAGGCGTTTGATCAGTTCCAAATCCTCACCCAGGGCGGGCCGGGAGGCGAGACTCGCACCTTGTTGTACCTGTTTTATCAACAGGCGTTCGAACGCTATGAGATGGGGCCGGCAGCGGCAACGTCACTGGTGATCTTCCTCATCACCGGGTTGCTGGCTATCGCCAATACCTATATCGGCAAGCGCTGGGTTTACTATTAAGGACACGAGTATGACAACTCAAGTAATGGATTCACACGTACTGGCCCGGCAGTCGGTGGGTAAACAGAGCGTGGTGCCAGCGAAAGTGGTTGTCACAACCGCCACTCAGCGCCGCAGCAAAACGGCGAGTACTGCCGCTCTGGCTGGCTGGATAAAGCACCTGTTTCTGGTGGTGTGCGGCACCATCATGGTGTTCCCATTTTTGTGGATGCTGTCGGGTTCACTGAAAAGCAATGACGAGATTTTTGCCAGCCCGCTGAATCTGATCCCGCAGCAGTTTCGCTGGGAGACCTTTGTCGATACGTTTCAGAGTGCGCCGTTCGGCTTGTACATTTTCAACAGTTTTTCGGTCGCGCTGTTTACCACCTTGTTGGTGATCGTAAACTCCGCCATGTTTGCTTACGCGCTGACACAGCTGAAGTTTCGCTCCAAGACGTTGCTCTATTTCGTGGTGATGGGCTGCTACATGTTGCCGGGCGCGGTGACTTATATCCCGTCTTACATCACCCTGGCCAAACTGGGTTTGCTGGACTCGCACATGGGCCTGGTGGTCTCCAACGCCGCATCTATCTTCGGCGTGTTCTACCTGCGCCAGGTGTTTATCAAGATCCACCCTTCGCTGATTGAAGCGGCGCGGATTGATGGTGCGGGCGAGCTGAAAATTCTGTGGGCAATTTTGCTACCGCAGTGCAGGGCGGCGGTGGCCACGCTGTTTTTGATTACCTTTATCACCAATTACAACAGTTACATGTGGCCGAGCCTGGTGATCACCAGCCAGGATCTGAATCTGATCGCCACAGGTATTCGTCACTACTTTATCGCTGAAGGCAACTACGGGTTGAACTGGTCGCAGATTATGGCCGCCAGCACAATCGCAGTACTGCCTTTGTTAATTCTATTCGTCATCTGTCAAAAGACGATTCTTTCAGGTATCGCCGATAACGGCGTAAAAGAGTAAACGGAAATGAAACTAAAAACTCTCGCACTAGTGTGTGCTGGCGCAGCAAGCGCTTCTATGTTCTCTGGCAGTGTACTGGCAAAAACAGAGGTTAACTTCTGGTTTTCCGGCGGGACTAAGCCTCAGCAAATGATGGCCAAGCTGATTGATGAGTTCAATGCCAGCCAGGATGAGTACGTGGTTAAGCCGGCGCTACAAGGCAACTACACCGAAACCTATCAGAAGCTGCAGGCCGGTCTGGCGTCGAAAACCGCGCCGGAGCTAGTGCTGCTCGATTCCGGCCGCGCGGAAGCCATGCATGGCCGCGGGCTAAGCCGTGACCTGAAACCCTACATGGATGCTGAGTTTAACTTCGCAGACTTTGTCGGTGCGTTCCGCTCACAGGTCACCGCAGATGATGGCTCGATTATCGGTATGCCGGCCTACGGCACCACTCAGGTGTTCTACTACAACAAACAAGTATTGGCGGAGAACGGCTTCAGCGCCCAAGACCTGAGCACCTGGCAAGGGGTTGCCAAAGTGGCGGCGAAAGTGACCCAGCGCGATGACAAAGGCAACATCAGCTTTTACGGCTGGGAGCCGATGTGGGGTAAAGACAACATGATCGATGCGGCGTTTTCCAACGGCGCCAAGGTGATTAGCGATGACGGCAAAACCGTGCTGATTGATTCACCGGAGTGGGTTGAAGTATGGGACGGCTTTCGCAAGTGGATCCACGATGACCAGATCATGCGTGTCCATCACGGCGGTCAGGGTTGGGAGTATTGGTACAAAACCATTGATGACGTGATGAAAGGCAACGCACTGGGCTATACCGGCTCGTCTGGTGACCAGGGCGACTTGGATTTCAGTAAACTGGCGGCCACTACTCAGCCGGGCTGGGGGGCAAACCCGTCTGCCCCGCAAGCTGGCGCTCTGGTGTACGTGATGCCAAAGGGCACCGATGAGGCGGCCGCCAAAGGCGCGTTTGAGTTTATCGAGTTCTACACCAGCGCCAAGAACACCGCGGCATGGTCTATGTTCACCGGCTACATTCCGGTGCGGATGAGTGTCGAAAGCGTACCGGAATACCAGGCGTTTACTAAACAGAACCCGCAGGCGCTGATCCCGCTGAAACAGGCGAGCTTCGCCACCGCGAACTTCCTCGATCCAACCAACGGCAAGATCCAGGACGCGCTGAAAGTGGCAGCGGATCAGATTCAGATCCAGAACGTCCCGGCGGAAAAAGCGCTCAAGCAGGCGGCGAAAAAAGCCCAGCGTGCACTGGACAGAGCCAACCGTTCTTAATCGCAAATCAGTCCACTCCTCGGGGTGGGCTTTCTTCCCTTACGCCTTATCGATGAGTAGCCAACAAGGCCAATCAGGTGAACCCAATGATTCAATTTCACGGCGAACTGCCGTTTGGCAGAACGCGTCTTACATTTGAGGTGCCGCAGGGCACAACTTCGGTGACAGTCACCGGCACCACAGTAACCAAAGGTTTTCTCTACGCGGCGGTCTATGACGCAGAGCAGTCGTTTCGCGGCAAGCTGCTGTTTGAAAAAGGCTACAAATCGCTGGCGGTGCAGGGTGACAACTCTGGCTTTGGCGCAATTGACGGTGACCTGATGGCGGGAGAGTGGTCGCTGGAGCTGTTTAACCTGGAAGGCGAGTTTCGCCGCGAGCGGGCGATGCAGTATCAGGTTAGCGTGACGTTTGATGACGCAGTGACCGCGCCTGAATTGGCGCTCACCGAAGTGGTCGACGGCGCCCATCGGGTTAGCTTTGACTACAGCGCGGTGTTAAACCCGCAATCTCGCTGGTATCGCGGTGATTTGCACGCCCATACCCAGCTTTCTGATGGTCATAATAGCCTGGAAGCGGCGAAACAGATTGTCGAATCACAGCAGCTCGATTTCTTTTTTTTCACCGAGCACAACATCTGTCAGCCAAAACTGCCGGAATCAGATCAATGCCTGTTCCTACCCGGGGTGGAAGTGACCACCGATCTCGGCCATTTCAACGTCCACGGCCCGGCCCGAGCGCTGGATCTGAGACAGGTAGAACACACCAGCCAGGCGGTAATTGAAGCGGGGCTGTCGCTGGCGGAGAGCGGTCAGAGCTCCATTGGCCTCAATCACCCGATGATGAAACCGTGGCACTGGCATTATGACGAGATTGAACTCAGCAGAGTGTCGACCTTTGAGGTGTGCTGCGACCCGACCTGGAGCACCTCTGCCAGAGCGGCCGATGAAGCAATTCAGGTACTGAACGAGATGTGGAACTGCGGCCACCGCATTACTGCTATCGGCGGCAGTGATTCTCACCTTGAGCCTCATGAACGCAATCCAAACGCCGACCAGCCTTCCATCTATGGCGACCCGTCCACCTTCGTTTTCAGTCACGGTTTAAGCGGTGAAGGTATCCTTGCCGGGCTGCGTGCTGGTCAGGTTTATGTGGAACGGCGCTGCGGCCTTCAGTTTGACATCAACCATAACCAACTTCTGCCTGGGCAAGATAGTCAGGGCGGCGCGCTCAGTTATTCCATTTCGGTCGCAGACAGTGCGCATCTCTACGTGGCGGAAGTGGTGGTCGACGGCCATATTCAGGCTCGTTATCCGCTGTCGTCTGCCACGCAAATCCTCTTGGTTGCTTCAGGTTATGCCTGGTGCCGGATTGATATTCGTCGCCAGCACAATAACGAATTTGAAGGCTGCATTAACGCCGTATTTAACGGCAACCATCCAACATTTCACGCGCCGCTGGTGGCCACCTGGGGCGAACTTATGGAGCGATTAAATAGTGATGAAGTTTAAAGCACTATTGTTTGATAAAGACGGTACCTTACTCGAGTTTCACAACATGTGGCTTAATGTGTCGCGCAGTGCGGCCATGCAGGTAAAAAACTACAGCGATGCCCAGGCAGGTAATCAAACTGTCACGGTTACTGAGCTACTCTCGGCGATTGGCGTCGAGGGCGACCTGGTGCTAAACCATGGCCTGCTGGCCTCTAACCCGGTCGAAGACACCGCTGTGGCGTGGTTTGAGATGCTGCAACCCGATGTATCTCTGGAGGCGTTTAGCCAGGTGACCAAAACGGCGTTCAACGGACAAGTTGAACAGAACCCGGACTGGATCGAAGCGCTACCCGGCGTGAGTGAAAAGCTGATGCTGCTTAAACAACAGGGGATGCTACTGGGCATTGCGACCGCAGACAGCAAAGACTCCACCTTATACACCCTGGCGCAGTCCGGTCTAAGCGAGCTGTTCGATTTTATCGGCTACTCCGATGGCGATATTGACCCTAAGCCCGCCCCGGCTTTGCTGCAGGCGTTTTGCCAGCAGTGCGGTGTGGCGCCCCACGAGGTGATCATGTTTGGCGACACCGTGTCGGATATGGAATTTGGCCACAATGCCGGCGCCAGAAAGGTGGGGGTATTAACCGGAACGGCGCTGAGAAGCGAGCTGGAGCCGGTTGCGGATCTGGTGATCCCGTCGGTGGCGCACTTCGATCTGCACGCATTTAACCAATTGATTTAGGAACTGACTATGGCTGAAGTCACCTTACAAAAAGTTGAGAAGATCTATCCCAACGGCTTCAAGGCAGTGCACGGGGTTGATCTTAACATTCGTGAAGGCGAGTTTATGGTGTTTGTCGGCCCGTCCGGCTGCGCCAAGTCCACCACACTTCGAATGATCGCCGGGCTGGAAGAGATCTCCGGCGGTGACGTCTACATTGGCGATAAGCGCGTCAATGATCTGCCGCCCAAAGATCGTGGCATCTCGATGGTGTTTCAGAACTACGCGCTCTACCCGCACATGTCGGTGTATGAAAACATGGCGTTTGGCCTGAAACAGCAAAAGCTGCCCAAGCTTGAGATAGACAAGCGCATCGCCGAAGCGGCCAAAACGCTGGAAATCGAACACCTGCTAGACAACAAGCCGGGTGAAATGTCCGGCGGCCAGCGTCAGCGGGTGGCGCTCGGGCGCGCCATGGTGCGGAAACCGGATGTGTTTCTGTTTGATGAGCCGCTTTCCAACCTGGATGCCAAGCTGCGGGTTTCTACCCGCGTCAGCATTGCCCAGCTGCACAATGACCTGAAAGCGGAAGGGCAGAACGCCACCATGATCTACGTGACCCACGATCAGGTCGAGGCCATGACGCTGGGGGATCGGATCTGTGTACTCAACCACGGTGAGATCATGCAGGTTGATACGCCGATGAACCTGTACCAGTACCCGGCCAATAAATTTGTCGCCGGTTTTATCGGCTCTCCGGCGATGAACATTCTCAAAGCGCGTATTGATGAGATCGACGGGGTGATGAACGCCATCACGGAAAGTGGCCACCGCTGGGAGCTGCCGGAAGATAAACAGCCGTTAGCCCGTAAACATCAGGGCAAATGGGTCTGGTTTGGTCTTCGTCCTGAGCATATTCAAATTGCCCGGAATGAAGAGGAAGCGGCTAAAGTAAACACCCAGCACCACAGGCTGAACGTGGTGGAGTCGATGGGTAATGAGCTGTATCTCTACTTTCAGGTTGGCAAAGACAAGCTGATGGCGCGCGTGCCGTTTGACCCGGAAAACACGCTGCGCAGCGGCGAATCAACCCGGCTGCACTTTAGTACTTCACACTGCCATCTGTTCGATATGGAAACCGAGCAAACCCTGGCCGAAAACGTCCGC
Organism: Vibrio sp.; assembly: GCF_050299255.1. Taxonomy (GTDB): domain Bacteria; phylum Pseudomonadota; class Gammaproteobacteria; order Enterobacterales; family Vibrionaceae; genus Vibrio. Next base: position 12,920 of record NZ_JBNKVP010000075.1, read on the forward strand.
CCCTTCCACTAAGCTATTCTGGATTTTAATTGCATTCTGGTTTTTAAATGAAAGTCGCCATACCCGAACTCACTCAGGTATGGCGATGTTTGGTATCGTTTGGCCAGCCGAACTAACGCAGCGCGCCTGGCAGCCGTTGGGCGAGAAAGTCCATCATCACCCGGATTTTTTGATTTTGCTGAACGTCGCGATGGCAGACCAGAAACACCGGCAATTTTGGCAGCTCAATATCAACTTCGACTCTTTCCAGCTGGAGCTTGTCGGCCAGTTCATTATGGGTAATCACTATACCGCCGCCATTGCGCGCCAGTTCTACCTGGATTGGCATAAAATCACAGCGAAAGCGGAAATCTTCATTGCGAATATTCCAACCCATCGCCCGGCTGCCTTGTTCAATTTTTTTGTCACGATCGTAACCCAGTACACGTAGCTCAAACAGCGCTTCTGGGGTTTCCGGTAAAGTGACGCTGTCTAAATAGGCCCTGCTGGCGTAAAAGCCAAGCGGGATATCAAACAGGTGCCTGGCGACCAGATCGTTCTGTGTTGGCTGGAACATCCGAATGGCAATATCGGCATCGCGCCGGTCTATGTTGGAAGGGGAGTTATTGACCTCCACCTCAACGCTAAGATCCGGGTAGCTGGCAAAAAAGTCGGGCAGAATATTGGGCAGGTAGTATTGCGCCAGTATCTGGTTTACGGATAGCCGTATTTTGCCGGTTAACGCATTAGCGCCACTGCTGACCAGCCGCTGCAGCCGGTTGGCCGATTGGCGCATCAACTGCGCTTCCCCCAATAGCGAGGCGCCAAATTCTGTCAGGCTGACCCCCTGCGTACTGCGGTTAAACAGCGACTGACCTAGCTCTTTTTCCAGCGCCACCAGTTGCCGGCTTAGGGTCGACTGAGATACGGAGAGCTTTTCTGCGGCTCTGTTCAGGCTGCCACATTCTGCGGTGGTGGCGAAGTAGTACCAACTTTGCCAGTTCACATTCTCGGAATTGTTATTCATATCTGCATATCCTGGCCGCATTTATGGCGGTTCTGTATTGCATATTTGGATAGTAAAGTTATATGACAAAGCATTCATAGAGGCAAGCAAGATGAAAACCGCATTGGTACTGGGAATCACAGGTAACTTTGGCAGTGAGATGGCGAAGGCCCTAGCCAGCCAGGATTGGCAGATAAAAACCATTGTACGAAACCGGCAGAAGCTGAACGAATCTCAGCTGGGTTTTGACATCTTAGAAGGGGACTTTCAAGACGCGGCTACGCTGCAAGCGGCAACTGAAGGTGTCGAGCTCATCGTGTATGCCGTTAATCCGCCTTACCCGCAATGGCATTCCCAAGCGCTGGCAATGCTGGAACCCGTTGCCCAGTTGGCGCAGCAAAAGCGGTTACAGATTCTGTTTCCCGGCAATGTGTATAACTTCAGCCTCAGTGACACACCAATAGCGGAATCCGCACCGGCACAGCCCGTTGCGGCCAAAGGAAAAATCCGGGCCGCCATGGAAACCAGGCTTCAACAAGCCAGCCAATCCGGAGCTAAGGTGACGATAATTAGGGCGGGGGATTTTCTCGGCCAACATGGCCAGTGGCTAAACATGATGCTGAAAAAGAAACCCAACCACTACCTGATGCGTTTCCCCCACGGTGCAGAGCACCAACATTTCTGGAGCTATCTACCGGACCTGTGCGCCAACGCCGCCAAGCTGATTGAGCGTCAAACCGAGCTATTTGAAATCTGGCATGACCCAGGCCTGGTACTCACCCAGGAAGACTGGCGACAGGCCTTTGAGCAAAACGGTTACGCTCTGAAAATCACCCGTTTCCCGTGGTGGCAGTTTTCGCTGCTTTCATACTTTGTTCCCTTGATTCGGGAGGTGCTAGAGATGAAATACTTGTGGGACAAAACGCTAATTTTGGATGGCAGTAAGCTGAAAACCGAGCTAGGTGAGCAATGCCAGCAGACGAAGCTGGATAGCATAGTTAAACAGTTAATGGTCTAGGAATAACAATGGAATAAACGAAAGTAGGTGCTTACTGATTTCAAGTCTTTATACCGAATGATATACAGTGCTTATCAGTCCTCCAGGTTGGAAAATGCAGCCCCCGGCTTCTATTCTAAGCTAAAAGGTCTTGATGGGATCTGTGCCGTACCCGCTGCCATTTCATCCGGCAAATGGAGTTCCCCGGCAAAGGGAGGAGCTCGCCGAACACGGAGTATTGTGCCATGTATCATTCGTTACCCTTGCCGATCCTGTTGCTGTCGATTGCGTCGGCGCAGGCGGCTGTACCAGAAAGCTTGACTTACCCCCACCCCCTTCCTGGCATCATCCATACGACCCCACCTCCCGCCTATGCACCGGATCGAATCCTGGTCAAATTCCGCCCCGGCGCCGCGGCGTCCGAGGTGGGTGAACTGATGCGCGAGAGCCACGCCAAGTCCCTCAAGCTGATTTCGGGCATTGAGGTGCACGTATTACAGGTACCCGCCGGGACGGTGAAAGCGCAGTTAACCCGCTTTAACCAGAATCCCAATGTGTTGTACGCCGAAGCCGATCTCAACCGCATCACCACTGTCTTCCCTACCGAAGGAGACAGTGACAATATCTACGCCAGCGATTACTTTTCCGAGCAGTGGGCGCTCAACAATACCGGACAGACACATTCGGTGGTTGTGAATTCTCCGCTATTTGGCCCGTCTCTGGAGGCCACATCCGGACTACCTGGTGCAGATATCAATGCGCCCGAAGCCTGGGAACTTACTCAGGGCGATCCGGCGGTCAAGATTGCCATCATCGACTCCGGTATCGATTGCCGTGTAGAAGACGACACTGTCAGTAGTATCGAGTTCGGCAACGGCAAATGTGTTGAGCAACAGAAATTCGTGACTGACTATCAAAGCGATACCCTCGAAGACGTGATCAGTCATGGCACCCAAGCGGCGATGTGTTGTACTCGAATTCTCCTTTTGTATACACGAGTCATCACGATCTGGCCGTACAGCCTGATGGCCCACGCGCTGCGTTTGTAGGTTCTGGATCCGAAGTGTATTTGGCCCCCATGGC
>NZ_JBNKVP010000076.1:0-15814 GCF_050299255.1 Vibrio sp.
GGGGTAAAGGGTTACAATATATAGCATTAGACATATGTAGCTAGCAAACGACTAAGGTTTCAAGATACTTTTTCTAATCTGAACAAAATAGTTCAGGGCAGCCCTCCTAAAACGTTTCTGTCCAAATCCGAGTTACGCCGCGACTGCATTTCTTTGTTACCGCATTTCTGGCAACATTTCAAACCACCTAATTATCACGTTCCCGTTATTTGCATTGTCGAATAACGGAGCGTATGCGTGAAGATTACACTAAATAAGATTCTATTTGTGGTTGTCCTAATTGGGGCCGGCTTGTTGCTGATGGGTAAAAGCAATAGCGTGCCATCGGTGGACGAGCAGATCGCGACCACTGAACGGGAGCTCACAGAAGGTTTAGTTCAAACGACAGATAGCCCACTCAACAACACGAACACCACCCTGCAAACGTTGGTTTCGACAGTTAAGCAAGTCAAGTCGGAACTAAATCAACAAAAAGAAACAAACACTCATTTAAAAAATGAGCTGGAAAGGGTAAAGCGCAATAATAACTCGGGCAACGATTCGAGTCAGATTCAGCATTTACAGCAAAAGATCACGCAGCTGCAGCAAGAACAGGACGAGCTGAAAGAGCAGCTGGCCAATCAACCCACACCAACGAACTCTGTTGTGTCAGACATTGCCGGTAGTGATGTCGCGCCTATATCGGTCGCACAAGTCGATAGCGGAGCCAACCCTGGTGATGGCGATAGCTCACTACTAACACAGCTCATCCAACCAACCGAAATCAATAATGCTATTTCCAGCCTTACCGGCACCGAGGTTGAGCCCATAGACAATCAATCCACTGTTAACCGACCAACCAGATCCAGTCAGGAAATAGTGTGGATCGCTCAAAATGATAAGGTCGTTGAAACAAAGGAAGACGGAACAACAGTTCAATCCTATCCCGTTTCATTTGGGTCCTCAGGATCCACAGAGTTAGCTACGGTGGCTCCGGACACTAACGCGCCAACACAATTTCCTCTCCTGCCAAATAACGATACGTCGAAAGCCGTGCCGATTTACACCATTCCAGAGGGTTCAACGTTATTTGGTAGCGTCAGCATGTCAGCGATTTTGGGCCGGGTGCCAGTCGATAACGCATTATCAAATCCTTTCCGTTTCAAGGTTCTGATTGGTGGTGAAAATCTAGCGGCCAACGGCCACTACATCCCAAACTTGCAAGAGATGACCGCTCAGGGGTACGCCGAAGGGGACTTCACGCTTGAATGTGCCCGAGGCACCATCGATACGATGACGTTTGTGTTTAATGACGGCACGATTCGTACTGTAAAAAGTACCGGTTCAGGCGATGGACAAACCAGCGGCCTGGGCTGGATTTCGGATAAGTATGGTGTGCCATGTATTTCCGGTCAGTACATCACGAATTTCCCTGAATTCGTTCGAACCCAAGGGGCGCTAACGGGGCTCGGCTCTCTGGCATCGTCTCTGGCTACTGCCGCCAGCAGCAAATCGACCAATGCAGACGGCGTGACCGTTTCTGTCGTCAACGATGCGGTTCAAAAAGCCGCAGGAGAAGGTTTCGCAGACGGCGCCACCGAAATGACCAAGTGGTATGCAGAGAGACAGAAAAGCGCGTTTGATGTGGTGTATGTCAGAACCGGCGAATCCGTTGTGCTGAATATTGAAGAGCCAGTCCTTATTGATTATGACCCGGAAGGTCGCAAGATTTTCCACCAAGACAATGCAAGAGAGTATCTGCAATGGTAAGACTAACGCTAAGCGCCGTGCTTTGTGCTCTGCTACTGGGATGCAGCAGTTCAGATGGTGTGAGCAAGAAAGACCAAATCATTCCACCGTCCGATGCCACCATGAAAGAAGTGTTTGACAGTAAAGGTCGGCCTGAAGAGTCCACCGGGAACCAGGTTATGCAGGTATTGCGCAGGCCTGCCAACCAAAATGAATTGGCTTTAGATGCGTATCAAACGAATGGCATCAACCACAAGCCGAGTTTTCGAAGATTGCCTAACCCAACTTTGTATATCTACTTTGCGCCTTCACTCTCAAAGGATGGTGGTATGCCAATTCCGGCGTGGATGAGCGAATTTAAGATGTATGACCGCGATCAGTATGCATTACCAGGTGAGCTGAACTTAGGAGACCGTCAGTGAATGCCATAACCCAAGGCCTGAAATCGTTCATGGCCAAATTTTCTGAAAACGATGGTTTCAGCCAAGAGCATCTAGAAGACAGCTACAACACGGATTTGCCTAGCTTCTCATCTCGGTTGCCATATGCCGGTTACGATCCAGAATCTAAGACGTTCATTCTGGAAGATTTGATTTCTCGCGCCATGGTACTCACCATTAAACCGATACCGACGGAAGGTAAAACCGGCGAGCAACTGGCCAAGGTGCGCGATGCACTGAGCGATATTTACCGATTATTTGACGAGCGGGATGTCCTGGATGGCCAATGGGTGATTCAAGAGTTCACCTATGAAAGTAACTCCGTGGAAGCAATTATCGATCACATGCGTGATTACGTCGTCCCTCACGCCAAAGGAACACTGTTTACCGAAGCCTATATCAAACTCTTGGAGCGTCATTACCGCACCATAGCCAAAGACGAAGGCCTGTACTTTGACAGGGCAGTGACCAGCCAGCCGTGGCGCTTCAAAATGCCTCGTACCAAACTCATCATCTATCGCCGGCAGTCTGGAAAAGACGTCAGCCGATTTCAGGCAGGTAAACACAGTCCAACCGATGAAATTACCCAGTTGTATAAGGACTTGAGTGTCAAACTTTCGCAGGCGGGGATTCAATATGAGCTGGATGATGACGTGGCTATGTTTGGGTGGTTGTTCAAGTTCTTCAACCCCAATCCAGAACTGAACCTATTCGACAGCAAAGAGCAGTATTATGAACGGATGTGCGACATCGATAGTGAGTTGCTGATCGGTGATGACCTGTGCGAAGCGTTGCTGTCTGAGCCACCGAAAAGTGATGTGGATGATAACTGCTGGTACTTCAACGGCGCACCTAGTCGATTCTTGAGATTTGGCAGTTTACGTAAAGCCCCAAGAATTGGTGCCCTCACCGGAGAGGTATCGGAAGGGGATGGGGCACACGAAACCAATTTCTGTGTTTTGGATGCGTTGCCGAACAACACCATTTTGAGTAAAACGGTGGTAATTGCGCCACAGCCAGACTTTGACCGTAGGTTTGGTAAAACCGCCAAGTCGTCAAAAGGTACCTCCAATGAAGCCAAAGTGGCCGCGCGGAATCTGGAAGAAGTAGACTCACTGCTGCAAAGCAATGAGAGAAAAGTGTTCGTCACGATGGGCGTGTATGTTTCCGGCCAGAACCTGACTGAGCTCGATGACAACCAGCGCAAAGTGGTTTCCACCCTCGCCAATAGCAACATCATGCTCTACAAAGACAAAGTGGATGGCTTATCGCTGGATAGTTTCATCAACCACCTGCCGATGAACTTCCGGCCAGAAAAAGATAAGGGCATGTACCTACGCACAATGTGGTCACAGCACAGCGCCAACCTGTTCTTTGGTTTTGGCCGGGGCGAGGGGACGGGGAACCCATGCATCAGCTTTTTCAATCGAGGCGGCACTCCGGTATTTTTCGATCCGATGTCCAAAGCGGACAAAGACAACAACAGTTTTGGTTTTATTGCCGGGCCGAGTGGTGCCGGTAAATCGGTCACCATCACACAGCTTGTTTATTCCATCATGGCGATGAAGCGGCCGCGACTGTTCTTGATTGAATACGGTGATTCATTCTCGATGGCCGCGAAAGACTGGGAGAAAAAAGGCCTGACTGTCAATTACCTCAAAGTTATGCCTGAATCGGTTCCGAAGCTGGCGCCATTTTCCAATCTCGACAAGGTGTTGGAAGATTCAGTGGATGAGCAGGAAACCATCGATAATTTTGAAGACATTGAATACGAAGATCTCACCGAGACCGGCAAAGAAGAGAAAAAAGATATCACCAAACAAGGCGACATATTAGGTGAACTGGAGTTGGTGTTGCTGTTGATGATCACCGGTTCAGAACAGTCCGAGTTTGACCGTTATACCCGCGCCGACCGCTCCATGATCCGCCAAAGTTTGGTGGAAACAGCAAAGCGGCTTAGAGCTGAGGGCATTGCAGAAGGTCTTGGTCACGCGAAACCAGCTGTCGTCAGTGATGTTATGTTTACGCTCAATAAAATGGCCGAAGACAAGAGCCAGGATTTACCCACGACCAAACGTCATTTGCTCCGTGAAATGGCATTGTCGTTAGAAGCCTTCACCACTGGCATTAACCACACCTTGTTTAATGAAGTCGGTGAAAGCTGGCCCGATACCGATATTATGGTGTTCAACTTAGGCTTGCTGGCGCAGGACAGTTATGTTGCCCAATTGAACGTTGCTGTGTTATCGCTAATGCAACACATCAACAATCTGAGTGAAGCCTATCAGTTTGACGAACGCGATGTGGTGTCCATCACCGATGAAGCGCACTTGATACTCAACAACAACATGCTGGGTAAAATCCTAACTCGAGTGGTCAAAACCGCACGTAAACTCGGCCATATCCCATTTTTTGCCACTCAGGATCTGGCGGATTTGGCTGGGGAGTCCAAAAAAATTCTCAACAACATCGAGTGGTTTTACTGCCTCAACTTCGGGCTAGAAGAAGCCAGAAAAGTCCAAGACATAAAAAACCTCTCTGATGAAGACGTCCATCTGATGGTCAGCACTCGCAAACTGGACCGCTGTTACACCGAAGGGGTCGCCATTTCAAAGCATCACCGCATTTTGTTCCGCGTCACCCCACCATCCCTGATGCTGGCGGTGGCAATGACAGAATCCAGCGAAAAAGCAGAGCGCCGCAAACTCATGAATGAAATTGGTACCGACGATGAACTGGAAGCCGTATATGAAATGGCAAACCGATTAGATAAGGCCAGGGGTATCAATGGTCGACTGGAATATAAGGAACTCTTTCAATGAAATTGACGTTTAACCTGTGGCTTTTTGTCGTAAGTTCTCTGTTTGCAACCGTTGCCAGCGCCAACGAACAGATTCAATACTCATCGGACACCTATTTGCAGCAGCAATACCAAATGCTGAAAGTGTCATTTTTGGACTTGGAAGTCACCAAACAGACTGACCAAGTGGTGAAAATTGTCATTCCCACTGCCTATGGCTTCCGAAGCGGTGGCGCCCAATTAAATCGGATGATGAAAGATAAGCTGAAAAAGCTGGCGCATTTTCTCAATTCTTATCCAGAAACGACCATAGAAGTGGCCGGCCATACCGACAACGTGGGCAGTCCGGCTTCGAACATCCAACTAGGAGAAAAACGCGCCACTGCCGTTGCCAACGTTTTACTGGATAACAAAGTCCACCCGTTTCGCGTTCGGGCGTACTCCGAAGGCGAAGAAGTGCCTAAGTGCAACAATAACAACGTCCAAGGCCGCGCCTGCAATCGACGTGTGGAATTGTTAATCGCATTAGAACGAAATCTAGCGTTTTAAAAGGGGGATACGCACCATGCTTCGCCACGTACTGATGGTTATAGTCATCATTGGGAGCCTGTTTAACGTTGCCAACGCCAGCGAGAACATAAAAGTTAACAAAGTGGTCTGGCTGACCACCACACAGGCAATGAGTTCAGGCTTGGACAACGCTCGTAAAGAGGCAGGGGCAGCCAGTTTCCACCCGTTCGCCGTCGACCAATCGAAGCTCATTTTAACTCATTTTCAATCGACCTTTCCGGCCAAGCTCAACAAGGAACCGGAGTCGGTAAAAATGGCGTATCTACAAAAGAATGTCACTCCATATCTGAAAGCTTACTCACCTGAACTGCTCAGAAGTCAATTGGGCATCAGTTTGGCCAAACTGTATCAAGTTACCCGAATACCCGCAGTAGTGATAAACGATCACTACATCGCCTATGGCGTATCGGTAAAAGAAGCCATCGATGCCTTCAACCAGGCAACAGCAAAATAGTGAAATGAGGTGCCACATGGCGAAACAATGGTTCTGTGTAATGTTGATGTTTCCTGCGGTCGTTTTTGCCAGCGGGAACAGCTCTATGCCATCACTTCAAGAAATTCAAAATATGGCGAACCAAATCAATATCAACAATATATCGAATATGGGCAACCTCGACGCCAGCATGCTGATGCAGGGACAAAATGGCCTCGGTGAAATCAATACTCAAACGGATAACGGCATTCTCCAAGAGCTGACGGATTCATCAGGCGGCGTAAAAACCGAACAAGAGCAACGAGTCCCTTGGTCGGTAGGGGATGAGTGGAATTATTCATTGGATAACGACTATGGCAATATCCCGCAGCTGATGGATTGCATGGAATACTCCATTGTCGGCCTGTGTTTATCCGTCAGATGGACTTTCTGGGGGCCGGTTTATACCACCGGTGTCGCCGTTGAGCACTTTGTAAGGGATGTGCATGTTGAAGTGTTGCCTCAAGCGCCGAATGATCCAATTGACGAAGTACCTCAGGGCACGGTGTTGCCTAGTTCCAACAGCGTCTCAGATGACATCATGATGATGTACCCATACTGGTGGAAAGCCTCCAAAGCGCTGGCAGACTCGTTATTGACCAACTCAATTCAGTCTAACTTGGCTGAAGCGGTAGGGCAGACCACTCAGAGCCTAAACAACAAATTTTTATACAACGACGCCCAGGTCTCTGGCAATTTGGAGCGAAATGTATTCGATGGCTTTGCGGGGCAGGTGATCGGTATTGCCGGATACTGCCAAGCGCCCACGTTACCCGGCGTGCCTTATTTCAATTCCACTCTCGATCAATTCTCTTGGCGCTGGTTGGCCACCTCGGAAACCATCCTACTTGCGCTCTATCAAATCAAGTATCTTGAATTTAACGATGTCGGCCGTTCTTATGGGTCAACATTCCCTCGCTCTGGGTACACCAACACTAATAACCGCTTTAAGGCGGCGGTGGAAACCGCACTTCGCGCCACCAATATCGCAGGCGAAAACCGTGGTTTATTTTCAGGGCTGGCAGGCTTACACATCTATGTGCCACTACCGCAATACGCCAGTAGCAGCTTCACCGGACAGAAGTATCAGACACCTCAAGACGCCAAGAGTTACAAGCTGGATATGGTGTACCCGTTTAAAGGGGACCGTTGCACGCGATATGGCGCGGAAGAAAACAGATTGACCAGTATGAGTCTCGCCAAACAACGAATAGATGACGATCTGACGAAGGAATTTTCGCGCTCTAACCCCAATAACACCGCCATCTTCAAACTGTATCGACCGTTCCGTTGTTGCCGGAAAAATGGCAGTAAGGTGTTTGATGTAGTGTCGCCGGGACCAATTGGTCAGCCCAGGTAAGTGTCAAGCATCTTATTGAAAACAAGAAGTATATTGCGAGTCACGTCTGGTTATTTCACCTCAATGCGGTTAAAATAGAGCCACTTGCATATCTCTATGCCCATTCAACACACCTTTCTTATTTAAGCCGCTTCGACGCAGTGCGTCGGGGCGATTTTTGCTGCTTTTTATCTAGGAATAACAATATGAATAACGGACTGAATAAAGGCCTGTTGGTCTTGGCGGTATCGTCAATCACCATATTTGGCAGTCTCACGGCTACGGCCGGTGTGGCCGATATGAAAAACTCTTCCCAGGCGCGAGCCTATTCAACGGTCAACGCCAGTACATCGGTAACGACGCCAAAGTTCCAGAACGCTTCGGCACCGGCTATCAGCTGGAGTCCGAAAGTGAATCTGGACAATGCATCAGGAAAGCCTGCAATAAATTTGGACAAAGCCAACGGCAGTCCTTATATCAACCTAACAAATGCATCTGGAAACATAAAATCAACATCAGGCGTCAGCAACGACATCAAAACCTATATTGATGATAAATTGAAAGAGGGTGGGGGAAGTGGAGGTTCCGTCTCCGGCTGGTCCGTGGTCTACGATGACGCAACGGGTACAAGAGAACTCACACCTCAAGGCGGGTGGAACCAGTTTAAGATCTATTTTAAGTGCTATACCTACACTGGGACGGGGCAAAATGCCTCATGGAAAACGGGTAGTGGCTCTGGATATTTAAGCGCAAGCGTAACAGCTGTTGGAGCCACTGCAACTCAAACAAGAAGCCAAAAATGCGGTGGTGACAATTACTCAGCCACAGCATCGGCTACGGCAAAACTGACATTTAGTGTAGGAAACTCTATTTCAGCTCCTGCCTCGGCTGACGATACAGACTCTGCTAGAGGTGGAAGTTGCGTGAGTGCATACGCCGAATCTCATATCAGAAACTTTGTGATAACCAAAATGGAAGCTTACTACCCATAGACATGAAGGATTTAATTAAGGCTTAAGTGATATAACCATTAATCATTTGAAGTCACTCGCAACCTCTAAACAGACTGAATCCTACCGGTAGGAAAAAAAATAAACTTTCCATACCCGCATAATTTTATGCCCTATCCCCCACGCACTCTTAAACCCCGTTTCATACGGGGCCGTGCTATTTGTAAGGATTCAAAACAATGAACATACTCCCCAACCTGAAATATTTACCGCTGATACTTAGCATACTGTTCAGCTCGCACATCTCGGCGGGTGTTGCCGACATCAAGCAAAGTGCAAGTTCTCAGCCCTATGAAAACATAAGCAAAAGTAGCCGGGCGGACAAGCCCTTCTACCAAGCCTCGAGCGCGCCGGCCATCAGCTGGAGTCCGAAGCTGAACTTGGATAATGCAACTGGCGAGCCGGTATTGAACCTCAGTCGTTCGATGGGAAAGCCCTCTATAAATTTAGATGACGCAACAGGGTCTCCAAGAATTGATATCTCAAAAGCGACCGGACAGATTACCTCCACACAGGGCGTCAGCAACGACATCAAAGACTATATCGAACAGAAACTGGCAAATGTGGACGGCGGCAGCGGCGGCAGCAGCAAACCGACACCGGGCTGGAATACCATCTACGAGGGTGCCGGTACGATTACGCTAAATGTTCCTCACACCTACTCAAATTGGAAAGCCACTGCTTTCTATAAATACAATGCCAATAAAACAGGATGGAACAGTAAAACCGTCACTCTCAGTGGCCAATGGGGCGCTATGGTGGGCGTCTCTGAAAGTTCAACCGTACAACAGCAATGTTCAGGTGGTGGCCCTTACATTTCTGCAAGCGCCAGCATTTCATCGATTGCCGGACCAAGCATGAGTTGGGCGCAAAGTGATTTTGGGAGCAAATCCGTGAGTGCCAGCTCCTATTGTAATACTGCCTATACTGAAATTCAGTTATCAAATTTTGTAATCAAGAAATTTGAGGTGTATTATCAGTAATATCAGTGATTTTGCCTCTTGGCAGAACGTCACTGCCGCTTAGTGACACCAAAATTGTTTGGCGCGGCAAACCTACCTAAACGCTCGAAAGGGCATCACAAAAGGAAAACACTATGGCATTAGTAGAACGTAATCTCGCGAAAAGCGTAGTCATCATGGCTGGCGTTTACGCTGAGTCATTTGGTTGCAAAATCCAGTTATCAGAGCGTGGTGAAGCTTGGTTCGATGGCGAGACCATCTCCATTCCCAAACCTATCCCTGAAATGCTCGATGTGACTTGGGGATTCTGTGCTCACGAAGCGGGGCACAAGCGTTACTCAGATTTGTCCGTTTTTGAATCTGTATCAAACGATCCGATCGCCGAACACTTGCTCCAGGTTATCGAGGATACTCGGATTGAAACGGCGATGTTGACACCGTTCCCTGGTGTACGGAAATACTTTGCAGTAACTGCCGCTAAAGTCATTCCGTATCAACCGAAAGAGGACGCAACTCCGGCTAACTTACTGTCGTCGTACATTTTTTATTATGTGCGCGGCAAGTTAACCGGGTATCCAATTTGGGATGACAACACCAAGGCGCTGGAATTACAGCTAACCAAATCACTCAACTTCTTTGTCATGAGTAGTTTGATGGAACTGTTAGATGACACCTTGTTGACCCAAAGTTCAGCCGATTCACTGGCGTTAGCCTATCGAGTCAAAGCCTTCTTGAAGGATTTGGTAGATCAACCGGAAAAAGAAGAACCTGAAGATAACAATCAAAGTTCCGAAAACTCTGACTCATCTGACGAAGGGGAAGGGGAAGAGGAACAAGGTTCAAATGCTTCTGATTCTTCGGATGATGGGGACGATAGCCAAGGCTCTGCTTCTGATTCTTCGGATGATGGGGAGGACGATGGCCAAGGCTCTGCTTCTGATTCTTCGGATGATGGGGACGATGGCCAAGACACCGATAATGCCCCTTCCGCGAACAATTCTGGAAAGGGTGCTGGTGGACTGAATGACGAAGGGCGCGAATTCATCCAGCAGTTTTTGGAAGCTACAACTGAAGACTTGGGTGAAAGTGATCTGGGTGAAATTCTGAAAGAAGTATTAAGTCAGGATGAAAACCAGGAACCGTTAACCGCTCTTGAGGCAGAAAACGTAGGAACGGGTTCGGAGTTACAGATTGATGTTTCACCAATGGAGATTTCCAATTTTGAACATCACTCAATATCAACAACCAATACCTTACGCCACAGCCTGATCCGTCTCATTGAGGATCAGACTCGATCTCAACGACAGACGGTTCGCCGTGGTCGACGAATTGCTAAGAGTAAAGTTCACAGACTAGCAACAGGGAATACGCGTATCTTCAAACGCAAATTCACTGAGCGAGAGGAAGTGAACTGCGATGTAGCGGTTCTAGCCGATTCCTCTGGCTCAATGGGGGCAGACATGGAAGCAGTCAAGGTGGCAACTTTCGCTTTGCTGCAGTGTCTGGACCAAATTGAAGGCGCACAAACTTGCTGTTATGCCTTTGGAATTGGTGAATCAAACCTGGTTGAAGTTCAACGGCCAGGGGAGCACTTTGGTAATAAAGTCAAAGGCCGGATTGCATCACTAACGGCTTGGAATTCAACTCCGGCAACAGAAGCGTACTGGGCTGCGGCTCATGCCCTGTTCCGAATGGAGTCCAACAAAAAGGTGGCAATCATGATAACGGATGGCTCGCCGAACAATACCAGCACAACCAAAGCCATAGTCGACACTCTCAAAGAGAATGACGTTAAGGTGATGTGTGTGGGGGTGGGAGTCACAAGCTATGACATTCCACAATTGGATTATGTTTATGGCAAAGGCGTTTGGTTAAACGTGAAAAAGTTTACCGACCTGCCTAGTGAGCTACTGCGTGTAGCCAAAGAGGTCATTTAATCAATTCGTGCATACCTTCGGGTATGCACACATCCCGGAAGGGAAAACATTAGGAGTAACGATGCGAAGAAATTATGAACATGAAAAGCAGCAGCTGTATGACGCGATTCAAAGTTACGGTTACCTTCGTTTATTGCGCGAGCTAACTGACTTGGATGGTGCCATTGATTATATTGGCACTCAAAATTCAAAGCGCTTTGATATCTGTCCGGACTACCAATGCTCTGAACACCAACTCTGGAACAACAAGGGTAATTTTGTGTTGTTTAAGGATGCGGCTGAGACGGGCGCTGGATACTGCTACAAATGCAAAACACGGTTTTCCGCGTTTGACTACCTGATGGAATACAACGGGTATAGTTCATTTAAAGACATGATTGACGAAGTTAAACGGCAAATCGGCTTTAAACGAGATCCTAACTACCAGCCATCAGAAAGAAAAATTCGGAAAAAAATGGGGCCTAAACCACCCACTTACGCGGAGATCAAAAAGGCTGAACGAAATCGTTCTGCGATGAACAAAGCCTGGTCTGAAGCGGTATTTCTTTACGACGAACAGGCCTTACCGGCAGCAAAATATTTTGCTAGACGTGGGGTGACCAACCTTCATACTGCGATGAAAGATCAGGTGAAATTTCATCCGGCAATGACATATTTTATTCCTATTCCGCATCCGTCGGATGACCGGAATGAGCAGGATGTGTCTGAGCGAGAAGAATTGGTCCGTTACTGCCAAAGCCATCCAAGCTTTGACGGTTTTATTGAACGTAAAGGTGCGCCCATTATGGCCAACATGGGAAATCACCCATGTATCCTGATCATGGTTCGTACACCGCTGGGTGAACCGCGGCGTCTGCACCGAATCTACCTTGATGAACATGGCAATAAGGCCAGTTTTGCCAAGGACGGATTTGAAATAAAACGTATGATGCCCGGTGGATACGGTTTAGAAACCACCCATTGCGCTTGTTTCATAGACCCACCATCCCCCGTTGTGGGACTTGGAGAGGGGCTTGAAACGGTACTGGCTGTAAAGCAAGTGACCGCAATGCCGATGGACTGCACCATTAACGCAGGTGGACTGGCGAATTACATGCCACGTGAGGGTACTCAATACGTCTATATCTTTGAAGATAAAGATGAGTCTCAAACGGGTGAAATTGCCGCGAAGAAGTGTGAAGAACGTTTGTTGGAAATGGGCATTTCAGTTATCCGGGTTACCCCTCCGCTCGAATTAGGCGGCCGTAAATCGGTGGACTGGCTGGATGTGTTAAATGAGTTGGGACCCAATGGTTTCCCACTTGTGGCGCAGCAATGGCAACAATGTCTACAAACGGAATAAATTATGGAGTGAGGTCTTAGACCTCCCCATTCTAAGGCGAGTTTTTGATAGCTCATCTTACAATGGGTTTATTTGATCAATTGAAGTCGCAAGGCTTCACACTAGGAGAGAACAACAATGACGTTAAAACATATCGTACAACTCTATACAGACCCAACATTGATTGGCCAGGAAAATGACGAAACCTATGCCAACATTTTTTGGTCTGTGCAGTTCAATCGTGATTTGGATGCTTACTTTAGTAAACGTAAATATCAGCATGACTTTGATCTGTTCAAAGAGGGCTACGGTCGTTTGAAAATCCGGTTCACTTATGACAGTGATGCCTCACCGGAAGAAAACCTGGCTTACGTGGAAACATTGGCCGCTAAGCACCTGGTCAGCAACTCAGGACTAAATGTGTTCGGCTTTACCAACGACAAGGTAACCATTCGCCGTGACCAGTTGCATTTCGTCGTCAGCCAACCGGATACCGTCAGTCTGATTGACCGCAAAGGCGTCGACCAATCGGTATTTTCACGGCTGGGCAAAATCTCTGCGAAAAGCTCACCAGCGGCAGCCTACCTGTTCGGTGCCACAGCGGAGCCATTGGTGGACATCAGCTGGGCAGAACCACTCAAGGATGAGAATTATCAGTTTGATTTTTATAACACCATTCTTGATTTGGACGCGCGCGAAAACGACTACGTGTTTACCCCGATGGGCGACATAATTGTGGATTACCGCAGCGTCGAAGAGCTAATGAACAGCGAATGGATGCAATTCCAAATCACCGTGAAAGGTATGGAAATCGCACGTCCGTTCGACATGATGGTGGATCTGGTCAATAAAGCTAACGAAGTGATTTATGAAGACAACAAGTATCTAGACAAAATTCGTCAGAAATTTGGTGAAGATTGTTTCTTGCTGCTGAATCGTGAGCAAAAGACCTGGTTGCCAATCAAACCAGTAACACACAATCTGAAAGATGTTTTCCATGTCCTGGGTCTACGACGTTACTACACGCCGTTGCGCCTAGCGGAAATGCATGAACATGGTTTTGCTTTGAATATTGAGCAGAAACTGTCTGAGGAAGAACTTAAACAATTGAAAGAGACCTACGAGCAACAAAATGCGGCTCGTGCCAAGACTAAGAAACAAAAATCTCATTAAGCCAAAACGACTCAGCGCTCATAAGAGCGCTGAGTTATTTTTTCTCCACAAATTCGTCGACCAAACTCTGCTTCAGCGCGCGAAGCTCATTGAGAAACCACCGGGTTTCCTCGCTCCGCACCATGTATACGGTGATTAACCGGAACAGAGATATCCACTGGCGCCGGCCAAGATAGCCACCTATCAGGACCGCGACAGAGATTTCTAACATGCTCATCTCCTCTGTGAGCACATTGACCATTGCCAAGTATATTTCGTTCAACATTTGACGCCTCAACTATCTGATTTATTGATGATTATCTTCTACGTCAGCTCCGGATACGACGCTAAGACGGTAAGAATTGGTATCACGTTAACACCGGAAATTACAAAGCAAGCCCCACACCAATATTTTTTTAATTTTATTTCAGGAGAGCAGCATGGAGAGCATGACAGTGACGGTGGCATCGGTTGAGTTAATCAGCACAAGGTGCGAGACCTTTGTGGGTATTAAAGATGGCCAAGAAATTACCGAATCGATATACCGGCTGGATCTGAGGTTACCCAATGGTAAAGCGTATAGGCACCCTTTTTATGGGACGCAGAGCTGCCGGGATCACCTGATTACGAAAATCCAAGAGCGTGGAGTAATAAATCTCGATATTTGGCTTCGCCTACCGGAAAAGGATCGGTCGAAAAGCTGCTCGTATATCAATAAAGGTATGGGAGAGGAATATTCTCATCCTAAGTATTAGTACCATAATGAAACGGCAGAGTTCACATCGGTTCGCCGCCATTTCTAAATCAAAAATGTCCAGATTAGAGCTGACTGGACTTTGTAACTGGAAGCTTTCCCTGATATTAATTACCCAAATGGGCTTTGAAAACTATGACATGGGAAGTATAAATCTAACCAATCTTGCTTTATCACTATAAATAATCATAATTTCAACTAACGGGTACAGTCAGTTTACCTAATATTACGAGGTTCTAATGAACGATCTTTTAAAAATATTACTTAATCTTCGCAGCCTAAGAGCGTTTGCTCGTGAAATGACCCTGGAGCAGTTGGAAGAAGCTTTTAGTAAACTTTCAACCGTTGTAGAGGAGCGTAGAGAAGAAGAGGCTAAAATTCGCGAAAAGCAAGCAGAGAAAGAAGAGCAACTTGCGGAAATTACCAAACAAATTGCGGAACAAGGATTAGATATTAATGATCTAATTTCAGCACTTTCTACTGCTACCAAATCTTCCAAATCTTCCAAATCTTCCAAATCTCAAAGTAGTCGCAAGCCTCGCCCTGCAAAATACAAGTACATCGATGCCTCTGGAAAGAAGAAAACTTGGACAGGTCAAGGTCGTACTCCTGCGGTAATTCAATCGGCTTTAGATAGCGGTAAGTCGTTGGAAGATTTTGCCATATAACTGGACAAAGCCAGTTATATTTTCGATAACTCATGAGTCAACGATACGTCGTTGACTTTTTTTGCCTCTTTTAAAGTTATACCTATTTAAATCATGATTTTTCAGAGCTGTGATTTGACGTACTTTGGGTCATACTAAAAGTAGCTGCTTTACTGGTGGCTATTCGCATAGATGAACAATGATGTCATCAGACAATTACGGAACCAGTGCCCGTTACGCACGTAAAGAAGCCGATTACCGAGAGAAAGCACTAAAACTTTATCCTTGGGTATGCGGAAGGTGTGCTCGAGAGTTTGTATATTCAAATCTGCGCGAATTAACAGTTCACCACAAAGATCATGACCATACGAATAGCCCCGAAGATGGCAGCAACTGGGAGTTGTTATGTCTCTATTGCCACGATCATGAGCATAGTAAATACCTAGAATCTGAACTTCATGGTAGTGAAATAAAGCCCGGAGAAGATGAACACCAAGTGGCGACATACAATCCATTTGCTGATTTAGCAAAGATGATGAAGAAGTGATTCAAAAGTACTCAAGCGATTTGAGGTTTGTGCTCTAAAGCATTTTTGCCCCGAAACGTTTTAACGCCGCAGCTCGCTCAAAATGGTATGAATCATTTTGCCATAGAAATACTCATCTGAAATTGAACAGTAGAG
>NZ_JBNKVP010000077.1:0-15792 GCF_050299255.1 Vibrio sp.
AACATCAGTCAGACTCTGCTCGACCTGCAATTTAGCCACTCGCAGAAAGAAGGCTACAAGGTTGCCACTAAGATCCTGTCCGAGATGGGTCGAGTTGCTTACCTGCATAAACGCCAGCCAGTGAATGCCAGCCTGGCGGTACTGAAATCACCGGATATCCCGTCGGTATTGGTGGAGACCGGTTTTATCTCCAACCCGAGCGAAGAACGTCTGCTGTTTCAGCGAAGTCACCAGGACAAGCTGGCCCGCGCATTAACCAAAGCGATCGTCCAGTATTTCGAGCAATCGCCGCCGGAAGGGACTTTATTTGCCAATCGAGGTAAAACATTACAGCACGTGGTCAAACGGGGAGAGTCACTGTCGCGTATTGCCAAACAGTACGGCACCACGACCAAAGCCTTAATGCAGGCCAATAAGTTGTCTAAATCCACCCTGGCGATAGGGCAGGTACTGCAGATACCGGGTAAGCAAGGTGCAGTGAAAGTACCGGTGATTGCCAACCCGGTGGAGACCAAGACCTTAAATCATGTGGTTAAACGCGGTGAGTTTCTAGGAAAAATAGCTGAGCACTATAAGGTGAGTGTCAGCGCGATCAAACGGGAAAACCAGCTGCGCTCCGATACGCTGAGAGTGGGGCAGAAGCTGAAAATTACCGTCAATATGAAAGATCAACTACTGCGCAAGCACCAGGTGCAACGAGGGGAGTTTTTGGGCAAGATCGCGACGCGCTATGGCGTCACCATCGACAGCATTCGCCAGGCCAACCAACTTCGCTCTGATACGCTGGCCGTTGGCCAGACACTGATCATTCCGAATAACTAGGCTGACTATGTCGATCAAAATTTTACCCGCCAGACTCGCCAACCAGATTGCCGCCGGAGAGGTGGTAGAACGACCCGCTTCGGTGGTCAAAGAGCTGGTGGAAAACAGTCTTGACGCAGGTGCGACCCGAATTGACGTTGAGATAGAGAAAGGCGGCGCAAAACTGATCCGGATCCGCGATAACGGCAGTGGTATTGATCAAGAGGAACTCGGCCTGGCACTCAGTCGCCATGCGACCTCAAAAATTCATAACCTGGACGATTTGGAAGCCATTGTTAGCCTGGGATTTCGTGGTGAGGCGCTGGCCAGTATCAGTTCCGTATCCCGACTAACCCTGACCTCGCGGACTGCGACTCAGGAGCAGGCCTGGGCCGCCTATGCCGAGGGCCGAGACATGCAGGTTCAGCTCTCTCCTGCCGCGCATCCGGTCGGCACATCGGTTGAAGTATTGGATCTGTTTTTTAATACCCCGGCCAGACGCAAATTTCTCCGCACCGAAAAGACCGAATTCAGCCACATTGATGAACTGTTGAAGCGAATGGCCCTTAGCCGGTTTGATGTCACCATTCAGTTAAAGCACAACGGCAAGCTGGTCAGGCAATATCGCGCCGCCAACAACGAAGCCCAGCGTGAAAAGCGCATTGCGGCGGTGTGTGGCGCGGCGTTTGTCCGACATATGCTGAAGATAGAGCTGGAGCATCAGGGCCTTAAACTGCATGGCTGGATTACTACCCCCGATGGCGCCCGCCAGCAAAGCGACCTGCAGTACTGTTATGTCAATGGCCGGATGATGCGCGACAAGCTGATCAATCATGCCATTCGGCAGAGTTACGAAACCAGTCTGAGTCCGGAGCAGTTCGCCAGTTATATCCTGTTTATAGAGCTGGACCCGCACCAGGTCGACGTCAACGTCCATCCGGCCAAACACGAAGTGCGTTTCCATCAGGCGCGGCTGGTGCATGATTTCATTTATCAGGCGCTGGCGGATGCCTTATCGCAGACCGATGCGGTGGATCGGGCTGAGCTCAAACAGTCGGCGTTTTCTGAACCCAGTACCCCGTCCAGTCAGGATGACGCGCAACCGTCAAATCAATTTAACTCTCCGGCCAAGCAAGTGCCACCGCGCGGCGCCTCAGCGGTGGATAACGCGTTACAGGCCATCGCAGCAGCGCCGGCTTACCCGCGTAAACAGGACAGTGCAGCGAATTCTGATCGGTCGGAAGCGCAAGTTCGAGACAGCGCTGCCGAGTGGCAACCTCGCCCCTCAGCGGGTAGTGGCGGCGGCAGAACAACTGGTAAAGGGAGCCTGCCCAGCCAGCAACAGGTTAAAGCCTATTCGCAATTGTTGAAAACCGTAGATACCAGCGTTGAACGCGCTAGCGAAACACCCGCAGAGGGTGTCACAGTAGTCGCTGAGCCGAATGAAAACGCACAACAGCGGCCAACAGAGCTGGGTAAGGCGGTACAGGTGGTCGAGCAACGCTATCTGCTGATGGCGGGTAAATCCAGTTGCCAGTTGGTTTCGCTGGCCCGGGCTGAGTGGTGGCGAACCCGCGGCAGGCTCAATGGTGATCAGGCCGGCCTGACACCTCAGCCGCTGTTGGTGCCGTTAGCGGTGAAGCTTTCCGCCGATGCGATTAACCAGGTTGAGCAGTACCAGTCTCTCTGGCAGCAGCTGGGGCTGGAATTTAAGCTGCGTCACGGCCACAGCCTGATGATCATGGCGGTGCCACAACCGTTGCGACAGCAAAATTTGCAGCACTTGATCCCGGCAATGATCGAGCTGACGTTGAGTTGGCAGGATGGGCAGGATGTGGCCGCGCGAGTTGCCGTAGTCTGTGACTGGCTGACCAGTCAAATTACTAGGGTCAGTGAACAATATAGCCTGTCGGAAGCGATTCAACTGGTTGCGGAACTCGAACAAGTATGGCAGGGTCAGCTACCCTTAAATGACCTAGGCTTCGTTCAACCCGTGGATTTTACTGCCAGCTTGGCGGCATTCCCTGCAGAGTAATAGCAACCCATGACTCAACAACTACCTCTGGCCCTGTTTTTAATGGGACCAACCGCTTCAGGAAAAACCGAACTCGCCATTAGACTGCGGCAACGTTTCCCGGTGGAAATTATTTCTGTCGATTCGGCATTGATCTACAAAGGAATGGATATCGGCACCGCCAAACCAGATGCGGACGAACTGGCCTTGGCACCACACCGGCTGATCGATATTTTGGATCCCAGCCAATCGTATTCCGCTGCCGACTTTCGCCGTGATGCTCTCGAGGCGATGGAAGAGATAGTCGCACAGGGTAAAATCCCCCTGTTGGTGGGTGGAACTATGTTATATTTCAAAGCACTACTGGAAGGTTTGTCACCTCTTCCGGCTGCAAATCCTGAAATACGCCGCCAAATTGAACAACAGGCATTGACGGATGGTTGGCAGGTACTGCACGATCAACTGCGCGAGGTTGATCCGGTTTCTGCCGCAAGAATTCATCCCAATGATCCACAAAGATTATCTCGGGCATTGGAAGTTTATCGGATTTCAGGTAAAACTCTAACTGAACTGACTGAAACGAAAGGTGAAAGTCTGCCTTATCGGGTCAAACAGTTTGCAATAGCTCCCAAGGAAAGGGCTGAGCTCCATCGCCGTATTGAACTCAGGTTTGAAAAAATGGTGGCGGCTGGATTTGAAGATGAAGTGCGCGCACTGCATGCTCGCCAGGATCTTCATCCAGATCTACCATCGATTCGCTGTGTTGGTTATCGGCAGATGTGGGACTATTTGGACGGGGAATGCAGTTTGGAGGATGCGATTTATCGCGGAATCTGTGCGACTCGTCAATTGGCCAAGCGACAAATTACCTGGTTACGCAGCTGGGATAATTTAACTTGGTTGGATAGCGAAAACATAGAGCAGTCGTTAGAAACTCTTACAATTGCATTGGCACCTGAATGAGTATGCTGTGTATAATGTGATCGCTTTTGCGTGAAATTGCCCTGTCACGGATCCGTTACTTGAATTTTGGCGATATAGCCATCATAAAGTAATAGCAGGGTGTTTTTTTATTCGTTTAGCTCAGATGCAAAAGCCGCACTCAGGTTGCAGCGCACAATTAGCTAAATAATTACAACAATATTTTAAAAAGGAAAATAAAATGGCTAAGGGGCAATCTCTACAAGACCCATTCTTAAATGCACTACGTCGCGAACGTATTCCCGTTTCAATTTATCTGGTTAATGGTATTAAACTGCAAGGTCAGATCGAGTCATTCGATCAATTCGTGATCCTACTAAAAAATACCGTTAATCAAATGGTTTACAAACACGCGATCTCTACTGTTGTGCCAGCACGTGCTGTTAGCCATCACAGTGGTGAGCGCAACCAGTCTGATCGTCAACAAGAGAAATCTGACGATTAATCGACTAAACCCAATTATTAGTATTACAGATAGGAGTTGATTGCTTGTTTGACCGTTATGAAGCCGGTGAGCGAGCCGTACTTGTTCATATCAACTTCACGCAAGAGGGTGAGTGGGAAGACCTCAACGAGTTTCAGATGTTGGCGTCTTCCGCTGGTGTAGCGACACTGCAAGTCATAACTGGCAGCCGCCAGTCGCCTCACCCTAAATATTATGTCGGAGAGGGCAAAGCCCAGGAGATCGCTCAGGCGGTTCAGCTGAATGGTGCTGATATCGTGATCTTTAATCACGCCCTCTCTCCTGCCCAAGAACGTAACCTGGAAAAATTGTGTCAATGCCGAGTATTGGACCGGACCGGTCTGATTCTGGATATTTTTGCTCAGCGTGCCCGTACCCATGAAGGTAAACTGCAGGTCGAGCTGGCGCAACTTCGCCATATTTCAACCCGACTCATTCGTGGATGGACTCACCTTGAGAGACAAAAAGGGGGTATAGGTTTACGTGGGCCTGGGGAAACCCAGTTGGAAACGGACCGACGGCTATTGCGTGATCGGATAAAAGCTATCCTGCGCCGTTTGGAACGAGTAGCCAAACAACGTGAACAAGGCCGCAGAGCCCGACGTCGAGCCGAAATTCCTACCCTGTCCTTAGTTGGTTATACCAACGCAGGAAAATCGACCTTGTTTAACCGGATTACCGAAGCCGGCGTATACGCAGCGGATCAGCTGTTTGCTACTTTGGACCCAACTTTACGTAAAATTGAATTAGCGGATGTTGGTCCGGCGATTCTGGCCGACACCGTAGGTTTTATTCGTCATCTGCCCCATGATCTGGTGGCGGCATTTAAAGCGACGTTACAAGAAACGCAAGAAGCTGACATTTTGTTACATGTTGTTGATGCTAGTGATGAGCGTTTTCGTGAGAACATTCAGGCAGTAGACGAAGTACTGGCGGAAATTGACGCCGCTGAAGTACCGGCTCTGCTGGTGATGAATAAAATAGACAATCTGGAACAGCAGCAACCTCGTATTGAACGCGACGACGAGGGCGTGCCGAGAGTCGTTTGGTTATCGGCCATGCAAGGGCTGGGAATCGAGCTGTTGTTTGAAGCGCTGACCGAGCGCCTGTCCAGTCAGATGGTGCAGTTGCGGTTAAAAATACCGCCTGAGCACCAGGGGCGGATGCGCAGTACTTTTTTTCAGATGAAATGTATTCAACAAGAAGAGTATGATCAAGATGGTAACTTGTTGATTGATATTCGAATGCAGCAAGCGGATTGGTCTAGACTAGAAAAAAGAGAAGGGGCAGTTTTGTCTGACTTTATCGTCGGTGACAGGACTGCTACAGTATAACGTCATATCAAATGATGGAGCTTTCTAATGGCGTGGAATGAGCCTGGGAATAATAACGGTAACAACGGTGGCCGCGATAATGACCCTTGGGGGAACAATAATCGCGGAAACAAAGGTGGCCGTGATCAAGGACCGCCAGACTTGGACGAAGTCTTCAGTAAACTGAGTCAAAAGCTGGGTGGAAAATTTGGTAAAGGCGGTAAAGGCCCGTCGCTAGGTGGCGGTGGCGCAATTGGCTTTGGTGTCATTGCGATTATTGCCGTCGCGATCTGGTTTTTTGCCGGTTTCTATACCATAGGCGAAGCCGAGCGTGGCGTGGTGCTGCGTTTAGGTAAATACGATCGCATTGTTGATCCTGGCCTGAACTGGCGTCCGCAGTTTGTCGACGAAGTGACTCCGGTTAACGTCCAGGCGATCCGCTCACTGCGCGCCTCCGGCCTGATGCTGACCAAAGACGAAAACGTCGTTACGGTAGGCATGGATGTCCAGTACCGCGTAGCGGACCCGTATAAATATCTGTTCCGGGTTACCAATGCCGATGACAGCTTGCGTCAGGCAACCGACTCAGCGCTGCGCGCGGTAATCGGTGACTCGCTGATGGACAGCATTCTGACCAGTGGCCGTCAACAGATTCGTCAGAGTACTCAGGAAACGCTAAACCAAATCATTGATGGCTACGATATGGGCCTGATGATCGTCGACGTTAACTTCCAGTCAGCTCGCCCACCAGAGCAGGTGAAAGATGCATTCGATGATGCTATCGCCGCGCGAGAGGATGAAGAGCGTTTCATTCGAGAAGCGGAAGCGTACAAAAACGAGATTTTGCCTAAAGCGACCGGTCGCGCAGAGCGTCTGAAAAAAGAAGCTCAGGGTTATACCGAACGGACCGTCAATGAGGCTCTGGGTCAGGTTGCTCAGTTTGAGAAACTGTTGCCGGAATATCTGGCGGCACCTGAAGTGACCCGGAATCGTCTCTACCTGGATACCATGGAAGAAGTCTACAGCAGCACCTCGAAAGTGCTGATCGACTCAGAATCCAGCGGTAATCTGCTCTACCTGCCAATTGACAAACTGTCTGGGCAGGATGGTGAGACACAAACCAAACGCAAAACTAAATCGTCATCGAGCTATGATCAAATCGAGCTGGAATCTCAACGTAGCGACTCACAGAACAGTAGTGACACTCGCTCCACTGGAACACGTCAAGGGAGATACTAAGAATGCGTAAGTTAATGATCCCTGTAATTGTCGTGGCCCTGGCCCTGATGCTGATGTCGTTGTTTATTATTCAGGAAGGCGAACGCGGGATCGTGATCCGTTTTGGCCGGGTATTGAAAGACAACAATGATATTTCTCGTATCTACGAACCGGGCCTGCATTTTAAGATGCCGTTGTTTGACCGGGTCAAAACGTTGGATGCCCGTATCCAGACGATGGATGGCCGTGCAGACCGTTTTGTAACGTCAGAGAAAAAAGACGTTATCATCGATTCATACGTGAAATGGCGAATCGAAGACTTTGGTCAGTACTACCTGGCGACGGGTGGCGGCAACGCCCTGACCGCTGAGGCTCTGCTGGAACGAAAAGTCACCGACGTGCTGCGTTCTGAAATCGGTGCGCGTGAAATCAAACAGATCGTATCTGGCCCACGTAATACCGATGTATTACCGGAGAGCATCAATAGTGATGAAGTCACGACAGAAGCAGCGAAAGAAGCCCTGGAAATTGATGGTGAACGCGACAAGATCATGGAAGAAGTGTTAACCGACACCCGTAAGAGTGCCATGAAAGACTTGGGCGTACGCGTGGTTGATTTCCGGATGAAGAAAATCAATCTGCCGGATGAAATCAGTGAATCCATTTACCGCCGTATGCGGGCGGAACGGGAATCTGTAGCGCGGAAACACCGCTCTCAGGGCCGTGAAAAAGCCGAAATTATCCGAGCTCAGGCTGAGCTGGAAGTTGCCACCATCCTGGCGGAAGCGGATAAAACGGCTCGGGTAACCCGAGGTGACGCGGACGCTGAAGCAGCTAAGATTTACTCCAACGCTTACAACAAAGAACCGGAATTCTATGGCTTCCTGCGTTCGCTGAAAGCGTATGAGAAATCGTTCAGCAGCAAGAGTGACATCATGGTGCTGGATCCTAAGAGTGATTTCTTCCAGTACATGAAAGAAACCAACGCTCCAGCGAACAAATAACCGTTTTGGTTAACAGTAAAGGCTCCGATTCGGAGCCTTTATTTTTTCTGCCGCGGATTTTGTCGTCTGGTTAGCGAACATGATATCCAGTTTGGGGTATGGTGGCCGTTAGCGAATAAACCTGAGAGGATATTATGAGCACATCACAATCGATCTGGCTGGCGATCGGTCTATTATTGGTCGCTGAAGGTGTCGGCCCGCTTATCGCGCCAAGTGGATGGCGGGCGATGATCAGCCAGATGAGCCAACAGCCAGACAGCCAACTGCGTCGCATCGGCGGCTGTCTGGTGGTGGCAGGAGCGGTGATCGCCTATTGTGTGATTGGCTGAACAGCGGTCTTCACCCTAGCGTTCAGCGAGAAGCGGACCACGGCAAAAGGATATCCGCTGTGATTTAGTAGTGCGGCGGTGGGGTTTCTTCTGATGGGTCAGCCAGGTTTGAACCGTCGATATTTTTAACTTTTCCTACCACGTATTTCATTTGATCCTGCATTTTGCTGATCAGCAGTTGTTGCTGACTCAATGCCTGATTGAGCTCTTCGATTGTCTGATCCTGAAACGCGAGTTGGCACTCTAAGTCGTTAACCCGCTGCTCCAGTTGTTGCACTGTCTGGTCTTTCATCGTTAATTGTCTAATTGCCATGCCTGCGCAATACCTGCCGAGGTGCCGGAGATGATACGCTGCTGATCACTAAAAGCCGCATCATACACTACTGCGCGGGGAGGGCGAGCATCTTTAAGCGGTTCTGCCTCAAACCAGTCTATCTGGCTGCCGTCCTGGGTATCCCAGACCATCACCCGACTGGACGGGGTTCCGGTAACCAGCATACCGCCATCATCGGAAAAACGTGCGGTGGAAAAGATCAGCTGGCGGGCAAAGCTTTTCAGCTGGCTCTGCGGCTCACCGGTGGTCAAATCCCACACGATAGCCTGGTTGCCGCCGTCCGACGTAAACGCCAGCTTGCCATCCCTTTGCAGCGCGACCCGGTTGACCCTTTGCTGATGCTCAAACATTTTCAGGATTTGGCCACTTTGGGTGTCCCAAAGGTAAGCTTTGTAGTCGTTGCCTCCGGTCAGCGCGTAACGGCCATTGGGTGAAATCGCCACGGAATTCACTTTTTCTTGGTGGGCAAGGAACTCTAACCGCCTGCCAGTGACTAAGTTGACGTAGATGGCTTTTCCGTTCGACAGGCCAAGCAGTACCTGCTCACCGTTATTGGCGATATCAACATCGCGGATCAGACCGTCGGAGATCGACCACAGTCCGGCCGCCTGAGTCCAGGCCAGGTCCCAGACGGCAAAGTTGATTTGACTGGCAGTTACGGCAAAGCGGCCATTGTCGGCGATGCGAATGCGCGAAACGGTGTTTGCCTGGGGGTCTTGTTCACCCAGCTCGGCCAACAACTTATTGGCTTGCAGATCCCACAGCATCAGCTGGTGGTCCAGAGAGTAGATAAGGGCAAAACGGCCGTCGCGACTGAGAGCGAAACTGGTTGAACCTTCCGGTTCCAGTTCCCACTTTTGCACCGCCGAGTCGGAAAAGAAACAGCCATTTAACCCGCTGGTGACAACAACCAGCAACAGAATATGAAAAATATTTCGCATCAAGTCTAAATATCCACTTGGTCTAAAGGCATTGCGTACACATATTAGCTATATTGGTACAACATCCCTT
Organism: Vibrio sp.; assembly: GCF_050299255.1. GTDB lineage: Bacteria > Pseudomonadota > Gammaproteobacteria > Enterobacterales > Vibrionaceae > Vibrio. The sequence goes on from NZ_JBNKVP010000077.1 coordinate 9,469, forward strand.
TGCAAACCAGTCTTTTACTGAGTTTTATTTGCAAAGAGGAATAACAGCCCATAATTTGGAGATCTTAATGAAATCAATGTTTAAAGTGTCGCTGCTTGCGGCAACCGTGTTGTTAGCCGTCGGCTGTCAGAAAGAAGAAGAGCCTAAAGCAGAGGCTGCAGAGCAGGTACAGGCAGAAACACAAGCAGTTAACTTTAACTCGGAAGATGATAAAGCCGCTTACGCAATTGGGGTTTCCTTCGCCAACTATTTAACCACCAGTATCGAGAAGCCAAGTGAATTTGGTATCAACCTGACTAAAGAGATGGTACTGAAAGGCATCTCTGACTCATTTGCCGGCACTCCGGCTCTGGATGAAGAGCAAACCCGAGTTGCGCTGGAAGATCTGGACAAGCGCGTAGCGGAAACCATGCAGAAGCAAGCTGCTGAGAAAGCTGCTGCTGCTAAGAAAACCGGTGACGATTTCCGCGCTGAATTTGAAAAGCAGGAAGGCGTGAAGAAGACAGAATCCGGTCTGCTGTATCAGGTGATGACACCGGCTGAAGGCGAAATGCCAAAAGCAACCGACACCGTTCAGGTGCACTACAAAGGCACCCTGGTTGATGGCACGCAGTTTGACAGCTCATACGATCGCGGCGAACCGGCAACCTTCCCGCTGGATCGCGTGATCCCAGGTTGGACAGAAGGCGTTCAGTTAATGCCGGTAGGCTCCAAGTTCAAGTTCGTGATTCCACCTGAGTTGGCATACGGCGAGCAAGACACGCCGACTATCCCGGCTAATTCAACCTTAGTGTTTGAAGTGGAACTGCTGAAAATCGAATCTTCTGCAGACGCCGAGTAAAAATTCAGCGCTCATTTTTGCAAAAAAGGTCCGAACTATCGGGCCTTTTTTTTGTTCTAAATCACTAGATGTCAAGTTTGTTAGGTGTGTAATTCAAATTTTCTGATAAACTTACGGCCATTTGTTGATTTTTCGCACAAAGGCCAGACGAAAGTGACCACTACCGAAACTGTAAATTCAGACATGTTACTCGAAATGGAATCCGTTAACGTGACGCCATTCAGTGAGCACGACAAGATCATTTTGAAATCATATGAAGCGGTCGTCGACGGCATCGCCAGCCTGATTGGACCCTTTTGTGAAATCGTGCTTCACTCGCTGGAAGACCTCAATACCTCAGCGATCAAAATTGCCAACGGTGAAAACACCGGTCGTCAGGTGGGCTCGCCCATCACCGACCTGGCACTGAAGATGCTGAAAGATATCGAAGGCTCCGAGCGTAACTTCTCGCGCTCTTACTTTACCCGCGCTAAGGGCGGGGTGCTGATGAAGTCGATCACCGTGGCGATCCGCAATGGCGACAACCGGGTGATCGGTCTGTTGTGTATCAACGTCAATCTGGATGCGCCATTTTCTCAGGTGCTGCAATCTTTCATGCCGACCGAAGAAGCCAAGCAAGCGGCGTCATCGGTGAACTTTGCCAGCGACGTGGAAGAGCTGGTGGATCAGACCGTAGAGCGGACCATCGAAGAGATCAACGCCGATAAGTCTGTGTCGAACAACACCAAAAATCGCCAGATCGTGATGGAGCTGTACGATAAAGGTATCTTTGATATCAAAGACGCCATCAATCGCGTCGCCGATCGGCTCAACATTTCCAAACATACCGTCTACCTTTATATACGTCAGCGTAAAACTGAGGATGACGATAAGTGAGTTCCCTGAGCTACACTCTGGTGGTAAACGGTCCGGCCTACGGCAGCCAGTCGGCTCGTTCGGCCTACCAGTTTGCCTGCGCCTTAATTGACCAAGGCCATCAGCTTGTCAGCGTTTTCTTTTATCAAGACGGCGTCAGCAACGGCAGCGATCTGACCGTACCGGCGAATGATGAATTTGACTTGGTCAAAGCGTGGCAGCAACTGGCCCAGCAGCATCAGGTGCGGCTGGAAACCTGTGTCGCGGCGGCGCTGCGCCGGGGTATAGTGAGTGAAAGTGAAGCCAGTCAGCACGGTTTGTCCCAGAACAACCTGGCCGCTGGATTTCATCAGTCTGGTTTAGGCAGCCTGGCCGAGGCGCTGTTAAGTCAGGACAGGGTGGTGCAGTTTTGAGTCACATCAGTTTTGTTTTTCGTCGCGCCCCTCACGGCAGTAGCGCTGGCCGCGAAGGCGTCGATGCGCTGTTAGCCGCATCCGCCTACTGCGATCAGATCGATGTGCTGTTTATTGGCGATGGGGTACTACAGTTACTGGCGGGACAACAACCGGCAGCCATTCTGAGCAAGGACTATGCGCCAATGCTGAAGCTGTTCGACCTGTACGATATCGACCAGGTGTTTGTCTGTAAGTCATCACTGGCCGAGCGCGGATTGGCCCAGGCTGATCTGGTGATCGATGCCGAACTGCTCGAACCCGCGCAGATTTCGGCGAGGCTGGAACAAGCCGCCAAACTGCTGACATTTTGAGGTTCCCATGCTGCATATAGTAAAATCCGTCTCAGCCCTGTCTGATTTGCATCCCTATCTGGCCGAGCAGGATCTGGTCCTGCTGGTGGAAGATGCCGTTTATGCCGCCAACCCCCAGCATAAGGCCCACGGTCTGCTAAACTTGCCTTTGACCTACGTACTGAATGCCGATGCCGATGCCCGCGCCATCACTAACCGGATTGGTCCGGCGCTGAAGCGGGTCGATTACGCCGGTTTTGTCGAACTGACTGAGCTGGAACTGCAGTCACTGACCTGGGACTGAAATCGCAGCTAATGCCCCGGGCGCCACTAACTGCTTGTTGTTGTCCGGGATAGTGTAAACAGATGTACTATTTCGGCAGCGATTGCTCAGTCGTTAGGCAAAAAAGATCTGTATATTTCTTGACACACCTCTCACCGCTGCATAGAATTTTGCGTCCCTAATTGCCATTGGCATTTAGGGATATAGATTTTTCACAAAGCTTACTTTAAGTAAATCAGGAGCTAGTTAATGGCAACTATTAACCAGTTGGTACGCAAACCACGCGTTAAGCAAGTTGATAAAAGCAACGTGCCAGCGCTAGAAGCGTGCCCACAAAAACGCGGTGTATGTACTCGTGTTTACACTACTACACCTAAAAAACCTAACTCAGCACTTCGTAAAGTTTGTCGTGTCCGTCTGACTAACGGCTTCGAAGTAACGTCGTACATCGGCGGTGAAGGTCACAACCTACAAGAGCACTCAGTGGTACTAATCCGCGGTGGTCGTGTTAAAGACCTTCCAGGTGTTCGCTACCACACTGTTCGTGGTGCACTTGACTGTGCAGGCGTTAACGACCGTAAACAAGGTCGTTCTAAGTACGGTGTGAAGCGTCCTAAGTCTTAATGGATTTCCGTTAAGTAAGGCCAAACACTAAATTATTTTTTAATTTTTGAAGAAACTGAAAAGTTTTGGATAACCTGAAGAAGACAACGGAGAATATCCATGCCACGTCGTCGCGTTATTGGTCAGCGTAAGATCCTTCCAGATCCAAAGTTCAAATCTGAACTGCTGGCAAAATTCGTCAACATCCTAATGGTTGACGGTAAGAAATCTACTGCAGAGAAAATCGTTTACACTGCACTAGACACTATGGCTGAGAAATCTGGTAAAGATCACTTGGCTGTATTTGAAGAAGCTCTTGAAAATGTTCGCCCAGCGGTAGAGGTAAAATCTCGCCGTGTAGGTGGTTCAACTTACCAAGTACCAGTAGAAGTTCGTCCGGTTCGCCGTAACGCACTGGCTATGCGTTGGTTGGTTGAAGCTGCGCGTAAGCGTGGTGAAAAATCTATGGCTGCTCGCCTGGCTGCAGAAATGCTAGACGCAGCTGACAACAAAGGTACTGCTGTTAAGAAACGTGAAGACGTTCACCGTATGGCAGAAGCGAACAAAGCGTTTGCTCATTACCGCTGGTAATACCTTTTTGTGCTGCGAGGTCCTCTCGCAGCACATTCTTTACTCTAAGGAAACCCTTAGTAAGAGGATACAATCGTGGCTCGTAAAACTCCTATTGAGCGCTACCGTAATATCGGTATCTGTGCTCACGTAGATGCAGGTAAGACAACCACAACCGAGCGTATTCTGTTCTACACTGGCCTCTCTCACAAAATCGGCGAAGTTCACGATGGTGCAGCTACCATGGACTGGATGGAGCAGGAACAAGAGCGTGGTATCACCATCACCTCTGCTGCTACCACTACTTTCTGGCGTGGTATGGAAGCACAATTCCAAGATCATCGCATCAACATCATTGATACCCCGGGACACGTTGACTTTACTATCGAAGTAGAGCGCTCTTTGCGTGTACTTGACGGTGCTGTGGTGGTGTTCTGTGGCTCATCTGGTGTTGAACCGCAGTCTGAAACTGTATGGCGTCAAGCAGACAAATACCACGTTCCACGTATGGTATTCGTCAACAAGATGGACCGTGCCGGCGCAGACTTCCTACGCGTTGTGAACCAAATTAAACATCGTCTTGGTGCGAACCCTGTGCCAATCCAATTAAACATTGGTGCGGAAGAAGAGTTCAAAGGTGTCATCGACCTTATCAAGATGAAAGCGATCAACTGGAATGAAGCCGATCAAGGCATGACCTTCACGCACGAAGAGATTCCGGCTGATATGCAAGAACTGGCCGAAGAGTGGCGCAACAACATGGTTGAAGCTGCTGCAGAAGCAAGTGAAGAGCTGATGGAGAAATACCTTGAGGAAGGCGAACTAACGGAAGCCGAAATCAAGCAAGGTCTGCGTACCCGTACCCTGAACAATGAAATCGTGCTGGCTACCTGTGGCAGTGCGTTTAAAAACAAAGGTGTTCAGGCGGTACTGGATGCAGTCGTTGAATATTTGCCATCGCCGATCGATGTCCCTTCAATCAAGGGTATTGATGAAAACGAGAACGAAGTTGAGCGTCACGCTGATGACAGCGAACCGTTCTCCGCATTGGCGTTTAAGATTGCCACTGACCCGTTTGTCGGTACTCTGACCTTCATGCGCGTTTACTCTGGCGTCGTGAACTCCGGTGATGCAGTTTACAACTCGGTCAAGCAGAAGAAAGAGCGTTTCGGTCGTATCGTACAGATGCACTCGAATAAGCGCGAAGAAGTGAAAGAAGTTCGTGCCGGTGATATTGCTGCGGCGATTGGTCTGAAGGATGTCACTACCGGTGATACTCTGTGTGACCAAAACCACAAAGTAATCCTGGAACGGATGGAATTCCCTGAGCCCGTTATTCAGATCGCGGTTGAACCTCGTTCTAAGGCAGACCAGGAGAAGATGGGTATTGCGCTGGGTAAACTGGCAGCAGAAGACCCGTCGTTCCGCGTCGAAACCGACGATGAAACCGGCCAGACTTTGATTTCTGGTATGGGTGAGCTTCACCTGGACATCATCGTCGATCGCATGAAGCGCGAATTCAGTGTCGATTGCAACGTGGGTAAACCTCAGGTGGCGTATCGCGAAACCATTCGTGGTACCACTGAAGTGGAAGGCAAGTTTGTTCGTCAGTCTGGTGGTCGTGGTCAATACGGTCACGTTTGGCTGAAACTCGAACCGGCAGAACAAGGCGAAGGCTTTGTGTTTGTCGACCAGATCGTTGGCGGCGCAATTCCGAAGGAATTCATTGGCCCGGTGGCGAAAGGTATCGAAGAACAGATGAATAGCGGTGTGTTGGCGGGTTATCCGGTACTGGATATCAAAGCCACCCTGTTTGACGGCTCGTTCCACGATGTCGACTCAAGCGAGATGGCGTTTAAGATCGCCGGCTCGATGGCGTTTAAGAAAGGTGCACTTGAAGCGCAACCTGTCTTACTCGAACCAATGATGAAAGTAGAAGTAACCACTCCGGAAGACTGGATGGGTGATGTAGTGGGTGACCTGAACCGTCGCCGCGGCATCATTGAAGGTATGGATGAAGGCCCGGCGGGTCTGAAGATCATTCGTGCCCAGGTTCCGCTGTCGGAAATGTTTGGCTACGCTACCGATCTTCGTTCTGCAACTCAGGGCCGCGCATCCTACTCCATGGAGTTCCATGAATACGCGGAAGTACCTAAGAACTTTGCAGAAGCAATTATTGCAGAGCGCGGATACTAAATTATTGGCTGATTTGGCGCTTGTTTCAGACAAATTCGCCGATCATTACGCCCAAATATTGCGCTGACCGAGGTTGGCGCATAAAATAGCAAATTCTGGCGCGTCGGGATCAATAAAGATCTCGACGAATCATAACTAGGAAGGAACACGATCGTGTCTAAAGAAAAATTTGAACGTACGAAACCGCACGTAAACGTTGGTACTATCGGCCACGTTGACCACGGTAAAACA
>NZ_JBNKVP010000078.1:0-15535 GCF_050299255.1 Vibrio sp.
ACTTACTCTTCGCTGTCGCAAATCTGCAAATACGCCAATCGCGTCAGCTATGAAGTGTTAACCCAGCATTCACCACGTCTTAGCAGAGCGCTGCCCGAGCGGGAAGACAGCCTGGAAGAAACCTACTGGGATCGCTAGAACCGAATAATCCAACACCCCTAGCGGGTCTCTATCTGACCTGCCTAAGAAAACGCCCCCACCTAAATCGGTGAGGGCATTTTTTTATTCCAGTTTCAACTCAGCGGTGCAAGAATACTATTTGTGTTTAGCCTGAACGTATTTCTTACCGACATCAACGATAGCAATGTCTTTGAAAAAGCTACGACCAAGTAGCACCGGAAATTCCAGATGGGTTCTGTCTGTCAGTGAAAATTCGGTTTTGTCTTTGACATCCCCCACCTGAACCCAGGCAATGACAACCGGGCGTTGCTCGGTTTCTTCACTGTTTGACTGACGTACACTAACCCAGCGTTCAATTGGTAACGCGACCTCTTTACTGGTGAGCCCTTCATGTTCGAGCTTAAACTTCACCCAATCTTTGCCGTCTCGCTCAAATGGCGTCACATTGATCGCACTGATTGAGGAGGTCGTCGCACCGGTATCGATCCGAGCTTGCACACTGCGCTCGAGTCCCGGGAAATAGACCCACTCTTCAGAACCAAGGATCAGCTTGCCGTCTGCCGTTTTACGTTCCACCTTCGCCACTGGCGGTTTTTTTACTTCAACCGGTTCAGGTTCAACCACTTTTGCCGGTGGTTCTACCACAGGCTCGGTTGTTTTCGTCTGGCCAGCAGTGTCGGTTTCGACAATATCCGGTAACTGGTCTGGCGATGGCAAAGGTCGTGGCTCTGTTACCGGTTCTGGTTGCGTCTGCTCTACCGGAGTCTCGGGTTGGGCAGTTTGCTCCACTGTCTCGGTTGAGGGTGCGGTGGTTGAACAGGCGAACATGCCGCCAGACACAACCATTACTACCAGTGCTCTCCAAATTGTGTTCATTGATCCCCCTGCCAAGCAATTAAGAAACGTTAACTATGGCCTGGGCGACATAAGGAATGGCCGTTTCAGTCAGCCCGGCAATGTTAATCCGACCGTCGCCTACTCCATAAATGCCATATTCTTCACGAAGTTGCGTCATCTGGTCCTGGCTAAATCCTAGCACAGTGAACATGCCCTTGTGGCTTTCGATAAAATCAAATTGTGACGTATCGTGGGTGTTTCGCATCTCATTACAGAGAGTTTGACGCAAACGGACCAGACGCTGCTGCATTTCAGCCAGTTCTTGTCGCCAAACCTGAGTAAGTTGCTGGTTTTGCAGGATGGTTTTCACCAGAGCGGCACCGTGATCCGGCGGCATGGTGTAAGTTGCCCGAGCCAGTGTCAGCAGCTTGCCTTTGGCATTATCGACGTCTTGTTGATTTTTACCCACGACGATCGCCGCACCGGTGCGTTCACGGTACAGGCCGAAGTTCTTCGAACAGGAAGTAGTGATCATCATCTCTTCAACGTTGTCTGCCATAAACCGCAGCCCCTTGGCATCTTCTTCCAGACCATCACCAAAGCCCTGATAGGCGATATCCACAAACGGGGTAAAACCATTCTTGTTGGCAAGTGCCGTGATCTGTTGCCAGGCATCGAAGTCAATATCGGCACCGGTTGGGTTATGGCAACAGCCATGCAGCAGAACCACATCGGCCGGACCAGCCTGAGCCAGGTCTTCCAGCATACGCGCTTTATCGACCTGCTTGGTTTCCGGGCTGAAATAGTGGTAATACTTCACTTTCAGACCCGCCGCTTCCATCACAGGTTTGTGGTTGACATAACTCGGGTTTGAAATCCACACCGTGGTGTTTGGCTGCGCCACGTGCATCAGGTCGCCCAGCATGCGCAGTGCACCACTGGCACCCGGGGTCTGGATAGCGGCAACGCGATCCATCGCAGAAGTTCCGGCTAACAGCAGGTTAACCATGCTCTGGTTAAACTCTTCACAACCGGCCAGTCCCACATATGATTTGGTTTTCTGCGTGGCGACAACGATGTCCTGAGCCTGCTTGATTGCCTGCATGACGGGCGTTTCACCATCACTGTTTTTGTATACACCGATGCCTAAATCCACCTTTTCAGTGCGGGGATCATTACGGTAGGCAACGGAAAGAGAAAGAATGGGATCCAATGCTGGAGCTGGTAAATGTGAAAACATGAAAGTCACAACCCTTTGAAATTCACTAGTTCGGAATGGGCTTTCAAATTAACACTTGTTCAGCGAAAAATCGAAGAAAATTTTTAATCGTTTGTTAAATTACCGTGTTGCCAGTTTAAAACTCGGTAAAGTGATGGATAACCTGGTTTGAGCTGCCACGCCACTGCAAACTTGGGTCGGCTTTATCCTGCTCAAACTTACCGTCTATCAGGGTATCGACCAAATCTGCCAGCTGTTTTTGCTCCGGGCTGAGTTCTTGCAACAGATACCCAGTCCAGAGCCAGATATCTTTTCCCGGGCACTCTTCGCGTACTCTTTTTACCAGTTTTAACACACCGCTAACATTGGCGGGATGAAGCGGATCGCCGCCAGAAAGTGACAAGCCACGGCGATGAATACGGCTGTCGTTCAGATCGGCGATAATTCTGTCTTCCATCTGCTGGGTAAACGGCTCGCCGGAGTCCAGCCGCCAGGTAGACTGGTTGTAGCAGCCACGACATTGATGGACACAGCCAGCGACAAACAAGGTACAGCGGGTACCGGGGCCATTGACGACATCTACTGGATAGTACTGGTGAAAGTTCATACTGCCTCGCGACAAAAACCAACCTGACATAATCAGGTTGGTTTGGGTTAACACTTAGTTTGCTACAACGTGCTTGCTTACTCTGCATTCAAGCTGATAGGCAAGCACGGTATCTGCCTTAAGTGATTACAAATGTTTGACCCGGCGTTTCACTTCTTCCTGTTTACCAAAGTTAAATGGGCGCGCGTCCGGGCTTCCCAGGTAACCGCATACGCGGCGTGTTACCGACACTTTGCTGGAGTCATGGTTACCACATTTCGGACAGGTAAACCCTTTACTGGTACATTCAAATTCACCGGTAAATCCACACTCATAACACTCATCGATCGGCGTGTTGGTTCCATAGTAAGGCACACGGTGATAGCTGTAGTCCCAGACATTTTCCAGCGCTTCGACATTATGCTGCATGTTCGGAAATTCCCCGTAGCAGATGAAACCGCCGGTAGAAATCGAAGGATACGGCATCTCGAAATCGATCTTGTCGTATGGGTTAACCTTTTTCTCTACATCCAGGTGGAAGCTGTTGGTGTAGTAGCCTTTATTGGTCACGCCATCAATCACACCAAACTCTTTGGTATCGATGCGGCAGAAGCGACTGCAGAGGTTTTCACTCGGTGTCGCATAGAGGCTAAATCCGTAACCGGTCTCTTCTGCCCATTGCAGTACCGCCTGCTTCATGTATTTAACGATATTAACTGCTTTTTCCCGCAGCTCTGCATCGTCAAACACATGAGTCTGATCGCCAAACAGTGCGTTAATGGTTTCGTGAATACCGATGTACCCCAGTGAAATCGATGCACGGCCGTTTTTGAAAATGTCCGCGATGTTATCGTTGGCTTTTAAGCGCACGCCGCAAGCCCCTTCCATATAAAGGATCGGTGCCACGCGGGCTTTAACGTTTTCCAGACGGCTGATACGGGTTTCCAGCGCGCGGCGGGCCAACTGCAATTTTTCATCCAGCAAACGATAAAACGCTTTCTCGTCACCCTGGGCTTTCAACGCAATACGAGGCAGGTTCAGGCTCACCACGCCCAGGTTATTGCGCCCTTCATGGACCAGTTCGCCATTTTCTTCATAAGCAGACAGGAAACTACGACAACCCATCGGCGTTTTGAATGAACCGGTTACTTCAACCACTTTCTCATAGTTAAGGATATCCGGGTACATACGCTTGCTCGCACACTCCAGTGCCAATTGTTTGATGTCGTAGTTAGGATCACCCGCTTTGTGGTTCAGGCCATCTTTGATGCCAAATACCAGTTTCGGGAATACCGCAGTTTTACGATTTTTGCCCAGACCGGCGATGCGGTTTTTCAAAATAGACTGCTGGATTAGACGCGATTCCCAACTGGTCCCCAACCCAAAACCAAAGGTGACAAATGGAGTCTGGCCATTGGCGGTATGCAACGTATTAACTTCGTATTCCAGTGACTGGAAGGCGTCATAACACTCTTTTTCAGTTCTTGCTGCAGCAAACCCTTCCGGATCATGAATATCCCATTCTTGAGCTATCTGCAGATGTTTGTCATAGCTGGTTTTCACGTACGGTGCCAGTACTTCATCGATACGGTTAATGGTGGTGCCGCCGTAGATATGACTGGCTACCTGAGCGATGATCTGCGCGGTTACAGCTGTGGCGGTAGAAATCGATTTCGGCGTATCGATCTCCGCATTACCCATTTTGAATCCGTTGGTCAGCATTCCCTGCAGATCAATCAACATGCAGTTGAACATCGGGAAAAAGGGTGCGTAGTCGAGATCGTGGTAGTGCAGATCCCCTTCTTCGTGGGCCTGGACGATATCGCGCGGTAAAATGTGGGTTTTGGCATAATGTTTTGCGACGATACCAGCCAGCAAATCACGCTGAGTCGGGATTACTTTGCCGTCTTTGTTGGCATTCTCGTTAATAAGGTCGACGTTACTCGCCTCGATAAGGCCTTCAATTTCGCGTGTCAGCGTACTCTGTTTTTCACGCGCGATATCACGGTCATGACGGTATTCGATGTAAGCACGAGCCATAGATTTAAACGGCCCCTGCATTAGCTCGTTTTCGACCCGGGTCTGGATTTCGTGGATATGCACTTCATCGTAATCTTTCAGCTGTAGCTCAACTGCTAACGCTACATTCAGGGCATAAATGGCAGTTTCATTGTCAATTCGCTCTGCTGCTGCTTCCACTGCTGCTTGTATGCGATCTCTGCTAAACGGAGCTCTAGAGCCGTCGCGTTTGATGACGATAGGTTTCACTGTTTCTCCTTACCCTAAGCATACCCACAGAGTTATCCACAAATACACTATATAGGGTTATTTTTCTTCTAACCAACACTACATATTGTGGCGCATTAAACGAGAAACGCTAGCCGAAAGTATTGATTCTGATCAATAAAACTAGGTACAAGACTAAGATCAAATCGATCTTATTGGCTTAGATCTCGAATAGGGAAAAATTGGATGAAAATCGCAAAACTGTGCCCATATCCCCTTGTTTTTTTCAGAATGCTTATAGGATAAAGGCTATCGATGCAAAGGATTTATGATTATGAATAACAAGCGGTTTTATGGCATCACATTCGCTATTTGGCTAGGGTTGGTGAGTTTTACATCAGCTGCCGGAGACAAATTGTCCGTTGTGAGCTGGAACCTGGAATGGCTCACACTACAACCGGTTAGTCATATTGAAACCAGCCAGAGAAACCCAGCTGACTTTGCCGCGCTGGCCGACCATTTCGCGGCAATGGACGTGGATGTGCTGGCGTTTCAGGAAGTCGATGATGAGTTGGCAATAAAAAAAGTGGTAGGCCAAGGCTACAACATCTGGTTTTCAGACCGCGCGAAACCGGCCAGCCGTTATCGCCAGTTTGACGATATCAATCAGTACACCGGTTTTGCGATTCGCTCTACCATTCCCGTCGCAGACAAACCGGATTTCCCGCTAGACGACAGCTCGAATAGCAAACTGCGCTTTGCCAGCTATGTGGTCTTATACCCTAATTCACCACGCCCGATTCATCTGTTGTCTGTACACCTGAAAGCAGGCTGCTCTGGCGCATACAAAAACAGCCGCCATTGCCGGACACTCAAGGGGCAAGCGCAACGAGTCAACCAATGGCTGAGCGAACGGGAAGCAAATCGTGAGGCGTATATATTGTTAGGCGATTTCAACCACAATCTGGCTTATAACGGTGATTGGCTATGGCGCGATCTCACCCAGGGTACCCAGGCGAGCCTGGTCAGCCAGTCCACACCGGCGCTGTGTAAAGTTCGCTCCCGCAATAACCGCGGCAAAACTCACCAGTTTCGCTCACTTATTGACCACATTATTGTTGGCGGGGTGAATGTTGAACGCCGGGATGTACGGCAGATTGCCTATCCGGTGCAAAAGGTACTGGATTTTCAGCTCAGTGATCACTGTCCGATACAGGCGCAGGTGGGCCTTAAATAAACCCAGAAAAAAGCCCCGCGCTGTATGCGTGGGGCTGGTTACAATAATGGACTAACTTGCCAGTCAACTGCTGCTTGGCTCAAACCGGCGGCGCATCACGACATAATAGAGCACCGGGATCACCAGCAGGGTCAACACTGTTGAGACAAAGATACCAAATATCAAACTGATCGCCAGACCATTAAATATCGGGTCGTCCAGAATAAACACTGCGCCTATCATCGCCGCCAGTGCCGTCAACATTATCGGTTTTGCCCGAACTGCTGCCGACTGTATCACGGCTTCGGAGAAGGCCATTCCTTCCTCTACCTGCTGATTGATAAAATCCACCAGCAGTATCGAGTTACGGACGATAATACCAGCCAGCGCTATCATACCTATCATTGACGTAGCGGTGAATTGAGCCCCCAACAGAGCGTGGCCCGGCATTACACCAATAATTGTCAGTGGGATCGGCGCCATGATGATCAGTGGAACCAGGTACGACTTAAACTGCGCCACCACCAGCAGGTAGATTAGGATCATACCCACACCATAGGCGATACCCATATCACGGAACGTTTCATAGGTGATGGTCCATTCACCATCCCAACGCACCGAAATACCGTCCAATCCGTCTGGTTGGTTAATGTAGTATTGGTCCAGTGTCATCGATTGGTCCAATTTACCGCCGATGTCAAACATGCCGTACAGCGGGCTGTCTACACTTCCTGCCATATCCCCCACAACCATGACCATAGGCACCATGTTCTTGTGCACAATATAATCATCCATTTGAGTCTGGCGCACTTCCACCAAATCTGACAACGGATAAGCATTCCCCGTAATGCTGCCGACTTTCATATTCAGCACCTGCTCCAGACGCACTTTTGCGGTTTCGCTGGCCTGGATCTGAATAGGAACCGGGTATTTGCTGTGCTCACTGTGCAGGTAAGTGATCGGTTTGCCACCAACAGAGGTCGCCAGCGCATCCACGATTGACGCATATGGCACCTGATAGTGAGACGCTTTGCTACGGTCGATCACCACTTGCCATTTTTGATGTATTTCCGGCAGATACATGTCCACATCGACGATATCGTTCGTTGCACGGAAGATTTCCCTTACCTGACGGGCTGCCTGCTGACGGATCTCTGGCGTAGGGCCATACACTTCAGCCAGTATCGGCGACCAAACCGGAGGGCCTGGTGGCACCTCGACCACTTTGACTTTACCGCCAAACTTCGTCGCCACTGCATTTAACACCGGGCGGACCGCACTGGCGATTTGGTGGCTATCACGGTCTCGCTCTTTACGTCCGGCCAGGTTAACCTGAATATCACCCTGGTTAGACTGACTACGCATGAAATAGTGACGAACCAGGCCGTTAAAGTTAATTGGTGCCGCGGTGCCGGCGTAGATTTGGTAACCAATAACTTCGTCGACTTTATTCAGCTCTTCGCCCATTTCAAACAGCACCCGCTGGGTTCTTTCCAGTGCAGTGCCTTCTGGCATATCCAGGACTACCTGGAACTCTGATTTGTTGTCAAATGGCAGCATTTTCAACACAACGGCCTGCATCACGGGTAGCAACATCGAACCAGCGATCATCGCCAGTATTGCCAACAGCAGCATAAAGCGGTTGCGGCCCTGTTTTTTCGCCGTGACGAATGGTGCCATAATCCGATGGAAGATGGAGTTTGCCGCAGCGCCCTCTTCGCCATGATGAGCAGGCTTTAGCAGATGACCAGCCAGCCAAGGGGAGACCACAAACGCAACGACCAGCGAGATCATCATCCCCATCGAGGCGTTGATTGGGATTGGGCTCATGTAAGGCCCCATCAGGCCGGACACGAATGCCATTGGCAGCAGTGCAGCGATAACGGTCAGTGTCGCCAGAATCGTCGGGCCGCCCACTTCATCCACCGCAGGTGGGATCAACTCGCTGAGCTTTTGCTTGCCCATCGCCATATGCCGGTGGATATTCTCCACCACCACAATGGCATCATCGACCAGAATCCCGATGGAGAATATCAGCGCAAACAGCGATACCCGGTTGAGGGTAAAGCCCCAGGCCCAGGAGGCAAATAAGGTGATCAACAGAGTGACCACAATCGCCAGGCCCACCACAAGCGCTTCACGCCAGCCCATCGTCAGTAATACCAAGATCACCACGGCAGTGGTGGCGAAGGCCAGCTTACCGATCAGGGTGTTACTTTTGTCCGCGGCGGTTTTACCGTAATCGCGCGTGATTTCAACATCGATTCCATCCGGAATCAGCTGGTTTTGCAGCTCGACCAGACGCTCTTCAACTTCTTTGGCAACATCTACCGCATTTTCACCACCTTTTTTAGCGATGGCGATGGTGACGGCCGGGTAGATACCGGATTTGTCACTGGTCCAGACGTTTTGTGACGGTGTATCTGCACCCATCTTAACAGTGGCGATATCTTCCAGGTATACCGGCGTGTTGTTATACAGACCGACCACCAGCTGCTTTACTTCTTCCACCCGGGTCAGGAACTGGCCGATCTGCACCGGAAACTCCTGGTTGTCATGGGTAAGCCGCAGCATAGGAGAGCTGGTATTCGCGGCTGGCAGGTGCTGATTGAGCTGATCCAGGGTAATACCGAAGCTGTTCATTTTCACCGGATCCAGACGCACGTCCACGATGGTATTGTGGCCACCAACAGTGAAAATATCGCGGGTGCCATCAATTCGCTTCAGTTCGGTTTCCAGGCCATGGGCCACATGGGTCAGCTGTTGTTGGTCAAACTGGCCAGATTTATCCGACAGGGTAATATTGACGATAGGCACATCTTCGATGCCTTTCGGTTTGATGATAGGTTCCCCTACCCCCACACCTTGTGGCATCCAGTCTTTATTGGAGTAAAGCTTGTTGTAAATGCGCACAACCGCGTCATTTCGGCTGACACCGACTTTGAAAATTGCCACGATCATCGCACCGTCTGGTTGCGAGAAAGAGTAGATTTTGTCGATGCCCTGGATTTCTGAAATGATCTGTTCTGCCGGGTTGGTCACCAGGCTTTCCACCTCAGCCGGAGACGCGCCAGGAAATGGGATATAAACGTCCGCGAACGTCACATCAATCTGGGGTTCTTCTTCTTTCGGGGTCACAATCACCGCAAACAGCCCCAGCAGTAACCCAACCAGCGCTAGCAGTGGGGTCATCGCTGAATTCTGGAAAGCCGCGGCAATGCGACCCGAAATGCCGAGTCGTTTGTCCATATCACTTACCTTCTGCGTCAAGGGCGACGGTCGAAATGACATCACCTTCTTCCAACCCAGACAATACTTCGACATAGTCGCCGTATGTCTGCCCCAGACGCACCGGATTCAGGATACGCCCGTCATCATCAATCCGATAAACTGAACTGAGCTCAGCGCGGCGTACTACCGCACTATTCGGTACCAGTAGGGTTGGCCGCTCACCATATTCAAATTCAGTTTTCACCCACATTCCCGGAACCAGGGAAGGCACGTTTTCCGGCAGCTCTAGACGAATCTTGAACGTGTGAGATTGTGGATCTGCATAACTAAACAGGCTGTAATCTGTGGGTAAAACGCGCTCGCCCTGCGGCGTGACCACATCAAACTGGTCCACACTCTCTACCAGAGTTTGATAGCGTTGCGGGATCTTGGTTTCCACACGCAGACGGTCAAGAGCAAAACCACTAATCAACGTGGTACCCGGTGCAACCGTTTCACCCAGCTCGACATGCCTTGCCGTCACAACACCGTCATAAGGTGCGGTAACGCTGGTGTAACCCAATGACTCTTTAGCCTGAGCAACAGCCGCGCGCGCAGATTTAACGGAAGCCGACGCGGAACGTGCCCGCGCTTCAGCACTGTCCATTTGATCTTGTGAAATGGCACCTTTTGGAAACAGCAGACGATAACGCTTTACCTGAGCCTGTGCTTCGCGATTCTGTGCCAGGGCACTCGCCAGTTGCGCCTGAGCCGCATCGAGCGAAGCTGATTGCTGTACGGCACTGATTTCCAACAATACGGTGCCTTGTTTGACAAAGTCATTGACGTCAACATACAAACCGACAACGCGTCCGGATGTTTGTGATGCCACTGTACCCTGATTAACCGGCTGAACGACACCATCGAGCTGCACCGTTTGGGGGAGCGACTCGCTTTTCACTGTGTAACGTTCGTTGCTTTGTTCAGCATGCGCCAAGCCACTTACGGCTAACGCAATTGCGATACTCCTGGTTAACAATTTCATTGTTGCCACTCCCCTTATTTACTTAATGCTCGGCTTATTGCTGTTGTGCCGTTTTAGTTTGAGACTCTTTATTCGTGCTTAAACAGATAGCCAGATTGGTTGCGCCCAGTCCTACCATCATGCAGGCAAAAAAGATCCAGATTCCCCCGTTGCCTAGCGCCAGGCTTGACATTGCCGGCCCTGGACAGATTCCCGAGATTCCCCAGCCCAGGCCGAAGATCATTGCGCCGCTTATCAGACGGCCATCAACCTTTTTGGCTTTGGCAAAACAGAATTTGTTTGCCACTACAGGCTTTTGCTTGGGTTTGATCAGCAGAAAATACGCAGGCATAAAGACCAACAGCGCACCACCCATCACAAACATCAAACTTGGGTCCCAATTTCCGGCAACATCAAGAAAACCAATGACTTTGGCAGGATCTGCCATACCAGAAATCACCATACCCAAACCAAACAATAAACCTGCCACCAGAGACACCAGGCGAAAAACTACGTTATTCATTGTGCATACCTTATAGAGAACTGGTTTATAGAAGATGTAGGCGGACGAAAACCGTCACACCGGCTACGGCCATAAAGACACAAGTGGCCACAATCGAACGCTTTGAAAGACGCCCAATGCCACATATACCGTGTCCGCTGGTACAACCGTTACCCAGGCGGGTGCCTATCCCTACCAACAAACCAGCTGCTGCTAATACGGCAGTGCTAGATGCAAATTCAACCGGAACATGGCTACCAAACAGCACCACGCCCAAAACGCCACCGGATACCATGCCAACAGCAAACAGCAGTCGCCAGGCGAAATCACGAGACTTAGGTGTTAATAACCCGGTCATGACTCCGCTGATACCGGCAATTTTGCCATTCAGCAGCAGTAAAATAGTGGCAGATATGCCAAGGAGTATCCCTCCCATCAATGATTCCCAAGGAATTGCAAATCCCATTTCACACCTCATTAAAATTAAAAAGAAAAATTAACCGACACCGCAGAAAACGGTGTGCAAACTTTGGATCAGATGTACCACTCTTTGGTCGGCCAGAGAGTAAAACACCTGCTGAGATTCTTTGCGTGCTTTGATTATCTCGTGCTTTCTAAGCACCGTCAGATGTTGAGAGAAAGCGGATTGACTCAATGTCGAATTTTTCTGCAGCTCACCCACGCCTACTTCGCCAGAGATTAACTGGCAAAGCACCATAAGCCTTTCCGGATGGGCCATTACTTTTAATAGTTCAGCGGCCTCTACGGCGTTGTTCTGCATTTCTGACAAGTTCAATTCTGTAGTTTCCATGCTTGCCTTCCCCCTATCGCAATTAAATTAGATTGTACTAAATCATTTGTATTAGTCAATGCTAATTAAGTCTTTTTGAATTTAGACAAATTAACATTAGACATATCTAAATTAGAGTATTATTATCAATTCAAATCGTAGGGCAATCTAAGTGAAGGAGAACAGCGATGACACTTGAAAATGGCATACGTGTATTAGCAGGATCTATGGTGTTACTGTCAGTAGTATTAACGCTTACCGTTAACGCCAACTTTGTATGGTTAACCGTATTTGTCGGTGCTAACTTAATCCAAAGTGCGTTCACCGGGATCTGTCCTGCCGCATATATTTTGAAAAAACTAGGCTTACATTAATATCCAACGGAGATAGAAATGACCAAGATTGTAATTGTTGGTGGTGTCGCAGGCGGCGCCTCTGCTGCCGCTCGCGCTCGTCGTCTAAGTGAAGACGCTCAAATTATCATGTTTGAACGCGGTAACTTCGTATCATTCGCCAACTGTGGTTTGCCGTACCATATCGGTGGAGACATTCAGGATCGCAGCAAGTTGTTGCTGCAAACACCAGAAAGTTTCCTGGCCAGATTCAATGTTGATGTTCGGGTAATGAACGAAGTCACTCGCATCAACCGCCAAGAAAAGACAGTTACAGTCAAAAACCTGCTTGATGGCAGCGAATATGTAGAGAGCTACGACTTCCTGCTGTTGAGCCCAGGGGCTGCGCCAATGGTGCCGCCGATCCCGGGAATCAACAACCCGTTGACCCACTCGCTGCGTAACATCCCGGATATGGATCGCATCATCAAAACCTTGCAGACCAACAAACCTGAGCATGCCACCGTTGTCGGCGGCGGATTTATCGGCCTGGAAATGATGGAAGCCTTCCACCAGTTAGGCATTAAAACCAGCCTGATTGAGATGGCCGACCAGGTAATGACGCCGGTTGACCGCGAAATGGCGGGCCTGGCACACGCGGAAATTCGCGCCAAAGGCATCGATCTGCGTCTCGGCGTCGCACTGGAATCGGTTGAGTTTGAACCGACATTCTCAATTGCAGATACCAATGCAGGTGAAAGTGATGAACACCAGCACGTTCAGGGTGAACTGAAACTGTCACTGAACAATGGTGACACACTGACTACCGACATTCTGATCATGGCGATTGGTGTTCGTCCGGAAATCAGCCTGGCGGCAGAAGCCGGCCTGCAGATTGGCGAACTGGGCGGCATCTATACCAACCAATACATGCAGACCAGCGATCCGTCTATCTATGCGGTAGGCGATGCGGTCGAAGAGAAAGACTTTGTCACCGGCAAGCAAACTCTGGTACCACTGGCAGGGCCTGCAAACCGTCAGGGTCGCATGGCCGCAGATAACATGTTTGGCCGTGAAGAGACTTATCAGGGCACGCAAGGTACTGCTATTTGTAAGATCTTTGACTTGGCAGTCGCGTCAACCGGTAAGAACGAAAAGCAATTGAAACATGACGGTATCGATTACGACAAAGTCTACGTGCATACCGCCAGCCACGCCAGTTACTACCCGGGCGCAGAAATTGTTTCGCTCAAGCTGTTATTTGAACGTTCAGGAGGCAAAATTCTGGGCGCCCAAGCGGTCGGTAAAGACGGTGTCGACAAGCGTATTGATGTGCTGGCCGTTGCTCAGCGTGCCGGTATGACAGTCGAACAGCTGCAACACCTGGAACTGACCTACGCACCACCTTACGGCAGCGCCAAAGATGTCATCAACCAGGCAGCCTTTGTTGCCAATAACATCATCAAAGGTGATGCCACCGCTATCCACTATGACGAAGTGGACAATTTGACTGGCGATCAAGTGTTGCTGGATGTCCGTAATCCAGGCGAACTGCAAAATGTCGGTTACATTGATGGCGCCATCAATATTCCTGTTGACCAGCTGCGTCAACGCATGGACGAACTGCCAAAAGATAAAGAGATCGTGATTTACTGTCAGGTCGGCCTGCGCGGCAACGTCGCATACCGCCAGTTAGTTAACAACGGTTTCAAAGCACGTAACCTGATTGGCGGTTACCGCACCTACAAATTCGCTCAGGCATAACGGCGAACCTGATAACTACATAACTACACTGCACTTAACTTGGGAGCCTCGGCTCCCTTTTTTTTTGTCTCACAACGCGCTGGCGTATTTGAATGGACTGATGAGGGCGTGATGGCAAAAGAAAAGGAGCCGAAGCTCCTTTTAGTTAGACATGGAAAAGTGACTTTTTAGGGGGATATTGCTTTTCTTGGGCTTATCCACTTTTCCGCAAACCAGCTGCGATTCCGACACTCCAGCCGGTTTGCTGTTACCTAGCCTTAATTTGGGCTTGTTGCCCTTATTATTTTTTCAGTGCAGCGGTTACGATCAGTTCCACTTTTAAACCAGGGCGAGCCAGTTTCGCTTCACCACACGCACGCGCAGGTGCAAAGCCTTCCGCAAACCACTGATCCCACACGGCATTCATCTCATCGAAATCTTTCATGTCTGCCAGCCAGACGATAGCTTGCAACACGTGTTCCCGATCACTGCCCGCTTCAATCAACAGTTTTTCTACCCGCTCCAGAGCTTCCTGTGTTTGCTCTGCAACGCTGGTATCACTCACACCGACCTGACCGCATAGGTACACAGTGTCATTGTGAATCACTACCTTACTCATGCGTTGATTGGTGTACTGTCTCTGAATGTTGGCCATGACTGACTTCCTTACTTTTGTATTGCTTCATAAACGACTGGCTAACAGGGGTTAGGCTGGCCAGTTCTCCAAGTTTTAATGGTTTAATCGGATAACGAACGCGGTAATAACCCACTTTCTCCATCGATTGACCGGTTTCGTTAGCGATAATCTGAGCCACAGTCGGACCGCAGTATCTTCCCTGACAAGGTCCCATGCCACAGCGGGTAAAGGTCTTGATCTGGTTGATACCGTTGGCACCCTGTACGGCATGCTGACGTACCTGCCCCGCGGTGACTTCTTCACAGCGGCACACTATAGTGTCATCTGCTGGCTGCAGCGCCTGCTCCGGCGGAGTATACAGAGTATCGAGGAATGGCCTTATCGCCAACTCTCGCTTAATAACCTTTTTCAGCGACTTCGATTCAACATCATATTGTTGCTGAGGTAGCTTGCCAAGCGCGTATAAGGCACTGACAGCAGTTAAATTACCCTGATGCTCAGCAACCAACGCACCACCGATGCCACCACTGTCACCGGCAATGGCCACACCTTCTATCGAGCTGCTGTTGTTCTCATCCAGGGTTGGACGCCAACACACTTGAACCGGATCCCAATGATGATCCATTTCCATCGCACGGGTCAGCTGAACGTTGGGTATTACGCCGATATGCGCCAGACAGTTTTCTGCCTCCAGGGCATGCCATTGGTTACCACAGCGGAAATTTATCCGTTCCAGTTTACCTTCACCGTAACCGGCAATGTCGGTTGCACGCGTATAGTGCTTCACGCCCGCCTTTTTAATTTTGGCCAGCAGACCAATACCTTTGACCAGGTATTTCTTGCCCAGCCAGGCATTGAGCAGATATTTGCTCGCTTTAAAGTAGCTATCCGGCTGCTGGGTATCAACTATTGCCTTCGGCGGTGAACCGGCATCGGTCATCTGCGCCGCCAGTAAATACAACAGCGGACCAGTGCCGACCATGACCGCATTCTGAGGGATCACCCCGGCGGTTTTCATCATGATCTGACAAGCACCCGCGGTCATCACACCTGGTAGTGTCCAGCCCGGAAACGGGAATGAGCGTTCTATTGC
>NZ_JBNKVP010000079.1:0-15262 GCF_050299255.1 Vibrio sp.
GAAATGGCTAGTAATATTATTTCTACTGCTTAAAAATGACCGAGCCCCTGGTTAAAGCAACCAGGAGCGGGGGAGTTTGTACCCGGGCGATCGCAATCCGTTGCCGCTGACCACCGGATAACTTAACCCCGCGTTCGCCCACCGTAACGTCATAACCCTGCTGGCAGGATTCATCCTGTAACTTTTCCCGGATGGAGCGGTGCAATAGTGAGGTGTCTTGAGTGATCATGCCAATCTGCTGGCGCAGTAACTCCTGCCTGACCAGGCTGGATTTACCCGCGCCAGAGCGACCGACAATGCCCACTTTTCTCCCGGCTCAAGCTTAAAATCGAGCTTATCGAACACGGGGATATCTTCGCTATAGCGGAAACCGATGTAGTTAAAGTGAATCCGGCCACTGCTTACCTGTAGCGGTTGTGCGTTCGCCACATCCTGGATTAGTTCCAGTTTGTCTGCGGCCAGTTGCCGCGCATGACGATGACGATTCTGGTCGGCGCAATGCTCGGTCTGGTCGGCAGTTTTATGTAGCAACTGACCCAAAACGGCTTGGAGCAAGTGTGGTGGGTATTGCCGAGAATCTAGGTTGCACTGTTGGTGCTTGTATTTGCCCCCTTGGATACTAACGTTACTACGGTTGGAACAGCAGGAGGCGTCGGCACGCGGCCTGTCTGCATCGACAGCCAGTGTGGTATTGTTAGTGCTCGTTGCGATTGTTAGTTCTCGTTGCGATTGTTAGTTCTCGTTGCGATTTTTTGTGCTCTGGCTACGGCAACTATGGGACCGGTGGCGTTTGTGGGTTTGGTCGCACCTGACATGGCAACGATGCTCGGCGCAAAACAGGTGGTGCCCTAGTTGTTAATGGCCAGTGTGATTGGCTCAGTGTTGATATTGTGGGCAGACTGGCTGGGCAAGATATTGATTCATCCGCTGCAGATTTCAGCCGGCACGCTGGTTGCGGTTATCGGCGGCAGTTATTTCCTGTTTCTGATGGTGATCAATCGGGTGCGATAACAGATTAAACTCATTTGGCTTTTTTCGTTAAAGCCGCTACTATGTGACTCGGTTGATAATGAGAGTGATTATCAACTAATTCATTGGGCTACTAAATTATATTGATTGTGATTATGAACCGAAACCAAATAACCCTGGCATTGTTGCTTGTTGTAAGCTCCTGCACTGCAATAGCCGCAGATTCACTGTCCAAAGCGCAAGCTGTTCAGGCACAAACTCACAAGTCTTCTGCGGAAAGTCAAAAGCGCATTGATGCCAGCGCAGAGCAGACCTCGGTGTTGCGAGCTGAAATTGAGTCCCTGCAACAGGAAGTTAAAAATATTCAGGTTTATCATGATCATCTGTCGGCGATGGTCGCGAGTCAGCAGACGGAAATGGACAGCTTCAATCAACAGATCGAGCAGATCCAGGACACGCGACAGGGAATCGTACCGTTAATGTACGACATGCTGGCCGGACTGGAACAGCAACTGGCTGACGACCTGCCGATCAAACTGCAGCAACGCAAACAGCGGTTGGCCAAATTAAAAGCCTTGATGCCTCAGGCTGACGTTAGTGATGCTGAAAAGTATCGCCGAATTTTAGAGGCTTACCAGATAGAGCTCGACTATGGTACCAAACTGGATTTTTACACAGGGCAAATTGATGTTGATGGTCAGCCGCTTCAAGCTCAGATCGTTCATCTGGGCCGAGTGTCGTTAATCGCACGTAATCTTAACCAAACCCGTTACTGGGGCTGGAGCCAACAGCAGAAACGATGGCAGTCGCTGCCGTCAGACAGCTTTGCTGATCTGGACAAAGCGTTTGCCCTGGCGCAAAAACAGATTGCTCCGGAGCTGCTTAACCTGCCGGTTGCTCTCGCCGTTAAGGGAGGCAATTGATATGAAATCTCTCAGAATCATTGCCTTATTGGCGCTTTCGTTGCTAACTAATACGGCGTTTGCTCAGGATCTTTTGTCTGCCACTCAGCAAGACCAGGCGAAGCAGCAACAACATGATAAGCAGCGAGAAGCGGGTTTTTACGCCAGTGAAAAAGAACTACAACAGTTGCGCGATAAGCTATTGGCGCAGCGCGATAGGTTGCAAAAGTCCACTGACCAGCTCGCGCAAACCTTCAGTGATAACGAAGAACGGTTAGCCACGCTCGAGGATAAATTGCGCCTGGAAACCGGTAGCCTCGGCGAAGTATTTGGCGTAGTTCGGCAGAACGCTAAGGCACTACAAACTGAATTGGATCAATCTCTGACCAGCGTAGACCGCCATCTGAATTACACCGCGATTGACCAAATCGTTCAGGCAAAAACACTGCCTTCGATCGATCAGCTACGGGGTTTATGGCAAGGTTTTCACGAGCAGATACAGGCTTCATCTGAAGTGGAATTTGTCTCCGTTGATTTTGTTGATGGTGAGGGTACGACCGCGCCAGTAATCGCGGCGCGGATTGGCAGCTTTGCCCTGCTGACGGAACATGGTTATTCAGCCTGGAACGGCAAGACAAAGCTGGCCAGCGCTTATCCTCGCCAGCCAGAACATGGGGCTAATCTGGCCAGTGTGAAAGCGGCGAGTGAAGGTCAAACGGTTAATCTGTTACTGGATCCGTCCCGCGGCGCCATTCTGGAACAGTTGGCGCAAACTCCCACACTGAGTGATCGGCTACAAGCTGGCGGTGTGGTTGGCAAAATTATTCTGGCACTGCTGGCGCTTGGTTTAATCATCGCACTGGTACGCGGTGCGCGCTTGCTGGCGGTAAAAGGCCAGATCAACAAGCAACTGAAGCAACCTGAAATTCCCGGCAACAATCCGCTTGGCCGGGTTCTGGCCGTGCATCAGAAACACACTACCCGCAGTGCAGAGGCGCTGGAACTACGTCTGTTAGAGGCCGTGGTGGATGAACAAGCCGGTTTGGAAAAAGGGTTGTCTATGCTCAAACTGCTTGCCGCGCTGGCGCCTATGCTCGGGTTGTTGGGAACGGTGACCGGTATGATAGAGACATTCCAGGTGATCACCCAATTTGGCAACAGCGATCCTAAGGTGATGGCTGGTGGCATATCCATGGCTCTGGTGACAACCGTGCTGGGCTTGGTAGCCGCCATGCCACTGTTGCTGGCGCACAATGTACTTAGTAGTCAGGCTGAGTATATCCGCACCATTTTGGAAAAGCAGGGATTAGGCCTGGTCGCGGCACAAGCGGAACAGCAAGATCACTATCAAGGGCAGCCAGTTGCTGGCCGCGCTGTAGCGTAACGGCGGCAGACTGTTATGGACAGCGTAACCCTATTGAGCGATATGCTTGCCCAGACAGACTGGGGTCAGTCTCTGCTGCTTTTTATGCGGCAAGGCGGGCCAGTGCTGTGGTGGCTGGCGGCGATTGTGGCTCTGTTTTGGCTGTTGATCATCGAACGGGTGATGTTTATGGTTTTCAGTTTTCCCCGTCAGCAAAAACGTTGGCTGGACAACTGGCAACGACGACAGGATCACGACTCCTGGTATGCTCGTACCATACGCGATGGCTGGCTGGGGCAGGCCAGGCTGGAACTGACCAAACATCTTAATCTGATTAAATTACTTGTGGCGCTGTTTCCCATGCTCGGCTTGCTGGGCACGGTGACAGGTATGATATCCGTATTTGATTTAATGGCAAACCAGGGTAGTAGCGATCCACGATTAATGGCGTCTGGTATTTCCATGGCGACGTTGCCGACCATGGCTGGCATGGTGGCGGCTTTGGTAGGCATGTTTGTTCACGCCCGTTTAGTTAAGGCTTGTCTGAGCAAAGAGCAAAAACTTGAAAAACAATTAAGGAGCCAGCAGTGAGATTAGGCCGTCGTCACAGTAAACAAGAAGAAGCCCAAGTCGATCTGACGTCTATGCTTGATATTGTCTTTATCATGCTGATCTTTTTTATCGTCACCAGTTCTTTTGTTCGGGAGTCCGGTATGGAAGTAAACCGGCCAGAAGCGGCACACGCGGTAAGCCAGCAGCAGGCCGGGATTTTTGTTGCCATCACAGCCTCAAACGACATTTATATCGACAAACGGCTGATTGATGTGGAACGTGTTCAGGCTACGCTGGAGCACCTTTCGCTGGATAAGCAGGACGTCTCTCTGGTGATACAGGCTGATGAGCATGCCTACAATGGCACTGTAGTCAAAGTGATGGACGCAGCCAAAGGGGCCGGCATTCAAAAAATCGCCCTGGCCACGGAGCAGCCTTAATGGTTCGACTAGTTTTAGCGTTGCCGTTGGCAGCTGGACTGGCGTTTGGCTTATTCTTGGCGATGGCCTGGATGGTCACCGATGGTGCGCAGCAGGTTCAGGCGCCACGTCATAATCCTCGTGTAAATATGTACATGGTGGAACGGGAGCAGGAAGTTCAGCGGCGGCAGAGATCGTTGCCAGAGAAACCTCAGTTGCCACAAATGCCACAGGCATCACCGCCGACCGAGCAGCAGAAGCAATCGGTTTCCGTTAACCCGCTGATTGCGGCCAATTCGCTGGACCTGGATACCGGTATTGAGGCGTTAACCATCAGCGCGCCCAGCTTTGGCGAGATAAATGTTGATCAACAAGCCATGCCCATCCATAGAGTGGAGCCCACTTACCCGGCTAAAGCGCTCAAGCGAAAAATGGAGGGGTATGTTACCTTGCGTTTTACTATTGATGTATCTGGGCGACCGTCGCAGATAGAAGTCGTTGATGCCAAACCGAAGCGCGTATTTGATAAAGCGGCACTGTATGCGGTGAAAAAGTGGAAGTACCAACCGCAGCTGATAGATGGCAAAGCGGTTGAGCAGCCCAATCAAACCGTTACTGTGGAGTTTAAACTGGCCCAATGAAACTCATAAACTACCTGTTGCTGCCTTTAGTCGGTGTGAGTATGGCAATCAATGCAGCCCAGCTTAGTCAACACACTGCTATTCAGATAGTTAAAGCCAACGACTTGGCTGGTTCGGAGCAGTATCAAGCAGCGATTAGTCTCCTAAACAAGGTTTCAACCGATAGGGAATATGATCGCGCTTATATTGACCGTATGTTGGGCGTCTTCTACTGGCAATCGGGAGACATTAGCCGGGCCGTCAAATATCTGGACCAGGCAGTGCAAAGTAAGCTGCTTGATCAGCAGCAGTGGCAAACGAGAAAAATGTTGGCCGACTTGTTAGTTAGCCAGCAACACTATCAGCCAGCACTGAAGCATTATTATCAGCTAACCGCGTCGGTGCCCGAAGATCAGTCAGTGGCGCAGCTCTGGCTGCGTATTGCCCAGGCCAATTATCAGCTAGAGCAGTGGCAACCGGTTTTAGCCGCCGTTGCGGAGTATCGAAATAAACACCTTACGCCGGAAGTTCGTCCACTCTCATTGCAGCTCGGAGCGCAGCTGCAACTGCAACAGTGGCAGCCTGCAATCAAGACGTTAGAGGCGTTAATCGAGCTGGAACCGGGGAAACTAAACTGGTGGCGTCAGTTAGCCGGGCTGCAACTGCAGGTTAATCGCCCTGATAAGGCATTGGCGACCTTGTCCTTAGCCAGCCAAGCGGGGCTAATATTGAGCGAGCAGGATTTGAAAATGCAGGCCCAGTTGTATGCGCAGCAGGGTATTCCAGAGAAGGGTGCGGAGATTTTGCAACAGCTCTACCGAGGATCGGCTGACCAGACTATCTTGGTGCAGCAAGCCTGGTATTGGCAGCAGGCGAAAGAGTGGCAAAAAGCGGCTCGAGTCTGGTCAACTGCAGCGCAACAAGACAACAAGTACTACTGGAATGCAGCGCAGCAGTTTATCCAAGCGGGCCAGTATCAACATGTTCTGCAGGCGATTGACAAACTGAACCCTGCACATCGCACGGAACAGGTGAGGTTAGCTAAGATTCGCGCGCTGTATCAATTAGACCGGTTACAAGAGGCGCAGGCGGAAGCCAACACGCTCTATGAAGCCTCTGGCAACAAGCAAGCGCAAAACTGGATTCGTTATCTGTCGGGAGTTATGCGGCTTAATCAGTCTGATTGAGCTATTCCTTGCGAATGACAAACTTTCTGCTGGCAAAGCTGCCGGTCAACACGCAGGGGGCTGTGGAGAGGGGAGTTATAGCGATGTCGCATTAGAGACGAGCTCTAATTGCGACGGGTTGTTCATATCACAAACTTTTACCTGATTGCGACCATTCTGTTTGGCTCGGTACAGCTCTGCGTCCGCGGTAATCAGTACATCTTCCAGGCTGCAACCCATATGGCATTCGCTGACACCGATGCTGGCGGTAAGGTTAATAGGTTCTTCAGTACATTCAAACTGATAGCTATCCAGCTCCCCACGCAGATACTCAGCAACATGTACCGCTTGATCTAAATCGGTGTTTAACAGTGGCACACAAAACTCTTCTCCACCGATACGATAGACATGATGCTGAGGCAGCAGTCTCTTGAACAGCTCTGCTGCTTCTATCAGGACCCGATCACCGGTATGGTGACCGTATTCGTCGTTGACCTTTTTAAAGTAATCCAGGTCGAGGATGAGCATGGCGACCGGATGTTTATCGGCGCTGTTACAGTGTCGGTAGTAATGGTGTACCAGAGCGTGACGGTTATAGAGTCCGGTTAGCGCGTCTCGTGATGCCAGTTTCTCTAAAGACTGCTCCGAAAAGCGACGTTTCACTTCGTAAACGTGCGACATTAGCCAAATCACCAGATACAGGCCGGTAACATTGAGCAGTAGTGAGATCTGCGCTGAATAAGCCGGCGAAGTGCGAAACTGGCTATAGATAATATTGGCGTTGTAAGCGATTAATACGATAAAGGTTGTCAGGGTAATTAGCTGGCCGTGATGTTTTCCTACCAACAGATAATTGAGCACAGGAAACAGCGCAAACCAGACGCAAAATTCAACCGGCATCGCAAGTGAAAACACTGCTGTTGCAGCAAGCATGTTCAGAACAAACACGTAGGTATACATCAAGCGATGGCTGATCCTTTGGTGTCTGGTGCGATTGTAGACATAGATGGAAAAAGCACCGAGAGCACTTTCAAACATGATCAGATAGGGATGGCGGAAATCCACGGCATGGTAGGTCGCAGCACAAAGAGCAATTATTGCCAGCAACATGCTCAACCTCCCGAACACGTTTACTCTAAGCTCTCTGGATGGATTAAATACGCCAGCGTCCATGCTGAGGAGTCCTCTTTAATGCGCACATATGAAACTACCTGAATTGAACTCTATATTAGTGAAGCTAAATCTAGGATCAAATATTTGTTCTCAATAAGTGATCTTGATATCGGTTCAAATAATAATGCAAAAATGTAATGGAGATCTTCGAAAAAGTGATTACGAGTCAAATATTTAGTTATATATAGATACCTAGAGCTCAAACTGTGCTTGGGATAACTAAATGGGGCAGTGTCACCTGATTTGTCGGTGCAATCTGAACCTGGGACGTGGAATCACCCGATATTTTGATGCAATCAGGCAGTCGCTCGTCTGTTAATTGCCTAAGCGTGGCTCCAATCGCGGCCAACCTCTGGCAGAAAACAACTATGTATTCAGCATAATGACACTTCGTTTCGTATAGTTTAGCGGAGATCCCTGATGATCCGACTCTCCCCGGTTGCCATTGCCCTACTGCTGATTCATTCACCATGTTTAGCGCTGGCTGACCAGCCACAAGATCCGATTCTGGTATCAAAAGCGAACCAGTATCAGGATGACATCGATCTGAATCAGTATTGGTATAGCGAAAAGTTAGATGGGATACGGGCGGTCTGGACTGGTAAACAACTTGTCACGCAAACCGGTAACCTGATCAATGCCCCGCAATGGTTTACCCGTTCCTTACCGGAATTTGCCGTAGAAGGTGAACTATGGGCAGGCCGCGGACGATTTCATCAGGTTCAAACCACCATCTTTGACCAACATCCTGACTCTGAGGCCTGGCGAACCATCCATTTCATGGCGTTTGATTTACCGTCTGCCGAGGGGGACTACCAACGACGCTATAAAACCTTAACAGACTGGACGGCCCAGTTGGCTGTAGAGCATATCCGCCACATTCCTCAGTTGCCTATATCTTCCCGCCGTGCGCTGTTTAAAGTTTTAGACGAAATAGACCAACAGAATGGAGAAGGGATCATGTTACGCAAAGTAGACAGCGTGTATCGTACTGGCCGCAGTGATGACTTACTCAAACTAAAGAAATTCCAGGATGCTGAAGCTACCGTCATCGGCTACCGGCCAGGGAAGGGCAAATACGTAGGGAAAATGGGCGCACTACTGGTGCGAATGAGTAACGGTGTTGAGTTTGCTATCGGCAGTGGTTTTACTGATCAGCAAAGGGGCCTGCCGCCAGAGTTAGGCTCGGTAGTGACTTTCCGCTACAGCGGAAGTACCCACAATGGCGTTCCCCGTTTTGCACGTTTTATTCGCGAACGGGATATCATCAATAATCCTTGATTAATTTGCTCCGACTTTAACCCCGCAGCGTTTAAACAGAGATTGCCAATACTCTACGTGGTGGCGGATAGCGGTACGAAATCGACCATGGGTACGAAAAATCGGGTAGACATAGCCCCCATTGCCTTGGGGCCAGTCAGCAATGTAAGGCGCGACTTGGAGGTAAACCGCATCGAGTGTAGCCAGATAGGATTGGATTGGTTCAATAAAGTAATGCTGAAATACGTTATTCAGATATTGAACCTGGGTATTGTCTCGGCCCGGTCCACAGAATAATTTGGCGTCACCGGATTCTAACTGCTTGGTTGCCTGGTCGAGTAGCAGCACTGCATTGAGCATAGAGAAGTGAAGTTGTCCGATAAGAGGCTGTTTTTCCAACACTTCCTGATAGGCAGCCACACTGTATGAATCGGTGGTTTGATCGATTGAACCTGAACTCAGCACCGCCAAATGATCTAGTGCCGTCATCACATCTCTCTGGTTGAAACCAGACTGTACCGGTAGCCACTGATACCCGGACAACTGAGCCCGCATTGCTTCACTGGTGTAGAGTAAATTTCTCAGTTGATCAATGAGTTGCTTTTGTTTAATAGCATACAGAGGGCGGAGTTTTTCATTTAGTTCCTGGCTTATGTTACTGCTTTGCAGGCAATACTCCAGACCATGCAAAAGTTTCACCTGGTAATCTAAATTACGAAACTGATCCTGTACTTTACCTAATGGTGAATTCCGTTCAGCAATCAAATGAAATAGCCCGCACTGACGCAACTCATAGCTATCCAGTAGCCCTAACCTCATGTCGGCAATCTCTACTCTGAGCGAGTGCGTGTCTGGCAGAACAATATTGACCTGGGATGGTAGCGGTAAAGGTTCAGTCTCCAGAACATTGGCAAGCCTGGAGAGATACAGTTCAAATGCTGCCGGGATCGGCGCTTTCTGGCTGTCACAACCCCACAATAACAACAGGCTAAGCATCAAAAATCTCATTACAACATTCAGGCTCCATGACTACGCAGCGTGTTACTGCCCCGATTTATCTTTCTAACGTCACTATTAGCTTAGCCAGCATATGCGATCTGCCCACAAAAAAACCGGGTGATACCCGGTTTAATAATTGAACTAGTAACTGAATTACAACACCTTACAAGCAAATCCTTTCAGGTAGAATCCTTCAGGGTAGGCGGTATCGGTAGGGTGGTCAGCCGCCTGCTCGAACCGTTCAACAAACTTAACCTCGCGGCCCGCATCCAGAGCGGCATCTGCGAGTATTTTCTGGAACAGAACCTGATCCATCAAACCTGAGCAAGAGTAGGTTAGCAGTGTGCCGCCGGGTTTCAGGATCTGCATCGCCAACATGTTGATATCTTTATATCCGCGGCAGGCACCGTTTAACTGGGCC
Organism: Vibrio sp.; assembly: GCF_050299255.1. Lineage (GTDB taxonomy): Bacteria > Pseudomonadota > Gammaproteobacteria > Enterobacterales > Vibrionaceae > Vibrio. The sequence continues at coordinate 9,845 of NZ_JBNKVP010000079.1, forward strand.
TTACTCTCGGCGAACTTAGGCGGGTCCATAATCACCACGTCGAACTTGGTGCCCTGGTCTCGGTATTCGCGTAATAGTTTGAATACATCCGCGTTTAAGAAAACGGCTCGCTTGTTTGAAAGATCAAATTCATTCAGTTCTGCATTTTGACGAGCGATATCCAGCGCCGGTTGAGAGACATCGGCATTGATCACACGCTTAGCGTTCCCTTTAAGCGCATACAAACCGAAACCACCAGTGTAGGAAAAGCAGTTGAGTACTTCTTTGTTTGCCACATACTTGATAGATTGTTGCCGGCTGTCACGTTGGTCGAGGTAAAAACCGGTTTTGTGACCTTTCTGGATATCAACGCTGATCTTAACGCCATTCTCTTCGATGACCACGGATTCAGGAGGAAGCTCACCATGCAATACACCGGTGCGCAGTGGTAATCCTTCTTTTTTGCGGACGGATACATCTGAACGCTCGTAAATGTTGCAGTCGGGGTACAGTTCGACCAGTGCATCAATCAAAGCCTGTTTTTGGTACTCTGCGCCAGCGCTTAGCAACTGACAGACAAAGTAGTTCTGATAACGGTCGATGGTAATTCCCGGCAATCCATCCGACTCTGCGGCGACAAGGCGATAACCTGTCAGACCGTCACGGGCAATAATATCGTCGCGTAGCAGTTGGGCATTTGACAGACGTTCGACAAAAAAGCTCTTGTCGATGGATTGCTTTTTGAATGACCAGATCCTAGCTCTGATTTGAGACGCGGGAGAGTAGGCGGCTTTCGCCAACCATTGACCATCGTGGCTGAATACATCAACCGTTTCGCCAGACTGAGGATCACCTTCTACTTTGCTGATACCTCGAGAGAAGATCCAGGGGTGTTTGCGGCGTACTGATTTGTCGCGCCCTTTGGTTAAATATATTGCTGGCGTCATAGTCGAAGTTATCTCGGTCATAAAAGGCGCATATTGTCGAAGAACTGGGAGGGAAAAGCAAATGAAAGCGTTGCCTGACTAAAGCAGTTTGCGTATTTACATATCACAAGATACGTCATAGCAATCACAACCTGGCTATACGTCGCCAAGTAAGACTAACAACTGCTCTATAGTTACAATACTATGCAAGGAGCGCCAAAGCGGGTTTGGTTATTATGACTGCTTTGCTCTTATCCCAATCAGTTGTCACACTCTGTCCATAGTGATGGACTACCATTAATACATTGAAAATCAATTAATAACTAAGTTTAAGGTGTACAAAATGAATGAGAAATGTGTCAAGTTCACCGTGACTGGATTCGTGCAGGGCGTGGGTTTTCGATATCACACCTGCCACCAGGGCTTACAATTGGGGCTAAATGGCTACGCAAAGAACCTGCCGAATGGAGATGTGGAAGTGATGGTGCTGGGTCAAGATGACGCGATAGACAAGATGGCAGCCTGGTTGCAACAAGGCCCCAGAACCGCCTCTGTTAATCACGTTACCCGTGAGGATGCACCGCTTACTACCTATCGAGGTTTTGAAATTCTGTAAGCGTTAATTTAAAGGCATTTGGCGGGCTTAGGCAGGCCGGCTAATTTGGTTGCTTGTTTAGCTGGTCCTTGTTTAAAAAGCTTAAACAGATACTTGCTGTTGCCTTTTTCAGGCCCATGCGCTTTTTCCATCGCCTTAACCAGCATTCTCACGGCGGGTGAAGTATTGAACTCCAGATAAAAGTTGCGCACGAACATGACGACTTCAAGGTGAGCGTCGGTCAGTTCAATGCCTTCTTGTTCCGCTAATACCGCAATCATGCCTTCATCCCATTGGGTATAATCAAGCAGATATCCTTGCGCGTCGGTTTCGATTTGTTGACCTTTGTATTCAAACATAATTTCTGACAATGCCAATTGAGAGCTAGATAACCAAAGTTAAGCAAAGATTATTACTCAACTGCAAATAAAGAAAAAGCCCGGGCGAGTCATCGGCCGGGCTTTTAAGATGCTTTTGCTTAATTAATCGTCGTTCATAATACCCAAGATGCTCAGCAAGCTGATGAACAAGTTGTAAATAGAAACGTACAAACTAACGGTCGCTGAAATATAGTTGGTTTCACCACCGCGTACAATTTGCTGAGTTGTCAGCAAAATCACGCCGGTAGAGAACATCACAAACATGCCGCTCATTGCCAGGTAAAGCATTGGCATTTGCAGGAAGATATTTGCCACCATGCCGACCAGCAGAACCACAAAGCCCGCCATCAGCACGCCGCCCAGGAATGACAGGTCACGTTTAGTGGTCAGCGCGTATGCAGAGGCACCCAGAAACGCCAAGGCAGTACCACCAAGTGCGGTTAATACTACATCACCCATACCTGCGCCCAGGTACATGTTCAGAATTGGACCAAGGGTATAGCCTAGGAAACCGGTAAACAAGAATGTAAATACCAGTCCCATACTGTTGTTACGGTTTTTCTCTGTCAGGAACAACAGACCATAAAAACCGACCAACATTATGATCAAGCCAGGGCGGGGCAGGTTGAGCGCCATTGAGACACCCGCAACTAAGGCAGACCATAATAGGGTCATGGACAACAGGGCGTACGTATTACGTAACACTTTGTTGGTTTGCAGGGCACTCTCGTAGTTAGAAGTGCGAGAATACATTGGACTGTTCATAAAGTTCCTCATAAGGCTGTACTACTTTATCTCTACTATTAATGCGGCTTGTTGATAGCAATTTCAAGCCCGATTTGTATTGCAGAAATACGTTTAGGAAAATAATAGTGGAAATAACCGGTTAAGTGTTTTTCAAGTTGTAACACAATATAACAAAAGAGGCAGCATAAGCCGCCCCTTGTTGAACATAAAACACAAACTTAATGGTGCAGAATTTGCGCCAGGAAGTTTTGGGTACGATCTGACTGAGGATTCTCGAAGAAATCTTTCGGATTGTTTTCTTCGATGATTTCACCAGCATCCATGAAAATCACCCGGTCAGCGACCTCTTTGGCAAATCCCATTTCGTGCGTTACACACAGCATCGTCATGCCTTCTTCCGCCAACTCAACCATAACATCCAGTACTTCACGAACCATTTCCGGGTCAAGTGCTGACGTTGGTTCATCAAACAACATTACCTGAGGGTTCATACAAAGCGAACGTGCAATAGCAACCCGTTGTTGCTGACCACCGGACAACTGACCTGGGTATTTATCGGCTTGATCGGGGATTTTTACCCGTTGCAGATATTTCATCGCGACGGCTTCCGCCTCTTCCTTAGGCATCTTTTTCACCCAGATTGGTGCCAGGGTACAGTTTTCTAAAACTGTCAGATGAGGGAAAAGGTTGAAGTGCTGGAAACACATGCCCACTTCGCGCCGAACCGCTTCGATATTTTTTAAATCTTCAGTTAGTTCGTTGCCAGAGACATAGATATGCCCTTTTTGATGTTCTTCCAGACGGTTAATACAACGAATCATAGTGGATTTACCGGAACCGGACGGGCCACAAATAACGATCCGCTCACCTTTACGAACGTTTAGGTTAATGTTTTTCAGTACGTGGAATTCACCGTACCATTTATTCATGTCCTGAATTTGGATCATATAATCTTGTTGTTGCGTCATAATACGTCCTTGAGCTTACTGATTATCGTTTGTGACCGGTATGAAGTTTTCTTTCGAGCCATATCGAGTATCTCGACATGCTGAAACAAAATACCCAGAACACTAACGCGACAAATACATAACTTTCAGTTGCGAAACCTAACCACTCAGGGTCGGTATTCGCTGCCTGACCGATACCCAGTACATCGAACATACCGATAATCAGTACCAGACTGGTGTCTTTGAACAGGCCAATAAAGGTGTTCACGATAGATGGGATGGTGATCTTCAGTGCCTGAGGCAAAATAATCAGTCCCATTTTCTTCCAATAGGACAGACCAAGTGCATCTGCAGCTTCATATTGACCTTTCGGAATTGCCTGTAAGCCGCCACGTACCACTTCTGCCATGTAAGCGGCGCTGAACATAACCACACCAATCAATGCTCGAAGCAGTTTGTCTGTTTCGGATCCTTCACTAAGAAACAGCGGCAACATAACTGATGCCATGAACAGCACGGTAATCAGTGGAACACCACGCCAGGCTTCAATGTAGACGGTACAGATACTGCGAATGATCGGCATTTCGGAACGACGTCCAAGCGCAAGCGCCACCCCAATTGGTAATGAGACCACGATACCCACTATCGCAATGATCAGTGTGACCAATAAGCCTCCCCATTTATGGGTGTCGACGACTTCCAGGCCAAACACACCACCGTAAAGTAGAGCGGCAATCACGAATGGATAAATGTTTACGAAGAATAACCATATCCAGGTTCGTTTTGGCGTTTTTTCATAGGCAAGCAGAGCGACAAAAATGGCCAGCGTTGCGTAGAATAGGCGAGGGCGCCACAGCTCTTCCTGAGGATAGAAGCCGTACATAAACTGCTCCCAGCGGACACTGATAAATACCCAACATGCGCCGTCACGGCTACAGGCATCACGAGTTGTGCCCACCCAGTCTGCTTGAATGAACGCCCAGTCTAATACCGCCCATATTCCTGACAGCGCCAGATAACCCAATATCAGAGTCATCACGCTGTTTAATGGCGTACTGAACAAGTTTTTTCGCAGCCAGCCCACCAGGCCCACAGTATTTGCTGGAGGTGGGAGATCTGGCTGAAATTGATGTGTAGTCATATTATCTCTCCACCAACGCAACTTTGCGGTTGTAGTAGTTCATTAACGCAGAAGTCAATAAACTCAACGTCAGGTAAACGCCCATGGTCATCGCGATGATTTCAATCGCCTGTCCGGTTTGGTTGAGTGTTGTACCAGCAAAAACAGAAACCAGATCCGGATAGCCGATCGCCATTGCAAGCGAAGAGTTTTTCGTCAGGTTCAAGTACTGGCTGGTGAGTGGAGGAATGATGATTCGCAGAGCCTGAGGTATTACTACCAGCTTAAGTGTTTTTGAGCGCGGCAAGCCTAATGACATCGCCGCTTCCGTCTGGCCATGGCTGACCGCGTTAATACCGGAACGAACAATCTCGGCAATAAACGATGCTGTGTAGATACTTAATGCTAACAGCAGTGCCGCCAATTCAGGAATAATGCTGACGCCACCTCTGAAGTTAAACCCTTTCAGCTCTGGGTAGTCCGCCGAAATAGGCGAGCCCATGATGAAATACGCAACTAAAGGAAGAACAACGCACAACGCCAATATGATGCGTCCCATTGGAGTTTGCTGACCGGTCAGACGTTGCTTATTCTTCGCCCAGATACCTATCACGATAGAACCGATAATACCTGCTAACAGTGCGATCAGCACCACACCAGAGCCAGGTTCAAAAACCGGAGCTGGCATAAACAGGCCGCGAACGTTCAGGAATACCGCTTCACC
>NZ_JBNKVP010000080.1:0-15233 GCF_050299255.1 Vibrio sp.
CACTGATGCGGCAACAACACCAGATGAGCAAGAGCTGCCGCCATTAGTCAACATTGGAAACAGTCAATGGCTCGGCAAATTTGTTCCCCATCAGGAAATGTTCTTTAGCGGTAACGACCCGCTGCGTATCTTACGTGAATTGCAGGAATTAGATGCTGCCTGTCAAATCGAATCAGACCTCAGTAAATTACCTGAGCTGCCAGAACTGGAGCCTGAACTCTGTTTTGTCAGTTGGCAGTTTACCCTGCCGGGCACGGTAGACGAGGGGGATATCCGTGAAATTTTTGAATGGGTTGAAGATGAGTGTGATCTGGAACTGACCCTTTTGGAACAACCGGTAGCGGACCCAGCCGGCGAAGAAGCGATAAGTGATCAGCTGCAACCACCGGTCCTGCCGGATGACAACACCGCACCGGTTTTGCAGGCCAATTCTGCACTTAATCCTGCGACGGAAGCCGTCTCCGCTAGCGTGGCTGCAACGGCAGATAGTAAAACCGCCCCACCAAAAGCAGGTAAATCAGACTCCAGCGTTAACTCTATCCGCGTTGATATCGACAAGGTAGACAGCCTGATTAACCTGGTTGGAGAGCTGGTGATTACCCAGTCGATGCTGAACGAAATTGGCAATGATTTCACTCTGGACAAATTAGAGAAACTCAAAGCGGGCCTGGCCCAGCTGTTACAGAACAGCAAAGACCTGCAAGAGAATGTGCTCAATATTCGTATGTTACCCATGAGTTTTGCATTCAGCCGTTTTCCCAGATTAGTGCGGGATTTGTGTGGCCGGCTGGAGAAAAAAGTCGACTTGCAGATCAGAGGTGAACATACCGAGCTGGATAAGACGGTGTTAGAGCGCATCGTCGACCCTCTGGTGCATCTGGTCAGAAATGGTATCGATCACGGCATTGAAAAACCGGAAACCCGCCGCAAGCAAGGCAAAGACGAAGTCGGGGTGATCGTGCTCAATGCCTATCATCAGGGTGGCGCGATCGTGATTGAAATCAAAGACGATGGTGCCGGGCTGGACTGCGATAAGCTCTGGCAGAAAGCCGTTGAGAAAGGCGTACTTGCGGCAGATGTGCGTCGCGAAGAGATGACCGACAAACAGATCATGAACCTGATATTCGCTCCCGGTTTTTCTACGGCCGAACAAGTTTCTGATATATCGGGCCGGGGCGTCGGGATGGACGTGGTTAAACGCAATATTGAAGAGTTGGGTGGCCATATCGAAGTGGAGTCCACACTGGGCCACGGCAGTGGCTTTACAATCAATTTACCCCTGACGCTGGCGATACTGGATGGACAGCTAGTCAAAGTGGCCGGTGAAGTTTATGTGATCCCACTGCTGACCATTGTCGAGTCGATTCAAGTCGACCCGAGTTGTTTAAAACTCGCGTCCGGCGGTATCGAGCTATACCGGTTAAGAGACGAAAATATCCCGATTCTGCGGTTGCAGGACGAACTGGAAATGGGCGCCAGTGGTGAGCTGGAAAATCACATCCTCTGTTTTGTCGAAGCGGCAGGCACCCGGGTCGGATTGCTGATTGATGAGCTGCTGGACCAGCAACAAGTGGTGATTAAAAGCCTGGAATCTAATTACAGCAAAGTAGCAGGCATATCGGGCGCCACCATTCTGGGTGATGGTTCCGTCTCGCTGATACTGGATATTCAGGGCCTGATAACCGGTTACCTGAAACGTAGTCACGACATCAACCACAAGGGAATTGCCGCCTAATCTAAGGAGTGCGAATGGACACGCAACAACCGATTCACTCAGTCTTCAAGGGAGATACCGAGGCGTTAATGGCGCAAGTCGACGACCAGTCGAGTGAAAGTGCGGATTTTCTCAGCTTCAGGCTGGATAACGAGCTGTATGGCGTGGCGATTAGCGACGTTGAGGAAATCCGTGTCTGGGAGCGTCCGACGCCCATTCCTCGTTCACCGCATTTTGTAAAGGGCGTTATCAACCTGCGGGGCATGATAGTGCCGGTTGTCGACTTAAGGCTGAGGTTTTCCATCGGTGAAGCTGATTATACGCCGGTCGCTGTGGTGATCGTACTGCGTACCCGGTCGGGAGAGCAGCAGCGTTTAATGGGTCTGGTCGTGGACGCGGTCAGCGATGTGGTAAGCCAGGGGGCGAACGAACTGTACCCTGCCGTCGGTGAGTCTTCAGTGACGCCTTATCTTCAGGGACTGATTAACGTTGGCGACCAGGTGATGTCACTACTCGACAGTGATGAGCTGCTAAATATTGACCAAATTCTTAAGGCAGGCGACTAATGGCTACGGAAGAGTTTTTGAGCTTTGAATTGGATGGTGACGAGTACGCGGTTCCCATTCTCGACGTCAGGGAAGTGCGTGGTTGGAGCGAAGTGCGTCAAGTGCCCAATTCACCTGAATTCTTATTAGGTGTACTGGAAATCCGTGGTGAATATGTGCCAATTGTCGACTTGCGGATGAGGTTTGGCCTAAAACCCGCAGAAATCAGTCCTACCACAGTGGTGATAGTTCTCAATGACAGCGACCGGAATCCATTGGGAATTATCGTTGACGCCGTTGCGGAAGTTTACCAATTGAGTGCTGGAGAAATCAAACAGGCACCCAGTGTTATCGAATCAGTGAAACAACCATATATCAAAGGGATCGCAGCAGTAAAAAGCGGCCACCTAATTTTAATCAACCTGGAAGCTCTGTTTGATATCGCTGAGCTGAATCAGGTTGCAGACGAACAAGTCTTAGCATAATAAGAGGTGACTCATGGCATTTTGGAATAGAAAAACGCAACCGGAGCGTCAATATACTGTACCAGCGACGGAATTAGATTCTGCTGACCAAATTGTGGCGGAAGAGGAGGGGATCTCTCACTCCCAACTGATGAGTGCGCTGGATGCTGCCCGCACCGCTTTGATGATGATCGACCGTGATTTTAAGATTACCTACCTTAATCATCAGTCACTCGAACTGCTCAAAACTCACGAAGCGTTATTTCAATCGGTATGGCCAGGCTTCAGGGCGGAAGAAGAATATTTGATCGGCTACTGCATCGACGGCTTTCATGTCAATCCGGCCCACCAGCGTCAGTTGCTGGCGAATATCGCCAACTTGCCTTATGTGACCACAATAGATATCAAAGGGGTGAAAATTGAACTGAATGTTGGTGCCATCATAGATGCCTCTGGTAATTATGTCGGCAATACCCTGGAATGGTCAGATGTAACCGAAACTCTTAAGCAGCAACACGAAATTGCCCGCTTGCAAGCGGCGGTTGACCAGGCGCAGACCGCAATGGTTATGATCGACCGGGATTTTCTGATCACCTATGTGAACAAGCAGACCATCAGTTTATTTGAGACCCATCAGGCGACGATGCGGACGGTATGGAGCGGCTTTACGGCCAGTGAAGAGTGGCTGATGGGCCGCTGTATCGATGAGTTTCACCGCAATCCTGCCCACCAGCGTAAGCTGCTGGCGGATCCCAATAACCTGCCGTACAGCACCGATATTTCGATTGGCGATTTGAAAATAGAGTTGAATGTGGCCGCGATTACCGATGCCAAAGGTAACTATATCGGCAATACGCTGGAGTGGCACGATGTCACAGCCGAACGAGCCAAGGAAGAGCAGATCGGCCGGCTGGCCTCGGCAGTGGAAGGGATGACCACAAACCTGATGATGGCTGACAGAGACGGCGTTATTCAGTACCTGAATCCATCACTGCAAACGTTACTCAAAAGCCGGGAAAGTGAGCTGAAAAAGGTATTAACGGGCTTTGATGCCGATAACCTGGTGGGGCAAAGCATCGACATTTTCCATAAAAATCCTAAACACCAGCAGGCGATCATCAACAATCCGGACATGCTACCGTTCTCTTCCAATATCAAAGTGGGCCCGCTGGAGTTTAACCTCACCTGCATCGCCATGTACGACGGAAACAGTAACTATATCGGCCCGGCATTGCAGTGGGTGGACATTACCGAACAGCAGGACGGTCAACGTCAGGTAGAAGCCTTAATTCAAAAAGCCATTAACGGTGAACTGAACGAAAGAATAGACACATCCGTTTATAACGGCTTTATGCGTGAGCTGGGCGATGGCATCAACAGTCTGCTCGATACTCTGGTTAAACCTTTAGGCCAGTGTATCGATGTCATGAGTCAGGTCGCGGACGGCAATCTGAATAATACGATGGCGGAAGACAATCAAGGGGAATTTGGCCGGCTGTCTAACGCGGTTAACACATCAATACTCAATCTGCGCAATATGGTGGACAAAATTACCAATTCTGCGGCCAGCGTTGCGACTGCGTCTACCGAGATTGCCGAAGGCAATAACGACTTAAGTCAACGGGTAGAAGCGCAGGCGGCCAATCTGGAAGAGACCGCTGCCAGCATGGAAGAGATGACGGCAACGGTGCGACAGAATGCCGACAACGCCAAGGGAGCCAATACCTTATCCGATGATGCGGCGCAAAAAGCCCGTAAAGGGGGAGAAGTGGTTGGCCAGGCGGTGGCGGCAATGTCGGAAATCAATGCCGCCAGTAAGAAGATTGCGGACATTATCGGGGTCATTGACGAGATCGCTTTTCAAACTAACCTGCTGGCTTTGAATGCGGCAGTGGAAGCCGCGCGAGCAGGCGAACAGGGACGCGGATTTGCGGTAGTGGCCGGTGAAGTACGTAATCTGGCCCAGCGCAGTGCAGGTGCGGCCAAAGAGATTAAAGGCCTGATCAATGACAGTGTAGACAAAGTGGATGAAGGCTCCCGCCTGGTTGACGAATCCGGTGCGACGCTGAATGAAATAGTTGATGCGGTTGCGAAAGTATCGGATTTGATTGCCCAAATCGCGTCATCCAGTATCGAACAGTCTACCGGTATTGATGAAATTAACCGCGCCGTATCGACCATGGATGAAATGACCCAACAGAATGCGTCTCTGGTTGAAGAAACGTCAGCCGCCAGTCAATCACTGAAAGAAGAAGGGCAGGAGCTGCTTAACTTGATGAACTTCTTCGTAACCGACAACCAGACAGTGACGTTGGAGGCGAACAAGCTGAATTCAACGAACAGGTCTGACAGTAAACAGAACATACGGGAAATACGCTCGAACAAGGTGGCAAATTCTAGCTTCAAACTTGAAGAGGAAGGCGACGAATGGGAAGAGTTTTAACTCAAAACCAGTCTGAAGACCTGCCAACCGCTCAGGAGTTTGAATTCACTGCGCAGGACTATAAGTACATCCAATGGTTTATGCATAAAACGGTCGGTATCTACCTGTCCGACCGTAAACGAGCCATGGTGTATGGACGGGTCAGTCGTAATCTGAGGAAACGAGGGTTAACTCGGTTTAGCGAGTACCGGTTATTGATAGAGAGTGATGAAAAAGAGCGGATCCACTTTATCAATAGCCTGACGACGAACAAAACTGAGTTTTTCCGCGAGTATCACCATTTTGAGTTTCTGGAAAAAATACTGTTGCCGGAACTGCACAAACGAGGACAAAAGAGCTTCACCATGTGGTCTGCAGGATGCTCCACCGGCGAAGAACCTTACAGTTTTGTCGCATCACTTTACGCTTCGGGCTGTTTTGACTGGTGCAATGAAATCAGCATCCTGGCCAGTGACCTGGATACCATGGTACTGGAAAAAGCCCAGTCCGGCGTTTACAGCGATGAAAGTGTGACTTCGATACCGCAGCAATATCTGAAGCCGTGTTTTGTGAGAGGCAAAGGTAAGCAGGCAGGAAATTTCAAGATAGCCAAAGGCTTGCAAAATCTGATTGATTTCCGACAGATCAACCTGTTGGACAAGTGGCCAATGGACCAGCAGTTTGACCTGATCTCATGCCGAAACGTGATGATCTATTTTGATCAGGAGACCCAGATCAGTTTGCTTACCCGTTTTCACCAACAACTGAAGCCAGGCGGTGTGCTGCTACTCGGTCACTCGGAAAGTGCCGGTGGCTGCGCAGACCTGTTCCGACACCTCGGACACACCATCTACATCAAACAGTAAAGCGGATACTAAATGGCGGCGATTGAAACCCATGATCTCAAAGCGACTGAGTTTAAACGCTTTTATCACTCCAGGCGTGGCGTGCACATCGTAAAAGTGCCGCCCGGTGGAGTGTATTGCAGTCGTGAGAATGAATTAATTTGTACCGGCCTTGGTTCATGCATTTCTGCCTGTATGTGGGATGCGGATAAGAAAGTGGGCGGCATTAATCATTTTCTGCTGCCGTTCAGTTCGGTTGCACAATTGCGCCACTGGCATGCCGACGAACTCCTGTCGACCGCCTCCCGCTATGGCAGTCATGCGATGGAAATGCTGATCAACGAATTAATCAAGCTTGGCGCAGAGCGGGAAAAACTGCAGGTGAAACTGTTTGGTGGTGCGCAAATGCTTGGTTATAAATCATTGATTGGAGAGAAAAATATTGAGTTCATTCTGAGCTACCTCCAGCAAGAAGGTTTCGACATCGTGGCAATGGATCTGGGCGGAGAACATCCGCGAAAAATCATGTTTAATCCGACCAATGGCCGGGTGTGGTTAAAGCGGATACCGTTTAATGAAGTCACCAAGCTGCGGCATCAGGAAGAAAGGTACGCCCACCAGTTGGATGAAGAAAGTCACAAGCAGCATGACAGTGACGTGGAGCTATTTTAATGAGCCAAAAAGTCAAAGTAATGGTCGTCGACGATTCACCGGTATACCGCGCATTGCTGACGGAGATCATCAACTCTGATCCTATGCTGCAAGTCGTCGCTACGGCAGAGGATCCCTATCAGGCCAGGGAATTGATTAAGCGGCACAGTCCGGACGTGCTGACATTGGATGTTGAAATGCCCAAGATGAGTGGCGTGCAATTTCTGAAAAATCTGATGCGACTGCGTCCCATGCCTGTGGTGATGATATCCACGCTGACCCAACATGGTGCCGAAGCGACCTTAGCGGCTTTAGAATTGGGGGCGGTGGATTATTTCCCCAAACCGACCATGGAAAATCCTGCTGAACTGGTTAACTACAAACGGCAGGTTAATGAAAAGATCAGGATAGCCGCCGGGGCTAATGTTCAGGCTGACAGCGGAGTCAAAATGGAACTTCTGCAACCACCGGCATCGAGCCGGGGCCAGTCTCATTGTCAGTTGATCGCCATCGGCGCATCAACCGGGGGCACAGAAGCCGTGAAACAGGTGATCAGTGCTCTCCCCGCCGCCATGCCGCCTATTATTATTACTCAACATATCAGTGCTATGTTTACGCCATCATTTGCCCAGCGACTTAATGAGAGCAGTGCGATAGAGGTAAAGGAGCTGACCGCTGCAAAAGCGCCGCTGATCAATGGCTGTGCCTACCTGGCTCCGGGGAACAAACACATAGTAGTAGAGAAGCAGGGGCCTCGTCTCTATGTCGCATTGGATGACAGGCCGCCGGTGAATCGCCATAAACCCTCGGTCGACGTTATGTTTGATGCAGTTGCAGAAAGTGTTGGCAGTCGGGCGATGGCGGTATTGTTGACCGGGATGGGCCAGGACGGCGCCAAGGGAATGCTGAAGATGAAACAAAATGGCGCCATGACCCTGGTGCAGGATGAAAAATCCAGTGTGGTGTGGGGCATGCCCAGAGTCGCTTATGAATTGGGGGCTGCTCAGCAGGTGGCAGATTTAAAAGATATTGCCAGACAAATCTACCAGCACGTGTACCCCAATATGCGTTTAAGCTAATGGAATAGCAGATAAGAATATTACAGCTGAGGCCGCTTATGGATGCGAAAAAAAGTACGAGCAAAAGGTGGGTTGGAGGCGTCATCGCCCAGGTGATTCTGTTTACTGTGGCAATGAATTACGCATCACAGCTTTGGCTCGCAATTGCCATGGCGGTGGTTGCGACGATTCCCTGGCTGCTGTTTCCGCGTGATAAACCCAACGTCACGCCGGAGCCCGAGTGGTTACCGTCTGAAGAAAAAGCCGACAACAAAGACACTATGGGGGAACTGCAGACCGTGCTCAGTAAGGTCGTCAGCCAGGTTTCAGAGCCGCTGGAACACCAGCATAGTGTTATTGACGAGTCAGTGGAAACACTCAACAACAGCTTCTTTACATTGCAAAGCATTGCGGAAAACCAGAGTCAGATTTCAGAAAACCTGGTCACCAATTTACTGGGAAATCAGGGCAGCGAATACGACCTGACCAAAGTGCTGCCGGAAACTGAGCGGATTATTAATGCCTTTGTCCAGACTCTGGTCGATGTGTCCGAGAAGAGTATTTCAGCGGTACACAGTATTCACGATATGTCCGATAAGCTTACTCAGGTCTTTAAGCTACTGGAACAAGTCCGTGGCCTGTCAGAACAGACCAATTTGCTGGCTCTGAACGCGGCGATAGAAGCCGCGCGCGCCGGAGACGCCGGACGTGGCTTCGCGGTGGTGGCGCAAGAGGTACGCAATCTCTCCACCAAAGCTGAGGAACTGAATAGCCAAATTGAGAGCGAAATCAGTACCGCGCAAAATACCGTCAAAGACGCCAACAGAATCGTCGGTGATATGGCATCAATCGATTTGACTGAGACCATAGAATCAAAAGAGAAAGTTGACCATATGTTGCAAGGGGTGCAGCAGAACAATCTGGAAATTCAGCAGGAAGTGGAAAACATTCGTCGTTTGGGCAGCCAGCTCAACGAGCAGGTAGACAACGGTATCCGGGCGCTGCAATTTGCCGATATCGCTGACCAGCAAGGTGATTACGCCAGAACGACAATCAACTATCTGCAGCAAACGGTTGATCTGTTGCAGCAACATGTACAGGGGCAACTGTCTGCACAACAGCTGCGCGAGCGGATGGCTGAACTGGCAGAGCAGGTTGTCAATCGTGATGGCCCGGCGGCAAGCCAGGTCAGTATTGAAGAAGGCGAAGTGGAACTGTTCTAAAGCTAAGGAGAGGTTATGTCGGTACAAATTAAAGTGGATCGGGAAGACAGGCATGTCACCATCTCGGTTGAAGGCGCATTTGGTTTTAACCTGGTGCAGGAGTTTCGTCGAAGCTACACCGATCGAAAAGATTTCAAATTTACCCTGGATCTGCGCAAAGTCGATTATATCGATAGTGCGGGGCTCGGTATGCTGCTGAATATGCAAAACTATCTTGACCAGGCAGACAAGGCGATCCGAATCACCAATACCTTGCCACAGGTACGTAAAATACTGATGATTTCTCGCTTTGATAAGAAGTTCCAAATCGACTGATCAGGGCTGATAGCTATGCATGTATTAATCGTGGATGACCACTTCAGCAACCGCGAGCTTTGCCGTGTGATGTTGCAATCTGTTGCTTCCCGTGTTGAGCTGTATCAGGATGGTCTGAGCATGCTGGAGGGCCTCAGGCAGATGCATCAGGTACCTGATTTAATCCTGCTTGATGTGATGATGCCAGGCAAAGATGGCTTTGCCATCGCAGAGGAAGTTCGCCGCGAATTTACATCGGTATACATTCCAATCCTGTTTCTTACCATTCTTGATGACCAGGAGACTTTCCAGCGCTGTCTCTCTGTTGGCGATGACATCATATTGAAACCGCTTGAACGCAATGTGCTGGTGGCCAAAGTGATGGCCCACAACCGTATTGCAAAAATGCACCGGGAAGTGGCGTTGCAAAGAGACGAACTGCAGCGCTTTCAAGAACAGGTGAAGTACGATTATTCGATTGCCGATTCCATTTTTACCAACCTGATAGACGAAATGAGCTCACAGATGGAATACATCAGTGGGCTCAGGTACGTCTCGACGCCTTCTACCGTGTTCAATGGTGATCTGATTGTGGTCGCGCGCAGACCTCACGGCGGCGTGTACGTGATGATAGCGGACGCCACCGGGCATGGGTTGCCTGCTGCGATCTCGGCTATCCCCGCCACCAGGGCTTTTTTTTCCATGGCCCACAAGGGCTTGCCACTGGGAGAAATCGTTGCAGAAATTAATAATGCACTGGTGAAGTTTTTACCGTTAGGCATGATGCTGGCCGCCAGTGTCTTTGAAGTGCGTGCCAACGGCGTGGAAGTCACCTGGTGGGGAGGCGGATTACCAGAAGCCTATTTGATCGATGCCGACGGCACTATTGTCCAGCGATTAGTATCATCACATATGCCCCTTGGCGTGCTTCAACCGGAAGAGTTTGAAGCCAACCTGGTCAACATGCGTCTGGAGCCGAACCAACAGATTATCTGTTATACCGATGGCGTCACCGAGGCCACCAACGACGCTGGCGAGCAGTTTGGTCAGCTTCGATTAGAGCAGGTACTGGAAAACAGTCGCGACATTATTCCGAGCTTGTATGAGAACGTACGCCAGTTTGCCGGCAAGCAGAGTGGTGATGACCTCTCCATTCTGGCGATGAAGTTTCCAATTTCAGACGGCACTACCCTCGCCAGTGAGGCTGAGCCAGTCGTGCCTAGCTCAATACCTTATTCGGCGAGATTGCTGTTTCCGGGTGACGTACTGCGTGAGACAGTGATTATGAATGAAGTGCGCCACTATCTGTTAAGTATTATCCG
Source organism: Vibrio sp. (assembly GCF_050299255.1). Lineage (GTDB taxonomy): Bacteria > Pseudomonadota > Gammaproteobacteria > Enterobacterales > Vibrionaceae > Vibrio. The sequence continues at coordinate 10,539 of NZ_JBNKVP010000080.1, forward strand.
TGGTGGACAGCATTTAGACCTGATCTGTTCTGTGTTGTCGGAACTGTTTGCCAATGCCATTGACCATGGCTTACTCGGGCTCGAATCAAAAATTAAAGAACAGCCGGACGGATTCTTTACTTATTATCAGTTGCGGGAAGAGCGACTGGCCATTTTGTCGCCGGAGGCCTGGGTATCGCTGGAACTGGATTATTGCCCGGACAAAAGACGTTTGGTCATGACAATGGAACAGAGTGACGGCGGATTCGACTATCAACATACGGTAGGTTCTGGCCAATACAAAACCCATGGCCGCGGATTGGTGCTGGTACAAGAGCTGTGTGACTCCATTCAATACTGCAATCAGGGACGATCTGTTACGGTAGTTTACTCCTTGAATTACCAACATCCTTTTTCCTAACTCTGTGTAATATCTATTTACACTGTAAACCTGGCAGAGGGAGTGATGTGAGCCATAATTTGCGCTCTTTGCAATAGGGTCTATGCACTAAATCTAATACACTGTCTGAAAATGTGAGGTTACTGCAGGATAAGCAATGTGGCATAAGTTCGTTTCGATGTGTGATGAGCAAACGCGAGTGATCGCCAAACTGTCACCTGATATCACCGTCGACAGCAATTTTGGCAAGCAAGGGTTAGAGCAAGCTTTAGTTGCTATCGGGGCGGGCGAATTTTATCTTAAGGAAGAGGCCGTCAGTCTATTTATTAACTGCGCCAGAGAGATGAAAAGTGATGCCTATACCGGCATCCCCATTGCTGAGGTTCGTGATGCGGCTATTGAGGTCGAACTCGGCGATTTGGACATGCTGGCCACCGTGCATGTTACCGGTGCTTATGGCGGCAAACCACTAACCGCACCGCAAATTATTCAGGCATTGGCGAAAGCCAACGTCATTAAGGGTATCAACAAACTGGCACTGAAAAAAACCTTGCTGGTCAGCCAGACGCTGAAAGCCGGTGAAGTATTCCATCAGCCGGTCGCCCAGGGGCGGATGCCGATTCAGGGCGAAGATGCCCAATTTGTTCCACTGGTTGAAGACATTTCCAAGCAGATCCTGGCTCCTAAGACGCAAAATGAAACGGGAAAAGTGGATATGCTCAACTTGGGCGAAACCATCAGCGTGGAAGAAAATCAGCCGTTGATGAAGCGTATTCCGGCTACCAAAGGCACACCTGGTTTTACGGTTCAAGGCCGGATTGTGCCACCCACGCCGGGTAAAGACAGCCTGCTGAAAGCGTCTAAAGGTTCACAAATTTCCGCCACCAACCCCAACTTGCTGGTGGCATCACTCGCCGGTATGCCTTTAATAAAAGAAAAGTCGGTCGAAGTTGAAAATGCGCTCTGCCTGCCCGCTATTGGTGTCGCCTCCGGCCATGTTAAATTCAAAGGTAACGTGGTCGTGATCGGCAACATAGAGTCGGATATGAAGGTACGGGCCACCGGATCCATCACTGTCGGCGGATTTATCGAGTCGGCAGATGTGCAGGCGCAGGGTGACATAAAAGTCGCCAAAGGCATTATTGGTCACAATGTGTCAGAAGGTGAAGCTAAAAGTTGTACCGTAAAAGCGGCTGGCAGCATAACGGCAAATTACGCGCAGTTTTCAGACTTGCAGGCCGGGGCAAATATCGAGTTATCCGTACACTGCATGAACAACGAATTGCGTTGCGGTGGTGATCTGGTCGTGAGTGATACTAGCGGCCGTCAGGGCACGCTCAGCGGTGGACGGGCTCTGGTGGGCGGTAAAACCAGCTGTGTTAATCTAGGGGTCGAAGGCGACACACCAACTTTTATCCAGGGTTTTGCGCGTTTTAGTAACGTGAAAGATAAATTGCTCAAGTTGAAAGCTGACTATAAGCTCGCTCAGGAAGGGACTATGGAGGTGATTCGTCGTGAACTGGAATTTAAGAAAATTCCGAAAAGTGAACGTAGCGATGAGCAGGAGCAAGAGCTGGAGCACTTCAAACAGCAAGCCAATCAAAAGCTCACGGCAGCCAAAAACGCCGTTGATGTGTATGAAGGGGACTTCCAGACGATGTTAGAAGAGTTCACTATCGTTGCCAGCAATAAAGTCTACTCCCACGTGACCGTGCAGTTTGATGATGAGCGAATCACCACCCGGCGGACTCATGGCCCGAGCGAGTTTAGCTTTAACCAGTACGAAATAAAGTGTACATCTAAACTGGGCGACGAAGCGATCACCGAGGAAATGTAATCAAGCGGCCAAGGCCGCTTTTTTCTTTTGTACTCAAGGATGTTCAGATTGTTTGGCTGTATATCAGGTCGCTGTTGGCCCGCGCAATGCGGGCTCAAGAATCAAAGAAGCGTAACCCAGCCAGTGTGCCCAGCCGGTTTGGTCTATATTGACGAAAGCGCCACTTTCAAGATCAGAGTATGACCTACTTCAACCCTAAGCCTACCGACGACATCGCGGCTTGACCGGTGGGGCAAGTTTGTTTCGTATTTCGTAACTCTTACCGTAAGGATATTTATTGTGAGCAAACCATTTCCAGACGCATTCTTGTGGGGCGGAGCCATTGCCGCTAACCAGGTGGAAGGAGCATTTGATCAGGACGGCAAAGGTTTGTCGACCTCAGATATGTTACCAAAAGGTATCCTCAATCCTCACCAGAGCCGGGAAGCGCGAACGCCGGGCATCAAAGATGTGGCGATTGATTTCTACCATAGGTATCCGGAAGACATTGCTCTGTTCAAGGAGATGGGCTTTAGTTGCCTGCGCCTTTCGATTGCCTGGAGCCGTATTTTCCCCGATGGCGATGAGGAGAGTGCCAACGAAGCCGGGCTGGCCTATTACGATAAAATATTTGATGAGTTGGCTGAGCAGGGAATTCAACCGTTTGTGACTCTGTCTCACTACGAAATGCCTTATAATTTGACGGAAAAATATGGCGGCTGGGCCGACCGGCGCTTAATCGACTTTTTTGCCCGTTATGCCTGCTGCGTATTTGAACGCTATCAGGATAAAGTTAAACTGTGGCTGACTTTCAATGAAATCAATATGTCCTTGCATGCGCCGTTTACCGGGGTCGGCCTAGACGAGCATGCCTGCGAACAACAGATCTACCAGGCGATCCATCACCAGTTATTGGCGAATGCCAAGGCCGTCAACTTATGTCATCAGATTATTCCCGACGCTAAGGTTGGTAATATGCTGCTGGGAGCGATCAACTATCCCTATACCTGTAACCCGGATGACGTGCTGGCCGCGATGCACGAGAACAACAAATGGCTGTTTTTTGGCGATGTACAGACGCGAGGCAAGTACCCGGGGTATATGCTGCGTTACTTCCGCGACAATAATATTAGTATTGAGATGCAGCAGGGCGACCTCGACCTGCTCGCCAGTGCCAGTGTCGATTTTATTTCATTTAGCTATTACGCCAGCGGCTGCGCCAGTGCCGATCCGAAGCAGAAAGAAGTGGGCAATATTGTCGACAGTGTGCCTAATCCCTATCTGGAGAAGAGCCAGTGGGGCTGGTTGATCGACCCGAAAGGGATTCGGATCCTGCTCAACTTGCTGTATGACAGGTATCAAAAGCCGCTGTTTGTAGTGGAAAATGGTTTAGGGGCTCGCGACGAAGTCGATGCCAATGGTCAAATTGTGGATGACTACCGAATTGCTTACCTCAACGACCACCTGGTGCAGGTACGCGAAGCGATTGAGGACGGGGTCGAGTTGATGGGCTTTACTTGCTGGGGGCCGATCGATCTGGTGGCGAACTCCACCGGCGAAATGAGTAAACGCTACGGATTTATCTATGTCGACCGTCACGATGACGGTAGTGGTACTCTGATCCGGACCCGGAAAAAAAGCTTCTACTGGTACCAGAAGGTCATCAGCAGCCAGGGGGCGGTGCTTAAGCCCTAAGCGGTAAACCAAACGGCCTTTTGCGTGAATAAGGCCGTTGACCTGGTCATTTTATCGGGTGACCAAAAAGACAAAAGCTGGCGATATGCCAGCTTAGACGTTTTAGAGGTACTAATTTGTTTTGTTGCGCGCGGTTTTGTTCGTGTCTTTCCAGTATTGAATACGAACTCGATGCAGCTGCGCTCTTCTGATTTTTTTCATCCATTTCCTCACTATTATTACAACAGCGGCTCGTCATTGAGCCTGCACTGATAGCCAAACAAGGACCGAATCAATTTAGCTTGCGCTGTGGTTGCGCTCTACGATCTGAATCACATTTGTAGCGTTCTTGTTCCATCGAATTGAGCGAAAATTGGACCGGTAGCACACTTTCACCACCAACCAATGACTCCAGTGTAGTTAACTCTGCCGGCTTGTCTAGTCGTGTTACTGAGATACAACAAAAACTTAACCCTGCTGTCATGAATCGTATTTATCGTGGAATCTCACTAAAAAACAATAAAGTCAAACCTTCAAGGAGCTAAGTCATGTCACAGCGTGATAAGCAAGATTCCCAGTTCAGCCAAATGATCGAGGCGCAGTTATCACGTCGTCGATTCATGTTCACGACTGCAGCGGTAGGTGCCGGTGCTTTTCTCGCCGCAAACCCGATCACTAAAGCGATGGCGGCGATGGGCAGCAGAAAATCTCCGAGGGCGACATCCGTCTTGAGACCTCCGCACTTGCCCAGAAAGAGGACCGCCGAGGGCTGTACGGCGCTCAGGAGATCCATGATCGTGGCCGCGTTGGGGCTCCCGATCCCGTA
>NZ_JBNKVP010000081.1:0-15204 GCF_050299255.1 Vibrio sp.
GGCCAAAGACAACTTTAGCTTCACCACCCCCTACCCCGATTTTGACATCGAAGAAGTCAGTCGCTATGCCGCGCAAAAAGGCGTCAGGCTGATTGGGCATGCCCTTAATATGGGCGATATTCATATGCCCCTGCTGCAGCAAATGCAGGGTCGCCATATAGCCACCCAACACGTTGTCCAGGTTGATCGAGCGAACATTTTCACCCTGCACATCATAACCGACCGCAATTACCGGAATGTCTGCTGCGAACGCCAGGATCTGCTCTGGCATCAGGCTGCCGGTGACTATGATCACGCCATCTACCCGACTGTTCGCCAAGTATTCCAGCGCCTGAGTTTCAATCCGCTTATTCCAGTGTCCGGTGGCGATAACCAGAGAGTATCCCTGAGCGATCAGCACTTTCTCCATGTCGTTGAGTATCCGGTTGGAGTGCGGGCTTTCGGTGTGTTGGATCAACACGCCCACTGTCATGGATCGTTTTTTCACTGATGTCGGTGTCGGGTAACTGGGTTTGTATCCCAAGCTTTGAATGGCCCGTTCGATGTTGTCGCTCTTTTCCTGAGAGACAAAAGTGGTTCGATTCAAAAACCGCGACACCGTGCTGGGGGAAACCCCAGCCAGTCTGGCGACATCATACACAGTTGGTCGGTTGTTTTTGCTACTCATCTAAACAGTTTGGGCTACCTTTAGGCCAGAGATCAATCAATCGGAGCATCCCAGCTAACGTTGGCTAACACCGCATGGAACGGGCCGTCACTATACAGCATAAACGGTACGTCCAGATATGCGAAATTAACGCCCTGCTCGACGAACTGCTGGCACGGAATTTCGATGCGGACAAACTGCTCGCGGGCTTCTCGAGTCCATTGGCTGAGATCAACCCGAGCCAGCTCAGTTTGCTGCTCAAACGACGCCCCTTTCTGCACTGCCAGGTAGACCGGCTGCTCGCAGGCGCGCAGCACTTTCAGCTCAAAGCAGATTTTACCGTTGTGGTTGGCGTAACTGCTGAGGTCTTCTGGTTTGCCGTCACCCGTTTCTACATACGCTGCGCAGTAACCGCCGTTAAAGTTCAGTTCGACTGAATCCTGCTGCTGCAGGTAGTTATACGGCTTGGTATTGAGGTCTGACAAGGTCATCACATTGTTGCGCGACACATCCACACCACCGAGGTGTTGCTGATCGGCCACTTTTAACTGGTAGTCACCTATCGTGGCCAACACTCCGTAAAGGTGGGTAGCGGCATAAGCTTGGCCACTCTGGTCATTCTGCTCGTTATCCAGAGTCAGATTATCCAGGTCGCGTTCCGGTTGCCCGTCGAGATAAGTCAATCCGTAACCATACTCAAACAGCGGCGCGTGCTCCCCCGTTGGCGACTGTTCATTGTCCGCCAGCTGATAACCCGGAATGTGCGGTGGTATGCGATGAACCGTACAACTGCGCTTTTTGTTCGGCCAGCTGAACGAGAGTTTGCCGCAGAAATCAAACCTGGCTTGCCCTTGTGCATCGGCCAGCAGTACGTCGGTCAGGCCCAGACCTTCGCTGCCCGGCAGGAACGCTGCCACAAAGGCTTCACACTGGTTGATTTCCTGATTGAGATAGAGCGGTCGGCCACTGAAAAACAGCCCGATCACTTTAACGCCCTGCTGATGAAGCTGGCGGATCTTGGCGCTGTCGGCCGCATAGCTTCGTTTCAGCGTGGCGAACTCTAGGCTCTGCCAGGCTTTGATATCCCCCATCATTTCAGCGTAAGGGTCTTCGCCAAACGCAACGATTGCGACATCACCTGGCTGATAGTCGCGGGTTAAATCCGGATCGAAGATCAGCGAGTCCGGCGTCATTTCCGCTTCCAGCGCCATTTTCAGTGTGGTAGCGCCAGGGAAATCCTCCAGACAGTTTTCATCGCCCTGCCAGGTCAGGTTCCAGCCACCGGACTGCTTTTGCAGATCGTTGGCGGCGCTGCCGGTCAGAATCAGCCTCTGGTTTGGAGACAGTGGCAGCAGGTTTTGATTGTTTTTCAGCAGCACCAGAGACTTGCGTACTGCCTCTCTGGCCAGTGCGCGATGCTGCGGCGCCCCGATCAGTTGCTGTTCTCCGGCACAGGCGCGCTCGGATGGCATCGGCTTTTGCCACAAGCCGGCGCGCATTTTCACCCGCAGGATCCGGGTGACGGCATCGTCAATGCGGCTCTGGGCAATCACGCCGGAACGTACATCATCCAGGGTTTTCCGGTAGGCCGCTCGCCAATGAACACCAACCGGGATCATCAGCACATCGTTACCGGCATTGATGGCATAGGTCGCGTCGCCGTCACTGCATTTGCTCACTTCGGCGTGGCCGTGCCAGTCGGTCACCACTAAGCCGTCAAAACCCATCAGGTCTTTCAGCACATCGGTAAGTAAATACTTACTGCCGTGAATCTTAAAATTGTACTCACCTGGCTGCTGCGGCGCGTGGTCATAATTAGCCGGATTATCCCAGCAGTTGAAGGACGACATCACTACCTGGGCACCGGCATTCAGTCCACTGAAATAACCCATCGCATGGATATTACGCAGCAGCTCTTCACTGTAATGGTTGATGCCGCGATCCACGCCGGTTGCGGTACCGCCATCACCCACCCAGTGTTTTACATTGGAGATCACGTGGAATTCACCCTGCAGTTGCTCGGCATCTCCCTGCAGGCCGTGGACCATTTCACTGGCGTAAGCGTAAACAAGCTCCGGATCTTCCGAGTAGCCTTCATAGGTTCGGCCCCAGCGTAAATCTCGCGGTGTCGCGACGGTCGGGGCAAAGGTCCAGTCGAGACCGGTGGCCGCAATCTCCAGTGCCGTAACCCGGCCAATGCGCCGGATCAGTTCCGGCTCACGGGCACAGCCCAGTCCGATGTTATGGGGAAACACCGTCGCACCATAAACATTATTGTGGCCGTGCACCGCATCGGTCGCCCACATAAACGGAATCCGGAACGGACGCCCGGCAAACATCTGCTCGGTCGCCAGCCAGTATTGATCGGCTTTCAGCACCCATTCACTCGCCGGAGCCCGTTTGTTGTTATTGGGCCAGGAGCCGCCGCCATTCAGCACCGAACCAATTTTAAACTCGATAATGTCCTGTGGCGTTACATCGCGGATTTCTGGCTGGATCATCTGGCCGACTTTCTCTTCCAGGGTCATCTGAGCCACAATCGCCGCAACCCGCTGTTCGATATCCGGATCGACGGCGATAGCAGATTCAATTTTGGGCCACTTTGCAAAATAAGGGGTATTGAATTCTGTTTTCATAGTCATAATGGATTCCAATGCTTGACCGTTCAGTGAGTTACCACGCACGCAGCTGACCAGACGGTAGCTGTACTTCGACCTGATGAACCAAACCTTTGCGCTCAAACAACGCACTGGCGATGTGCCCTGGCAGTGTCAGTTGTCTCAACGTGACCTGACTGCCATCTTGCATATGTACCGTGACTACAGCGTCATCCGACTCTGTCACCCGGTAGACAAACGGCACCTGACAGTAGGTAAAAGCGAGTTCATTCCGGTTTATGTTCAGTTGCGCGGGTTGGTTATCCCAGCGGAGATAGTGAAACGGCTTCGCCTGAGTCAGAAACTCATCGCGGCTGAGCAACTGTGGATGCAATTCAATCACACCATTGCGGATCACCAGCCCCAGTTCGCGGAAACGGGCGATCAGCTCTTCTTTCACTTGCCCGGTCATGCCCGGCTGCTGGGCCCCGGCGTGCTTTGGCGTGTGTGAATATGGGTCAGTCGGGAACGCGCCGTAGTGTTGCGGCGATTTGTTAAAGCCGATCCCGGCCCGGACCCGGTAGTACTGCTCACACAGCTGCTGGCACAGCTCGCTGGTTGGATCGAGCTCAAACGCCTGCTGGTAGTTTTCCTGCACCGCCAACAGCAGCTTAGACACCATGTGCCAGTAGATGCAACCCAGCCCTTCGTAGCCAAACATGGTGCCGGAGCGGCCGGTAAAGGCTTTGTGATTAAACACTTGCTCATAGCAGGCCAGCACTTGCTGCCACTCTTGTGGATTGGCGTTCGGGTATTCTGCCTGCAGCGAGTCAATGGCCGCCTGCAGCGATTGGGCATTGTTAAACTCTGCCCGAAAACGCAACTGGCCGCTCAAGTCGCGCTTAATAATGCGCTCGTCACCCGCATTGAGCATCTGTTGCAGCAGTGCGCTGTTTTCCAGCGCCGATTCCGGTATGCGGTTTTTATCCATAAACCGCACCAGTTGGCGATCGGGATAGAGCATAAAGCTGTGTTGATCGGCCCGGTAGATGTCGCTCTTGAACAAGGTATCCAACAGCCTAGCCGCCTGTTTGGGATCTAACTGTCCTGAGCTAAGCACGGCGACCTGACCTTCCAACATAGGGTAAAGCGGCTCGATTTGCAGGCTTTGCTGATCAAAGCTGACGATGTTATAGGCGTTATACAGGCCATCGCTGCGCTGGTTATTGATTATCGAGGCATCCAGCACGGCCAGCGTTGACGATAGCAGTTGCTCTATGTGCTGGCGTTCAAACCGGGTTTTACCGCTGAAACCGCCTTGCTGATAGACCCGGCGACGATAGCGATCGCCACAACCGACCAAATCGCGCAGCACGGCCATGCGCTGTTCTGGCGACAGGGTTTCATGCCCGACTTGCTCAGCCAGTGGCTGTAGTCTCGCTGACAGATCGGTAATCCAGTCAGCCACCTCATTCGACAGGGAGATGCTGCTGCCAGCGCGGCAGATTACGGATTGCAAAAAGGCCACATAACGGCGCATGTAATACAGGGTCACCATCGACAAACCATTCCCGACGATGGCGTTGTTGGCATCATTCCATTCTGGCCGCTGCGTGTTGAGCCAGATACCGCCGTCCACCACCAGGTTGCTCAGCTTGGCCAGCAGCGGCACCAGTACCTTCTCGGTCAGGTTAACCTGGTAAACGTCTCCGGCTGCGTTAAGCAGCAGTTTTCCGTCGCTACCCAACTCACACACCCGTTGTTCGGTGAGTGCCTGGGTCTGGTCATCAAAGCTGACAGTATCTTTCGGATTGCGCAGCAACTGTTCCAGTTCGGCCAGCCGGTACGGCACATTGGCGTAACTGAAACACTCCGACTCGAGCAGTTGATTCAGTTCCTGACGATTAAACTGCTCGGCCAGTTCTAAAAACTTCAGCAGGTAGATGATCTGGTGGTCACCCCAGTAGCCAATGTTACTCCAGGGATCATCCGGATCCATGATCTCCCAGTCGATACCCTGCTTGGTGATCCGATAAGGGTTGTAGCCATCAGCGGTCGACGCGTTGACAAACTTGGCGATAAAGCTGGCGATGTATTTAGGATAACTGAGGGCTATCGCTTCCCAGTTCTGGAATATGTCGCGCCAGTTGCCCTGGTAAGAGAGCAGACGCTTGCCATCCTGGTCACGCAGTTTAATTTCAAAATGGTTCCAGGGGCGACTTGGGTCGCCATGGCGGCGGCCGAAGGTCAGCGGCAGATATTCGTAAGCCAGCCGCTGCAGCTGAGCGTCACCACTGGCTTTGGCTTTCATCACCAGTTCCGCTTGGGTAAAAGTGGTCGGCAGTGAGGCCAACAGAGCCTGATGGCGTGCCGCAACCCGTGCATTTGCCTGAGTAATGCTCGCCACTACATCGGCTTTGTCCAGCCAGTAGTGATGCTCGAACACACCACCACGCATATTATTGAACAGCACGTTGGCATAGTGATGCACGCTGGTGCTTTCATCTTCGGTCAGTTGCCAGGCATCCGCACCGGACATCAGTTGAATTAACTGCTGCTGATTTTCACTGATCGCCAGCTCAAGCGTCTCCGCTAGCTGCTCAGTCTGGTTTTGTAGCGCAATCAGTTCACTGACCCGGCTATGATCCTGGTCTAAATCGGCGACCTGGTACCACTGGTTACTGCTCCGAGCTGCGAGTTCGATACGTTTGTGGATAAAGTGACTGCCGCGCAAGCCACGGGTCAGGGTTTCCGCTTCTATCGCCAGGCCCGAACGGAATGCAGCAAGCTGCTGACTGCTGAGCAGAATTTGGTGTGGGTCGTTGTCTACGCTAAATACCGTGGTCGCCAGCAGTGATTCCGCCGGCTCGGCACGGTCGCTCAGTTGGGCGTACATGGTGTACAGCGCCAGTGAGGTATCGTCTATCCGCTCGTTCCACTTGTAAGCATCCACCAGTGCGCTGCGGGTTTGCAGCGCGGCCAGCGGCGCACCGGAAGGGAGCAGATTCTGCAGCCCGTCCAGCAGTTCGATATCGCGCGTACCATCAGCCAGGTTGGTTAACTCAGCATGACGCACGAAGCCAAACGGCTCACAGGTACGCCAGCTATAACGGTAGCGCAACTGCAAACTGTGGTTGATCTCTTCAAACAACAGCTGGTCGCCGGTGGTGGTTTTATACAGGTTGCGCTCAACTTGATACAGGCCATTGTGTTGCAGATTGAACGGTTCCCACAGCTGCCAGTGGTCTCCGTTACCTACCCGCAGTACCGTTTTGGCGCCGGTATTTTCTGCGTTTTCATGAATATGATCGACAGAACGATACGGGAACAGCGCATTTTCCGGCCGAATACGTCCTGCGCTCAGGCAACCTGTTGAAGAGATAAACAGCCAGTGGTTACTGGAAGAGACCAGGCTGATAAAAAAGGGCGCCATGCGGTCAACATTGCGAATTTGGTAGTAGCGTTGGCCATCAAGATCGACAAACTGACCTGATACATCTGAAGCGGCGACGTCTTGTTGATTCATAGTATTTAGATTCCGACAAAATTGGTTAGCCGCAGCCATTCAACCGGCTGCTGCTGTAACTGGCTTAGCCTTTGCCAATAAAAAATGAAGTGCGGGCGGCGACAGGTGAACGCATCGACACCCGCTGGGGCTCAGAACTGCGCCAGCGACTGCTCGCTTTCGAGATCAAACAGGTGCAGGGCGTCAAGATCCAGGTACAGGGTAACCTGATCAACATCCACTTCGGCCGCCTGGGTTTCTACCGTCAGAGGTTGGCCTGCCACTTCGGTTTTCAGCAAAATGCTGGCACCAAGCAGCTCTTTGTCGAGAATTTTCACCGGCAGCGGCAATACCCGGTCGTGGTCAATCTGCTCGGCACGCAGATGGATATCGGTTGGCCGAATGGCAAAGTTCACCGCTTGATTATGCTGGGCTTTAGCCTGAAAACGCTGTGGCAACTCCAGCGTGATATCACCCAGTTGCAGCTGCCACTGGTCATTGGCATTGGCCACACTGGCACTCAGCATGTTCATTGACGGGTTACCAATAAACTGCGCCACAAATTTGTTGGCCGGGCGCTGGAATACCTCGGTCGGTGTGCCAACCTGAGCAACGTAACCGTCTTTCAGAATCACGATTCGGTCTGCCAGGGTCATGGCTTCGATCTGGTCGTGGGTCACGTAGATGGTGGTGGTTTTCAGCTCACGGTGCAGCTGCTTAATCTCTTCCCGCATCACGCCACGCAGTTTGGCATCCAGGTTGGATAGCGGCTCATCGAACAGGAATACCTTCGGTGTGCGCACCATGGCGCGGCCCATCGCCACCCGCTGACGCTGACCACCGGACAGCTCTTTTGGCTTACGGTCTAACAGCGGCTCCAGTTCCAGCATTTTGGCCGCTTTGCGCACTTCGGCGTCAATCTGCGGTTTGGCCATGCCTTTCAGCTTCAGGGCGAACGCGATGTTTTCGTACACGGTCATATGTGGGTAGAGGGCATAGCTCTGGAATACCATCGCAAGGTCACGGTCTTTGGCATCCACTTTATTCATCAGCTTACCGCCAACATAGATTTCACCGGCAGAGATGGACTCCAGCCCGGCCAGCATACGTAGCGTGGTCGACTTACCACAACCGGATGGTCCCAGGAACACCACGAACTCGCCATCGTTGACTGTGAAATCGAAGTGTTTTACCACCTGTACATCACCAAATGCTTTTTTGATATTTTTAAATTCTACTTTTGCCATTGTCTTGTTCTCCCTGCACGCGCTCTGCGCATGCAGTGCTAAATTAGTCTTGAGCTGTGCTCATTTCACTCGGGTGGATGGGCCCACCAATTAACCTTTCACTGCGCCGGAGGTCAGGCCGCTGATCATCTGTTTCGAAGCAAACAGATAAGTGGTCACCAGCGGCAGGATCGATATGGTAGTACCCAGCATCACGGCGCCCCACGGCGTGTTCGGTATCCCCTGCACACTTCGCAGCGCCTGGGTAATCACATAGTTTTCCGGACTGGTCAGTACCACCAGTGGCTGCATAAACATATTCCAGAAGAAGACGAACTGGACGATAGCCAGGGTCGCCAGGGCCGGTTTCATCAGCGGCAGTACCACGCTCCAGTAAGTGCGAAACTCACCTGCACCGTCCAGCTTGGCCGCTTCCAGCAGTTCTTTCGGTACCGATGCCACCACGTGCTGACGCATCAGGAAGATACCAAACGGTGTGGTAGTGAATGGCAGCCAGACCGCAATATGGTTATCCAGCAGGCCTAAAAATTTCACGATCATAAAGTAGGGGATCAGGCTCAGTACCGGCGGGATCATCATCGAACCGACCAGCATACCGAACAGCAGGTTCTTGCCACGGAACTGATACACGGCAAACGCGTAGCCGCCCATGCTGCAGAACAGCAGTGAAATGGTGGTGCCAAGGAAGGCCACGTAGACGGAGTTAAACATCGCCTGCCAGAATGGCATGATTTCCAACAGCTTGGCGTAGTTCACCGCCAGGCTGTCACCGATCGCAAAGCTGATGCCGGTGCCAAAAATCTCGGTACGGTCCCGGGTCGACAGCAGCGCCGACCAGAGGAATGGGAATACCGTCATCAGTGCCGAGACAATCAATACCACTGCCAGCGCCGCCATCGCCAGTTTGGTCATGATCGAGATAGTGCGATCACTCGGTTTAAGTGCTTGAATAGACATGTTATTGCTCTCCTAAACCTTTTTTGCCAAAGAAGATGAACTGAATCGAAGTACACAGGGCGATCAGGATAAACAGCAGCCAGGAAATGGCCGACGCCGTTCCCATTTCCAGCCACTCCCAACCCACTTTGTACAGGTACATGGAGATGGTCAGGCCCGACTGGCCGGTACCGCCGGTACCACGGGTCAGCACAAACGGTTCTTCAAACAACTGCAGGTTACCTATGATGGTCATAGTGACGGCAAAGAATATGAACGGACGAATCATCGGCAGCGAGATATGCCAGAAACGACGCAGCGCGTTGGCACCGTCCATACGGGCCGCTTCCAGGATATCTTTCGGAATGGTCATCAAACCGGTGGTGTAAAGGACGATGTTAAAACCGGTGTATTTCCAGAACACCATAAACGCAATTGACGGTTTGATCATGGTGGCATCATCCAGCCAGCGAATCGGCTGGAAATCATTTACCCAGGCAAACGCCCAGCCAAACAGCGAACTGTCGGCCAGCGCCATCAGGCTCTGGTTGATAATGCCCGAGTTAGGTGAATACATGTTGAAGAAGATCAGCGCTGCCGCGACGGTCGAGGTGATGTATGGCAGGAAGTAGGCAGATGTGAGCCAGTGGCGCATGCGATCAGCCATGGAGACCAGGATATACGCCACCGGAATCGCCACCAGATGTTGAGCCACGCCAGAGGTGATCGCCAGCCACAAGGTATTTTTCAGCGAGCGCCACAACCAGGGGTCAGTCAGGGCGATATGGTAGTTTTCCACCCCGACATACTGCATGGCACCCAGGCCTTCGACCGGGTTCCACTCATGAAAAGAGAGGAAGATAGAAAACAGCAGCGGGAAAATCCCAAACACTGAGAAGATAATCAGAAATGGGATCAGGAACCCATAAGGTGTAAGCGCTTTCAAATTCAGGTCAGAAAAAAAACTCTTACGCTTAGAAGCTTCCATAACGCTACCCACGGATTGGTTCATAGTGATAACCTCTTGAATTGGAGGCGCTCTCCACGCCTCCAACGTATAGCTTAGTAGATAGGAATTACATGTTGCGGGTACGACGTTTAATCATACGTTCCGCTTCTTTAAGGGCTGTTTTGATGTCTTTGCCTTCATCCAGCACTTCCATCAAAGCGTTTTCCAGAATGATGGCACGCGCTACGTGGTCACCTTTCGCTGGCTGAACCGGCTTGATGTTGTTGGCCACTTCAGCGAACAACTGACGAGCCTGCTGACCGCCCAGGAACTCGATGTTCTCGTTGAACATAGGGTCGTCGTAAGTAGTGACGTTGGCCGGGAAAGCGGCGATAGTTTCGAAGTGCTTAAGCTGAATATCACGACGAGTTGTCATGTATTCGATCAGCTTCCACGCGTCATCCTGGTGCTCAGACTGAGTCGGGATAGACAGGAACGAACCGCCCCAGCTACCGTAAATGCCGTCTGGCAGGTGCTCTGCACGCCACTTGCCTTTGGTTTCAGGTGCAATCCAGTTGTTCAGGTGACCCAGCAGCCAGGCACCGGACAGCTGAGTGGCGAAAGTGCCGTTACGGAAGCCTTCGTACCATTCGTTGGTCCAGGCCAGAGTGCGTCCGTCCAGGCCTTTGTCGCGAATCTGTTTCGCTACTTCAAACGCGTGGACAAAACGCTCAGACGTCACCACTGGGTTACCGTCTTTATCAAAGTACAGACCTTCACCTTCTGGCACGGTAGTAAAGATGATCGCCTGCGCCACGTCGGCGGCAGACGCGATCAGCTGAACATTCTGTTTTTTCAGCGCTTCACCGGCTGCGATGTAAGAATCCCAGTCTTTAATCGCTTGTTTGACGTCAACGCCGGCTTTTTCAAACAGGTCGGTACGGTAGTACATCACGCCAGGACCCAGATCGACCGGAATACCGTACATGTCGCCATCACCGCCTTTACCCTGTGCCCAGGCATAAGCGGCAAAGCTCTCTTCAAATTTATCCGCACCGTATTTTTCGGATAAGTTCACCAGGCCGCCCGAGCTGACAAACGGACCAATTTTTTCTACATCAACAACTATCACATCACCGGCACCAGAGCCCGTCGCCAGGTTAGTGGTCAGTTTGTTATGGTGGTCACCGTGGTTATTCATCAGGTAGTCCACTTTAATCCCGGTCTCTTTTTCAAACTCCGGCAGCAGTACTTTCAGGCTGCTGTCAAAGTCTGGAAAACCGTCAAAACGGATTTGCTCGGCAGCAGTGGCAGTCCCTGCCGCACCCAGAGCCATCGCGGTCGCAAGAGTGATAGTTTTGAGTTTCATATCTTATCCTTGTTGTTTTATAGGGTATGGGATACATCTGTGACGGAATTACGTTCCACCAGCGTGGGTGATAACTTAAAGTTCACGTCTCGTTGTTGTTGGTTCAAAATCTGAACAGCCAGCCTTACCGCTTCTATGCTCATCTGTTCAATCGGGAAGTTTATGGTGGTCAGCCCCGGGGTCAGATAGCGGGCGAACAAAATATTGTCAAAACCCACTAACGATACCTGCTCCGGAATCGACTTACCCTGTTCACGCAACACTTCAAACGCGCCGAAGGCCATGTGATCGTTACAGGCGAACACCGCGGTAAAATCACGATGGCGCTTTAACAGCTTTTGCATCGCGTTCACCCCGGACACTTCGGTGAAACCGGCCTCTGAAACCAGTGCTTCGTCATACTCAATCCCCGCCGCCTCCAGCGCATTTCGGTAACCAAGTAGACGCCCCCGTGCATCTGATTTATCCAGAGGGCCGGTAATACATGCGATTTGGGTGTGGCCGCGACTAATCAGATAGTCCGTCGCCAGCTTTCCGCCCAACTCGTTATCAATCTCTATGCAGTTTTGCGCCATTTCCGGAATAAAGCGGTTCACCAGAACCACTGCAACTCCCTGCTCTGACAAAGAAATTAAATAGTCGTCCGACAAGTACTGAGTATGCAGAATCATCGCATCGACATTGCGACCGAGCAGAAACTCAACCGACTCGCGCTGGCCTTGTTCGCTATTTGAACCAGCCGTTACCACCACATGGTAGCCATAGCGGCGTAAGTGCTCTTCAATGCTGTGCAAAATGCCGGAATAAAACGGCCCACCGAGTTCAGGCACTATGATGCCAATACTGCCGGTCCGGCTGGATGCCAGTGCCTGGGCAATGGAGTTCGGCCGATAGCCCAGCGCCTTAATGGCTTGTTCGACTTTTAATTTTTTATCCGCATTGACCGGGCAGCTGCCGTTGATCACCCGCGAAACCGTCGCCTGGGAAACCCCCGCATACTCCGATACGTCTTTGATGGTTGCCAAACAACACCCCTAATCTCGAAATCTGAACCAAGCTCGAAACCGCTTTCATGCCGGAAAGTATCGAGCATTTATACGGCTGATTACGTGAGTCAGCTCACAGCCACCGGGGGGCAAAAACAGCCAATACGGCAAATAAAGAGCCTTTCAGCAGTTTCCATCCGCGCCATGAAACAGTTTCATGAAAGCGTGTTCGGGCGCAAAAAAAGTGGGCCATGGGATAGGGAAAATCATTGGAGAGCAGATGAGTTGGGCGCTATTGCGTTTTATTTAGCTCCTGGATCGGTCGATTATCACAAGGATGTTCGCAGTATTTGCAATTGGATTGGTGTTTTGCCAGATACATCGCCTGATCGGCAAATTTGATTAACTGCTGCATGTTGACGGCCTGCTGCGGGTAATAGCAGACACCCAGGCTGGCAGCGACATGAATAAGACGTTCGCCATGGGTAACCGGTTTATTGAGCTGCAGAGCAATTTCGTCTATTTTTTTACAGACGTCGCGGTTTTCACGCATTAAATCCAAACAGACGACAAACTCATCGCCGCCATAACGGCCGACGAAGTCGGTCTCGCGTACGCAGTTTACCAGGCGTTCGGCCACTACCCGCAATACCTGGTCACCGGCATCATGACCGATGGAGTCATTGATCAGTTTGAAGTCGTCCAGGTCAACAAAAATCAGTGCCAGGCTCAAACCTGTGCGGTTGGAGTTAATGATCGCCCGGGATAAGGTTTTTTCAAATGCCCGCCGGTTCATCAGGTTAGTTAGCGGGTCGTGTTCGGACAAAAACAGCAGTTGCTGCTTCTGTTGCCGTAACACTTCGGTTTGACGCTTAACTTCCTGTTCCAAATCTTGTTTGGATACCATGGATTCATTAAGCGAATGGCTCATATGGTCGAAAAAGTCCGCCAGCTTTACAAATTCAGTCGTCAGTTGGCGCCGATCCTGCTGATAACCAAACTCCCCTTTGGACAGTTCCAGCATAGCCAGCTGCATCCCGTTCATGCCGCGCTGAAAACCTTCCAACGTTTTCCAGGCACAATAACTGACCAGCAGGGAGACGAACACCAGGCTCAGTGCCGTCATTACCAGTACCTGTTGCTGAGCCTGTTCGGCTTGCGACAAGACTCGTTGGTGGGCGTGCACTAACTCCTCTGTCATATTCTGGATTAGCACGTTGTAGCGCGAGTGCAATAGCCCGTGGGCGTTTACGATACTGCCAATCGGTTCGTTCGCTGTCGAAGCTTGTTCTGTGTGGCTTAAGCTCTGCTCCTGCTTGAGTAACAGGTCCAGGCTATTGTTCATTTTGCCGATGTTGGCTAACGGGCCAAACTGGCTACCGTAATTTTGTAACTGTTTGGCCAGCTCCATCTGCGCCATCCCAACCTGATTGAGCGTGGCAGTATCCCCGTATTGAGAAAACACCCACAGTTGACTGCGCAAGTGGTCAACACTGAGCTGAATATTGACCAACTGATTGAGTTTCATCTCGATACTGCGCTGTTCACCGCTTATTTTAAACAGCGACAGAATAATCAGCGCCGTCAGTGCGAAGCTTGCCACCACCAGCACAACCAGCTTGTTCCTCAGCGAATCGATCATTGATTGATCCTCTGTTTGAACGCGACCTGGTACGGTTGACTGAACATCAGTTCACGGAAATTCGGCATAGGTTCGGTGACCAAGTTTCGTTGTAATGCCCAACGAGCTTCAAGTTGTAAGTTGGATAGCAGAGAGCTACCAAGAGACAAGCGAAACAGATAGTCGTCCCAGGTCCATTCCAGCTCATCCTGCGACACTTGCAGTGTCTCTGCGACCAGGCGCTGCGCTTCTACCGGATTGGCGTGAATCCAGTTAATGGCATCGTCTAAAGCCAGAATCAGTGCTGTGCTCGCCGCCATGTTACGCTCTACCGTGCTTCGTTGTGATAACAAGTTGAAGTTAAGTTGATAGACGCCAGGTACGCCCAGATTGTATACATCGGAGCCCACTCTATGGCTGGCCAGATACCCAAACGGTTCCCAGGCCGAAATAGCGTCTACCTGTTTGCTTAGCAGGGCGGTCACCATTTCGTTCGGCAGTAGGTCAACTTTTTCAATTGGCAGGTTAGCAAGGTTGCTGGCGATCAGGGTGGAATCGAGATAAAACTCGCTAGCCGACCCCTTGACCACACCGATGCGTTTGTCACGCAAACCACCGATGTGCGAGATACCATTGGACGCCAGCGTCAGCAATTTCACATCGTTATTCGACTCGACAAAGCTGACTAACAGCGCCAGGTCATCATGGTGAAAACTCTCAAACATCGCTACAGATTCAGACGCGGTCGCATAATCTAGCTCACCGGCTAACATACTTTTGACACAATTATTACCTCCGATGCAGGGAATGAGCTCTATATTTAAACCGTGATAGGCAAACAGACCCAGATGCTGCGCAACAAAGAAAGGGGATGTCAAAGGCGATTTGGCGACACCGATGGTCATCGATTCGATCGGGTCAGATTGAGCGTTTTGCTCTAGTTGGCTATCGATATACCAAACCGATACCACGCCGACGCAGATTGCCAGCGCAAACAGGGTAATTTGAAACGATCGGCTCCATCGCATTATTGTTATTTTTCCACTAACCGAGCGGTGATCTTTAAAGGCTAGTACGAAATACGATAACTGCACGCTTAGATGAGTATTTTGTAGGTAACGTCACTATGCGCCGGCAGAGAGCAGCGGCAGATGCGGCCATTCGACCGCTAAAAGCAGCCAAGCCGGCAACTTGGCCGGCTTGGTTTACGGTTTTGTGACGGGCAACTATTGGCGGGATTTTTGTGCCACGGCTTTAATAAGCACGGAAGTATCCATTCGGCCCTGGCCCTGTTTCTGCAGTTCAGCGTACTGCTGATCCACCTGTTTGGTCAGCGGCAGTGTCAGCC
>NZ_JBNKVP010000082.1:0-14678 GCF_050299255.1 Vibrio sp.
GAAACGCGCACCGGGTTACACCTGTGTAACCGCGGCCGGGCCGGTTTTTCGCTTACGCGGGAGGGGGAACGGTTTTATCAGTACGTTCAGGAACTGTTCAGTGCGATGAGTAACTTTTCCAGTAACGTCAACCTGTTACACACAAAAATCACCGGTGAAATCAATATTGGTATTACCGATAACTTTGTCACCCATGAACAGATGATCATTACCAACATGATCACCCTGCTTAGACAAAAGATTCCTGGCATCAAAGTTAACCTTCAGATGAAACCTTCACAGGAAATCGAGATTGACGTGATCAACAATAAGTACGACATCGGTGTAGTTCAGTTGGAAAAATCCAGCCCCTGCCTGGAGTACTATCCGCTCTATCATGAATCAGAATTGTTGTATTGCGCAGAAGGGCATCCATTGTTCCATCACGGCGAAGCAATAACCTTAGAAGAGATTTACCAGCAACCCGCGGTAAAATCTTCTGCTACTCAGAATGTTGACTGGAATAATTTCAATATCAGCGCCAGTTCAGCAGACCGAGAGAGCACCGCTTTTCTAATTCTAAGCGGTTGTTATATTGGGTTTTTACCACAATTTTACGCCCAGCAATTTGTCGCGGCAGGCAGGATGAGAGCTTTACGCCACCCCGAAATGGTCAATGAGATTGAATACAAGATGATCATCAAGCGTTCTAATATCAATAATCTAATCATCGAATATTGGTTAAAACTGTACCAACGGGTTACGGGATTTACTACCGGAGGAAATAGCCGGCAAAAGCTTGGTTAATCCCACACCGATTGCTACTTGGTACTGTAAAAAAAGGCCAAACCTTTGAGTTTGGCCTTTTTGCTCGACGTTGTTAGTAAATCTTACTTAATGTAATTTTTCAGTCTGAAAAGCTAGAAAAAACCCAGCGGATTAATATCGTAACTTACCAGCAAGTTCTTAGTATTTTGGTAATGATCCAGCATCATTTTGTGCGTTTCACGCCCAATACCGGATTTCTTGTAGCCGCCGAAAGCAGCATGAGCAGGATAGGCATGGTAGCAGTTAATCCACACTCGACCAGCTTCAATATTTCGGCCCATTCGATAAGCCAGATTTGTATCACGTGTCCACACCCCGGCACCAAGACCATATTGGGTGTCATTGGCAATTGCCAGAGCTTCAGCTTCATCTTTAAACGTGGTGATCGCAATCACCGGGCCAAAAATCTCTTCCTGGAATACACGCATCTTATTGTGGCCGGCGAGCATGGTCGGTTTGACGTAATGTCCATTTGACAGCTCACCTTCCTGCTGGTGTGCTTCGCCACCAAACAGAACTTCCGCGCCCTCTTCACGACCAATGTTAATGTAGCTCATGATCTTATCAAACTGCTCTTTCGACGCCTGCGCGCCGACTTGAGCATCAGTGTCCAGTGGGCTGCCCTGCTTAATGGTCGCCGCGCGCGCTTTAATACGTTCGACAAATTTTTCATACACAGACTCGTGGACCAATACACGTGATGGACAAGTACAAACTTCACCCTGGTTGAAGAAAGCGAGCAGTGTGCCTTCAATACATTTATCCAGGTATTCGTCTTCAAAATCAAAAATATCCGGGAAATAGATATTCGGAGATTTGCCACCAAGTTCGACTGTGGAAGGAATCATGTTCTTAGCGGCACACTCCAGAATATGCTGCCCGACCTTGGTTGAACCAGTAAACGCAAGCTTGGCAATTCGCTCACTGGTGGCCAGAGCCTGACCCGCTTCTGCACCATAGCCATTAACAACATTGACTACACCAGCAGGGATCAGATGGCCGATTTTTTCCATCAGCACCAGAATCGAAACCGGAGTCTGCTCTGCCGGTTTCATCACCACACAGCAGCCTGCCGCGAGTGCAGGAGCCAATTTCCAGGCCGCCATCAACAGCGGGAAGTTCCACGGAATAATCTGTCCCACTACACCAACAGGTTCCGGGAAATGATAACTTGCTGTATTGCTATCCAGCTCAGCGGCGCTTCCCTCTTGAGCGCGGATACAACCGGCAAAATAACGGAAATGGTCGACGACCAGCGGCAGATCCGCCGCCAATGTTTCGCGAATCGGCTTACCATTTTCCCAGGTTTCTACCAACGCTAGCTCCTGTAGGTTTTGCTCAATCACATCAGCAATTTTAAGCAAAACATTAGCACGTTCGGTAACGCTCGTTGCAGCCCAGGCAGCCCGCGCCGCATGCGCTGCATCAAGTGCTGACTCGATATCAACTTCGCTTGAGCGAGGGATACGACAAATGACAGAACCGTCTACCGGTGAGTGATTGTCAAAGTATTCCCCTTTAGCCGGGGCCAGCCACTGACCACCAATAAAGTTACCATATTGTGCCTGAAATTTTGGTTGCTCGTACAGCATCTGTATGTCCTATAACTATTATAACTATATGTTTTAACTACGAACTGATGTTCATAGCCAGCTATTGATACAATACAGAACAGCAGTGCTTGGGGTTGTATTGTTGTGTCGCTAAAGTGTCGTCAACTCTTACAAACTGATAGTTCTAATAATTAGTTCGTTACATAACCAGGACAATCCGCTTATGATTGCACCACATTTCCCAGTTCAAGTGACAAATCAAACGAAAACAGGATTTTAAAGTCTTCTCGTCAACAACTTTAGTCGCGCTATTACATCGGGATGCAGGCAACGCAACCAGCCCGATTGGACACAAAAAAGCGCAGCTAAAAAGCTGCGCTCCAAACTAAATTAATGGCAATTTCTTGCGGCGACTGGTTCGAACACCCCAAACCATTGCTAACGCCAGTAGCAACCACCAGTTGGCACTACCACCGCCACCACCACCTGTATTAGCTGGTTTCGGTTTCGGTAATTTGTCCCCCGTACTGTCACCGTTATCAGCTCCTCCAGTAGTATCTCCTGTATCTGGCGGAACAACCGTTGTCTCTATCCGGCTGACTGCCACCTCAGTGGTATAGCTGCGTACGCCAACCCCTTCGGTCGTCAAGTCCAGTGTAAAGCCTAATTTGGGTGTACTAGTCTCATCTGTCAGTGCAATTTTCGCTACGCGACCATTCTGTTCAATCCAGGTAACTGAGTCGCCTTTGGTCTGACGCCATTGGTACTTATATTTGCGCGCTTGGTCTAAATCGGTTAACTGAGCGGCATCGATCTCAAACTGAGCACCCGCTTTTTTCTCAAGCTTGATTTTCATCTGCTTGCTTTCTGGCTTTTGCACCGAACCGGTATCTTTCACCTTAACAGTCAGTATTTTCTTACTTGCGTACTTATAATACGAAGCAGTCAGTTCTATTTTCAGTTCAGTATCGTTGGCCACTTCAGGGGCGGTAAATACCAGTTTGCTATCACGGAAAGCGTCAATGGCGTCGGTGTCTGCCATGCCAATCACTTTCCAGTTATAAAACACAGGTTTTCCTTCCAACGAGTTTTTAGTTTGGCTAGCATCAACAATGATTTTCTCCCCTTCTTTCACTACATCTGTGAACTCACTGATCTTGATGATCGGTCCGGGGATTGCATTCAATTTAACACTAACAATTTGTTCTGTGGTAGTGGCACCATCGGTTGCAACAAACTTAAACCTCACCGTCTGTCCTGCGTACTTCTCTTGTGGCATGACAGTAATTGTTTTTTCATTTTGTGGTTTAACGTTCAGATCTTTGCCATCTAGCTGTTGCCAGGTCACTTTCACAGGCTTAGGCCAGCTGTCCGGGTCAGAGGCTTCGAAACTAATATCAAAAAACTGCTGAGTCGTGTAATCGAATGTCTTCGGGGCTTTGATCTTTAGCACCGGCTTCGACGTCGAATAGCCCGGCCAGTTTATGGTATGCGTTTTCTCGACCTTAAAATCGCCGTCTATCGCAACAAGTTTAATCAAAGCCTGACCTGGTTCCGATTGACGTCCGATACCCACCTCAATAGCGTCACCTTTTACGCCAACTGGCTTCCAACCAACGTTGTTACCCTGTACAACCCATTTCAGTTTCACTGCGTCAGGATTTTCATCGGTTAGTTGTGCCTTAACTATAACGAGCTCTTCCGCCGCGGCGGTCGTTTTACCAACAATCTCAATGCTTGGTCTACGGTTTACTTCTATTACCGGTACCACAGAGCTTGCGGTTGTCGATTTATCACCATCCGAAACGGTTAACGTCACTTTAATACTCTTACCCGGGTAATCTTTATCAACCGGGAAGCTCAGACTAGCGCCAGTAAATTCTTTTACACCACTGTCGGTGTGTACCAACCACTTCTTAGTTAACTTACTGACTTCGGTATCGCTATCGCTGATCGACGGTACTATCGACAGTGTTCCTCCTTGACGTACGCTATGAGTACCCAAGGAAACTACCGGCGGCTGGTTGACCTGCTTAATAACAAATGACGCATTCTGGCTGCTTTGACTACTCTGATCTTCAGCATCAATCACCGTTGCCTTAATCACCACTTTACGATCTTCTTTCACCTGAGGGGTTTTCCAGTTAATCGTTGCAGTGTTGTTGCTAAGTGTCTGACCATCTACAGTCCAGAGATAGGTATGTTTGGTACTATCTGGATCGCTTAATTCGCTGATACTGGCGGTGATGGTTTGCTCTTCGTCTACTTCACCGGCTACAACCAACTTAAATTTCGCAGGATCGTTATCGGCTTTAACCAGAACTGACTTACTCTCTGTCCGGGTTATTCCCTGTCTGGTCATACGGGCGGTGACAGTCAAACTGGTATCTTTGGCAAAATTCGGCAAGGTAGTGTTATAGGTTGTGCCGACAAAGTCGCTTTCTGGCATATCCTTAATCGCCCAGCTAATATCTGGCAATGCGATGAGTCCACGCATTGCCTGCCAAGACAAGGTTGTTTCTTCATTCGCTTCAGGTTTACCGACAATAGTAAATGGCGCGACACATTCCGCCTGCTTAAATACCACCTCAGTGGCTTTATTTCCTTGAAGTTCAACGATCCATTTGCCTTTGCTTAGCGAGACTGTTTTTGGTAACTGATACCAGTAACTTAAGCTTCTTTCCGGATGGGCCAAAAGTGTCAAATCAATACTCTGACTTGTATCAGAACTTAAAAACATACGTGCGCGAGTCACTTTTATTGGACTTTCAATAGCAACAACCGACAGAGTATTGTCATTAGCAACAAACTCGCTATCGAAATCAACATTCCAAAGCCCCGTACTTGGTTCGCCAACCGGTTTAGCTTTGATGCTTCTAACTTCCTGTCCTGACACTAATTTAAAGGCAAAGTCGCGATCTTCAGCAGTAAATTCACTGTCTTCAACTATACGAGCCAGCCGCAGATTCGCATCGATGGTAGTAAAACACTGCCCTGGTTTGTTGAATTGCAACTGCTCGGTTACTTGCTTGCCACCCTCTATAGTTGTCGCTACTGGATCGCCTTGGCTAGAAGCGAACTTAGCGGTCACTTTTGTATCATAGTCACGCCATTTATTTTTTATTCTTACAGTGGCAACACCGGTATCCGGTTCAACAAAGGCGACCTGACTACCAGGATCAATCGCACGCGGTAACAAGTTTGCGTTATAGAATTCGGTCAAATAGATGTTAGCTGCGGTGTTGTCGTCCGGCATTAATCTCATCGCACTGGATACGATTGCGACCGCTACATGACGATAATCCTGGCGGTTATCCAGCCCTGCTAACGCTTCCAGAACGATTTGATCGGCAAGTGCAGCGCCTGGTGCCGTATCAACGCCACGATAACGCGTCTGTAAGTCACCGTTATTATTTAGGTCGTTGTTATAAAACATTTTATTGCGCGCAGCCAATAATGGAGCTGCCAAAAGTTCTTCGGTTGGAACTTTGCCTCTAGGGCCCATCACGTCACTGTGTTTTCTGGTAATTCCCTGTTCGAACCCTTCAAAGTAGTCATATTTGACCGGAATTAGGTCACGTACGTCATGGGCAATTTCGGGACAAGCCCAAGCGCCATAAGCGCTAATCTCACCATTCCACTTGGGATCGCGACTTAGCCAGACCCCCGCCCAATAGTCAGCAATTGCCTCGCTGATTGCTGCCGGAATCTTATCGACGACAGGCGAGGATTTCACTCTTAACCTCTCATGAATAGCATGTCCCACCTCATGATAGGCCACACTTCGGTCAAACAGGTCATTATCACAACGACTACCGAGCGAGACCATATCGAAAATATGCATGTACAAGTTGGTTTTGTCGTCTTGTTCGGATCTTGAGTTTTTGGCGAGCACTAATCCCACTTTGTACTCGCCAAAACCGGTATAGCCCAAGCTGTCTATATAGTTAATTGATTTATCTATAGTAGCCAGATTATTTAAGATAGCTTTGGTCTGAAAGTGAGTCCATTCAGGCTTATCGGACAAGAATTTGCCAAAATCATTTCCTTCAAACCAGGGCCAATCAAATGGTTTGCTATTGAAAAATTGAGCAAAATTGGTGTAGATAGGATACGCCACATTGTAGTCAAGTGTTAGCGTAGTCAGCTTCTCTGACGCTTTGGACCAAAAATTAGTGGTATACGTATCGCCCAGCACTTTTTTTGGATCGTCGCCATAATCATCAAATTTCAGTTCCTGCCGACGTAGTAACTCGAATGGTATTCGGTCTTCGCTCATCGCATAGCTATGATGGTTTGCCCTACGAAAATTGGCGTTAGATTTGCCAAGTTCTACTTCGACAACCTCCTGAGGTCGGCTGTCGATTAAAAATTCAACACTTCCTTGTGGATAGCCGATAGGAAGATTGACCAGATAATTGAGCACCAACTCATTATTCTTGCCAACCAAATATATTTTTCGCGCAGTGGCGTTCTCAGCGTCCAGCCTGAGCTTGTATTTTAGGTCAAAAAACCGCTCTTCCAGATAGTTCAGAGTCTGGTACACCTTGGTACCTTTTTTCTCTATGTGGCCTTTAAGCAATTGCAATGCGGCCTGCTCACTATCTATGCGGCTGCCATTACCTTCAGCCACCTTTTCAAACTTTGTTTTGGCAATGAAAGACTGGTAACGGAACAGGTTACATTCTGAGTCTACAGATAGAGTCAGCTCCTGATCATCGATAGGAATTCCATCTTGTTGCAGGTTATAAACCAAATGGAAACTATCGCGTCCTCGTACCGTTCGCTCTAGCTTGAAGTCCTCTGGCGACTGATATTCAGTTTGTAAGTGAGGCAACAGCCTACTCAACAGCTCTTTTCCCTGCGCATCGCCGACGACAGGAACGTTCTCCCCGCTTGCAGGTGTACACTTGTAGCCCCCTTTTCGAGGAAAGGCCAGGGTGGGATCAAAGGTTTTCCCTACAAATGCCTGGGCATACCCCGGGCTCATCACTATTAACCCGGTCAGGATAAGCGAACGACCATGTGCTAATAACATCATGCAATTACCTAATATTTATACAGGGCTAGCATGATAGGGAGATTGATGCCACTAAGCTGTCGTGTTTCTGTCTGAGAATGTAAGGGACTGTACAGAGCGAGAGTAAGCGATAAGCCTAAGAGGTGCTTCAGTTTAACTTGGGGTTGGAGTAACTAGTTTAGAAAAAAGAAAAGAAAATAGAGAAGAAAATGGAGGCGCGTCCCGGAGTCGAACCGAGGTCCACGGATTTGCAATCCGCTGCATAGCCACTCTGCCAACGCGCCTCTGAGTGTCAGCGACTTATCTCGTCGCCTGATGCGGGTGCTACTTTAATGATTCTGCAAAAGGAGTCAAACAAATTTCTTCAATTTTCGTTTAATTGCAGAAATTTAGCGCAACCTGATCAAAGCCTCGCCACTACTGGTGATTCAACAACCAGATTACCACTTCCGCATTAAGCGTCCGACCAGATTAGGATGATAATGCCAGCAGTGATCAAACATCGCCATAAGCTCAGGATTACCATATTTTGACAAGCTCACCGCATGGAAACGATTTTTCCTCTGTTTGAGCTGCTTCACTTTAGCGATCAGTTCATCACTCTGCGCTGGTGCGATAAAGTCAGATAACACCACCATATCGGCATTGCGGTATTTATCTGATTGCATCAGGTCAATGGATTTGAACAGCACCGGCTCTAAATCAGTCCCGCCGTGAAAGCTGTAACTTAAAAAGTCACTGGCTTCACGCAAGCCGTCCTGACGGCTAAGCTCATAGGTGATCTGCTCGGTGGAGAACAGCATCACGTAACAATCACGATCTTCTGCCAACGCAATTTGCATTAAAGCGTAAGCCATCGCCTTCGCGCACTGTTCCGGAAACCCACTCATGGAACCGGATGCATCCACACAAACAATAAACGGGCCTTTCTCGACGTCTAGTTGCTTGTGGTCGGGTTGATGTGCTCTGACTTTGCGCAGTGTTCTCGACTTGCCCTGCATCCGGTAGTTTAACAACCGCTTGTCGACCAGGTGCTTGTAGAAAATAACTTCGAGCTCTGGGTAGGCAAGAAACATGGTTTCGTTTGGCAGCAGTTTGTTGAGATCGTCACTTTCATGAATGCCGACAATATCATCGGTCGCTTCATCGGACTGCTCCTCGACCATCTGCGGCGTTTCTGCCGGTGCCCGGTTCAACTCAGGATCGTTAACTTCCCCGGCCATGCGACCAAGCTGCTGAGCGATTTCCTGTAACCCTTTGTGTTTTTTAAGAAACTCCGCGTGACGTTTCATCGTCGTCACATCCGATTTGCTCAATTTGGCGGCGGCCATGTCCCACAGTCGGCCAACACTGGCTTCATCACCCGACTCAGTGACTTTATCCATGTTCTTCATGGTTTCCATGCGTTGATACATGTCCTGAAGCAGACGCTCTTTGTTGGCTTCCAACTCGGTCAGCTGTGCCTGTTTAATGGCATTGAGTAAGCTCTGATACCACTGATCGCAGAAATAGTGTGGGAACATCGGGTTATTGACGCCTTTATTGCGCTCAAGCAGGCGTCTTGCTTGCAAATAGAACGCCGAATGCCACTCCATTTTCTGCACAACCTGATGGATCTTCTCGAAAAACTCTGCTTCATCCCAGTGAATAACTTCCTGGTACAGACCGATCTCCTGTTGGAAACGTTCGGTTTCGCATACGCGGGTCATACGCTTTTTAACCCGGCCTCGCCATTTCGCCAGATGGTTTTTTACTGAGGTTTTCACGCCTCGGTTTTCCGTCATCACCATCAACTGTGAGCGGGCCAGCAGGTCATTGACCGCACTGTCGATTAAACCAGAGTCGGCAACAGAAAGAGCAATATTGAGAGCGTCGGCACCTAACATAGCGTCTCCTCAGGAAAAATACTGTTCGAGATGTTTAATACGCATAACACTGCGCTCAGTTTCGGTCGTAGTGGCCGCCAGGCTTTGCTGTAACTGCTGTAATCCGGCTTCCATCATCCGCGGCATTTCTGGCTCTATAAAGCCGTGTGGCAACGCACCATGGAAATCGGACCGCGCTTTACGTAATTTATGCTCAGCCCCTTCTAGCATTGCCATTGCCTGTTCTGCTTTGGTTAACCATGCTTGGTACTGCTGCTGATCAAGCCCATCCTGGCTGACCAGTGCCACCAGCACACCCCGATTGGCAATATCTTTAATAATCAGGTAGTTGTTCGCATCCACATCGAAACGCAACCGACACAAATTAGTGTTCTGGTTCACATAGCCATACGCTTCGCCCTGGCCTTCTTTGATGATCCGCTCCAGATCGGCCTTCGGCAGGTAGACCCAACGGCTGTCACCCTTCTCACCTTCAGAAACAGACATATTACTTTGCAGCAGAACCAGTTTGACTAAACCTTGGGCAGAACCTACCTGATAGGCTTTGGCCGAGCTAATATCGTAGTGGTTGACCTGTTTTTTCAGCAGACCAGTAGTGGATTCGGTGGATAATACGATGGCAAATTCGTTTTCCAACTCTTCCTGAATATCGGCAATTTCTTCCCGACACAGGGTGATCTGCTGATCCACATCCTGCTGCTCAAACGCTTGTTCCAATGCAAATCTCTGGATGGTTTCACGCACCAGTTCACGTGATTCCGGGCTGTTCCACAGGCAGTCCTGAAGCAGCAACAGGTCAAGCGGATTGATCGCATCACGACCATTAAAAAAGGCACTGGCTTTAAGTAATTTGACCGCTTTTTTCCAACGGCGATCGGAGACATACATTTCATCGTCCAGACCCCGCTCTTTGGCATTCTGTTCCAGCATGCTCTTTAACGAGAACAGCTTCTCAAACACGCTGTCTGTCAGTGCCAATTGATCCAGTTGCCCTTGCCACTGGTAATACTCTTCGTGAGTAATGGCCAGTCCGTCGGGGATCTTCGCTTCCTGAGGTGTTCCCACCGTCAGCATCGATTTGAAATTTTGTTTGTTCTGGATTCGGTTCACGAACACCCGCACCAACATACGGTCATACAGGGCTTCCAGGCCGCTGTCCTCATCTGGTAATTCATTGGATGCCGTGACCAGCAAACGCATTGGCACTTTTTCGATCTCACTGCCGTTTTTAAATGTTTTCTCATTCACGACGGTAAGCAGAGTGTTCAGAATGGCAGGACCCGCTTTCCAGATTTCATCCAGAAACACCACCTGTGCGGTCGGCAAGTAACCTTCGGTCAAACGCAGGTAGCGGCCGTTGTCTTTCAGTTCCTGAATACTTAGTGGACCGAAAACTTCTTCGGGGGTGGAAAAGCGTGTCATCAGATATTCGAAATAGGAAGACTGGTCAAAGGCTTGGATCAGTCTTTTGGCAATCAGACTTTTTGCTATACCTGGAGGCCCCAACAGAAAAACACTTTCCCCAGCCAACGCCGCAAGCAGACATAACTTGATGGTTTCTTCACGCTCATATACGCCATCGCACAGTGCGCTGGCCAATTTGTTAATTCGTTCTGACAGCAGTGCCTGACTCGCGTGGGAAGAATTTGTCGGACTTATCATGAAAGCATTCCTTTGAGCGTAGCAAGACAGTTATTACTATATTTTTATACATTTGTTATTATTCTGTTACAAGTAATCTTTAGTATTAGAACTAGGCTTTATAGCAAACCCGTTTTATGAGAAGTCAGGCGCAAACAATGTTTGCACTATTGAGATGCTTGTCACTTTTTGTGTTTATTGAAAACTGATCGATTTCATTTGTTGTCTTTCATTCGAATAAAGATCTGGGTAAGGTTACACAACTGCATGAAGCCCAAGAAGAATTGATGGATGAGCAATATAAATCCCAGCAAAACCATTCACCGCTGGAAACGCATCGCATTGATAGAAACACCTGTCGCGTTACCGAATGGCAAAATGATTCAACATACAACGATTGTCCACCCTGGCGCGGCTGTCATTCTGCCCGTGACTGCCGAAGGTGAAATCGTCTTAATCCAACAATTTCGTCCGTCGCTGAATAAATGGCTGCTTGAACTGCCCGCCGGCACAATAGAGGCCGATGAAACCCCTTTACAATGTGCCAAGCGTGAACTGATTGAAGAAACAGGCTTTGCGGCCAACACATTCGTACCACTTGGTCAGGTTACCCCTATGGCGGGATTTTGCGATGAAATTCAGCACCTGTTTGTCGCGTCCGGGCTGGCCAAAAATGATCAGTACCAGTGCGATGAAGACGAAGTGATAGAAGTGGTTACTTTAACGATGGCAGACATTGAAACAAAAATTATCTCCGGCGAAATTACCGACGCCAAAACCATCGCTTGCCTGAGCAAAGCGAAATTATGCGGACACATTTAGGAGACCGTCATGGATTTTAGATCAGATACCGTAACCAAACCTACCGAAGCGATGCGTACAGCGATGGCAAATGCTCCTGTCGGCGACGATGTTTATGGCGACGACCCAAGTGTTAATGAGCTCGAACAGTGGGCAGCAGAACGCCATGGTTTTGAAGCGGCTCTGTTTACCACTTCTGGTACACAAGCCAATTTGCTTGGCCTGATGGCCCACTGCGAACGGGGCGATGAGTATCTGTGTGGCCAACAGGCGCACAACTACAAATATGAAGCTGGTGGTGCTGCTGTACTGGGTTCTATTCAGCCACAGCCCGTTGAAAACAACCCGGACGGCACAATAGACTTTGCCAAACTGGAAGCGGCCATTAAGCCGGATGATTGCCACTTTGCCCGTACCCGACTGCTCAGCCTGGAAAATACCATTAATGGTAAAGTGCTGCCTTTAGACTATCTGGCCCAGGCACGTCAGTTCGTCGACAAACACGGGTTGTCACTGCACCTGGATGGCGCCCGGGTCTATAATGCCGCAACCGCGCTCAACGTCGATGTCAAAGCGATCAGCCAACACTTCGATTCGATGACAGTGTGCCTGTCAAAAGGGCTAGCTGCACCGGTTGGTTCTTTGTTACTTGGTAGCAAAGCGTACATCGCCAAGGCGCGCCGGTTACGTAAAATGGTCGGCGGCGGTATGCGCCAGGCCGGTATCCTGGCAGTTGCCGGCAAATTGGCTCTAACAGAACAAGTTAATCAACTGGCTACCGACCATGCCAATGCCAAAATGCTGGCACAGGGTCTGGCGCAGTTACCCGGTTTTTCCGTTAATCCAGACTGGGTACAAACCAATATTGTCTTCGCGAAATTGGACGAATCGATCAATATTGAGGAAATTGCCTCTACCCTGGCCAAAGAAAATATTATTTTCACTCCTGGTAATCCGGTACGTTTCGTGACACACAAAGACGTTTCCGAACAGGATGTAAACGTGCTAATCACACGGTTAACGCAACTGCTTGGTTAACGACCAAAAAGTTGATCTGACCACCTTGAGCTTCCCCCTGGGGGAAGCTTTATTCTGCAGACAGTTAATGATTCGGGATAAATTATGCGACGTTTACTGTTGTTAGCTGTGGCGATCACCAGTTTCTCAGCTTCTGCGGAACAATTCGGTGACCCAGAGCTGGGCCAGATGAAAGCCCCTAGTTGTGTGTTTTGCCACGGTCGTAATGGCGAAGCCACCAACCCTGCCTACCCCAACCTGAAAGGTCAGAACGCCCAATACCTATATCAGTCGATGAAAGCTTACAAAAATGGAGAGCGTCCTGGAGCTTACGGCGAGATGATGAAAGGCCAGTTAAAAAACCTGAACGACGAAGATTTGCGTGACGTTGCGTCATTTTTTGCCAGCCAGTAATTCATGCTGGCTGTAATGGTGTTACTCATTCACTACTGACTACCTCGGTAGTGAATAGATGAATCGCAATATCATCACTCCAGTATCCGGTCGGCCATCCGCCTTTTGCTTTTAATGCTTCGATAAAACGTTCGGGTGTCGTTAATGTTTCCCATACCGACGGAAGAAACACGGCACGGTGATGGTCGTCTTCTAAAAGCAAGCCATCTTCTCCGGATTTGAGTCGCTCTTTGAGCGCAAGCTCCCCCTTATTTTCGATTGGAGTGAGGGGAGACAAAATCGAAATATTCAGCGAAAGTCCTCCCCATTCGTCTTGCGTCAGCGGATAAAAACGGCTGTCTTCAAAAGCACTGGCATAAGCATTTCTGCAGGCACACAGCCACAATGGTTCATTCGCCTCCAATGAACCGATACACCCGCGTAACTTGCCCTCATAATGCAGAGTGACAAAACAGGCTGCCGGCTGCAAAAGTTCATCGCTTTCGGGGGCTGCCGGAAACTGCAGTCCCTTTCCTTCCAACGCCTGCTCAATCACCTGCCATACCAAATTCAACAGTGTCTTACGGGCATTTTTACTCAACTCAGTACAAGACGAAACTGGCATATCCGACTACCTCCTCCGAATTTGAAGGAGACCTGTGTTCATGTTGAGCCATGACGTCTCCCGAGTTTGTATGGCTAACACATTTGATCTTCCAGTGTTGTCCCTTGGCATAATTCAGCAGTCCATTTAGGGCAAAGCAACCACAGGCCTGTTCTGGCTGAATGGCGGTTCCATAATCCAGCACATTTGCAATGGTATTAGCATCAATGACATTGGCATCCGAATAAGGATGGTAATGGCTAAGATCACTGCTTACGACAATCAGCGTGTCTGGCTGTTGTGCCACTAACGCTAAAACCTGCTTGATAACGTCTGGTTTGCATCGTCCGACAACCAATGGCAACAGCGTAAAATCGTCGAGACAATATTGTAAAAACGGCAGCTGTACTTCCAACGAGTGTTCCCAGTGATGCGCCTGCTCCGATTCAAGCACCAGCTCTTGAGCCAGCAGTGTGTCGACCCATTGTCTGTCTAGCTCTACTTCCCCCATCGGAGTAATAAAAACATCACTAGCCGGCACAGCGCACCCTTCAAGGGCAACGTGGTGACTTGGACCAAGCAACACAACGCGTGAAAAAGAACGTTCAGCGTTGGCCATTAAACTGTAAGCTTTAGCAGCCACCTCGCCGGAGAAAAAATAACCGGCATGAGGAACGACCAAAGCTTTAGGCACCATCGACCAGACAGGTTGCCCTGCAAAATACTCAGCCATTTGTTGTCTGAGCACTATGGCTTCACCGGGATAAAAGCGTCCGGCTACCGCGGCTTCTCGGTATTTCATATGCCACCTTTACGCTTTGCATCTACTAAACTTAGTTTAGGTCATCAGAGGGCTATTTCACTATGCAAGCCGCGCCTCCTGAATATTTCCCGACCCGTTACTGGCACAAGCTAGAAGATGGTCGGGTCTGTTGCGATGTCTGTCCTCGCAAATG
>NZ_JBNKVP010000083.1:0-14227 GCF_050299255.1 Vibrio sp.
TGGATATCGCAGCGACTAAATGTCGTTTGTTTCAAGGAATACAAGAATTATGACCACTCTGTCGTTTAAAAATAAAATTGTGGCGCTGATTATTGCCGCCATTGTTGCCACTATATTGGTGTCATACATCAGCGTAAATTACTTCATCAGTGATTACATCTATCGTTCCGATACCAAAAATATTACTCACAACATTGACCTGATTGAACGAAAACTGGAATTCGATCTGCAGACCAAACTGAACATGGCGGAAAGCCTGACAGTTAACATGTTGGACATTGGTGAAGTTAAGAATAACTCTGGCTTTGAGCGCATCGTTAAAGTGGTGGTGAGCTATGCCTTTGATGATACCGGCGCCATGAGTGATGAAGAATCGGATCGTTTTATTGCCCAGGCAAAAGGGCATCCGGTAGGTATCATGATTAGCCCGGTGACTGAAATCGATGGCAAGCCATTTATTACTATATCCAGCCGTCGCTCTGATGATTCAGTCTATTTCTTCGTACTGAATCTATCCGCGGTTGGCGAGGCTGTCAGTCAGTACGCTGCGCACGGCAGTTTTGTTGAATTAGTGTCGGATAACGGCATTACCGTATATACCAATAAAAATGGCGACCAATTGATCCCGGTCAGTCGTACCGTTGAGCTTGGCGAGCAAAGCTGGCAACTGACTGGCTATATTGATGAGAGTTCAATTGAAGCCAACACCGCCAATCTGAACTGGAGCATTACCCTGGCATTGGTGGTGACCGGACTGCTGATCGTGCTGGTGGGTATTGTGGTGCTTAACGTTTCCTTCAAGCCGTTGCTGCGTTTGAAAGATGTTGTCGGAGGCTTGTCTCAGGGACACGGCGATCTGACCCAGCGCTTAGAGGTCTCCAGCCAGGATGAAATTGGCCAGATTTCTCAGTCTATTAACCTGTTTATCGAAAAACTGCAGACGATGTTTGTTGAGGTGTCGCACTCTTCGTCTCAGATTGATGTGGCGGTAGGGCAGTTAAGCCAGCAGTCACAATCCAACACGCAAACGCTGCACGGCCATACCATAGAAACCGAGCAGGCCATTACCGCTATCGAAGAGATGAGTGCGACGGCCGGTTCCATTGCCCAGAGCGCGTCGGATGCGGCCAAGCTGACCGATAAAACCAACCAGCACGCCGGTGAAGCGAAAGTCACCGTGACCAATGCGGTCGACAGCGTAACGGCTCTGATGGATCAGGTTACCTCTATGTCCGGCACCATTGGCACCATGAGCCAGGACGCCAAACAGATCAGTACCGTACTGCAAGTGATTGGTGAGATCGCCGAACAGACCAACCTGCTGGCGCTTAATGCGGCGATTGAAGCGGCGCGAGCGGGTGAGCAGGGACGTGGTTTTGCGGTCGTTGCAGATGAAGTTCGCGCCCTGGCGGCACGTACTCAGGAAAGCACGTCTCAAATCGGTGAGATGCTGGATAAACTGCACCGCACCACCGACAGCGTTGTGGACGAAATGGCTTCCACCAGTCAAAGTTGTGAGCAGACAGCCGAACGTACCCACCAGGTAATGGACTCGCTCAATGTGGTGACGGACTCAGTAGTGGAAATCAATGACCTGAACACTCTGATGGCGACTTCTGCCGAGCAGCAGAGCCAGGTGACTCAGGAAGTCAGCCGTAATATGGCAGCAATTCAGGAGATGGTGCGACAACTGAACGATAACGCCGATCAGGCTACCGCGGTCAGTGGTGAATTGAGTACCACCTCTCAGGCCCTGTCTGAAGTCGTCGGTCGTTTTAAAGTTAGTTAATAATGGAGTCAGCGACTTGCTCGCTGATTCAACTCAGTCTCGAACGCACTGTTTGAGTCCGGAAAATTAAAAAGGGTGCTGAATCAGCACCCTTTTTTGCGTTAACGGTAAAGCTTATTTACACGTCATACGTGGTTGACGCAGTATCACCGCCGGTACCAGTCCAGTTGGTGTGGAAGAACTCACCACGGGCACGGTCAGTACGCTCGTAAGTATGCGCACCGAAGTAGTCACGTTGAGCCTGCAGCAGGTTCGCTGGCAGACGAGCCGTAGTATAACCGTCCAGGAAGGTCAGGGCAGAAGTGGTACAAGGCATTGGGATGCCGGCTTCCAGCGATTTCGCTGCCACTTTACGCCATGCGGCCAGGCTACCGGTCAGGATGCCTTTGAAGTAGTCATCTGAGCCCAGGAACGCCAGTTCAGGGTTGTTCTCGAATGCGTCACGGATGTTGCCCAGGAACGCAGAGCGGATGATACAGCCACCACGCCACATCAGCGCCACGTTGCCGTAGTTCAGATCCCAGCCGTTTTCGTTTGACGCTTCACGCATCAGCATAAAGCCTTGTGCGTAAGAGATAATTTTTGAAGCCAGCAGAGCCTGACGCAGCGCATCAACCCACTCTTGTTTGTCGCCTTCCACCGGAGAGATGGTTTTGCCAAACAGTTTTTCCGCTTCAACACGTTGCTCTTTAAGAGCAGACAGGCAGCGAGAGAATACCGATTCAGAGATCAGTGTCAGTGGAATGCCCAGATCCAGCGCGTTGATACCAGTCCATTTACCGGTACCTTTCTGGCCAGCAGTGTCGAGGATCTTCTCAACCAGCGGCTCACCGTCTTCATCTTTGTAGCCCAGGATGTCTGCGGTGATTTCAACCAGATAGCTGTTCAGCTCGGTTTTGTTCCAGTCCGCGAACACAGCCTGCATTTCGTCGGCAGACATGCCCAGGCCGTCTTTCATAAACTGGTAAGCTTCGGTGATCAGCTGCATGTCACCGTATTCGATGCCGTTGTGAACCATTTTCACGAAGTGACCAGCGCCGTCGTTACCCACCCAGTCACAGCAAGGCTCGCCAGCGTCAGTTTTGGCAGAGATGCCCTGGAAGATAGGTTTTACCGCTTCCCAGGCTTCTGGCGCGCCGCCAGGCATGATAGACGGTCCGAAACGTGCGCCTTCTTCACCGCCGGATACGCCGGTACCGATGAAGTGAATGCCTTTTTCACGCAGCGCAGCCACGCGGCGGTTGGTATCCGGGTAGTTAGTGTTACCACCGTCGATGATGATGTCACCTTTGTCCAGCAGAGGAACCAGTTGGTCGATGAAGGCATCAACCACAGCACCGGCACGTACCATCAGCATCACTTTGCGTGGTGATTCCAGTTTTTCAACCAGCTCTTCCAGAGAGTAGGCGCCAACAATGTTGGTGTCTTTTGCTGGTCCCTGCAGGAATTCGTCAACTTTTGCCGCGGTGCGGTTGTGGGCCACTACTTTAAAACCGTGGTCGTTCATGTTCAGGATAAGGTTCTGGCCCATTACTGCCAGGCCAATTACACCGATATCACCTTTCATTTTATTTCTCTCCTTCACGCAATTTTTGCAGCTGCGTCTAAATCTAAATACCACTCCGTCTCACCAGTTGCTGACTGGATTTTCGCTGCCGGGTAAGGCAACTCTTCCGCCGGAGTTGTGTGAATTTCGTAAACGATCTCGGTTTTACCTGCGCCGAGAACCAGGTAACTGATCCGTTTTGCCGCTTGCAGCACTTTCGCCGTTTTAGATACGCGAAGCTGACCTGATTCGGGATGACTGGCCACCAATGACAGGTTTGGATCGTCGTAGTTAGTTTGTCCAGGGAACAGGGAAGCGGTATGACCATCAGCGCCGACACCCAGCAGGATCCAGTCGAAGACTGGTGTGCCGTTTTCAGTTGGGATCACATCTGCCATCTCTTTGGCAAAGCGTTCGGCTTCTGCTTGTGGCTCATTTTCGCCCAGAATACGGTGAATATTGCCTGCCGGGATGCTGACCTGGCTGAACAGCAAAGCGTTTGCTTCACCGTAGTTGCTTTCGGCATCGTCTGGTGCCACGCAACGCTCATCACCCCACCAGAAGTGCAGGTTCTGCCACTGGATAGAGCTTGCATAAGGCTCTGACGCCAGCAGTTTAAACAGCATCTTAGGCGTGCTGCCGCCGGACAGAGAGATATGTACCGGGCGGCCTTGCTCGCTGTACACCTTCATGTCATCGGCTAAAGATTTCACTACGGCGTCCGCCGTTTGAAAGATCTTGTGATTAATCATAATTCGCAATAATCCGTATCAGTTAAGTTTTTACATGGGAAACGCCAGGCTCGGTTGTCGCGTTGAAGCAACTGATCCGATTCCTGCGGTCCCCAGGTACCGCAAGCGTAGCCAAATAAAGACTGTGGGTCTTGTTTGAAATCCAGGATAGGCTGAACGTATTTCCAGCACGCTTCTACTGCATCACTACGGGCAAACAGAGTGGCATCGCCGTTTAGGGCATCGAGCAGCAGACGCTCATAAGCGGTCAGCAGTTGGGTTTCTTGAAGCGAGGCATAGTGGAAGTTCATTTTCACTTCTTTGGCATGGAAACCCGCGCCAGGTTTTTTCAGGCCGAAGCTCATCTGAATGCCTTCGTCAGGCTGGATGCGAATAATCAGCTTATTTTCAGGTGCATTCTGTCCAAACACTGGGTGCGGCGTCTGTTTGAAATGGATAACCACTTCGGTGACGCGGGTAGGCAGACGTTTACCGGTGCGTACATAGAACGGCACACCATTCCAGCGCCAGTTATTGATATACGCTTTCAGTCCAACATAGGTTTCGGTACGTGAATCTTCAGCCACGCCCGGTTCATCACGATAGCTCGGCAGGAATTCACCGCGCACGTCTGATTCAGTGTACTGTCCGAGCACCAGATTGTTGCGCAGGTCTTCTTCATCCAACGGTTTGAGACATTGCAGTACTTTGACCACTTCGTCACGCATTGAATCTGCATTGATCTGTGCTGGCGGTTCCATGCCCACCATTGCCAGTACCTGCAGCAGGTGGTTCTGGAACATGTCACGCACGGCACCGGAGCCATCGTAGTAACCGCCACGCTCTTCCACGCCAAGGAATTCAGCGCCGGTGATCTCTACGTATTCGATGTAGTTGCGGTTCCACAGCGGTTCAAACATGGCGTTAGAGAATCGAAATACCAGCAGGTTCTGAACCGTTTCTTTACCCAGGTAGTGGTCAATACGGTAGATCTGGTGTTCCTGGAAATGTTGGTGAATTTCGTGATCCAGCTTCTCGGCAGACGCTAAATCGTATCCAAACGGTTTCTCGATGATCAGGCGTTTCCAGCCGTCTTGTTCGTCATTTAAACCGTGGGCAGCCAGGCTTGCCGGGATAACGCTGTATAAGCTTGGCGGGGTTGCCAGGTAAAATAGTGCGTTGCGCTGTTCAAACTGATACTGCTCTGCCAGTTGGTCCAGGCGGCTGGTCAGTTTGGTGTAATCTTGAGTGTCTGAAGTGTTCAGCGCTTGATAATGCAGGTGGTTGATGAATGCGTCTAGCGTTTCAGGTTCGGTTTTTTCCATTTCCTGAAGCGAACGCTTAAGCTTGTCACGATAAGACTCATCGCTGTATTCGGTTCGGCTAACGCCTAAAATCGCGAATGATTCAGGTAGCTGATTGCTCGCATAGAGGTGGTACAAAGCCGGGATTAACTTGCGATAAGTTAGATCGCCGGACGCACCAAAAATAACGATGCTGCTGTTTTCTGGAATTACCATTATCTTTCCCTTAGAACGAGGTACTTGTTGCGAGTTGTGATAAGAATTGGTTCAGGCCAAACCTATCAACACCACCCAAAATTAGATAATCGATCCTGTCTATTGCTGTAAAAGGACAGTCTTTTTTTGGCTGTAACAATAGAGAGGATAGTCAATACGGCTGGGTATTCTCCATGACTCGAATGGTGAACTCAACTGCTGAACAGGCATAAGTTAGGGTGATAAAATAAAAACCAATAAAAACATATAGTTAAAATGAGAATTAATTGTTATAGAAATGTTTAAAATACCCGGCAGTGGTGCAACTGGTGAAATGTTGAACGAATTTCGTGGGTCACAAGCAATTAAAACCTGCTGA
This sequence comes from Vibrio sp., assembly GCF_050299255.1. Lineage (GTDB taxonomy): Bacteria > Pseudomonadota > Gammaproteobacteria > Enterobacterales > Vibrionaceae > Vibrio. The sequence goes on from NZ_JBNKVP010000083.1 coordinate 5,945, forward strand.
ATCAAATGGTTTGTCTAACCGCCTTGGCATTTTTTGCGGCTTAAGCGGGTAAATACAAACCTGTTTAAAACATACTTTTTAAATAACGTTTAACACGTTTGATGTGTTCGACCCGATCGAACTCGATATGCTGCGAGTCGGGCAAGAAACGCTCAGCGTACTGTTGATCGAGCTGGTTCTCCAGGAAGACGATATACAGTTTGGGGTCTATATGGCCGCTGGTCGCCATTTCCGTCATCACTTCAACCGCCTGGTCCAGGGTTTTGCCCTGTTTGTACGGACGTTCACCTGAGGTGAGCGCTTCAAACACATCGGCTAGTGCCAGTATCCGGGCCGGTATAGAAAGCTGTTCTTCTTTGATTCCGACTGGGTAGCCTTTGCCGTCCATGCGCTCGTGGTGACCGGCGACGATATTGGGAATATGGCTGAGGCTGTTCGGATAGGGAAGCGCAGACAGAATCTGCTCGGTTTCCACCGCATGTAAATTGATGACAAACCGTTCTTCTTCCGTCAGGGTGCCGCTACGCACTGTCAGGTTATGTAGCTCACCTCGGTCAAAACGCCAGTCTCCCGGTTGAATCGAGTAGTTGTTCTGTAGCTGTATGACTTCCCGCGGATCCGGCCACGGGAAGCGATGAACCGGCTTATCGGCCAACAACGGTTCCCAACACGGCAGGCGGGAAGGCTCGCCGGCACGCTGCAGTTCCATCAGGCTTACGCCTAGTTGGTCATCCAGAGTGCGTTTCCATTCCATTTTGCTGATTTGGCCAAGCCTGATAATGTCTTCATCGGTCAACGGATGACGAGCATTGTTACACTGGGCGACAAAAGCAAAATCCTGATCCAATTGTTGCAGCCGCTCGGTAAGCGTTTGTTCCAGCTCGCCTTTGTCACCACCTTCGTGTAAATCCTGCCAGTAATTGACCTCGGCCTGCAGTTTCATTACTTCAAAGCGCATACGGACTTCATGGATACGGTCGTAAACGGTTTCCAGCCGGGTCGCTTTATCCAGGATATATTCCGGTGTGGCAATTTTGCCGCAGTCATGCAGCCAGGCACTCAATGTCAGTTCTTGTTTCTGATCCCGGGTAAGGCCGAAACGGGGGAAGTACTGATCGTCCAGTTCGGCCGCTTCGGCGAGCATGTTGACCAGTTCAGGAATCCTCTCGCAATGGTGGGTTTGGTGGAAGGACTTAGTGTCAATGGCTCTTGCCGTTGCTCGTACAAATGCGGTAAACAACTCCCGCTGCTGTTGCAGTTGATTGATGTTATCTTTGGCAATCTCAGCAAAGTGGAGCAGTTCACGTAGCAGGGCGTGTTTATCCTGCTGTTCTCCGGAGATCGGCCGCTCATAGCCCAGATTGAGTACGCCAATCAGGTCCCCGGCCGGGCTCAGCAGTGGGAACAGATAGATATCTGAGTTGTAGAGATAGTCTTTGTGGCGGCTGAGGGAGTTATCGTCCCGATTGAGATGAATAACTTCGCCCAGTTTGAGTTTGGTGCTCAACCATGCCGTATCGGTGAGAAACTCGTTGATATCGATTTTGAACGGGATAATGGCGTGCGTGGAGGCGATCTCAAACTGCTGCTGCTCTTCACTGTACATGTACAGCACCACGGTTTCGGCTTTCGTCACCAGGAAACTCTGGTGGGTGATGGTTTTAGCCAGGACTTCTACATCGGTATTACTGGCGGTGTCTCTCAGAAGGCCGAGCAAATCATGCAGGGTATGTTCCATTAGCTCAATGGATTGGGTCAGGTCGGAGACTTCCTTTATCATGCTGCGCGGGTAGCGCGTCTTACGAAAATTAAACCGGGCGATGTGCTCGGTTAGCTGTACCAGTTTATGCAACGGATTAGTCAAGCGGTTTGCCACCACCCAAACGACGACAATACTGCTGAGTAACAGAATGATGGCTATCGTCATCTGTTTGTCGCGCAGAGAAATCAGATTGGCCAGCAGATCTTCCTGTGGGTTGGCTTCTGCCAGTAACAGCCTGACGTGCTGGCTCAGATTGACCGGGGTCAGGGTGACTGACCAGTTGATATTGTCGCGCTGCACTGTCTCAAATAATGGTTGACTACTGATGCGATTCAGTATCGGTTTGAATACACTGGCTTCTAGCCGCTTTTGAGTGTCTTCCGCTTCCCGTGACAGATCCAGCCCGGCCTGATGCTGGGCTAATGCCCTGAACTTGTTGTCAAACAGCACCAGTTTGGAACTATCGGAAAGCGCGATGGCATTGACCTGTCTGGACAAGGAATCGATAGTAAAATCGGCACCAACCACTTGTTCGCCGCTTATGCTGCGTCGCGATAGGCTAATCCCGGTGGTGCGTAAGAAATAGAAGAAATAGGGTTCAGTTACGCGAATTTCACCATCACGGTCCGCGTTAACAAACCAGGGACGAATTGTTGGATTAAACTGGCTGGCATCTCCGTGGCGAAAGCCAATTTGTTCATAGTTACCGTCAAGAAAAAAGAACTCATTCAGTCCGCTCAGATTAGTCACATTGATCAGCATGGTGGCTTTATCCGGCGCTTCAAAACGGGCTCGGTCGAGGTTGGTACGCAGCGGCCGGATAATGGTGAACTCTCCAAGTTCATTGGCGAAATAGAGCGAAGTCAGATGGATGTTACGTTGAAAAATCAAACCAAGTGAGGCCAGAAAGCGTGTTTCTTCAATAGGCGGCGCACTGGATTCCACCACGGGGCTCAAGGCCATAAAATCGAGCGTGGTAAAAATAGGACCGGTACTCTGCTTAAACGCTGATTGCAGCTTAAGACTGTTTTCATGGCTGATCTCACGCACACTGCCGGACAGCAATTGCTGGGCATGCTGATAGCTGACATAAATCAGCACCACGCCAACCAACGTGGTTAATACCAGAAACAAGCTTGTGATATGTATACTAAGCGAGTAACGGCGCTTCTTCATAGATCCATCCATTGATAAATGACCCATTAAGTATTGTTCAATCCAGAAATGTTGCAAAAAGTTTAATAAAAATTAGTTGCTTGAGAGAGAGGTTTGCTAGCGAGTTGGTGTGCTTGTGCAACCTGGAGCGCAATTGCGGGCAGACGTTGTGAACGGTTACTGATAGGATGTAGCCAGACAACAGACTATAGGGACACATCACCATGAAATTGAGTGTAGATACGCATACTCATACCTATGCCAGTGGCCACGCATACAGTACTTTGATTGAAAATGCCCAGTCGGCCAGTAAGAAAGGGTTGGCAATGTTCTGTACTACCGACCATGCCGAATCGATGCCGGGCGCGCCGCATTACTGGTTCTTCTCCAACCAGAAAATATTGCCCCGCTTTATCGAACAGGTCGCCATTGTTCGGGGTGTTGAGGCGAACATTCTCAATACATCCGGTGAGATTGATCTGCATCCGAGCGTGGATCAGAACCTGGATTGGGTGATTGGCAGTTTTCACGAGCCGGTTTTTGTGCCGCAGAGTGCCGAGGTGCATACTGAAGCGTTGATCAACACCATTAAAGCAGGCCGTTGCGATGCGCTGGGGCATCTGGGTAATCCAAATTTCGATTTTGATTTTGTGCCGGTGCTGGAATGCGCAGCGCAGCACAATGTCGCAATTGAGATTAACAACACTACGCTACGGGGTCACAGCCGGGTAGGCAGTGTGGAACGTTGCCGTGAAATCGCTCAGCTTGGCCGTGATATCGGCGTTTACTTTACCACCGGCAGCGACGCCCACTACTGCCAGGACGTAGGCGATCTGACACTGGTCAGTGAGATGCTGGAACAGGTTGGGGTCGATCCGCAAAAAGTGGTTACCCATACCCCTCAGCAGTTCCTTGCCTTCCTGCAACTGCGCGGCCGTGCCACCATCGCAGAATTTGCCCAGTGGTAATTTAGCAGGGCTTACGCCTGGTAGATTTCCAGCGGCAGTTGATCCGGGTCTTTGAAAAAGGTGAATGATTTACCGGTATATTCATCGACTCGGATCGGTTCTACTTCCACGCCTTGTTGTTCCAAATACTGTTTAACCTGGCTAACGTCGTCCACTTCAAACGCCAGATGACGCAAGCCCTGGGCTTCAGGCTGACTGGGGCGCGAGGGTGGGTTAGCAAAACTGAACAGTTCAATTTGGCCGCCGCCCGGTAAGGCCAGATCCAGCTTGTACGAATCCCGCTCGGCTCGATAATTCTCAGCGATGATCTCAAAGCCCATAATTCGGGTATAGAAATGGCGTGAACGTTGATAATCCGAACATATGATGGCGACGTGGTGAAATCTGTTAAACATCCGTTTTCCTATTTAGGCTGTGAAGCCAGCTTGTTGCCCAGTTCCGTGGTGACATAGTCGATAAATACCCGCAGCCGGGCCGGCATGTACTTAGTTTGCGGATACTGCAGCGCAATCGCGCCGTGATAGTTACTCTTAATTGTCCAGTCTGGCAGCACCGGGACCACCTGCTGGTGCTCTAACGCATCGGCAATCACAAAATCATGGAAGATACCGATACCCAAACCATTTTTTACCCCGGTCAGGCGCATTTGCGAATGGTTAACAGCGTAGCGACCGGAGACGGCAACCGGAAAAAACTCATCGTCTTTAAGAAAATCCCACACATTATCGCGACTGGTTTCCGCCAGATATAGGCAATCGTGCTCAGACAGTTCTGTAGGATGGCTGGGCATACCACGCTCGGCGATATACTCCGGGCTGGCACACAGCACCAGGTTAGTCTTGCCGATCTCTATCGCCACCAGGTTCTCGTCCGGCTTGTCTGTGAGCTTAAAGGCCACGTCGATGTCGTCGCGAAACAGGTTTATTTCCCCGTCGGCGACGCGCAGTTTGAGCTGAATTTGCGGGTAACGCTGTAGGAAGGGCACCACGAACGGTTGCAATACCGAGTTAAGAAAAGCCTCCGGCGCAGCCACAGTAAGCGAGCCAGACGGCACGCTGTGGTCGGCACTGGATAACTCTACCGCCTGCTGCGCCGCGTTTAACATCACTACTGCCTGGTCATAGACTTTCTGCCCGGCCTGAGTAATCAACAGCTGGCGGGTGGTTCGTTCAAACAGTTTTACCGACAGCGCTTTTTCCAGCCGGGTGATTAACTTACTCAGTGCCGAAGGGGTAACGTCGAGTTTTTTCGCGGCAGCGGTAAAACTGCCTTCGTTGACTACCAGGATAAAGGTGGCCAGATCCGGTAATAGCGCAACCAGTTTAGGATTAAACATTGTTGGGACTCAAAAACAGACTAATGGACTGAGTTTAAATGAAAAGCTGCTTTGTGAGAAATTTATGAGAATGGTGTGAGATGGCTGACAACTTTGCCCGTCATCCTTACTGGGAGCGTTGAATATGGCCCTGTTGCGACAGAGGCACAACCAGTTAAAAGGAAGACAACACCATGAAGCAATCGACTCAACTTGGCCTGATGGCCCTGGCTACGGCGGGCGCTCTGGCGAGCGGCGCAGTGAATTCGGCGATGCTGGATATTACCGTAACCAACGCCACGAAAGGCATATATTTCACACCATTGCTTGTCGCCGCCCATGACGACAGTTTACGTATGTTTCATCCCGGCCAGGCCGCCAGCGCTGAATTGGAAGCCCTCGCGGAAGAGGGTGATATTTCCGGGCTGTCAAGCGTCATCGGTAATGCCGGCGGTGTGGTGGTAGAGAACCCGGCCGGTGGCATTCTTAACCCTGGTGCCAGCAGTCAGTTTTCCATCGACAGCGGCGCTATGGGCTATTTATCGCTCGCGGCAATGCTGCTACCAACCAACGACGGCTTTGTCGGCTTAGATAGCTGGGCCATTCCTTCCCAACCCGGTACCTATCATATGTCGCTTTACGGCTATGATGCCGGCACCGAAGCCAACGATGAACTGGCCGCCAGCATACCCAACCCACCATTTATCACCTTTGGCAGCGGCGGTAGCGGAGTAGAAATGAGCGTGACCAATCCCGTGGTTCATATTCACCCGGGCAATCTGGGGGATACGGACGCCAGCGGTGGAATCAGTGACCTCGACAGCACCAACCATCGCTGGCTGAACCCGGTAGCCACCATAACGATTGTGGTTAACTAAGGAGGCGATGATGAAATTTCGCATACTTGTTATTACTGCGGCCATCGGCGCGCTGTTTGGTTGTCCGGACGACAATATGACCGGTAACCAGTACCGCTACTCCGTGCAGTTACAGAACCTGACGGCTAATCAACCCCTCTCTCCGATGGCGGTCATTACCCATAATCAGGATTTCCATTTGTTTGCTGTTGGCAGCAGCGCTTCGCTGGAACTGGAGCAACTGGCAGAGGGTGGTGACAACAGTGGCTTACTCGCCATGCAGGACAGCAACCGTGATATTGAGCTGGCACTATCCGGCAATGGTGTGATTTTGCCGGGCCAGTCGGATCTACTGGAGCTGACCATCAATCGCAACAAATCCGGTTATCTCTCGCTGGCGTCCATGCTGGTGAATACCAACGATGGCTTTGTCGGTTCTGCGAATGTGGAGCTGCTGTCGCTCAAAGTCGGTGAATCGCTGCAAATGCCGGTGCCGGTGTGGGATGCAGGCACTGAGCTGGATGATGAATCCGCCGCCACGGTTCCCGGACCTGCTGCGGGTGGGGAAGGGTTTAACGCCGCGCGCGATGATGTTGACCAGGTATCGTTTCATTCAGGGGTGATTAGCGCCGACGATGGCCTGGCCAGTTCGGCACTGAACGCGACCCACAGGTTTAACAACCCCGGCGCGATGCTGACGATAACCCGGGTTAAGTAAACTTTTCAGCCTGACTGAAAGTTGTTGCTCCTCGTTCCGGTCTTTAGCGAGTGACCATCGGAATGAGGGGCAAACATGTTAGCTGAGCAAACTGTACCAGCGGCCAATATTTTGCTGGTGGAAGATGATGAAGATCTGGCGGCTCTGATACAGATGCATCTGAAATTTCAGGAACATACTGTCACCAGGGTAACCAATCTTCAGGATGCACAACAGCAGTACCAGGCCGGGCACTTTTCAATGCTGGTATTGGATAGAGGACTGCCGGATGGCGACGGGCTGGAACTATGTCGTGGGCTCAGGGCCAGGCAGGACTGGACCCCGGTGCTGATATTGACCGCCCGTGACAGCGAGCTGGATAAAGTCGACGGACTTGAAGCCGGTGTCGATGACTACATAACCAAACCTTTCAGCGTGCTGGAGTTTCAGGCGCGGGTACGCAATATTCTGCGCCGGGTCAGCCAGCAGCAGGTCACCCGACCAGCAACCGACACTGAAATGGAATCGCCGTCACTGCGTTGTGGTCAGCTAACGATTTGGCCAAATCAACATCAGGTCCAAATCGGCCAACAGTCTGTTGTTCTGACGGCAAATGAGTTTACTTTGCTCTACTTTTTAGCCCGCAAACCGGGCCGGGTTTATAGCAAAGATGAGCTGTTGCAGCATGTTTGGCACACCGACCACAGCGGTTATCAGCACACCGTGTGCAGCACAGTGAATCGCCTGCGGAGCAAACTGCAACAGAGCCAGCATGCCCATGACTATATTCAGACGGTGTGGGGCGTGGGGTATAAGTTCCAGCCAGAAGGGTAACGCGGAGTTATTATGAGTTTTAAATCACGCTTGTTGCTGCTGACCAGTGTCTGGTTTGGCGTTATGACGCTACTGATCGCGACCACCTATGACTGGCACCGAAACCGGGTCGAAATGGTCACCAAACAGAGCCTGCATCGCGACCTGGCGCAGCACATGCGAGATGACAATCCACTGATGATCGGCACTGATTATAACCCGGTGGCGTTGAAAGCGATATTTCATACCCTGATGCTAATCGGACCCGACTTTGAAATTTACTTTCTCGACCGGCAGGGCAATATTACCAGCCATGCCGCGCCGGATGGGGTATCGCTGGCGGCTGCGGTTGAGCTGGAACCAATCCGGCAATTTCTGGCAGGAGCGCCGCTGCCGATAATGGGACAGGATCCGCGCGACAGCGGGCAGCAGAAAGTATTCTCGGTGGCTGAGATCAAAGATGCCGATTCGGTGATGGGCTATCTGTATGTGGTTATTGGCAGTTCCCGCCACAGTGCTATTGCCAACGCGCAGCTGGATACGCCTTACCTGACACTGGCTGCTCTGTTGCTGTTATCAATCATTGGCTATGCCTTGCTGGCTTACTGGTTGGTCCGGTGGAGCTTACTGTTACCGATGGAATCGGTGACTCGAAAACTGCAGCAACAGGCAGAGCATGACTTTCACCTGGCGCCCGATTTCAACCATCAGGTGCC